>NZ_JADBRF010000001.1:0-725110 GCF_014930485.1 Enterobacter cloacae complex sp. P47BA | reverse complement strand
GTCATCCGGTCCGGCAGGCCGTAGCGTTCAAACGCGCTGACCAGCTGCTGCTGCACGGTCTCGCGCCGTTCATCGGTACAGTGCGCCAGGCACAGGGAAAAACGGGAGTGGTCGTCCAGCAGGGTGAGCGGATGGCAGCGGCCACCGCCAAAGGGAAAGTGGCCCTTAAAATCCATCTGCCAGAGCCGGTTCGGCGCGTCGTGTTCGAACCGTCCCGTGGCGGGAATGCCCGGTGATGCGCCCGGCAGCAGACCGTGACGGGCCATCAGATTATGGACGGTGCTGAAGGCGGGCATACGGTGCCCCTGGTCTTCAAGCCAGCGCTTAATCTTGCGGGCGCCCCAGCGTTCATGGCGCTCATGGGCCATGCGCAGCAGGGCCGTGATGTCGTCAGATGAGCGGTTCGGGGAATGGTGCGGTATGCGCGGGCGGTCCTGAAGACCGGAGGCACCTTCCTCAGCCCAGCGCTGAAGCCACTTGTAGGCGGTGGCAGGAGAAATGCCGAACTGACGGCAGAGGGAACGGATGTTCGCCCCGTCCTGCGAGGCGAACAGTACAAACTCGGTACGTAATGACATGGTATCTCTCGCATCCCAGGGCATAAGCGACTCCATAGACGGGTTCTTATGCCTTAGTTGTAAGTGTCTACCATGTCCCCGAACAAGTGTTCACTATGTCCCCGGACCGTACACCCCAAGGGAGAGGGGGTCGTCCGTGCTGGTATTATTTTGTGGGGATCCCTCAGCCCTGTGGGAGAGGGCCGGGGTGAGGGCACCCGGCCGCACGATATAAACCTTAAATCACACCCTGCCCAATCATCGCATCCGCCACCTTCACGAACCCGGCGATATTTGCCCCGCGCACGTAGTTGGTTTGCGATGCCTCGCCGCCGTACTCGACGCAGGCATGGTGAATATCCAGCATGATGTGGTGCAAACGGGCATCCACTTTCTCCGCCTTCCAGCCGAGCCGCGCCGCGTTTTGCGCCATCTCCAGGCCGGAGGTCGCCACGCCGCCCGCGTTCGCCGCCTTGCCTGGCGCAAACAGCACGCCCGCCTCCAGGAACAGATCCGTTGCCTCGATAGTGGTCGGCATATTCGCCCCTTCCGCTACCGCCTTCACGCCGTTGCTAATTAGCGTGCGCGCGGCGTCCGCGTCCAGTTCGTTTTGCGTGGCGCACGGCAGGGCGATATCCACCGGCACGCCCCACGGCTGTTTGCCTTCCAGATACGTCAGGCCAAACTCCGCGGCATAATCGGCAAGTCGGCCATCGCGGCTGGCTTTGATTTCGCACAGGCGCGCCAGCTTCTCCGCCGTAAAGCCCGCTTCGTCCACTACCGTGCCTTTAGAGTCGGAGGCCGTTACCACGCGGGCACCAAACTGCATCGCTTTTTCGATAGCGTACTGCGCCACGTTACCGGAGCCGGAGACCGCCACGCGCATCCCCTCGAAACCTAAACCGTGACGCTTGAGCATTGCCTCGGTGAAGTAAACCAGGCCGTAGCCGGTCGCCTCCGGGCGGATCAGGCTGCCGCCAAACGATAATCCTTTGCCGGTAAAGACGCAGGCGCTGTTGTTGGAGAGCTTTTTCATCATCCCGGCCATAAAGCCCACTTCGCGGGCCCCCACGCCGATATCCCCCGCCGGTACGTCGGTGTCCGGGCCGAGGTGGCGGTAGAGCTCGGTCATTAGCGCCTGACAGAAACGCATCACTTCGCCTTCGCTTTTGCCTTTCGGGTCGAAATTGCTCCCGCCTTTACCGCCGCCCATTGGCAGGGTGGTGAGCGCGTTTTTAAACGTCTGTTCAAAGCCAAGGAATTTCAGAATCGACAGGTTCACGGAAGGGTGGAAGCGCATGCCGCCCTTAAACGGACCGATGGCGGAGTTAAACTGCACGCGCCAGGCGCGGTTGACCTGTACCTGGTTGCGGTCATCCACCCAGGTCACGCGGAACTGGATCACACGCTCTGGTTCAACCAGACGTTCCAGCAGCGACAGTTGACGATAGCGCGGGTTTTCTTCAAGGAACGGCCAGAGGGTAGTCATTACTTCACGAACGGCCTGAGCAAATTCGCTTTGATGAGGGTCGCGCTGCTGAACATAGGCAAGGAAACTTTCCAGAGAGCGTGTCTGATCCATAGATATAAGAACCTCTTATAGTCATTAATGTATGTTGCTTATGCGATTTGTGTTGTTTTTTTGACTATACCACCCGTACCGCTTTGTGAAGCAAGCAGAAATGTGGACCGAAAGGGAAATTAATGACCCGGGCCGCGTCATAACAAAAAGCGATGGCGCGCTAAATTAAAGATTCTGTCCGATTTACCGTTATAGTCATTATCAGGACACAACAGGAAGAGAAGTCTATGAACCGTTACGTGATGGCCGCGTTATCATTGATGTTGACCGCAGGCGCGCAGGCTGACCGCATTCGCCCGGATGTAGAAGTGAATGTGCCGCCGGAGGTGTTTAGCTCCAGCGGCCAGCGCGCGCAGCCGTGTAACCAGTGCTGCATCTACCAGGATCAAAACTATTCTGAAGGGGCCGTCGTGAAGGCGGATGGCGTGCTGCTGCATTGCCAGCGCGATGAACGTACCATCAGCACGAATCCGCTGGTCTGGCGTCGCGTAAAAGAATAAACGCCTCCAGCAGCGGAATATCCGCCGGAGCTAACTCATAACTGAAAGCCTCTTCCGGCGTACACCACGCCAGCGCGCTGTGGTAGTGCGCCGTTAACTCTCCGCTGAGGCGGGGTACGTGCCAGGCGTGCAGGTTGATTAACCGCTGTGATACCTCGCGCTGATGGCTCGCCACGTACTGCTCAGGCTGAGCCTCGATACCCAGCTCTTCACGCAGCTCGCGGATAAGCGCCTCAGGCTGGGTTTCTCCGGCCTCCACTTTGCCGCCAGCGAACTCCCACATTCCCGGCTGGTCGGCGTGAGCAGGGCGCTGTGCCAGTAAAATTTTGTCGTCTTTTTCGATGATGGCCGCAACGACATCGACTGTTTTTAGCATGGTCGTCAATACTTGATAGCGAAAAACGCCATATTATCGTGCCCTTTCAAAGAGTCCAGCCATCAGGAGAATCAGGTGAAAGAGACGTCCACCTGGGTAGAGCCCATCCCAACCCTTCCGGCGAGCGTAAAACCCATTGCCGCCATGCAGCAAAAACACTTCGGCGCCGTGCTGAACCCCACGCGCTGGTGGGGACGCATGCCGCGTCTGTTCTGGCTGGTCGCTTTGTTTGTGGGGTTTCTGGAGCGCAGAAAAGCGCGCCTGACGCCAGTGCTGCGCTCGCTGCTTATGACGCGCGTATCGCAGCTGTGCCACTGTGCGTTCTGTATTGACGCCAACAGCCTGCGCCTGGCCGAGCGCTGCGGCGCGCTGGATAAAGTCCAGGCCGTAAGCGGCTGGGCTAATTCTGACGTGTTCAGTGAACAGGAACGCGCGGCGCTGGCCTATGCGGAGGCGGTGACCGCCACGCCGCCCCGGGTGGATGAAGCAATCAAAACGGTGATGAAACGCCACTTTACGGATGATGCCATCACTGAAATGACGGCGCTCATTGCCTTTCAGAATCTCTCGGCCCGGTTTAATGCCGCGCTGGATATACCGGCACAGGGGCTGTGCGCCACGTTTAAAGGGAGGCCTGATGCTTGACCGTCACCTGCACCCGCGGGTAAAACCCGCTCTGGACCGTCTGGTATCCGTGCTGGATAAGCCGGGCGTTACGCCCGACGGATTAACGCTTGCCGGGTTTGCCATCGGCCTGCTGGCGTTGCCGTTTCTGGCCCTCGGCTGGTATCCGGCGGCGCTGGCCGCCATCGTCCTGAACCGCCTGCTGGATGGTCTGGACGGCGCGCTGGCGCGTCGGAGAGGGCTGACGGATGCGGGAGGGTTTCTCGATATCGCCCTCGATTTTCTGTTCTATGCGCTGGTGCCGTTTGGCTTTGCGCTGGCTGCACCCGTAGAGAATGCGCTGGCGGCGGCCTGGCTGTTGTTTGCTTTTATCGGCACCGGCAGCAGTTTTCTCGCCTTTGCCGCGCTGGCGGCGAAGCACGATATCGACAACCCCGGCTATGCGCATAAGTCGTTTTACTATATCGGCGGGTTAACGGAAGGGACGGAGACCATCGCGCTGTTCGTGCTGTGCTGCCTGTTTCCGGCACAGTTTACGCTGTTCGCGTGGATATTCGGCGCGCTGTGCTGGTTGACCACCACAACGCGCATCTGGAGCGGCTACGTGACGCTGAAGTCACTCACCCGTTAGAGAGCACTCTCTGGTCCGCGCTCTCCGGCGGTGACCGGGTTCTGCGGGTGGCTGCTCCATTCGTACCAGCCGCCGTCATAGACGGCGATATTTTTCCAGCCCATCGCCCGGGCGTACATAAAGGTTTCGGACGCCCGCCAGCCGGTGCCGCAGTAAAACGCGACCTGCTGTTCCGGCAGAATATTCCAGCGCTTCCACTGGGCGGCGATGTCGTCAGCGCTGCGCATGGTGCCATCCGGGTTATGGAAATCCTCCATATGGGTGGCATCGCTGCCCGCGTGACCCCAGCGGGCACCGGCAATTTCACCTTTTGGCTTGATGTAGCTGTAGCCGCTGGTTTCGCCGATAAACTCCGGCCATGAACGAATGCTGACCAGGGAGGCATCCTGACGGTGCAGCATGCCGCGCGCCTGTTCCATATCCACCATCAGCTGCGGCTGGCCGGGGATCGGCGCGCCAAAATCAGGGGCAGGAGCCACTTTGCCGGGCGTACCGCGCTCAACCGGCAGACCGGCATCTGACCACGCCTTCCAGCCGCCATCGAGAAGGCGCACATCCTTCACGCCCGCGTAGAGCATGATCTGCGCCACGCGCGCGGCGGCATACACGTCGCGCCCGTACAGAATGACGGTGGTATCGTGACGGATCCCGTGCTTTGCCAGCATTGCTTTCAGCCTGTCGTCGGAGACTTTGTTCCACAGCGGCTCGCTTTCCACCTCGTTGGTGTCAATGTAGCCCGCGCCGGGAATGTGGTTAAGCAGGTAAAACTTCGGCGCGCCCCAGGCCGCTTCTATGACTTTCCATTCGCCCGCCGGCGCGGCGGTCACCGGTTTGCCCTGCTGAAGCCGGTGGATCCACTGCGGGTAGACCAGCTGTTCAAAGTGGGGCAGGCGCTGAAGGCGGTCGGGCGTCCGCAGAGCATCGCTGAGCAGCGAAACGTGGCGGTAACCAGCTTTCTCCAGACGGGCTTTCACCGCCTGGTTATCGTTCTCCTCGCCATACAGCGCGATGGACGTCGCAGGGGTAAGCTGATGCTGTTTTGCCCAAAGTGCAATCTGCTCGTCGCTCATGGCGCTAAGCCAGGCGGCTGCCAGGTTGAGCGCAGCGGGTTCGTGCCCGGAAGGACCGCTGAGGGTCTGCGGCCAGCCGTTATAGAAGGCGCTGGGGCGGGTGTCGATTGCCGCGCCGTGCTGCGCCTGAAGCTGAGACAGCGTCATCGCGTTGGCCATATCAGCAGCCTGAGAGGAAAAAGAGGCGAGGCCGCAGATCAGGGCCAGCGCGGTCAGTTGAGAAACACGTTTCATCGAATAACCTGACGTCAGTAAAAGAGGGGGGCATTGTCGTCTCTCCCGAAACGGAAAACATTGCGTTAGCACATTATTGCCAGCGAGAAATCTCCATCACCTCGCCGCCGGGCGGAATATCGTCCTCGTCATGGGTGACCAGCACCACCGGAATATTGCGCGCGCGGACGGCGTCAAATACCCATGCCCGGAACGTCGTGCGTAACGCTTTATCAAGGCGGCTGAACGGTTCGTCCAGCAGCAGCGCCTGCGGCTCTGCGAGCAGGGCGCGCAGCAGGCTCACCCGGGCGCGCTCTCCGCCGGAAAGGGTGGCCGGATCGCTGTCGTAATGACCGCCAAGCCCGGCGGAATCCAGCGCCTGCTCGACCGCTTCTCGCCGTGCGCGTCCCGCGATCCGCTCAGGCAAGGCCAGCAGCAAATTTTGCCCAACGCTGAAAGGGTCAAACAGCAGCGCGTCCTGAAAAAGAATCCCCAGACCGCGGGATTCGACGGGCAAACCGTCGCAGCGGCGTTCGCCGATCCACAGTTCGCCCTGCGCCTGAAAATCCTCTGACAGCGCGCCGACCATCCAGGCAAAGAGGGTCGATTTGCCGCTGCCGGATGGCCCCATCAGGGTGACAATCTTCCCGCGGGGTACGCAAAAATTGACCTCGCGGAAAAGCGGTTCGATGGTGAGATCGTTGACCTTGAGCATTAGCGTAATCCTTGACGGTAGCGGCCCGCGAGCCGGGATAACAGCGCAGCAAGACCGAATACGACGCCCGTGACCAGCAGTAATCCCAGGGCACGGTTAGCGAGAACCGGGATGCTGCCTCCGCTGCTGAGCGCGACGGTCTCGGTGGTCAGCGTGGCGAAACGCCCCGCGCCCAGCCACAGGGTCGGCATATATTGGGCCATGCTGACGGAAAAGCCGGTGGCAAAGGCCAGCAGCGCAGGACGCACCAGCAGGGGACATTTCAGCAGGCAGAAAATTTTTGCCCGCCGCCAGCCGAGCGTTCTGGCGGTAAGGATAAGCCGGGGATCGATCCGCCGCCAGGCGGGCTGCAGCACCAGCAGCATCCACGGTATCACCCACAGCAGATGGCTCCAGAGGACGGCGAAAAAGCCTCCGTCGAGACCCAGATGCAAAGCAATCGCGTATTGCCCGGTGACGAGCGGCAGTGCCGGAA
The DNA here is from genome assembly GCF_014930485.1 of Enterobacter cloacae complex sp. P47BA. Classification (NCBI taxonomy): domain Bacteria; kingdom Pseudomonadati; phylum Pseudomonadota; class Gammaproteobacteria; order Enterobacterales; family Enterobacteriaceae; genus Enterobacter; species Enterobacter cloacae complex sp. P47BA. Next base: position 718,367 of record NZ_JADBRF010000001.1, on the reverse strand, counting down.
GGGCGAGCGGTAGCCACACCCACGCCGCGCCGCGCTGCGGTCCCCATTCCAGCCAGAGAAAAATGACGATCAGGGCGATAAGGCTCGAAAGCAGACCGAAGGAGAGGCTGGTTCCCACGGGACCTACGTCGTCCCGCTGCGCCAGCATCAACAGCACGGCGGCGCAAAGGAGGCCGCATGCGGGCAAAAAGCCGCTGAATGCGCGTTCAGGCAGGACGAGATGCAACCTGCGGCGCGTCCCGCTCAGGTCCGGAATCGCGCGACGCCAGACCTTCCACAGGCCGTACCCCAGCGCGGCAAGCGCGGCCAGCAAAAGAAGGAGCACCAGGCACAGCAGTGTCCCTTTCACCTGCTGCTGCGCGTCGCCCTGGCTCAGCCACTGCCAGGCCAGCACGGCCAGCGTGGGCGGGTTGCCGGGCCCGAGAACGATCGCTACGTCCACAACCGACAGCGACCACGCCAGCACCGCCAGCATCATCGCCCCGAGTACGGGCGCGATCGCCGGAAGGATCACCCAACTGAGCGTCTGAAAACGCCCGTAGCCAAAGGTTTGCAGGACGATCTTCTGCTGCGCAAGCCCTTTTCCCGGCAGCACGGCGTAAATGGCCCACAGCACAAATGCGCTCTCTTTGACCGCGAGCGTCAGGCCCAGCCCTACGCCGTAGCGGTCAAACGGCGGCGAACAGACGGTACAAACCTGATAAAACAGTCCGCCCTCGGCAAACAGCAGTAGCGCGCTGGTGGCGAAGGCCACGTGGGGGATCGCCAGCAGCCACGGCAGGCGCGTGCTGAGGCGCCGCCAGCGGGTGCCGGGCCAGAAAAGAGCCACGAGGGAAAGGGCGATAAACAACGCCCCCAGCGTAGCGATAAGCGTTGAGACCAGCGTAGCAACGGCTGCCTGCGGCAGCTGAGGATCGTTTAGCAGCCGCTGCCAGTTCGTCACGGAAAAGGCCGGCGCGAACAGCACTGTGCCAGCGGGCAGGATCGGCAGATAAATCACCGTCATCGCCAGCCAGACAAGCCAGCCTAACGGGTGCCGTAACGACGCAGCCATTCCTGCTCCAGCGCGTTCACCCACGCGGACTGCGGCTCCGGGAGCACCTTCGGCTGCCCCTGAGGCGTATGGGCCTGCAGCTGTTTCGCTTCACCTTCGGGCAGCGTTTTCGCATCCAGCACGCTCGGATCCCCCCAAATGGCCGGGTCGGCCTTGCGGATCTGCGCCTGCGGCGACAGCAGGAAATTGGCGACCATTTTCGCCCCCGCGCTCGCGCTGGCATTAGCCGGAATAGCCACAAAATGCACGTTGCCGAGCATCCCGTCGCGAAAACCAAAGCTATAGCTGTCGGCAGGCAGTTCGCCGCTCGCCACTTTTTGCTGCGCATGCGCCGGGTTAAAGGTCAGCGACAGGTTCAGACTTCCGCTGGCGAGCAGGGCATCCATCCGGGCGGGTGAGGGAGGGAAGTCTTTTCCTTCACGCCACAGCAGCGGGTGCAGTTTATCGAGGTAGGCCCAGAGCGGCGCCGTAACCTGGGCAAACGTATCATCAGGCGCTTTTTGTAACGCCTCGGGATGCGCCGAAAGCGTCAGCAGCAGCTGCTCAAGAAAGGCCGTGCCGGTAAAATCGGGTGGGCGAGGATAGCTCACCTTGCCCGGGTGCTGCTGCGCGTACGCCAGCAACGCCTGCGGATCCTCCGGCGGCATTGGCATGCTGACTTTGCTGGCGATAAAGGTCAGCTGCGCGCCGCCCCACGGCGATTCCGCCCCGTCGGTTGGAATCGCAAAATCTTCCGTAACGGGTTTACGGGTATCGACATAGCGCCAGTTGGGCAGACCCTGCGCCCACCCGGTTTGCAGCAGGTTCGCCTCTTTTAGCGTGCGGAAGTTCTCGCCGTTCACCCACAGGAGGTCGACCGAGCCGTTGGTCTTACGCCCTGCGGCGGCTTCCGTCTGAATACGTTTGACCGCATCGGCGGCATCCGCCAGCGGGACGATTTTTAGGGTGATGGCATAGTGCGTTTGCATCTCACCGCTGACCCACTCAAGGTAGCGGTTAACCGCCGGATCGCCGCCCCAGGCGTTAAACCAGACGGTCTGGCCTTTGGCCTGCTGTTGAATAGCTTGCCAGCCGTCGGCGGCATAGAGGGGGGCTGCCAGCAGCAGACCGGTCAGAAACGTGCAAAAACGCACACGGCGCATAATGCCTCACTTTTTATCAGCAGGGAGATAGCGGGAAAACAGCCGGCGCGTAACCAGCGGTAATAACCCCAGTAGTGTAAAGGCGAATACCACGCCCGGCGACAAAATATCGCGCAGCGATGCCACTTTTCCCAGTTCCCGCCCGGCGTTCAGAAAGATAACCGTCGCGGGCAGCATGGCGAGCTGGCTGACCCACCAGTAGCGCCGGACCGTGATGCGGGTCAGCCCCATCAGTAAATTCACCAGGAAAAACGGGAACAGCGGCATCAGGCGCAGGGCAAAAAGATAGCCCGCGCCGTCGCGCGCCATGCCCGCATTTACCGTTGCCATCTGTCGGGCAAACCGCCGCTGCACCCAGTCGCGCAGCAGGTAACGGCTGGCGAGCATCGCCAGCGTGGCCCCGAGCGTGGAGGCAAAAGAAACCAGCACGGTGCCTTCCCACAGCGTAAATAACGCCCCGCCCAGCAGGGTCAGAACCGCCGCGCCGGGTATCGAGAGAGCGGAAACCGCCACGTAAAGCGCAAAGAAGATCAGCGCGCTACGCAGCGGCGCGTGGTCGACATGGGAGAGTAGCGTCTGCTGGTGGGTTTTAATTCCTGCCAGAGAAAGCGTGTCAGGCGGCAGAATGACAAATGTCATAAGAAATGCGCCCAGAAGGGCGCACAGGAAGAGTGTTTTTCGTATGTTCACGCGCGATTACAGCTTGAATTTAGCCCATACCGGCGCGTGGTCCGACGGTTTTTCCATGCTGCGGATGTCGTAGTCGATCCCGGTTTCGATGCAGCGCTCCGCCAGCGGCGTACTCGCCAGCAGCAGATCGATACGCAGGCCGCGGTTGTCGTCAAAGCCCTTCGAGCGGTAGTCAAACCACGAGAAGCGATCCTGCGTTTCCGGGTTGGCATTGCGGAAGGTATCCACCAGGCCCCAGCCCAGAAGGCGCTCCATCCACTCACGCTCTTCCGGCAGGAAGGAGCATTTGCCGGTGCGCAGCCAGCGTTTGCGGTTCTCTTCGCCGATGCCGATATCCAGATCCGTCGGGCTGATGTTCATGTCGCCCATGATCAGCACCGGATTCTCTTTTTTCAGTTCGGTCGTCAGATAGTTCTGCAGATCCTGATAAAACTTCGCTTTGGCCGGGAATTTTGTCTCGTGATCGCGGCTCTCACCCTGCGGGAAATAGCCGTTAATGACCGTAATATTCCCGAGTGCGGAAGGCACTTCCGCCATGATGATGCGGCGCTGGGCTTCTTCACCGTCGCCGGGGAAGCCGCGGCGCACGGAAACCGGCGTGTCTTTGGTGAGCAGCGCGACGCCATAGTGACCTTTCTGACCGTGGTAAAAGACGTTGTAGCCGAGTTTCGCCACCTCTTCGAGGGGGAACATGTCGTCGTGTACCTTGGTCTCCTGCAGGCCGATCACATCTGGCTGATGTTGCTCAACAATGGCTTCTAGCTGATGAGGGCGGGCGCGCAGGCCGTTGATATTAAAAGAGACAAATTTCATAGTCGCTGCCAGTGCAAGGTGAATAGTGCATGGATGGTAGCAGAATTTGCGTCAACTGTTACCGGGTTCGACCAATAACTGCGACAGATAATGCCGGTGGTGCAATATTTGCACCATTCTGACGCGCTTCGCCCTCAAACAGGGCGTAAAGGGTCGATAAATTTCGCGAGCGATCACAATTCCAGAATTATATTTGGCCTGTGCATACTCTTTCTGATTTTCATGCGGCAAAGCGCCGCTTGTCGTAAAAATATTCACTTTTTATGCACTAACAGTGAATAACTCCATATTGTAACCTATTGATATTCTGTTACCTCACCCCGTTTATGCATTTTTATCGCTGGCTGGCACGAAGGCTGCAATCTACATTCACAGTGCAAACACTCAATTATTTAACATTCAAATAACTTTTTATTTACCGGATGAGGTCGCTATGTCTCTGTCAATTACGCGTGAAAATTTCGATGAATGGATGATGCCGGTTTACGCTCCGGCGGCTTTTATTCCGGTTCGCGGGGAAGGCTCACGCCTGTGGGATCAGCAGGGTAAAGAGTATATCGACTTTGCCGGGGGGATTGCGGTGAATGCGCTGGGTCATGCCCACCCGGCGCTGCGTCAGGCGCTGAACGACCAGGCGGCGAAGTTCTGGCATACCGGCAACGGCTTTACCAACGAGCCCGCACTGCGCCTGGCGAAAAAGCTGATTGACGCGACCTTCGCTGAAAAAGTCTTTTTCTGTAACTCTGGCGCGGAAGCCAACGAAGCGGCGCTGAAGCTGGCGCGCAAATATGCCCACGACAAGTTTGGGACGCACAAGAGCGGGATTGTGGCGTTTAAAAATGCTTTCCACGGGCGCACGCTCTTTACCGTGAGCGCGGGCGGCCAGCCTTCTTATTCGCAGGATTTCGCTCCGCTGCCGCCGGATATCCGCCACGGCATTTATAACGATCTGCAGTCCGCCAGCGAGCTGATTAACGACACCACCTGCGCGGTGATTGTCGAACCGATGCAGGGCGAGGGCGGCGTGCTTCCGGCGCAAAAGGCATTCCTGCAGGGGCTGCGCGAGCTGTGCGACCGTCACGACGCGGTCCTGATTTTCGACGAAGTGCAGACCGGCGTGGGCCGCACCGGCGAGCTGTATGCCTATATGCACTACGGCGTGACGCCGGACGTTCTCTCTACCGCCAAAGCGCTGGGCGGCGGCTTCCCGATTGGCGCGACGCTGACCACCGATAAATTCGCCAGCGTGATGACCGTGGGCACCCACGGCACCACCTACGGCGGCAACCCGCTGGCAACCGCCGTCGCCGGACAGGTTCTCGACATCATTAACACCCCTGAGGTGCTGAAGGGCGTTAAGCAGCGTCACGAGTGGTTCGTTGAGCGCCTGAACGCCATCAACGGCAAGCTTGGCCTGTTTAAAGAAATTCGCGGCCTGGGGCTGTTGATCGGCTGCGAGCTCACGGCTGAGTTTGCCGGAAAAGCGAAGCTTATTTCACAGGAAGCGGCAAAAGCGGGCGTGATGGTGCTGATTGCCGGTGCCAACGTGGTGCGTTTTGCCCCTGCGCTGATTGTCAGCGAGGAAGAGGTGCAAACCGGTCTGGATCGTTTTGCGCTGGCGTGTGAGAAGGTGAAATCCGGGGTGTCATCATGATGGTCATCCGTCCCGTTGAGCGCGGCGATATTGCCGGGCTCATGCAGCTTGCCGGTAAGACGGGAGGCGGGCTGACCTCGCTTCCTGCCGATGAAAAAACGCTGTCGGCGCGCATTGAGCGCGCCCTGCAAACCTGGCAGGGGACGTTGCCAAAAAGCGAACAGGGTTACGTGTTCGTGCTGGAAGACACCGACACGGGGAGCGTGGCCGGGATCTGCGCCATTGAAGTGGCCGTCGGGCTTAACGACCCGTGGTACAACTACCGCGTCGGCACCATGGTTCACGCCTCGAAAGAGCTGAACGTCTATAACGCGCTGCCCACGCTGTTTCTCTGCAATGACCACACGGGCGCCAGCGAGCTCTGTACGCTGTTCCTCGACCCGGCGTGGCGCAAAGAGGGCAACGGCTATCTGCTCTCCAAATCGCGCTTTATGTTTATGGCCGCTTTCCGCGATCGCTTTAACGAAAAAGTGGTGGCAGAGATGCGCGGCGTGATCGACGACAAAGGCTACTCGCCCTTCTGGGAGAGCCTGGGCGAGCGCTTCTTCTCGATGGAGTTCAGCCGGGCGGACTATCTCTGCGGCACCGGCCAGAAGGCGTTTATCGCGGAGCTGATGCCTAAACATCCTATCTATACCCATTTCTTAACGCCTGAAGCGCAGGCGGTAATTGGCGAAGTGCATCCGCAAACCGCGCCTGCCCGCGCGGTGCTGGAGAAAGAGGGCTTCCGCTACCGTAACTATGTCGACATCTTTGACGGCGGGCCAACGCTTGAGTGCGATATCGACCGCGTGCGCGCCATCCGCAAAAGCCGCCTGGTTGAGGTATCCGAAGGCCAGCCCGCGCCGGGTGACTGGCCGGCATGCCTGGTGGCGAACGAAAATTACGCCAACTTCCGCGCCATGCTGGTGCGGACCAACCCGAAATGTGAACGTCTGGTGCTGACGGCTGCAGAGCTGGATGCCCTGAAATGTAACGCCGGCGATACGGTTCGCCTGGTGCGTCTCTGCCCTGAGGAGAAAACAGCATGACATTATGGATTAACGGTGACTGGGTAACGGGCGAGGGCGAACAGCGCGTAAAAACCAATCCAGTTGGAAAAGAGGTGCTGTGGAAGGGAAATGACGCCAGCGTCGCGCAGGTCGAGCAGGCCTGCCGTTCCGCACGACACGCGTTTCCCGCGTGGGCAAAACGGCCATTCGCCGAGCGCCAGGCGCTTATTGAAAAATTTGCCGGACTGCTGGAGGCCAACAAGGCCGAGCTGACGCGCATCATCGCGTCCGAAACCAGCAAACCGCGCTGGGAAGCGGCGACCGAAGTGACGGCGATGATCAATAAAATCGCTATTTCGGTTAAGGCGTACCACACCCGCACCGGCGAGCAGCATACTGAGATGCCGGACGGCGCGGCCACGCTGCGCCACCGTCCGCACGGCGTGCTGGCGGTGTTTGGCCCGTATAACTTCCCGGGGCATCTGCCGAATGGTCACATTGTGCCCGCGCTGCTGGCGGGCAATACCGTCATCTTCAAACCGAGCGAGCTTACGCCGTTAACCGGCGAGGCGGTGGTGAAGCTGTGGGAGCAGGCCGGGCTGCCGCCGGGCGTGCTGAACCTCGTGCAGGGCGGGAGGGAAACCGGCCAGGCGCTGAGCGCGCTGAGCGATATCGACGGCCTGCTGTTTACCGGCAGCGCCGGAACGGGCTATCAGCTGCACCGCCAGCTGGCGGGGCAGCCGGAGAAAATTCTGGCGCTGGAGATGGGCGGCAACAACCCGCTGATTGTCGAAGATCCCGACGATATCGATGCCGCGGTGCACCTGACGATCCAGTCCGCCTTTATTACCGCCGGACAGCGCTGCACCTGCGCCCGTCGCCTGCTGGTCAAGCGCGGCGCGCAGGGGGATGCCTTCCTGAAGCGTCTGGTAGAGGTGAGCGCGCGGCTGGTGCCTGCCGCGTGGGATGCCGATCCGCAGCCGTTTATCGGCGGGCTGATCTCCGAACAGGCCGCGCTGAACGTGCTCAACGCCTGGCAGGACCACGTAGCGCGCGGGGCGAAAACCCTGCTGGAGCCGAAGCAGGTCCAGCCGGGTACCTCGCTGCTGATGCCGGGCATCGTAGAGATGAGCAGTGCGAGCAGCGTGCCGGATGAAGAGGTGTTTGGCCCGCTGCTGTGCGTCTGGCGTTACGACGATTTTGATGCGGCCATTGCGATGGCGAATAACACCCGCTACGGCCTGTCGAGCGGGCTGATATCGCCGCATCGCGAGAAGTTTGAACAACTGCTGCTGGAAGCGCGTGCCGGGATCGTGAACTGGAATAAACCGCTGACCGGGGCGGCGAGCACCGCGCCGTTCGGCGGCGTGGGCGCCTCGGGCAACCATCGCGCCAGCGCCTGGTATGCCGCCGATTACTGCGCGTGGCCGATGGCGAGTCTGGAAACCCCGGCGCTGACGCTGCCGGAGACGCTTAATCCGGGGCTCGATTTTACGAAGGGAGAAGGCCATGAAAGCGCGTGAAGTCAACTTTGACGGGCTGGTGGGGCTGACGCACCACTATGCCGGTCTCTCCTTTGGTAATGAAGCCTCGACGAAGCACCGCTTTCAGGTCTCCAACCCGAAGCTGGCGGCGAAGCAGGGGCTGCTAAAAATGAAGGCGCTGGCGGATGCCGGCTTCCCGCAGGCGGTGATCCCGCCGCAGGAACGCCCTAACGTGGCGGTGCTGCGCCAGCTAGGATTTAGCGGTACGGACGAGCAGGTCGTCGAAAAAGCGGGTACGCAGACGCCGCATTTGCTCTCTGCGGCAAGCTCTGCCTCCTCAATGTGGGTGGCCAACGCGGCCACCGTCGCGCCGTCAGCCGATACGCTGGATGGTAAAGTCCACCTGACGGTGGCGAACCTGAATAATAAGTTTCATCGCGCCACCGAAGCGGACACCACCGAGCGCGTGCTGCGCGCTATTTTCAAGCATGACGCCCATTTTGAGATCCATCAGGCCCTGCCGCAGGTGGCGATGTTTGGCGACGAAGGCGCGGCCAACCATAACCGGCTGGGTGGCGATTACGGCGATCCCGCCGTGCAGCTGTTTATCTACGGGCGGGAAGAGGGCGGCCACGCCGCGCCAACCCGTTATCCAGCGCGTCAGACGCTCGCGGCCAGCCAGGCGGTTGCGCGCCTGAACCAGGTCAATCCTTCCCAGGTGATTTTTGCCCAGCAGAACCCGCACGTGATCGACCAGGGCGTGTTCCATAACGACGTGATTGCCGTGTCCAACCGCCAGGTGCTGTTCTGCCATGAGCAGGCCTTTGCCCATCAGGATAAGCTGCTCGCCACGCTGCACGAACGCGTGCCCGGCTTTATGCCGATCCAGGTGCCAACGCAGGCGGTCAGCGTGCAGGACGCGGTCGAAACCTATCTGTTCAACAGCCAGTTGCTGAGCCGCGATGACGGCAGCATGATGCTGGTGCTGCCGCAGGAGTCCCGGGATCATCGGGGCGTGTGGCGCTACCTCACCGAACTGGTGAAGGCTGATAACCCGATTGACGAGCTGCGCGTGTTTGACCTGCGCGAAAGCATGGCTAACGGCGGTGGTCCCGCCTGTCTGCGCCTGCGGGTCGTGTTAACGCCAAATGAAATACAGGCCGTTAACCCGGCAGTCATGATGAATGAGACGCTCTTTAACACCCTGAACGACTGGGTGGACCGCTACTATCGCGACCGGTTAACGCAGGCCGATCTGGTTGACCCGCAGCTGCTGCGCGAAGGGCGCGAGGCGCTGGACGCGTTATCGTCAATCCTGCAGCTGGGCTCGGTTTACCCGTTCCAGCGCTAAAGGAGTGGATATGGAAAATTTACTGGCGCTGACCCTGGCCGATGAATCGCCGGACCAGAGTGAGGGGGAGGGCCCCTCATTCCGCTGGCGGTGGCTGGGGCGCGGGGTGCTTGAGCTGACGCCGAAGGCCAGCAGTGCGTTATCGCTGCTGCTTTCCTCGGGGATCCACGGGAATGAAACCGCACCCGTTGAGATCGTCGATGGGCTGCTGCGCGCGCTGTATCGCGGCGAGCTCGCCCTTGCGTGCCGCGTGCTGGTGGTGCTTGGCAATCCGCCTGCGCTGGCGCAAAACAAACGGTACCTGGTTAGCGACATTAACCGCATGTTCGGCGGTCGCTGGTCGCAGTTTCCGCAGAGTGACGAAACGGCGCGCGCGCAGTGGCTGGAGAACGTCGTGACGACGTTTTTTGCCGCGGCGGGACCGGCGCGCTGGCATCTGGATCTGCATACGGCGATCCGCGCCTCTTACCATGTCAGATTCGGTGTTCTGCCGCAGCGCAATCAGCCGTGGGATGAAGCGTTTCTGAGCTGGCTGGGGGATGCCGGGCTGGAGGCGCTGGTGTTTCATCAGTCGCCGGGCGGGACCTTTACTCACTTCACTTGCGAACGGTTTGGCGCGCTGTCCTGTACGCTGGAGCTGGGAAAAGCGCTACCGTTCGGACAGAACGATCTCACGCGCTTTGCGCCTACGGAGCTCGCGCTTCGGGCGCTGCTCGGTGGGACGGCTACCGAGCACGCACATCAGCCCGTTGAGCGGTACCGGGTCGTTCAGCAGATCACCCGCCGCAGCGAGGCTTTCCAGCTTCACATGGCCGCGCACACTCTGAACTTCACGCCGTTTCGCAAAGGGGCTCTGCTGGCGGAAGATGGCGAAGAGCGTTACGAGGTGCAGAAAACCACCGAATATGTGCTGTTCCCCAACCCCTCCGTAGCGTTTGGCCTGCGGGCCGGTCTGATGCTGGAAAAACTCACCTGAACCTTTTCCCTCTCACCATCCGGGAGGGAAAGTAAAAATGTTTTCTTAGCGATTAAAGCGCTCTGATTTCTTTTACGGAATATTCCTGGCGAATTGCTTTATTATTCACCGTCACTTCGTTATACTTCTGCTAAATAACTTTAAAATCATCATATTGAATATTTCTTGTTGCAACTCTCCACGCTTTATCCTTATTTCCTCCACATTTGGCGAAAAAATGTTTTTTACACTTTCATTGTTTTACCGTTGCTCTGATTAATTGACGATAAACCCCGTAAAGTTAATCTCGTCAACACGGCATAGCGCCGAAGAATAACTGAAAGAAAGGAAATAAATTATGCGTAAGTTTACTGCACTGTTTGTTGCTTCTACCCTGGCTCTGGGCGCTACCAGCATGGCGTTCGCCGCAGATACCGCAACCACCACCGCCGCGCCAGCTGAAGGCAAAATGATGATGCATCATAAAGGCAAGCCGGGTATGCACCACGAGATGATGATGTTCAAAGATTTGAACCTGACGGACGCGCAGAAGCAGCAGATCCGCGACATCATGAAAAGCCAGCGTGACCAGATGAAGCGTCCTCCGCTGGAAGAGCGCCGCGCAATGCATGACATTATTGCCAGTGACAGCTTCGATAAGGCGAAAGCCGAAGCGCAGATCGACAAAATGGCCGAGCAGCACAAAGCCCGCATGCTGGCCCACATGGAAACCCAGAACAAGATCTACAACATTCTGACCCCGGAACAGAAAAAACAGTTTAATGCCAATTTTGAGAAGCGTCTGACAGAACGTCCGGCGATGGAAGGTAAAATGCCAGCACCAACCGAATAATCGGTTCACTCTCTTAAGACCGCCGGGATCCTGTCCACAAAAGCGAAATCGCTGTGGACAGGACCGGCGGTTTTTCTATTCTGCCCTCTTGCCTGCCGCCGCCAGCGCGGTATTCTCCTGTAGTCGCTTCAGAGAATGTCTGTAGAGTCATGGCGTTAGCATTTTTATTAACGTTCCGCTAAGGCCTGCCCGCTCTGCTGCCGATACTGTGTCTGTGAATACCTAACGATAACAAACAAGACTGCAGGGGTAGCGATATCCTTGCCCTGGCACGGGTTGTGCCATTCAGGAGTGGTGATGGAGTTCTTTGATATTCGTAAGATGCCGGTCAGCCTCTGGCGCAATGGTGCTGGCGAAACGCGAGAAATTTGCTGTATCCCTCCCGCGACGCGCGATTTTTTCTGGCGTGCCAGTATCGCGACCATCGCCAGCAACGGCGAATTCTCCTCGTTTCCCGGTGTCGACCGGGTCATTACCCTGCTGGAAGGCGGGGAGGTGATGCTGGATGCCGGTCAGGCGTTCTGCCATACCCTTAAACAGCATCAGCCTTACAGTTTTGCCGGCGATTTGCCGGTGAAGGCGCTGCTTTCCGATGGCAGGATGGCGATGGATTTCAACATCATGACCCGGCGCGACTGCTGTCAGGCGAAGGTGCGGGTTGCCGATCGTACTTTTACCACCTTTGGCTCGCGCGGGGGCGTGGTGTTCGTATTAAGCGGGGCGTGGCAATTGGGTGATAAATTGCTCACGGCCGATCAGGGCGCCAGCTGGCAGGAGGGGACCCATACTCTGCGTCTGCTGGAGTCTCAGGGCACCCTGCTGTTCAGTGAAATTAACTGGCTGCCGGGTCACTGAGCGCGATGATCTCGAACTTGCCCGCTAATACGGGCTTGCAGAGGATTTTGTAGCCGTCGTGGTCGAATCCCGCGGGGGTGCGCAGCAGGGTTGCCGCGTCGCTTAAATCATCGACAGCCCCCAGCCAGAGCCAGTTATTGACGATGTGATACTGCGTCATGGTTTCACCCACTTCTTTTAGCGCAACGGCGCCGTCCCACGGCCAACAGTTGACGCTGATCCCGGCCAGGCCCGCGAGGAGCCGGGCGTGATGCGCCTCAACGCTCTCTTTTCCGCAGCAGGCGCCTGCGCAGCGCTTCAGAGCGGAGCGGAAACAGGCGCGGCCCCGCGTGGTGCCCTCTAGCCCTAAAAGGCTATAGCAAAGCTGCAGCTCGTCCGCGAGCGCCTGCAGAGACTGTAGGGCGGCACGCTTGTTTGCGAACAGCCCGAAGAGATTCGGGGCGTGGGAGAAATCGACCTCGCGGGCGTAGACGACCTGCGGCTTGCCGTCGGCGATCTGCAGGGAGCAGAGCTGGCGGTTGCGGCGCAGGCGCTTATTGAAGAGCGGCTGCTGCTCCTTTATCAGCCGGGCTTCCAGCAACAGCGCGCCCATTTCTCCCGCCGTCTGGAACCAGGTAATGCGTCGCGACTGGCGCAGCATGGCGGCCTCGTCCGGGGTGCGCAGGTGGGATAACACCCGGCTGCGAATGTTAACGCTTTTGCCGATGTAGAGCGGCAGGGTCTCGCTTTCACCGTGAAAGATGTACACGCCCGGCTGTTTGGGCAGCGCCTCAAGCCAGGGGCGAAGATGTTCGGGATATTCATAGATAGCCGCCGCTTCAAACTCAAGACGCGGGGCTGATTGACGCCTGCTCACATACTGCTCCATATACTGTTCAGGTATACAGTGTAGCAGGTGTGCTGTGGTTAAAAAAGAGCCGGGTGGCGGCTACGCCTCACCCGGCCATGACGTGCGGCCTGATGCCCTCACCCCAACCCTCTCCCACGGGAGAGGGCGCAAACACAAAAAACGGTAACCTGGGTTACCGTTTTGCGTTTATTTCCAGAAATCGTCAAACACCGTTATTGGCGTGTGGCGCTTGTGCTCGGTTTTCAGGTACCAGCCCTCGATAATTTTCGCGGTACCTTCATCCAGCGTTTTGCCTTCCAGATAATCATCAATGTTGTCATAGGTGACGCCAAGGGCCGCTTCATCCGGCAGGGAAGGGCGATCGTCTTCCAGATCCGCTGTTGGCGCTTTCTTGTACAGGTGCTCAGGGCAGCCCAGCGCGGCGAGCAGCTGCTTGCCCTGACGCTTGTTGAGACGGAAAATCGGGTTGATGTCGGTGCCGCCATCGCCGTATTTGGTGAAGAAACCGGTGATCGCTTCTGCCGCATGGTCGGTGCCTACCACAACGCCTTTGGTCATCCCGGCGATGCTGTACTGCGCTTTCATGCGCTCGCGCGCTTTCTCGTTGCCGCGCACAAAATCACTCAATTCAATGCCCGCTTCGCGCAGCGCCTGCTCGCTTGCCAGCACCGAGGCTTTGATATTGACGGTAAGCACGCGATCGGGCTGGATGAACGCGATGGCGTCCTGGCAGTCCTGTTCGTCCGCCTGAACCCCGTAAGGCAGACGCACGGCGATAAACTGCAGCGCTTCGTCGCCCGTCTCTTCACGAAGCTCTGAAATCGCCATCTGGCAGAGTTTACCCGTCAGGGTAGAGTCCTGCCCGCCGCTGATGCCCAGCACCAGGGATTTCAGGAAAGCGTTCTTTTTTAAGTACGACTTTAAAAAATCCACGCTGCGGCGGATCTCTTCCTGTGCATCTATCGCAGGCTTAGCGCCCAGCGCCTGAATAATCTCTTGTTGCAGAGCCATCATGCCCTCCGTATGCAGAACATAAACAGAATGTGTTAACTGTTAAAACTAACCCTTTGGGCGGAAAACGACAAGGATCACAGTTTCGAGTGCGTTAATTTGCGGCGATTTAGCAGCTTATCGTTGTTTTATTAGAATTTTCCGAAATTCGTCTGGCGTAAATCACAAAGTTGAACAATAGTACTTTTTATCCCATGCTTAGATAACACGCTGATAAACAAGAGGACGGAATATGAACAAGAACGTAGCAGGAATTCTTAGCGCAGCGGCGGTACTGACGATGCTGGCAGGGTGTACGGCTTACGATCGCACCAAGGATCAGTTTACCCAGCCCGTGGTTAAAGACGTTAAAAAAGGGATGACACGTTCGCAGGTGGCTGCGATCGCCGGCAAGCCTTCTTCTGAAGTGACCATGATTCACGCGCGCGGTACGTGTCAGACTTATATCCTGGGTCAACGTGATGGTAAGGCAGAAACCTACTTCGTCGCGCTGGATGATACCGGACATGTGATTAACTCCGGCTATCAGACCTGTGCTGAATACGACACCGATCCGCAGGCACCTAAGGCGCAGTAACCCTGCTTGCCTGAAGATGTTAACAAACCGGCCTCTGGGCCGGTTTTTTTATTCATACGTTAATCTTATTTCTTTGCGCGAATTATTTGCCTGAAATGTGAAGGTAGTCAACAAGCCAGGTCAATGAGAGACAATTTAGGCCTATCCAGAATTATCTCCCCTCTGTACCATTGCGTATACTCACTTCAACGATAAACAACAGTACGCAAGCTACCTGTCTGCCGGGACAGCGAGTCGAGTGATAGCGCGACGGCAGGTAGTCATACAAGAGGGAAATTATGATGGAAAAGAAACATATCTACCTGTTCTGCTCAGCGGGCATGTCAACCTCGCTTCTGGTGTCAAAGATGCGCGCGCAGGCTGAAAAGTATGAAGTTCCTGTGGTGATTGAAGCGTTTCCGGAAACGCTGGCGGGCGAAAAAGGCCAGAAAGCCGATGTTGTGTTACTGGGGCCGCAAATTGCCTATATGTTGCCCGAAATTCAACGACTGCTACCGAATAAACCGGTCGAAGTGATTGACTCGGGGCTGTACGGCAAGATCGATGGTTTAGGTGTACTTAAAGCTGCTGTGGCAGCCATTAAAAAAGCTGCTAATTAATTTTTATTTTTCCCGTCAAAGAGTTATTTCACACACAATTACGCCGTAACATGCGTTACGGCATTTAAGGGTATTTTCCTATGAGTAAAGTCATCGCTTCACTTGAAAAGGTACTCCTTCCTTTTGCTGTTAAAATAGGAAAGCAGCCTCACGTTAATGCCATCAAAAACGGTTTTATTAAATTAATGCCGTTGACGCTGGCCGGGGCCATGTTCGTTTTAATTAACAACGTTTTTCTGAGCTTTGGTGAAGGTTCCTTCTTTTATTCATTAGGAATTCGGTTAGACGCTTCCACTATTGAAACCCTTAATGGTTTTAAAGCCATTGGCGGCAACGTATATAACGGTACGTTGGGTATTATGTCGCTGATGGCGCCTTTCTTTATTGGGATGGCGCTGGCTGAAGAGCGGAAAGTGGATCCGCTGGCCGCCGGATTATTATCCGTTGCCGCGTTTATGACCGTCACGCCTTACAGCGTGGGTGAAGCCTACGCCGTTGGCGCAAACTGGCTGGGCGGAGCCAACATCATCTCCGGTATTGTTATCGGCCTGGTGGTGGCAGAAATGTTCACCTTTATTATCCGTCGCAACTGGGTTATCCGCCTGCCGGATAGCGTGCCAGCCTCCGTTTCTCGTTCATTTTCCGCGTTGATCCCAGGCTTCATTATCCTCTCCATCATGGGGATTATCGCCTGGGCGCTCTCTCACTGGGGCACGAACTTCCACCAGATCATCATGGACTCTATCTCTACGCCGCTGGCGTCGATGGGTGGCGTGGTCGGTTGGGCGTATGTGATTTTCACCTCTCTGCTGTGGTTCTTCGGCGTGCATGGTTCACTGGCACTGGCCGCGCTGGACAGCGGAATTATGACCCCATGGGCACTGGAAAACGTTGCGCTTTACCAGCAGTACGGCTCCGTTGACGCGGCGCTGGCGGCAGGTAAAACCTTCCATGTGTGGGCGAAGCCGATGCTTGACTCCTATATCTTCCTGGGTGGTACCGGGGCGACCCTGGGTCTGATCATCGCGGTCTTTATTGTCTCTCGTCGCGCTGACTATCGTCAGGTGGCGAAACTGGCCCTGCCATCAGGCATCTTCCAGATTAACGAGCCGATTCTGTTCGGTCTGCCAATTATCATGAACCCGGTAATGTTTATCCCGTTCATCCTGGTGCAGCCGCTGCTGGCAGCGATCACCCTGACGGCCTACTACATGGGTATTATTCCACCGATCACCAACATTGCTCCGTGGACCATGCCGGCAGGTCTGGGCGCCTTCTTTAACACCAACGGTAGCGTCGCGGCCTTCCTGCTGGCGATATTCAACCTCGGGATTGCCACCCTGCTGTACATGCCGTTCGTGGCGATTGCGAACAAAGCTGCCACCATCATTGATGAAGAAGAGAGCGAAGAGGAAATTGCCCTCTCACTGAAATTCTAAGATTGACCGGCGCGGGGAAGCCCGCGCCAGCCACAAGGAGCTAAAACATGTTAGATTTGGATAGTATCGTCGCAGACGAAGCCGCAGAGAACGATCTCGAAGAAGTGGTGATGGGCCTCATCATCAACTCCGGGCAGGCGCGCAGCCTGGCGTATGCCGCACTGAAGCAGGCCAAGCAGGGCGATTTCGCCGCCGCGAAAACCATGATGGAGCAGTCCCGCACGGCCCTGAACGAAGCGCACCTGGTGCAGACAAAGCTGATTGAAAGCGACCAGGGCGAAGGGAAGATGAAGGTCAGCCTGGTGCTGGTACACGCTCAGGATCACCTGATGACGTCCATGCTGGCGCGTGAGCTGGTGGCGGAGTTGATTGAGCTTCACGAGAAAATGCACTAGGTCGGATTGAGCAGCAGGAGGTCAGCACGATGGAAATCAAAACCGCATTTGAACAGCAACTGTTTAATGGCAAAAATTTTCACGTGGTTATCTACAACAAGACGGAGAGCGCCAGCGGTCTGCACCAGCATGACTACTATGAGTTCACGATTGTTCTGACCGGCCGCTACTACCAGGAGATCAACGGTAAGCGCGTCCTGCTGGAGCGAGGGGATTTTGTCTTCCTGCCGATGGGTTCCTATCACCAGAGCTTTTACGAATTTGGCGCGACCCGCATTCTGAACGTGGGCGTCAGCAGACGCTTCTTTGAGAAGCACTATCTGCCGCTGGTGCCGTTCTGCTTTGTGGCGTCCCAGGTATATCGTGTGAAAAACGAGTTCATGACCTGGATTGAAACGGTCATCGCCTCGCTTAACTTCCGCGACAATGAGTTTGATGAATTTATTGAAACGGTGACCTTCTACGTGATGAACCGGTTGCGGCATCACCGTGAAGAGCAGCAGGTGACGGATGATGTTCCACAGTGGCTGCGCAGCACCGTGGAACTGATGCACGATAAAGGCCAGTTCAGCGAAAATGCGCTGGAAAATATGGTATCCCTCTCGGGGAAATCCCAGGAATATCTGACCCGCGCGACGCAGCGTTATTATCGTAAAACGCCGGTGCAAATAATTAATGAAATTCGCATTAATTTTGCCAAAAAACAGCTGGAGATTACCAACTATTCTGTCACCGATATTGCCTATGAGTCAGGATATAGCAGTCCCAGCCTGTTTATTAAAACTTTTAAGAAGTTGACCTCATTCACACCGAACAGCTACCGGAAGAATTTAACGGTAATTAATTAACTTTCGGCGGATTACCCGCCATAAATATTGCTTTAATGGCTTGCCCAAATAGCGGGAAGAGTACGCTATACCTTGCAGGCGATTAACCTGATACGCTAAGGGAGATATTATGCAAAAGAAATTAAAAGTCGTAACCATTGGTGGCGGCAGCAGCTATACCCCAGAATTACTCGAAGGTTTTCTGAAACGTTATCATGAATTACCGGTCAGCGAATTATGGCTGGTGGACGTTGAGGAAGGTCAGGAGAAGCTGGATATTATTTTCGACCTGTGCAAGCGCATGGTTGAGAAAGCGGGCGTGCCGATGACCGTGCATAAATCCCTCGATCGTCGCCTGGCGCTGAAAGATGCGGATTTCGTTACCACTCAGCTGCGCGTCGGCCAGCTAAAAGCGCGCGAGCTGGACGAGCGTATTCCGCTGAGCCACGGCTACCTGGGGCAGGAGACCAACGGCGCGGGCGGCCTGTTCAAAGGCCTGCGTACCATTCCGGTGATTTTCGACATCGTCAAAGATGTGCAAGAGATCTGCCCGAACGCGTGGGTGATTAACTTCACTAACCCGGCCGGAATGGTGACCGAGGCGGTATATCGTCATACCAATTTCAAACGCTTTATCGGCGTCTGTAATATCCCGATCGGCATGAAGATGTTTATCCGCGACGTGCTGGAGCTGACCGACAGTGACGATCTCTCAATCGATCTGTTCGGCCTGAACCACATGGTGTTCATTAAAGACGTCATCGTGAACGGAAAATCGCGCTTTGCCGAACTGCTCGACGGCGTGGCTTCCGGTCGCCTGACCGCGGCCTCCGTGAAGAACATCTTTGACCTGCCGTTCAGCGAAGGGCTGATCCGCTCGCTGAATCTGCTGCCGTGCTCGTACCTGCTTTACTACTTCAAGCAGAAAGAGATGCTGGCTATCGAAATGGGCGAGTACTATAAGGGCGGCGCGCGTGCGCAAATCGTTCAGAAAGTTGAGAAGCAGCTGTTTGATTTATATAAAGATCCGAACCTGAACGTCAAACCGAAAGCGCTTGAGCAGCGCGGTGGGGCCTATTACTCCGATGCAGCGTGTGAGGTGATCAACGCCATCTACAACGACAAGCAGGCGGAGCACTATGTTAACGTGCCGCATCACGGCCATATCGACAATATCCCGGCGGACTGGGCCATCGAGATGACCTGCATTCTCGGGCGCGAGGGGGCTAAACCGCATCCACGTATCACCCACTTCGACGACAAAGTGATGGGCCTGATTCACACCATCAAAGGCTTTGAAGTGGCGGCGAGCAACGCGGCGCTGAGCGGTGAACTCAATGACGTGCTTCTGGCGCTGAACCTCAGCCCGCTGGTGCATTCCGACCGCGATGCGGAGCAGCTGGCCAGCGAGATGATCCTGGCGCATGAAAAATGGTTGCCGAACTTTGCCGCCACGATTGAGAAGCTGAAGTTCAAACAACACTGAGAGGACGCACAATGGAAAACCTGCTGATCGTTAATGCTGATGACTTTGGCCTTTCGAAAGGCCAGAACTACGGCATTATTGAAGCCTGTCGCCGGGGGGTAGTGACCTCTACAACGGCACTGGTGAACGGTGAAGCGGTTGAACACGCGGCGCAGCTGAGCCGCGAGGTGCCAGAGCTGGGTGTCGGCATGCATTTTGTGCTGACGCTCGGGATGCCGCTTTCACCCATGCCAGGCCTGACGCATGACGGTCTGCTGGGCAAATGGATTTGGGATCTGGCGGAGCAGGACGCTCTGCCGCTCGAAGAGATTGCCCGTGAGCTGGACTGCCAGTACAACCGCTTTGTTGATCTTTTTGGCAAGGCGCCGACGCATATCGACAGCCACCATCATGTACACATGATCCCGGCGATTTTCCCGATTGTTGCGGCGTTTGCCCAACGCAAAGGCGTGGCGATGCGCGTGGATCGTGAGGTGCAGGGCGTGCCGGACTGTGCCGTGACAACAACAGAGGGGTTCAGCAGTGCCTTTTACGGCGACGAGATCGACGAAGCGCTGTTCATGAAGGTGCTGGATGATTCCGCCGCGCGGGGGGAACGGTCGCTGGAGGTCATGGCGCATCCTGCCTTTGTCGATAACACCGTGCGTAAGAGCGCCTACTGCTGGCCACGCCTGGCGGAGCTGGATGTTCTGACGTCGCCGTCGCTGAAATACGCCATTGCCGAGCGTGGGTATCGGTTGGGGACGTTTGGGGAGCTGTAAGAAGTGCCGGGTGGCGAGGTAAAAGCAAAACGGTAACCTGGGTTACCGTTTTTATTGTTTTCTCCCTCTCCCGTGGGAGAGGGGCGGGGTGAGGGCATCAGGCCGCACAACCGGGAATGGTTTTTACGCCGGAATCTGATCGATCTTACTGCTGCGCGACCAGACGCGGTGCGCGGCGAGCAAATCAAACAGCTTCGTCATAAACGCATCGTCAACGCTATCGCCCTCGACAATGCCGTCCTCACCCTGCTCGGCAACCTTCAGTTGCGCCTTAAACTGACGCGCGTCGCCGGACAGCGCGATCGGCTTCAGGTGCTTATAGGCTTCCAGCAGATAATAGACGGCGTCGCCGTTGGTCAGCAGGCTGGCAATATCCCCGCACGGCACAATCACCGCATCGACGGTCAGCGACGGCGCGCCGGCAAAGGTCGCCGCGACCGGCAGCACGGAGCCGTCATCGGCGGTCACTTCACCCATGCGGGAATAGAGCAGTTTGGCGTGTACGCCCTGCGTTTTTAGCGCCTGCATAATCCCCAGCACGTCGCTGGCGCGGGTTTTGTCGTTCAGCAGGATGGCGACCACGCGGCCCTTAATTGAACCACCCGGCACCGCATACAGGCTCAGCGATGGATCTTTCTTCACGCCGTTAACCTCTTTCGGTGGCGCAAGGTTGCGCTGTTCGTCCGTTAGTGTGATACCAAGGTTATCCGCCACGCTCTGGGCAAGCTGAATATCAATGTGCGCCAGCTGATCGACCACGCGCTCGCGGATGTAGGTGCGCACCACTTTGCTCAGTTCGAAGCTAAAGCCGCCGATGATGTGCTGTTGCTCAATCGGCGTCTGGCTGTTCCAGAACAGGCGAGGGTGGGCGTAATACTCACCGAACGAGGGGCTGCGCTCGCGGATTTTGTTGCCGTCGATACGCTCCTGGTACGATTCGAATCCGCCGCGTTTCGGCCCCGGCGGGGTTTCTCGCGGCCAGTTGTCGTTGATGGAGTTCGGCTCATAGTTTGCCGGGTTGGTATCAATATCCTGACGGTGCATCCCGTCGCGCTGGAAGTTATGGTACGGGCAGGTTGGGCGGTTAATCGGGATCTCGTGGAAGTTCGGCCCGCCAAGACGGCTAATCTGCGTATCGGTATACGAGAACAGACGTCCCTGTAAGAGCGGATCGTTGGTGAAATCCAGTCCGGGGACGATGTGGCCCGGGTGGAACGCGGCCTGCTCGTTTTCGGCAAAGAAATTATCCGGGTTGCGGTTAAGCACCATTTTCCCCACCAGCTGAACGGGCACCAGCTCCTCAGGGATGAGTTTTGTCGGGTCAAGCAGGTCGAAATCGAACTTAAACTCGTCTTCTTCCGGGATCAGCTGTAAGCCCAGTTCATATTCCGGGAAGTCACCCGCTTCAATGGATTCCCACAGTTCGCGGCGATGGAAGTCCGGATCGCGCCCGGTGAGCTTCTGCGCCTCGTCCCATACCAGCGAGGCTTTGCCCGCTACCGGCTTCCAGTGGAAGCGCACAAACGTGGCTTTTCCTTCCGCGTTGATCATGCGGAAGGTATGAATACCGAACCCTTCCATCGTGCGATAGCTGCGCGGGATCCCACGGTCGGACATCGCCCACATCACGTTGTGTAAGGTTTCAGGCTGCAGGGAGACATAGTCCCAGAATGTATCGTGCGCACTTTGTCCCTGGGGTATGGCCCAGTGGGGCTCCGGTTTTACCGCATGGACAAAGTCAGGAAATTTATGCGCATCCTGAATGAAAAACACCGGGGTGTTATTGCCCACCAGATCGAAAATACCCTCTTCGGTATAAAACTTGGTGGCAAAGCCGCGGATATCACGCACCGTATCTGCCGAACCTGCGCCACCCTGCACGGTGGAGAAACGCACAAAGACCGGCGTGATTTTATCCGGGTCGGAGAGGAAATCCGCTTTGGTGATCGCTTTCAGGCTTTTATAGGGCTGGAAGTAGCCGTGCGCCGCAGAACCGCGCGCGTGAACGATGCGTTCCGGAATTCGCTCGTGGTCAAAATGGGTAATTTTTTCCCGCAGGATGAAATCTTCCAGCAGGGTCGGTCCGCGCGCGCCTGCGCGAAGGGAGTTTTGATCGTCAGCAATGCGCACGCCCTGATTGGTGGTGAGTGCAAAACCTTCGCCGCCTTTACGGTGTGGCTCAAGTGATTTCAGCTTCTCGTTTCCGGTGTCCGGCGATTTCATGCTTCCCGGCGCGGTTGGTTGTTCGCCAGGGGCTGATGGGCCCGGCGAGGGGCGGTGAGAGCCGTCAGCAGGGGCGAGAGAGTCCATACCCGGTTGAGATTCTTCAGTGCCATGAATCGGTGATTGATGTGATTTATCTTTGTTCGACATTGCACGCTTCTCCTTTATCCATTGCTAAAAACCCTATTAAGGATAGAACAATGTCGTGAGATAGCTCGCTAACTAAGAGTTTTCACATGACGTTATTAACGAAAGGAGCCATCTCACCCACTCGGAGCGCGACGTAAGGCGGCAGGATCGGCTATCATAGAATTTTCCTGCATCAAGAATTTGCTTTAGTGAATCCGTCGCTTATGAAACCTCTTCGTCAACAAAACCGCCAGGTTATTAGCTATGTGCCCCGCGTTGAGCCCGCGCCGCCTGACCATGCCCTGAAAGTGGATGGTTTTCGTGATGTCTGGCTGCTTCGCGGTAAATATGTGGCTTTTGTCCTGATAGGGGAACATTTCCGCCGGTCGCCGGCGTTTTCCGTGCCGGAGTCAGCCCAGCGATGGGCGACGCAAATCCGCCAGGATGAAGAGGTTGAAGAATAACAGCTATAAAAAAACCGCCCTCAGGCGGTTTTTTTATTTCTATCGAGATTAACGGTGCGCCAGCTCGGCGTCGTCTTCACTTTCCAGAATGGCTTTGTCGGTCTGCTTCAGCCACTGGCTGGTCAGCGTACCGGCAGTCATGGAGCCGCTCACGTTCAGCGCGGTACGGCCCATGTCGATCAGCGGTTCAACGGAGATCAGCAGGGCGACCAGCGTGACGGGCAGGCCCAGCGCGGGCAGCACAATCAGCGCGGCGAAGGTTGCACCGCCGCCGACACCTGCAACGCCGGCGGAACTGATGGTAACAATCCCGACCAGCGTGGCGATCCAGACCGGATCCAGCGGGTTGATACCCACGGTTGGGGCAACCATCACCGCCAGCATCGCCGGGTAGAGCCCCGCACAGCCGTTCTGACCGATGGTAGCACCAAAGGAGGCAGAGAAGCTGGCGATAGATTCCGGTACGCCCAGACGACGGGTCTGTGCTTCAACGTTCAGCGGAATAGACGCTGCGCTGGAACGGCTGGTGAAGGCAAAGGTCAGTACCGGCCATACTTTGCGGAAGTATTTCAGCGGGCTGACGCCGTTCACGCCCAGCAGGATACCGTGCACCACGAACATAATGCCCAGGCCCAGATAAGAGGCGACAACGAAGCTGCCCAGCTTAATGATGTCCTGCAGGTTAGAGCCGGCTACCACTTTGGTCATCAGTGCCAGAACGCCGTATGGCGTCAGCTGCATGACCAGACGGACCAGCTTCATCACCCAGCTTTGCAGGGTATCAATCGCCGTAAGCACGCGTTCGCCTTTCGGCGCGTCGTCTTTCAGCAGCTTAAGCGCAGCCACGCCCAGGAATGCCGCAAAGATCACCACGCTGATGATAGAAGTTGGGCTTGCACCGGTCAGGTCAGCAAACGGGTTCTTCGGAATGAAGGAGAGGACCATCTGCGGAACCGTCAGATCAGCCACTTTACCCACGTAGTTGGTTTGAATTGCGGTCAGACGCGCCGTTTCAGCGGTACCCTGAACCAGACCTTCGGCCGTCAGGCCAAACAGGTTGGTAACCAGCACCCCCACCAGCGCGGCAATCAGCGTGGTAAAGAGCAGCGTACCAATGGTCAGAAAGCTGATTTTACCCAGCTGAGTTGCGTTGTGCAGACGGGCTACGGCGCTCAGAATAGAGGCAAACACCAGCGGCATAACGATCATCTGCAGCAGCTGGACGTAGCCGTTACCGACAATGTTGAACCACTGAATGGACTCTTTCAGTACCGGACTATCGGAGCCGTAGACGGCGTGTAAGGCCAGACCAAACGCCACACCCATGACCAGACCGACCAGTACTTTTTTCGCCAGGCTCCACTGTTTGTGGCGCGCCTGCGCGAGAAGCAATAGTAATACGACGAACACGACTATGTTCGCGATGAGTGGAAAATTCATCCCCGTTCTCCTGATTTATTATGTGGGATCGGTTTTTCCCGATCCTGTTGGCGGAAGGTTAGCAGAAGTGTGATGTGGCGCTTATATCCAAATGGAATGGTTTATGACAAATGGAATGATTTTGTTGGTTTACTGTTCAATCTGGTGATGAATAAAACGATTGAACTGAAATTGCAGCGAATTGATCATCTGGGAAGACCAGCGCACTGCACTGTTTTCGGGCAAAGTTTGCGGCATCCAGACGGCGTAGGCGAACAGCGCCATGCACAGCACGCGTTCAAGCTGATTCCCTTTCTGCGGCGCAAGAATCGGAAAACGGAAACGCCAGCGGCAGGGCCATAGCAGCGGCACGCCCGCGGGCGTCAGCATATCGGCGAGGATATGGCTTAAATAACCCAACACCATGCCCTGAATGGCATCGCCCGGCACTATCCAGCTTTCAGGGACTTTTAAATAGAAAAGCGTGAGCAGGCCAAAAACGGCCAGGAGGCTGTGGGTAAACCCGCGGTGGCCGAACGCGCGGGCGATGGGCTTCGACACCCACTTCAGGCGCTGTCCGAGGAAGGATTTTGGGTGGTCAATATCGGGCAGCAGACAGGTTAAAACGGCGGAAGGGACAATATGCCACCAGTCTCCCTGTGCAAGCACGGGAGTAAGTTCTGCGTTTTTGGCAAATACTGCGCACGCAATTGAAAAAAGCAGGTGGCCTTCCGCCGTCATGATAAAACCCACGAAACTGTCAATTTATACAGTATAGGGTTTTTATACAGTGGGCGAAAGAGGTGACGGTGTAACTGTTTGTCACAAACGCGCCTCAGCGCGCCAGCCAGCCGCCGTCGACGGCTAAGGTGTGACCATTCACGTAATCTGATGCGGGGGAGGCTAAAAAGACGACCGGCCCCTGAAGGTCATCCGGTACTCCCCATCGACCCGCCGGGATGCGGTCAAGGATCTCCGCGTTACGCTGTTCGTTATCGCGCAGCTGCTGCGTGTTGTTCGTCGCCATGTAGCCCGGCGCGATGGCATTCACGTTGATGCCATGTAGCGCCCACTCATTTGCCAGCAGACGCGTGATCCCCAGCACGCCGCTTTTCGAGGCGGTATACGACGGCACGCGAATGCCGCCCTGAAAGGAGAGCATAGAGGCGATATTGATAATTTTGCCGCCCTGGCCCTGGGTGATAAATCGCTTAGCGACCGCCTGAGAGAGGAAAAAGAGCGACTTGAGATTCAGGTTCATAACGTCATCCCAGTCTTTTTCGCTAAACGTCAGGGCCTCCTCCCGGCGAATCGTCCCGGCATTGTTCACCAGAATATCAATTCGTCCCATCTCCGCCACGGCGGTGTCCACGACGTACTGAAGATTTTCCTGCTGGCTCAGATCGGCCCGAATAGCCACAAAACGTCTTCCCAGGGCGGTGACGGCGCTGGCCGTTTTCTCTGGAGCTTTGCGATTTACCCCAACGATATCGCAACCTGCCTGCGCCAGCGCAATAGCCATGCCTTGCCCCAGCCCGGTATCGCACCCGGTGATGAGGGCTACTTTGCCTGAAAGAGTAAAGGTGTCCAGTATCATACGCGCCTCAGAAGCTGGTTATCGTCGTGTTGACGTTAAAGATAGGAGGCAGGGATGAGAAAAGCAAACAAAATGAAACTGTGTTTTGTTTTTATCAGGCAGCATGACGCTGCCTGTAGGAGGGGTGCTATTCGCCGCGCAGGTGTTGTATCGTCAGTTCAGCCAGCGAATTCAGCTTAACGTCGGCAAGAGCATACCGCGGATCGTGGCGATTTTCTTCATCGGGAACCACAATGGAGCGCATACGCGCGGCTTTGGAGGCCACCATGCCGTTTACTGAATCTTCCAGCGCGACGCAGGTAAGCGGATCAAGACCCAGCTTCGCGGCGCAGTCCATATAGACCTGCGGATGCGGCTTGCTGTAGGGCAGTTTTTCCGCAGACGCCAGGGCGTCAAAACTGTCGCGCAGCTCAAACATGATCAGCACTTTTTCCAGCATATGCAGCGGTGAAGCGGAAGCCAGGCCAACCTTCAGCCCCTGAGATTTGCACAGCGCGACAGCCTCATGTACGCCCGGCAAGAGCGGCTTGTTCTCCTCCACCAGCGCGATGGCGCGGCTGATAATACGCGAGGTGACTTCGTCGCGATCGGGCCCAACCCACGGCTGTTGGGCGTACCACAGGTCAACGACCATATCAATACGCAGGCCCAGCGTGTCGGGAAGTTCATTACGGCGACTGATATCAACGCCCAGGCTGGCCATCACGTCCAGCTCGGCGCGATCCCACAACGGCTCGGAATCAATCAGTAATCCATCCATGTCAAAAATAGCGGCAAGTATCTGGCGCGGTGTCGACATCACAACGTCTCCTTATCCAGGTGTTCGACAGACGATAAGTGCTAAGCACAGTCTGCAATTTAGCATATTGCTTTTAAAGAGCGGGCGAAATTGATGTCCAGCAGGTAGACTTAGGCTCAAATCACGCGTCTTTATGAAGAGGAACTGATGACGTATCAACAAGCTGGACGCATTGCTGTCTTAAAACGTATTGCAGGCTGGGTGATTTTTATTCCCGCCGTCATTTCTACGCTGATATCCGTGCTGAAGTTTATGTACGATCACAGCGAAAAACAGCCGGGCATTAATGCGGTAATGCTTGATTTTGCGCATGTCATGATTGAGATGGTGCGGTTTAACACCCCGTTCCTGAACGTCTTCTGGTTCAACTCGCCAACGCCGGACTTTCACCAGCAGTTGAATGTTGGGTTCTGGATTATCTATGCGCTGATTTTTATTGCGATGGCGCTGCAGGCATCGGGCGCACGAATGAGTCGCCAGACCCGTTTTTTACGCGAAGGGGTGGAAGATCAGCTTATCCTTGAGAAGGCGAAAGGTTCTGAAGGAATGAGCCGGGAGCAGATTGAATCCCGCATTGTGGTGCCTCGTCACACCATTTTCCTGCAAATTTTCCCGCTCTATATCCTGCCGGTTATCATCATCGTGGCGGGATATTTCTTCTTCTCACTGCTCGGTTTTCTGTAACGAATTAGGGTGGCGGCAAGGCCACCCGTTTTGTCTTTAAGCCGCAAGCACGCGTTCAAGCGCGCGCTGGGCGTTGACCAGATGTTGCCCGCCAAAAAGAATGGCTCGGTTCATCAGCGTATAGAGCTGATACACGGGCTGGCGCTCAAGGAAGTCCGGCGGCAGGGGGGAGACAGACTGATAGCCATCGTATATTTGCGGCGGTTGTTCGGGATGCAGGGGCAACATGGCCAAATCGCACTCTCTGTCGCCCCAGTAGCAGGCCGGGTCGAAGATATACGGGCCGTTGGGGCCCAGCGCGCAGTTATCGGACCATAAATCACCGTGCAGCAAAGACGCCTGAGGCTGGTGGGAGGCCAGGCGCTGTTGCACGTGCTCGACGATGGCATCAATGTTGCCAAATTCCAGCCCTTTCTCTGCGGCCAGTTCAAGCTGCCATCCGATGCGCTGCTCGGCAAAGAACGTCGACCAGCGGCGCTGCCAGGCATTGGGCTGCGGCGTGGTGGAAAGGTCGTTGTCGAAGTCGAGACCAAACTGGGGCTGGTCGCTCCACTGGTGCAGGCGCGCTAACTGTTGCCCGAGAATAAAGGCATTATGGGCGTCCAACGGGCGGGCAGGGAGATAGTCCATCACCAGAAAGCTGTAGTCCCGGTCACTGCCCACGGCCAGCACCTCTGGTACCGTCACCGTTTTACTACGGGACAACAGTTCAAGCTGATCGGCTTCAGCGGTAAAAATCGGGAGCAGCTCTCGCTCGTCGCATTTAACGAACAAATCGCGTCCTGCGTAGCGTAAATGCCACGCGGCGTGAATTTCCCCGCCCGGCAGCTCGTTACGCAGTTCAATTTCACCTTCACCCAATTGCTCATGTAAAAGATGACTGATTGCCTGCCACATGTTGACTCTCCCATGTTGTCTGCCAGATCATAAAGTTAGCGCATAACTGCGGTAAAAAAATACGAACTAACGCACACCTGAGCGGATTAATTTCATGCAGGGCACTTATTGTTCTTTTTTCTGCCAGCGTTCCCACGTCTCCACGGTGATGTCGGCAGGCTTGTCGGTCACGCTTTCCACCAGGCTGGCGGCCAGCGCATGCACCTCTTCTTCACTCAGGGCTGCGATCAGGCCAAACGCCAGGGTGCCTAAATCATGAATATGACCTTCGTCATCCGTTAGCGTGAGCAGGAAATTCGCCCGTGTAAAGGCATTGTTGAGCTCGTTAAGCTCGGTCAGCGATGCTTCATGAAGGCTGATGGTCACGACGTAGCGGGTGATATCACCACTGCTCATAATTCACCTCGTTGTTATCCTGAAAGTTTTTTTAGCATAGTCGATACGCCATATTTGGCGACTTCCACAGATATCCCCCTCCGCCAGGAGGGGGATATATCGGTTAGCTTCGTGACAGGTAATCGACGATTTTCTGCGTATCGGCAAGCGAACACAGGCGCGTTCCCTGATTGATGGTGGCGGCACTCCCCGCCGCGACGCCATAGCGCGTCATCTCCAGAAGTGATGCGCCCTGCGCCAGCTTCAGCGCCATCGCGCCGACCATACTGTCGCCTGCGCCGACGGTGCTCTGGCTCTTCATTGGGGGCGGAACAACCTGCACAAAGCCCGTCTTGTCGACGGCCAGCGCACCCTGAGGACCGAGAGAGACGACAACGCGGTGCGCTTTGCCGCTGCGAACCAGTTCTTCTGCGGCAGTACGCACGTCATCCGGCTGGCTAAGTTCGCGATTAACAAGCGCACTCAGCTCTTTCTGGTTAGGCTTAACGAGCTCAAGCTGTCCGGGTTCTAATGCCGCCTGCAGGGCTTCGCCTGAACTGTCGACAATGCAGCGAATGCCGCGCTGAAGTACGGCATCAACCAGTGCTGTCAGCTTCTCTGTTTTGACGCCTGGCGGCAGGCTACCGCTGATGACCAGCAGCGAGCCGCTTTCAATGGTTAGCACCTTCTCTTCCAGCTGACGAAACTCATCATCGCTCAGCCTGGCGCCTGGCATAACGAAACGATACTGTTCCCCGCTGGACTCAACGTGGACATGCAGGTTCTGCCGGGTCCAGTCTTTGGCGTCTACGGTATCCACGGCAACCTGTTCATCGGCCAGCAAGGCAACAAGATGCTCCCCCGTGGCACCACCGGCCGGAAATATGGCAGTCGCTTTACCGCCGAGGTGGGTAATCGCGCGCGCAACGTTAATCCCGCCGCCGCCCGGCTCAAATACGGGTGCACTACAGCGTAGTTTACCTTCCGGGTAAATCTGCGGCGTTATGGTCGCGGAGTCGAGGGAAGGGGAGAGCGTCAGCGTATAAATAGAAGCCATCATAACCTCCTTTTAGCATGGGTTCTTTTAAGCCTGGCACCGATCGACAGGAAGGCAATGTAAATAACAGTATGATTTTAAAAATGAATGCTGACATAAATGCGATGAGGGATATATAAAATAAAACGCGTTTTGAGATCGTTCTTATTCAAAAAATGAAATAAGAAAATATTGCTATGTTATTTGCGCCTTTTTATAATTTGTTACCTTTCTCTGGACGCCTTGTCATTGATCCTCAAGAAAGTTTCCGAGACCGTGGTGGTCTCTTTTTTTGTTGTACGGACTCCTTAAATAAAATGAAGCTTTTGAAGACAGTACCCGCAGCACTGATGCTGGCGGGTGGCGTTTTTGCATCACTGAATGCAGCCGCCGATGACACCGTTTTTACTGTCATGGACGATCCCTCCACTGCCAAAAAACCGTTTGAAGGTAACCTGAACGCCGGGTATCTCGCGCAATCGGGTAATACGAAAAGCTCTTCTCTGACGGCGGACAGCACCCTGACCTGGTACGGCAATACCACTGCATGGTCGCTGTGGGGGAATGCCAGCAATACGTCCGCTAACGATGAACGCTCATCCGAGAAATACGCGGTCGGTGGACGTAGCCGTTACAACATGACCGACTATGACTACATCTTTGGTCAGGCAAGTTGGTTAACCGACCGCTTTAACGGCTATCGCCAGCGCGATGTGTTCACCGCCGGTTATGGTCGTCAGTTCCTGAATGGTCCGGTACACAGCCTCCGTTTCGAATTCGGTCCTGGTGTCCGCTATGACGAGTACACCAATGGCGAAAATGAAACCCAGCCGCTGGGCTATGCTTCCGGCACGTATGCCTGGCAGATGACCGACAACACCAAATTTACGCAGGGTGTTTCTGTGTTTGGTGCCGAGGATACGACGCTGAATTCCGAAAGCGCTTTGAACGTGGCTATCAATGAACACTTCGGTTTGAAATTGGCCTACAACGTGACCTGGAACTCTTCACCGCCAGAAACGGCACCGGATCATACCGATCGCAGAACCACGATTTCGCTGGGCTATAAAATGTAATCATAGCGGGCCGATGAAAGTGTCGGCCCGTTTTCATTATTATGGTTAACCCGCGCCAATAAATTCTCATCACGCGCAACGGCATTTATTTTTATTTGTACTTAGCCCCAAATCATTGCCGCCCACCGAAATAACAGCATTGCACCGCAGATGGCAACCAGCACCAGCACCATTTTCCAGTGTTTTACGGCAAATCGTTTTGTTGGCATAACCTAATCCTTGTTCGTTGATACGCATAGTCTATCAAACGGGGCCAAAAGATGCGCCTTCCCGGGAGCGATCGAGTTATGCCAACAAGGGGTCGGCTCAGAACCAGTGGAATCGTTCGGCGAGGATCAACACTAGACCTGTTGCGGAAAGGATGTTCAAAATCACAACCGTTCTACTGGATACATTCATGGTATGCACCTGTTGATATAAAAGGCATGTTCAAGAGTAGCCCAGCATGTCTGAAATGCGAGCGCCGGAGAGATGCAATCTGCAAATTTACGCTACGTGCCAGCCCATCATTCTGGCTGCAGAGGGTGCAATCTCCTTGCTGATAGTGTTAACATTACGTCGCTTGCCGTAAATCCGCATTAATCTGAATTCGGCAGGTGCATGATGACGAACCAATTTGACGATTGTTGGTCAGATGGTGTCGTAATCTATTGTCAAATCACGATTATTTTCTTTGTATATGCTCTTATGTGTGGGGCATCACTGCAAATAAGGATATAAAATGCCTGTAATTACTCTTCCTGATGGCAGCCAACGCCATTTCGACCACGCTGTTAGCCCTATGGATGTCGCCCTGGACATCGGTCCTGGCCTCGCGAAAGCGACCATCGCCGGCCGTGTGAACGGTGAGCTGGTTGATGCGTCCGATCTGATTGAAAACGATGCGACGCTTGCAATCATCACCGCGAAAGACGCAGAAGGTCTGGAGATCATTCGTCACTCCTGCGCACACCTGTTGGGTCATGCTATCAAGCAGCTGTGGCCAAACACCAAAATGGCGATCGGTCCGGTTATCGACAACGGTTTCTACTACGACGTTGATCTTGACCACACCCTGACCCAGGAAGATATCGACGCGCTCGAAAAACGTATGCACGAGCTCGCCGAGACCAACTATGACGTCATCAAGAAGAAAGTCAGCTGGCACGAAGCGCGTGAAACCTTCGTCAAGCGTGGCGAGAGCTATAAAGTCTCTATTCTCGATGAAAACATTGCTCATGATGACAAGCCTGGCTTGTACCATCACGAAGAATACGTCGACATGTGCCGTGGACCGCACGTGCCGAACATGCGCTTCTGTCATCATTTCAAACTGATGAAGATCGCCGGCGCCTACTGGCGTGGCGACAGCAACAACAAGATGTTGCAGCGTATCTATGGTACCGCGTGGGCGGATAAGAAAGCCCTGAACGCGTACCTGCAGCGCCTGGAAGAGGCCGCGAAGCGTGACCACCGTAAAATCGGTAAGCAGCTTGACCTGTACCACATGCAGGAAGAAGCGCCGGGTATGGTGTTCTGGCATAACGATGGCTGGACTATCTTCCGTGAACTGGAAACGTTCGTACGTTCCAAGCTGAAAGAGTACCAGTATCAGGAAGTGAAAGGCCCGTTCATGATGGACCGTGTGCTGTGGGAAAAAACCGGCCACTGGGACAACTACAAAGATGCGATGTTCACCACCTCGTCCGAGAACCGTGAATACTGCATCAAGCCAATGAACTGCCCGGGTCACGTTCAGATCTTCAACCAGGGTCTGAAATCCTACCGCGACCTGCCGCTGCGTATGGCGGAGTTCGGTAGCTGCCATCGCAACGAGCCATCGGGTGCGCTGCACGGTCTGATGCG
Organism: Enterobacter cloacae complex sp. P47BA; assembly: GCF_014930485.1. NCBI lineage: Bacteria > Pseudomonadati > Pseudomonadota > Gammaproteobacteria > Enterobacterales > Enterobacteriaceae > Enterobacter > Enterobacter cloacae complex sp. P47BA. Next base: position 686,035 of record NZ_JADBRF010000001.1, on the reverse strand, counting down.
CGTGCGTGGCTTTACGCAGGATGATGCGCATATCTTCTGTACTGAAGATCAGGTTCGTGATGAAGTTAACGCCTGTATTCGTATGGTCTACGATATGTACAGCACCTTTGGCTTCGAGAAGATCGTGGTCAAACTCTCAACGCGTCCGGAAAAACGTATCGGTAGCGATGAGACCTGGGATCGCGCAGAAGCGGATCTCGCCGTAGCGCTGGAAGAGAACGGTATTCCGTTCGAATACCAGCTGGGCGAGGGCGCATTCTACGGTCCGAAAATTGAATTTACCCTGTATGACTGCCTCGATCGCGCATGGCAGTGCGGTACTGTACAGCTGGACTTCTCCCTGCCGCAGCGTTTAAGCGCCTCTTATGTTGGCGAAGACAACGAGCGTCAGGTACCGGTCATGATTCACCGTGCTATTCTCGGTTCTCTGGAGCGCTTCATCGGCATCCTGACCGAAGAGTTCGCGGGCTTCTTCCCAACCTGGCTTGCGCCAGTGCAGGTCGTGGTGATGAACATTACCGATTCTCAGGCAGATTACGTTAAAGAATTGACGCAGAAACTACAAAATGCGGGCATTCGCGTAAAAGCAGACTTGAGAAATGAGAAGATTGGCTTTAAAATCCGCGAGCACACTTTACGTCGTGTCCCGTATATGTTGGTCTGTGGTGATAAAGAGGTGGAAGCAGGCAAAGTTGCCGTTCGCACCCGCCGTGGTAAAGACCTGGGCAGCCTGGACGTAAGTGAAGTGATTGAGAAGCTGCAACAAGAGATTCGCAGCCGCAGTCTTCAACAACTGGAGGAATAAGGTATTAAAGGCGGAAAACGAGTTCAAACGGCACGTCCGAATCGTATCAATGGCGAGATTCGCGCCCAGGAAGTTCGCTTAACAGGTCTGGAAGGCGAGCAGCTGGGGATTGTGAGTCTGAGAGAAGCGATCGAAAAGGCTGAAGAAGCTGGAGTAGATTTAGTTGAAATCAGCCCTAACGCCGAACCGCCAGTTTGTCGTATCATGGACTACGGCAAGTTCCTTTATGAAAAGAGTAAGTCTTCTAAGGAACAGAAGAAGAAGCAAAAAGTTATCCAGGTTAAGGAAATCAAATTCCGTCCTGGTACCGACGATGGCGATTATCAGGTAAAACTCCGCAGCCTGATTCGCTTTCTGGAAGATGGCGATAAGGCCAAGATCACGCTGCGTTTCCGCGGTCGTGAGATGGCCCACCAACAGATTGGTATGGAAGTGCTTAACCGCGTCCGTGAAGATCTGAGTGAACTGGCAGTAGTCGAATCCTTCCCTACGAAGATCGAAGGCCGCCAGATGATCATGGTGCTCGCTCCTAAGAAGAAACAGTAAGGCCTTCAAGCAGCAAAATCTGTGGAGCCTTCGGGTTTCATAGGTTTTGTTCGCCTATGTTTCGTTTATTTAACAATGCGAAGTGGAAGTTATTAAGATGCCAAAAATTAAGACCGTACGCGGTGCTGCTAAGCGCTTCAAAAAAACCGGTGGTGGTGGATTTAAGCGTAAGCACGCAAACCTGCGTCATATTCTGACCAAAAAATCTACTAAGCGTAAACGTCACCTGCGTCCAAAAGGCCTTGTTTCTAAAGGCGATCTGGGTCTGGTTATCGCGTGCCTGCCGTACGCATAAGCCGTTAACGTTTAATTTTTTACTAAGAATATAGATACAGGAGAGCACATATGGCTCGCGTAAAACGTGGTGTAATTGCACGTGCACGTCACAAGAAAATTTTGAAACAAGCTAAAGGCTACTACGGTGCGCGTTCACGCGTATACCGCGTTGCCTTCCAGGCTGTTATCAAAGCAGGTCAGTACGCTTACCGTGACCGTCGTCAGCGTAAGCGTCAGTTCCGTCAACTGTGGATTGCGCGTATCAACGCAGCAGCACGTCAGAACGGTATTTCTTACAGCAAATTCATCAACGGCCTGAAAAAAGCCTCTGTTGAAATCGACCGTAAGATCCTGGCTGACATCGCAGTATTCGACAAAGTAGCGTTCACCGCTCTGGTCGAAAAAGCGAAAGCAGCACTGGCATAAGCCAGTTGAGAGAGGGGGCCTGGCTCCCTCTTTTCATTTAACACCATCAGAAGATTGACATTTATCCGTGCAGGCTTTTCAATAAGGTCTTACCGGTTTTTACCCAACAAGGTAACGCAAGCATGAATGCTGCTATTTTCCGCTTCTTCTTTTACTTTAGCACCTGACTCCAGGAGGCTAGCGCGTGAAAGATGAAACGAAAAACAGCGCCAGATAAGCCTCCCGATGGAGGCTTTTTTTGTGCCTGAATTTGAGAGAATAACTCCACCAAATCGGTGTCTGCACCGACATAATGAGGAAAATCATGTCACATCTCGCAGAGCTGGTTGCCAATGCAACAGCCGCCATTAATCAGGCCTCAGATGTTGCCGCGTTAGACAATGTCCGCGTCGAATATCTTGGGAAGAAAGGGCACCTGACCCTTCAAATGACAACCCTGCGTGAACTGCCGCCAGAAGAACGCCCGGCAGCGGGTGCGGTGATTAACGAAGCCAAAGAGCAGGTTCAGCAGGCGCTGAACGCGCGTAAGGCCGAGCTGGAGAGCGCGGTACTAAACGCGCGTCTTGCGGCAGAAACCATCGACGTTTCTCTGCCGGGTCGCCGTATTGAAAACGGTGGTCTGCATCCGGTTACCCGTACTATCGATCGTATTGAAAGTTTCTTCGGTGAGCTCGGCTTTACCGTGGCGACTGGCCCGGAAATCGAAGATGATTACCACAACTTCGACGCCCTGAACATTCCTGGCCATCATCCGGCACGCGCTGACCACGACACTTTCTGGTTTGACGCGACGCGTCTGCTGCGTACCCAGACCTCTGGCGTTCAGATCCGTACCATGAAGGATCAGGAACCACCAATCCGCATCATCGCGCCGGGCCGCGTGTATCGTAACGACTACGATCAGACCCACACCCCAATGTTCCACCAGATGGAAGGTCTGATTGTTGATAAAAACATCAGCTTCACCAACCTGAAGGGCACGCTGCACGATTTCCTGAACAACTTCTTTGAGGAAGATCTGCAGGTTCGTTTCCGTCCGTCCTACTTCCCGTTCACTGAACCGTCTGCGGAAGTTGACGTGATGGGTAAAAACGGCAAATGGCTGGAAGTGCTGGGCTGCGGCATGGTGCATCCAAACGTGCTGCGCAACGTGGGTATCGATCCGGAAGTATACTCCGGCTTTGCCTTCGGCATGGGCATGGAGCGTTTGACCATGTTGCGCTACGGCGTGACCGACTTACGTGCATTCTTCGAAAACGATCTGCGTTTCCTCAAACAGTTTAAATAAGGGCAGGACAGAACAATGAAATTCAGTGAACTGTGGTTACGCGAATGGGTTAACACCACGCTGGACAGCGAAGCGCTTTCCAACCAGATCACCATGGCGGGCCTGGAAGTTGACGGCGTTGAGCCGGTTTCCGGTGCCTTCAACGGCGTCGTGGTGGGTGAAGTAGTCGAGTGCGGCCAGCACCCTAACGCTGACAAACTGCGCGTGACAAAAGTGAACGTAGGCGGCGACCGTCTGCTGGACATCGTCTGCGGTGCGCCAAACTGCCGTCAGGGCCTGAAGGTGGCCGTGGCGACCGTCGGTGCCGTACTGCCGGGTGATTTCAAAATCAAAGCGGCCAAGCTGCGCGGTGAGCCGTCTGAAGGCATGCTGTGCTCCTTCTCCGAGCTGGGTATTTCCGACGACCACAACGGCATCATCGAGCTGCCGCTGGATGCGCCAGTGGGCACCGATATCCGTGAATACCTGAAGCTTGATGACAATACTATCGAAATCAGCGTCACGCCAAACCGTGCCGACTGCTTAGGTATTATCGGCGTGGCGCGCGACGTGGCCGTACTGAACCAGACCGAACTCAACGCGCCGGAGATTGTGCCGGTTGAAGCGACCATCAGTGACGTGCTGCCGATTCAGGTTGACGCTGCTGATGCCTGCCCGCGCTACCTCGGTCGCGTGGTAAAAGGCATTAACGTTAAAGCGCCAACCCCGCTTTGGATGAAAGAGAAACTGCGCCGCTGCGGTATCCGCTCAATCGACGCCGTGGTTGACGTCACTAACTACGTTCTGCTGGAGCTGGGCCAGCCGATGCACGCGTTCGATAAAGATCGTATCGACGGCGGCATCGTTGTGCGCATGGCGAAAGAGGGGGAAACCCTGGTGCTGCTGGATGGCACAGAAGCCAAACTGAACGCCGATACCCTTGTGATTGCTGACCACAGCAAAGCGCTGGCGATGGGCGGTATCTTTGGTGGCGAACACTCTGGCGTCAACGACGAAACGCAAAACGTCCTGCTGGAATGTGCGTTCTTCAGCCCGCTCTCCATCACCGGCCGCGCGCGCCGTCATGGCCTGCACACCGACGCGTCTCACCGCTACGAGCGCGGCGTTGACCCGGCGCTGCAGTACAAAGCGATGGAGCGTGCAACCCGCCTGCTGATCGACATCTGCGGCGGCGAAGCGGGCCCGGTTATCGACGTCACCAACGAAGCGACCCTGCCGAAGCGTGCGACCATTACCCTGCGCCGCAGCAAGCTGGATCGCCTGATTGGTCACCACGTTGCCGACGCGCAGGTGACCGACATCCTGACGCGCCTGGGCTGCGAAGTGACCGAAGGTCAGGACGAGTGGAAGGCCGTTGCGCCATCCTGGCGTTTCGACATGGAAATTGAAGAAGATCTGGTGGAAGAAGTGGCCCGTGTTTACGGCTACAACAACATCCCTGACGAGCCTGTGCAGGCGGGTCTGGTGATGGGTACCCACCGTGAAGCCGACCTGTCCCTGAAGCGTGTGAAAACCATGCTGAACGACAAAGGCTATCAGGAAGTGATCACCTACAGCTTCGTTGATCCTAAGCTGCAGCAGCTGATCCACCCGGGTCAGGAAGCGCTGATCCTGCCAAGCCCAATCTCCAGCGAAATGTCCGCGATGCGTCTGTCCCTGTGGACGGGCCTGCTGGGGACTATCGTTTACAACCAGAACCGCCAGCAAAACCGCGTGCGCATTTTCGAAAGCGGTTTGCGCTTTGTGCCGGATAATCAGGCAAATTTAGGCATCCGTCAGGATCTCATGCTGGCTGGTGCCATCAGCGGTAACCGCTACGAAGAGCACTGGGACCTGGCAAAAGGCACGGTTGATTTCTACGATATGAAGGGCGATCTGGAAGCGATTCTGGATCTGACCGGTAAATTATCTGAAATTGAATTCCGCGCGGAAGCGATTCCTGCGCTCCATCCGGGCCAGAGCGCGGCGATTTATTTAGACGGCAAACGCGTTGGTTTCATTGGCGTTGTCCACCCGGAGCTGGAGCGTAAGCTGGACCTGAACGGCCGTACCATCGTGTTCGAGCTGGAGTGGAGCCCGGTTGCAGACCGCGTCATTCCTCAGGCGCAGGACGTCTCCCGCTTCCCGGCGAACCGCCGTGATATCGCGGTTGTGGTCGCTGAAAACGTGCCCGCAGCAGATATTTTGGCCGAATGTAAGAAAGTTGGCGTAAATCAGGTAGTTGGCGTAAACTTATTTGACGTGTACCGCGGCAAGGGCGTAGCAGAAGGTTTCAAGAGCCTCGCTATCAGTCTTATCCTTCAGGATACCAGCCGTACACTCGAAGAAGAGGAGATTGCCGCTACCGTCGCCAAATGTGTAGAGGCATTAAAAGAGCGATTCCAGGCATCATTGAGGGATTGAACCTATGGCGCTTACAAAAGCTGAAATGTCAGAATATCTGTTTGATAAGCTTGGGCTTAGCAAACGGGATGCCAAAGAGCTGGTAGAGCTGTTTTTCGAAGAGATCCGTCGTGCTCTGGAAAATGGTGAGCAGGTAAAACTCTCCGGTTTTGGCAATTTTGATTTGCGAGACAAAAACCAACGTCCGGGCCGTAACCCGAAGACGGGGGAAGATATTCCCATTACAGCCCGCCGCGTGGTGACCTTCAGACCCGGCCAGAAGTTAAAGAGCCGCGTCGAAAACGCAACGCCTAAAGCAGAGTAATATGAACTAACCAAAAAGGCCGCCCATGCGGCCTTTTTTCTTTGCGCTCTCCGGCAAACACGCCGTAAAATCAAATACATCACTCGCTAACAAACCGTACACATGCTTGATTATGCTCATCGCCAGCACCGTTCCGATCGGCGTCGCCTGCTTCTGCTGGCGCTGCTGCTTATTCTTGCCGCGGGTATTAGCCTCTGCGCAGGCGACAGCTGGATCGGGCCTGAAAGCTGGCTGGGGCCTGACGGGCAGCTCTTCGTCTGGCAAATTCGCCTGCCGCGCACCGTCGCGGTGATCCTGGTCGGCGCCGCGCTGGCGCTGTCTGGCACCATTATGCAGGCGCTGTTCGAAAACCCGCTGGCGGAGCCCGGCCTGCTGGGGGTGTCGAACGGTGCAGGCGTCGGGCTGATTGCGGCGGTGATGCTGGGCGGGGGAGAACTCTCCGGCTGGAGCATTAGCCTGAGCGCCATTCTCGGCGCACTGCTAATCACAGTCATTCTTCTTCGCTTTGCCAGACGGCACCTGTCGACCAGCCGGCTGCTGCTTGCCGGCGTGGCGCTGGGGATCATCTGTAGCGCGCTGATGACCTGGGCGGTCTACTTCTCGACCTCCTTTGACCTGCGTCAGCTCATGTACTGGATGATGGGCGGCTTTGGCGGCGTCGACTGGCACCAGGGCTGGCTAATGGCGCTGCTGGTGCCGGTCATCGCGTGGGCTGCGCTGCAGGCCCAGCCGCTGAATCGGCTCGCGCTGGGGGAAATCTCTGCCCGCCAGCTCGGCATGCCGATTGGTTTCTGGCGTAACGTACTGGTCATTGCCATTGGCTGGCTGGTAGGCGTGAGCGTGGCCCTGGCGGGGGCGATTGGCTTTATCGGGCTGGTCATTCCGCACATGCTGCGTCTTTGCGGCTTCACGGATCATCGAACCTTGCTTCCGGCCTCGGCGGTTGCCGGGGCAGCCACGCTGCTGGTGGCCGACATCATCGCCCGTCTCGCCCTGACGGCCGCAGAATTGCCTGTTGGCGTGGTGACCGCAACGCTGGGCGCGCCAGTCTTTATCTGGCTACTATTAAAAGCTGGACGTTAAATCGACAACCTGAGGAAATGCTATGCAGTCAGATATCCTGAATACCGAAGTGACCACCATTGATGGGGATAACACCACGCTGGAAAGCTACAAAGGCAAGGTGTTGCTCATCGTCAACGTGGCATCGAAATGCGGCCTGACGCCGCAGTACGAGCAACTGGAGAATATTCAGAAGGCCTGGGAGAAAGACGGTTTTACCGTGCTGGGCTTCCCGTGCAACCAGTTCCTGGGCCAGGAGCCGGGCAGCGAAGAAGAGATCAAAACCTTCTGCAGCACCACTTATGGCGTGACGTTCCCGATGTTCAGCAAAATTGACGTCAACGGTGAAGACCGCCATCCGCTGTATGCGAAGCTGATTGCCGCCGCGCCGAAGGCCGTTGCGCCGGAAGAGAGCGGTTTTTACGAGCGCATGGCCAGCAAAGGCCGCGCGCCGCTCTATCCGGACGATATTCTGTGGAACTTCGAAAAATTCCTGATTGGCCGTGACGGCCAGGTCGTTCAGCGTTTTTCGCCGGATATGACGCCTGAGGACCCGATCGTCATGGAATCTATTAAGCTGGCGCTGGCGAAATAATGTCGCTGCTGATGCAGCTCACGGACGTTGCCGAGAAGGGGCGTCTGGAGCCGGTAACCTGCGACATCAATTCGGGTGAAATCCTGCATCTCGTCGGGCCAAACGGCGCGGGTAAAAGCACGCTGCTGGCGCGGATGGCGGGGCTGGCCACCGGGCCAGGGCAGATTACGCTGCTGGAACATGCTTTGGTCGACTGGTCACCCGCCTCGCTGGCCCACCGGCGCAGCTACCTGGTGCAGCAGCAGGTACCGCCTTTTGCGATGCCGGTCTGGCATTATCTGATGCTGCATCTGCACGACAAACAGCATACGGCACTGCTGGAGGAAGTGGCTGCGGCGTTAGGGCTGGAAGATAAACTGTCCCGGCATGCCAGCCAGCTTTCCGGGGGGGAATGGCAGCGGGTGCGTCTGGCGGCGGTCATTCTGCAGATCCATCCCGCGAGCAATCCTCACGGGAGGATGCTGCTGCTGGATGAACCGATGAGCGGTCTGGATGTTGCCCAGCAGGCGGCGCTGGATAGCCTGCTAAGCGCTCTGAGCAGAAAAGGTATCGCCGTAGTGGTGAGCAGCCACGATCTTAACCATACGTTACGTCACGCCCATCGCGTGTGGCTCCTGTCGCGCGGCAGGATGATCGCCAGCGGTACGCGGGATCGGGTCCTTACGCCGCCAAATCTTGCCCGCGCCTACAACATGTCGTTCCGCAGGCTGGATATAGAGGGACATAAGATGCTGATTTCTACCGGGCAGGAGTAACCGTTTCTTGCCTGCGAACACAATTGCACGCTAAATTACCAAAAGAACAATAAAAGCAGAGGATTCGTCTGAAAATGCGATTCTGGTTTCTCTTCGTGGCGGCACTCTTTCTTGCGGGATGCAGCAGCCATCGTGCACCGCCGCCTAATCCGCGGCTATCGGATTCTATCACCGTTATTGCCAGCCTTAACGATCAGCTGAGCAACTGGCGCGGCACGCCTTACCGCTACGGCGGCATGAGCCGCGGCGGGGTGGACTGCTCTGGCTTTGTCCTGATGACGTTTCGTGACAAGTTTGATTTACAGCTTCCGCGAGACACGCGCAAGCAGGCGGAAATAGGCACTGAAATTGATAAAGACGATCTCCTTCCCGGTGACCTGGTCTTTTTCAAAACCGGCTCGGGAGAAAGCGGACTGCATGTTGGGATATATGATACAGACAACCAGTTTATTCATGCTTCTACCAGCCGCGGCGTGATGCGCTCTTCTCTCGATAACGTGTACTGGCGTAAAAATTTCTGGCAGGCGCGACGTATTTAGAGTGCCCGAACACGTTTCTTATGTCGGCATGGTAACTATTAAACCATGCCGTTTTTCTCAAATAAGCTGATTAAAGTTAAATTTACCTAAATTAGCAACATCCTTATGTGTCTGTTTTATCTAAAACTGGCTATTATTCAGTAACCAGGATAAGATTATTTTAGATTCAGGGATAAATCTGAAAATTAATACGGAACTAATGAAATTAAACTTATTAAAATCAAGACAGTGGAATTGTGTCAGCAATTGCTCCAGGATGTCCTCTCTCATCTTTAATGCGGGGCGAGTGCAATGATTATTACGCTAGATAATGCTTACCAGTCTGAACTGATGCTTCTGCCTGCCCGTAATAGCGCAGGTGAGCTAAAAGGTTTAGAAATACTGGTTAACTTTACTGGCGTCGGCACCGATGTGAGGATCCCCACTGAGCTCGTTATCCCTCGGCTTTCAGCGGCAGAGGAGTTAGCGCTGTTTAACGAAAAACTGCAATTGCTTGATACCTGTAAACTGTTTTTTATTCAGCATCAGTTAATTGCATGGATCAATATTACACCAGCAATTGTTGAGTTTTTATTAAGTAATGGGAATGCTGTTTCAATTCTTGAGCGTTATCCGTTTCTTGAGTTTACTGTTAATGAGAACTATCCAGGTTTAAATAACGGAAAGGACGATCTGCAGCTGGCAAGAATGGCGATCCATTTTCCGCTGGTGCTGGCAAACTTTGGAGCCGGTGCTGCATCGCTCAAGGCCGTCTATGATGGATTATTTAAACGGGTTATTCTTGATAAAGGATTCATCCAGCAGCGTGCTTCTGAGCTTTCTTTCGAGCCTTTTATGCGCGCGATCCTCTGGCAAATAACGCCGCACTGCCAGTCGGTGATCGTCTCCGGCATTGACGACCACGGTTTGCTGCAGCGCGTTCTGTCCTTCAATTTTGGTGCCATGCAGGGTGCGCTCTGGCCAGCCGTCTCGGCGGAGCACGTCACGACGCTCGTTCAGCAGCGATAACCCTGCCTTTCGCCCGTGTTTAAGTCTGGGTAAACCCTCTACACTAAAGGCAGGAGGACTTATGACCCTGTCTTTTACTGCTCACTGGCATGACGAGTTGCCTGGCTTTTACACCGCACTCAAACCAACACCGTTACATAACTCACATCTTATCTGGCATAACGAACGGCTGGCCGATGAGCTGGCCATTCCGCCCGATCTGTTTCAGCGTTCAGACAGTGCTGGCGTCTGGGGAGGTGAAACGCTTCTTCCCGGTATGCAGCCTCTGGCTCAGGTCTATAGCGGACACCAGTTTGGCGTCTGGGCGGGGCAGCTGGGTGACGGCAGGGGGATCCTGCTCGGCGAACAACGGCTTCCCAACGGGGAGACGGTTGACTGGCATCTGAAAGGCGCAGGTCTTACCCCTTACTCACGGATGGGCGACGGGCGCGCGGTATTGCGGTCAACGATACGCGAAAGTCTAGCATCCGAAGCGATGCATGCGCTGGGGATTCCCACCACCCGCGCGCTGTCGATCGTCACCAGCGACACGCCGGTGACGCGCGAAACGGTGGAAAAGGGGGCGATGCTGATGCGCATAGCGCAAAGCCATCTCCGCTTTGGTCATTTTGAGCACTTTTACTATCGCCGCGAGCCGGACAAGGTTCGCCAGCTCGCGGACTTCGCCATTCGCCACCACTGGGCGCATCTGCAGGATGAGGCGGATAAATACGTTCTCTGGTTCCGGGACGTGGTTGCCCGTACCGCCACGATGATTGCGCGCTGGCAAACGGTAGGCTTTGCTCACGGGGTCATGAACACGGACAATATGTCGATTCTCGGCCTGACCTTTGATTACGGTCCGTTTGGTTTCCTCGACGATTATCAGCCGGGGTATATCTGCAACCATTCTGACTATCAGGGGCGTTACAGCTTTGATAATCAGCCGGCGGTTGGGCTGTGGAACCTCCAGCGTCTTGCGCAAACTTTGTCGCCGTTTATTGACGTCGATGCCCTGAATGACGCGCTCGACAGCTATCAGGACCTTTTGCTGTGGGAATACGGCACCCTGATGCGTAACAAGCTGGGGCTGATGACCCAGGAGAAAGGCGACAACGACATCCTCAACGGCCTGTTTGCCCTGATGGCGCGTGAAGGGAGCGATTACACCCGCACCTTTAGAATGCTGAGCCAGACGGAGCAGCACAGCGCCGCCTCGCCGCTGCGCGACGAGTTTATTGACCGTCAGGCGTTTGACGACTGGTTTGCACAGTACCGCACGCGGCTGCAGCAGGAGCAGGTAGACGACGCTACCCGTCAGGCGCAGATGAACGCAGCGAATCCCGCGATGGTATTACGCAACTGGCTGGCGCAGCGGGCGATTGAGCAGGCAGAGCAGGGTGAGTACGACGAGTTACACCGGCTGCATCTGGCGTTGCGCACGCCGTTTGCCGACCGGGATGATGACTACGTCAGCCGCCCGCCCGACTGGGGCAAGCGGCTGGAGGTCAGCTGCTCAAGCTAGCGATTTTAGCCGGGCGGCGACGTTGCCTTACCCGGCCTGTTCATCACTGAGCAACCCAGCCGCCATCCATATTCCACGCAGCGCCGCGAACGTTCACGGCGCCGTCGCTGCACAAAAACAGCGCCAGCTCGCCCAGCTGTTCCGGGGTAACAAACTCCCCTGAAGGCTGTTTCTCCGCCAGAAGCTGTTCGCGAGCCTGCTCCGGCGGTACGCCGTCCGCGATACGTTTGTCGATTTGCTGCTGCACCAGCGGGGTCAGTACCCAGCCGGGGCAAATAGTATTGGCGGTAATACCCGTGCGGGCGGTTTCCAGCGCCAGGGATTTGGTAAAGCCCACCACGCCGTGCTTGGCCGCAACGTAGGCCGATTTCTCTTTCGACGCGACCAGCCCGTGAACGGAGGCGATATTGATGACGCGCCCCCAGTTTTTATCCCGCATGGTCGGCAGCGCCAGCCGGCTGGTGTGAAACACCGCGGAAAGATTAATGGCGATAATGTCGTTCCATTTCTCCACCGGGAAGGCGTCAACCGGCGCAACGTGCTGGATCCCGGCGTTATTCACAAGAATGTCTACGCCGCCAAACTGCGATTCGGCGTAGCGCATCATGGCCTCAATCTGCAATACGTCCCGCAGATCCGCATCGTGATAGCCCGGCTTTTTGCCCAGTTGCGCAATCTCTTCCCGTGCCGATGCGCTGTCGCCGAAGCCGTTGAGGATCAGCTGCGCGCCCGCCTTCGCCAGCACGCGGGCGATCCCCAGACCAATGCCGCTGGTCGAGCCGGTTACCAGGGCGGTTTTACCGTTCAGATTCATTTTTCTCTCCTTACACAATGCCGGTCAGATAGAACACGGCAATGACAAAAAGTACTGCCAGACTTTTAATGATGGTGATAGCGAAAATGCCGCCGTAGGCCTGGCGATGGCTCAGGCCGGTGATAGCCAGCAGGGTAATCACCGCGCCGTTATGGGGAAGGGTATCCATCCCGCCGCTCGCCATCGAGGCCACGCGGTGCAGCACCTCAAGCGGGATATTGGCCGCATGGGCGGCGGCGACAAACGAGTCGGACATGGCGGCAAGGGCAATACTCATCCCGCCGGACGCCGAACCGGTGATCCCCGCGAGCACGGTCACGCTGATGGCCTCATTTAGCAGCGGATTCGGAATGGCCGCCAGCGCTTTGGATAACACCAGGAACCCAGGCAGCGCCGCGATAACCGCGCCGAAACCGTATTCCGAGGCGGTATTCATCGCCGCCAGAATGGCTCCGCTCACCGCCGTTCGGCTGCCTTCAGCCAGACGCCCCCGGATATTGCGAAAGCCAAAAATCAGCACCAGCACGATACCGGCGATCAGCGCCGCCTCCACGGCCCAGATGGCGGTGATCTTGCCCACCTCGGTCACAATCGGTTTCGCCAGGCCGGGCAGGGTAAGCTCGTGACTCACGCCGTACCAGCCGGGGATCCAGCGGGTAAACAGCAGGTTCAGTATGCCCACCACCAGCAGCGGGGAGATAGCAATCAGCGGATGCGGGAGATTAATGTTATCCGGCGTCTCGGGTTCATTTTTCAGATCCGTGCCGTAACCTTCATTATTATTGAGCGCCTTCCGGCGCTGGCGCTCCAGCCAGAGCAGGCCAAAGACGATAATAAACAGAGAGCCGATAAGCCCCAGCCACGGGGCCGCCCAGGCGTTCGTGCCGAAGAAGCTGGTGGGGATGATATTCTGGATCTGCGGCGTGCCGGGCAGGGCGTCCATGGTAAACGAGAATGCCCCCAGCGCCACGGTGGCCGGGATCAGCCGCTTAGGGATGCCGCTCTGGCGAAACAGCTCGGCGGCAAACGGGTACACCGCAAACGCCACCACGAACAGCGAAACGCCGCCGTAGGTTAACAGCGCGCATACCAGGACAATCACCGGGATGGCGTGTCGACGCCCGAGGATCTGGATTGCGGCGGCGACGATGGAGCGTGAGAAGCCGGAAAGTTCAATCAGCTTGCCAAACACCGCCCCCAGCAGGAACACCGGGAAGTAGAGCTTGACGAAGCCCACCATCTTTTCCATAAACAGGCCGGTAAACGTCGGGCCGACGGCACCCGGATCGGTCAGCAGCACGGCACCGAGCGCCGCGATCGGCGCAAACAAAATAACGCTGTATCCGCGGTAGGCCGCCAGCATCAGCAGTGCCAGCGCCGCCAGGGCTATTAACACACTCATTATGACTCCTCACTTTACTTATTATTCGGGTACCAACGAGAGGTTTAACGCTCGACGGTCATGGCAATGCCTTGTCCGCCGCCTACGCACAGGGTGACGAGCCCTTTTTTAACGTCACGGCGCTGCATTTCGTACAGCAGGGTCACGAGGATTCGGCAGCCGGAAGCACCAATCGGATGGCCCAGGGCGATGGCACCGCCGTTAACGTTGACCTTGCGCTCATCCCAGCCGAGCTGCTGGCCCACCGCCAGCGCCTGGGCGGCAAAGGCTTCATTGGCTTCAATGAGGTCCACCTCGTCGAGCGTCCAGCCCGCCCGCGCCAGCGCCGTCCGGCAGGCGCTGACCGGGCCCATGCCCATTACTGACGGGTCAACGCCCGTCACGGCGTAACTCACGATGCGGCCAAGGACAGGCAATCCGCTCTCCCGCGCCTTTTCCTCGCTCATCAGCAGCACCGCGGCGGCACCGTCGTTGAGCGTGGAGGCATTCCCCGCCGTGACGGTGCCTTCCTCGTGCAAAAAGGCGGGACGCAACTGCGCAAGCTGCTCTGCGGTAGTGCCTGGTCGGGGCTGTTCGTCACGATCAATAACCAGCGGCGGCTTTTTACCCTGTTTCACCGTCACCGGGGCTATCTCGGCGTCAAGCCGGCCGGACTCAATGGCGGACGCCGCTTTTTGCTGCGAGCGGGCGGCGAAGGCGTCCTGCTGCTCGCGGGAAATGTCATACTCGCGGGCGACGTTTTCAGCGGTGATCCCCATGTGGTAATCGTTGAATGCGTCCCACAGGCCGTCGGTAATCATGCTGTCCTTGAGGCCCGCATGCCCGAAACGCAGCCCGGCACGTGCGCCGTCCAGCAGATATGGGGCGTTGCTCATGCTCTCCTGACCGCCGGCGATAACCACCTCCGCGTCGCCGCAGCGGATCGCCTGGGCGGCGAGCTGGACCGCTTTTAAGCCCGCGCCGCACACCAGGTTGACGGTGGTCGCCGGCGTGCTGACGGGCAATCCGGCGCCGATGGCCGTCTGGCGGGCGGGGTTTTGCCCGCATCCGGCCGTCAGCACCTGTCCGAAAATCATTTCATCTACCTGTTCGGCGCTGAGACCACTGTTCTCCAGCAGGTGCCGTACCGTGACGGCCCCAAGCTCAACCGCAGCAAGGGACGAGAGCGATCCGCGAAAACTGCCAATGGGGGTTCGCGTTGCCCCGACAATCATGACCTTTTTCATGCTGACCCCTCAGGTGAAGCGCATCTCGCGCACGTCGTCCGCCACAATGATTTTCCCTGCCGTTTTACGCACGATCTCGTCAATACTGACGCCCGGGGCGTATTCCCGCAGGATGAACGCGCCGTCCTGAATTTCCAGCAGCGCGAGATCGGTCAGGACCCGACGGATACAGCCCGCGCCCGTGAGCGGCAGCGTGCAGCGCGGCAGCAGCTTCGACTCACCGCTCTTTGAGGCGTGGGTCATCACCACAATGATGTTCTGCGCCCCGGCAACGAGATCCATCGCGCCGCCCATGCCCTTCACCATCTTCCCGGGGATCATCCACGAGGCGATGTTGCCCTCCACGTCCACTTCAAATGCGCCCAGCACGGTCAGGTCCACGTGGCCGCCGCGGATCATGGCAAACGACTGGGCCGAGTCGAAAATGGCCGCGCCGGTCCGCGCGGTCACGGTCTGTTTACCGGCGTTGATCATGTCGGCGTCAAGGCTCTGCTCGTCGGGAAAAGCCCCCATCCCCAGCAGGCCGTTTTCCGACTGCAGCATCACGTCCATCCCGTCCGGAATGTAGTTCGCCACCAGGGTAGGGATGCCGATCCCCAGGTTGACGTAATAACCGTCGCGCAGCTCGCGGGCGACGCGCATGGCCATCTGTTCACGGGTTAACATCGTCACACTCCTTGCGCGCGCAAGGTGCGCTGCTCAATGCGTTTTTCAAACTGGCCGACAATCAGCCTGTCGACGTAAATTCCCGGGGTGTGAATGGCCGACGGGGGCAGTTCACCCGGCGGAACAATCTCTTCCACCTCCACCACCGTGATCCGGCCCGCCGTTGCCATCAGCGGATTAAAGTTTTGCGCGGTATGGCGATAGATGACGTTGCCGTACCAGTCCGCTTTCCACCCCTTGATCAGCGCGAAGTCACCGACGATCGCCTCCTCCAGGATGTAGTGCTTCCCCGCGAACTGGCGCACGTCCTTGCCGGTCGCCACGGGCGTGCCGTAGCCGGTGGCCGTATAAAACGCCGGAATACCGGCCCCGCCCGCGCGCACCTTTTCCGCCAGCGTGCCCTGCGGCGTAAGCTCAATTTCCAGCTCGCCGCTCAGCACCTGCTGCTCAAACAGCACGTTCTCGCCGACGTAAGAGGCCACCACTTTGCGAACCTGCCGCGTTTCGAGCAGTATCCCCAGGCCGAATCCATCCACGCCGCAGTTGTTTGACACCACGGTCAAATCTCTCACCTGGCGGCGTCGGACCTCCGCAATCAGGTTCTCCGGAATGCCGCACAGGCCGAAGCCGCCCGCCAGCAAGGTCATTCCGTCCGTCAGCCCGTCCAGCGCCTGCGCATAGCTGCCGACGCGCTTATCCAGTCCTGCCATAGTCATCCCTCCCGTTAACCGTGCCGGTATCATTAGGGGCGGCGACTCATTTGTTAATTTTGAATTTGTGACCCACTCATTTGGTTTTCTTATTAATTTCCTGTTAACTAATTCTTTTCAATTAGTTAACAGGATGAAAAATGAGAATGAGTGTCAAACAGTTACGCGCGTTTTTAGCGGTAGCTCACACTCTCAATTTCGCGCACGCCAGCGAACGCTTAAATCTCTCCCAGCCGGCCCTGAGCCTGACGATTAAAAGTCTGGAAGACACGCTCGGCGGCCCGCTGCTGCAGCGGAGCACGCGCAAGGTTGCCCTCACGCAGGAAGGAGAGACGTTTCTGCCGATGGCGCGGCAACTCCTTGCCGACTGGGATAATGTGGAGGAGGCGATGCACCAGTGCTTTACCCTGCAGCGCGGCAAAATCTCGGTCGCGGCGATGCCGTCATTTGCCGCCAACGTTTTACCGGAGGTGCTCAAGGCGTTTCGCGATCGTCACGCCGGGATCAACGTCACCGTGCATGACGTCATTAACGAGCAGGTGATTGAGATGGTGCGGGAAGGGCGGGTTGAGATGGGGATCGCCTTTGAGCCAGCCCCCACGCACAACCTGCTGTTTACACCGCTGGGGCTCGACAGATTTGTCGCCATTGTGCCGAAGGACTCCGCGCTGGCGGGCAAAAAGCGGCTGGCCTGGGAAGAGCTACTGACGCTGGATTTTATTACCCTGCAGCGCCCGTCGGCGGTACGTCTGATGATGGAGGAGGAGCTGGCCCGAAGCGGCAGAAAGCTGGACGTGGCGCTGGAGAGTCATCAGCTGGTGACGGTAGGTCGCATGGTCGCCAGCGGGCTGGGCGGCAGTGCCGTACCGGCGCTCTGCGAAGCGCAGATGACGGCGCTGGGCGCGGTCTGTATACCGCTGGATAACCCGCCCATTGAAAAGTGCATCGGAGCAATCCATCCGGGGCACACGCAGCTCTCTAAAGCGGCGCATGCCCTGCTGGAAACGCTGAAGGATTTTTACCAGCCCGCTCACGGGGCGAGAAATACCTGCGGTACGGGGTGATCCGGATGGCTGCCGACGCGCACCTGCGCGCCGTACCAGCGCGCCAGCGTCCCGGCCTGCAGCACGTCCTCCGGTGTGCCACTGGAGACCAGCCTGCCGTTGTGCAACAGCAGAATGCGATCCGCCCACAGCGCCGCCAGATTGAGATCGTGCAGCACCACGCACACGTGGAGATGACCCCGACGGGTCAGGGATCTCATCAGGCGCAGCAGATGCTGCTGGTGGTAGAGATCCAGCGCGGAGGTGGGCTCATCAAGAAACAGCCAGCCGCGCGGGGCTCCGTCGCACCAGAGCTGGGCCAGCGCGCGGGCGAGCTGGATCCGCTGCTGCTCGCCGCCGGAGAGCGTCGAATAGCGTCTGCCCGCCAGCGGTAGACAGCCCGTTATCGCCATCACTTCCTCAACTACCGACGCTTCAGGGGAGCGAGTCCAGGGCGCGCGTCCCATACCGACCACCGCGTCCACCGGCCAGTCGAATCCGGGCTGAGTATTCTGGCGCATCACCGCCCGGTAGCGCGCGAGGGTATCTGGCGGCCAGTCCGCAAGCGGCGTCCCGGCCAGAGTGCAGCGTCCGCTTGCGGGCTTGAGATAGCCGGTAAGCAGCCGCAATAACGTCGATTTCCCGGCACCGTTGGGGCCAATCAGGGCGACCAGCTCACCCTGAGAGAGGGTAAGCGACACATCGTCGATCAGCGTCCGCTGCCCGGCGTGAAAGAAGATTTTCTCTGCACAATAGCGTTCAGCCATGCGTACCTCCGCGACGAAAGATAAGCCACAGGAACCACGGCGCGCCGAGAAGGCTGGTCAATAACCCGACGGGCATCTCCGCCGGAGAGACCAGGGTGCGCGCCAGCGTGTCGGCAACCAGCAGCAGCAGCGCACCGGCCAGCACCGAGCCGGGTACGACGGCCCGGTGGTCGGCCCCCAGCCACATGCGCATCAGGTGCGGCACCACAAGGCCAATAAAGCCGATCACGCCGCTGACGGCTACCGCCGCGGCAACCAGCAGGGCGCTGCACAGCAGCAGGATCCGCTGTACCATCGCGACATCCACCCCGAGATAGTGCGCCTCTTCATCGCCCAGCTGCAGCAGGTTGAGCGGGGCGGCCAGCCGCCAGATAATCAGCACCGCGGGCACCATCAGCGACGTTACCGCCAGCAGGGTGGACCACTGCGCCTGCCCGAGGCTGCCCATTCCCCAGAGGGAAAGCTGGCGAAGCTGGGCATCGTTGCTGAGCCATGAGAGCACCCCGACGGTCGCGCCGCACAGGGCGTTGATGGCGATCCCCACCAGCAGCAGGCGGGACAGGGAGCCGTGACGCTGCTGGCTGAGCAGGAAGATAATGACGGTTGCGGCCAGCGCGCCGAGGAACGCCGCGAGCATCGGGGCATACAGCATCAGCAGGGCAGGTAACGCGGCGGGAATGACCACCCACAGCGCCACCGCCAGCGCCGCGCCGCTGCTGATCCCCAGCAGACCCGGGTCCGCCAGCGGGTTGCGGAACAGCCCCTGCATCACACAGCCGGCCAGCGCCAGCGCTCCGCCAATCACCAGCGCCAGCAGTACGCGGGGCAGGCGAATGGTAAGCCAGATCTGACGCATGGCCTCATCGCTGCCGCTCCACAGCAGGCTGACCGGCAGGTGCAGTGCCCCAAACCCGGTCGCGGTGAGCGTCATGATGCTCAGGATAGCGGCCAGCATCCACAACGACAAGGCGATCCGCCGGGACATCAGGGCAGTTGCTCCGCTTTGGCGCGCAGCTGCTGGATGGCATCCGGCGTTCGCACGCTGAAGCCCAGCAGCGCCATATCATCAATCGCCAGCACCTGCCTGTTCCGTCCCGCCGGGGTTTGCGCCAGACCGGGCAGCTTCCACAGGTTTTCTTCGCCGCCCAGCGCGTTCACGCCGTCCTGCGAAATCACCACCAGATCGGGCTGGCTGGCAATGACCCCTTCCTGAGACAGCGGCTGATAGCGGGTGAATCCCTGCATCGCATTCTGCAGCCCGGCTGCACGGATGGCGGCGTCTGCGCCGGTCTGCTGCCCGGCGGCCATTGCGGTCATTCCCCCGTGGTTGAGGATAAACAGCACCCGCTTGTTGAGGGGCGCGGAGGGCAGGGCCGCCAGCGCCTGACGCAGCGTGTGGCGCAGGGCTTCCCCCTCGGCTTCACGGTGCGTAGCGTTGGCAATCACCCGAACCTTTTCGTCAATGACGCTCAGGTCGTTGCGGCCGGGAACGGTTACTACCCTGACGTGACTTTGTTCGACCTGCTTCAACGCCAGAGACGGCTGCGCCTGGTCGCTGGCCAGCACCAGCGTGGGGCGCATGGACAAAATGCCTTCGGCGTTAAGCTGGCGTAAATATCCCACGTCAGGCAGATCGTTTGCCGCCTGCGGCCACTGACTGGTGCTGTCGCGCGCGACCAGCGAAGACTGCGCGCCAAGCGCGTAGACAATCTCCGTCACGTCGCCGCCAAGGGCGACAATTTTCTCCTGCGCGGCGGCAAACGCCACCAGAGGCAGGGCGCTCAGCAGGGCTAACCACGTTTTCATGCGGCCAGCCCTTTTGGCGTCAGGGCGTCAATCTGGCTGCGCCACTGGCTCTGCTCCGGCTCACCTTCGGTACGCTGGCCGTAAAGCTGGGCGATTTGCGTGCCGTCGGCGGCAAACAGCTCCAGGCTCGTGACGTGGCCGTCAGCCGTGGGCTTGCGCGTCACCCAGCTCTCTGCAATCGTCTCCTCCAGCAGATGCAGGGTAAAGGCAGGGTTAAAGACGTTCAGCCAGCCTTTCATCGGCACGACTTTTTCCACCGCGCCGGTGAAGATCTGCACGCAGCCGCGGTTGCCGACGAAGACCATGATTTCGTTGCCGTCCCGGCGAGCCGCTTCCAGCAGCTGTGCCAGCGCGCTGTTCTCCACCTTACAGGCCAGGTCGTCGCCCACCAGGCGAAACGCCTGCTGACGGCTGAGATTGTGGCGCTTGAGCAGGCTGAAGAACTGATGCACGTCGGTCATGGCGCGCCACTCCTTGTCCACGAGCGCGGCATCCGCGTTTTCGGCGTGAGCCGGGACATCCCCAGCGCTCAGCTCAAGCGGCGGGTTATCGGCAAAGATAAAGCGGGTCAGCACGTCGCCCCAGGCGGCGAGGTCGGTGTTGTCCGTGGTGTAGACCTTCAGCACCGCATCGCCCTGACGATCGAAGAACTGAATGCTCTGTCGCTCGCCGCGGGCGGTGGTTTCGCTGAGGTGAAACGCGCTCGCCCACTGGTTGAGGAACAGGCGCAGATCCAGCGCGCGCGGGTTCAGCACCAGCCCGGCGTGGCCGTTCAGGTGCTGGTTGGTGAAGCTGCCCACCTGCTCGTGAACAGCATACTCGTTGCGGCAGATGCACTTGGTTTCACCCACGGCTTCCAGCGCGCCCAGAATATCGCGGATTTCGCCGCGCAGTCGCCAGGCGTCATGGCCCACGCGGGAAAAGGCCAGCTCCGCTTCGCTGATGTTCATTAACCCTGCGATGTCTCGCGCATACTTACCCGGATTTTCTTCTTTTAGCTCAAGCCAGCGTGCGTAGTGATGCATTGTCTTATCCTTCTGAAGAGTGGCCCCGAAGGGAATTACCACTGATAGCTTACGAAAATCTTGCCGTTACGACCGTCCTGCGGAATACCCTGCGGAGACCAGTACTCCTTATCGAAGGCGTTGCCGAGCACCAGCGTGGTGGTGACGGCCTTGAGCTGCTCCTGGCCCTTATAGCTGACGTAGAAATCGTTAACCGCATAGCCCGGCTGTTTGCTGTAGCTGCTGCTGACGTGGGTTGAGCGATCGGCAAAGGTGCCGATCCAGCCCACGGAGAAACCGCTTTGCGCCACCGGAACGTCCAGCTTGCTGGTGACGGTGTCCGGGTTGATGCTGGAGATGTACTCCCCGGTATCGGTATCTTTCCCGCGGGTGCGGTTATAGGCCACGTCGAGGCTAAACAGATCGGCCGAGTATTTTGCCATCACGTCCCAGCCCCAGATTTTGGCGTTCGGAACGTTGTACGACATGGTGGTCGCGGCGGCAAAATTGACGGTGGTGGAGATGTAGTCTTTGGCTTTGGTATCGAAATAGCTGGCCTTAAACTCCAGCGCGTCGTTGGCAAGCAGCAGATCGTCAAAGCGCAGGCCAAAACCAAACTCCTGCGTTTCGTTGGTTTCCGGGCGCAGGTTCGGGTTCGGCACCCAGTAGTTGGTGTAGAAGCGGCCAATGGAGAAGTGTTTGGCGTCATTATACATCTCACCCATGGTCGGCGCGCGGAAGGCCTGCGCGTAAGATCCGAACAGCATCAGCCAGTCGGTGGGGCTGACGGTTAACCCGGCGCGGGAGGACCATTTATCGGCATCGACATCGTCGTAGCCATTGCTGCTGCCGCGGTAGTTGTCATAGCGCGTGCCACCCAGAAGGGTGACGGGCAGATCGCGCAGGGTGATTTCATCCTGCAGCCAGCCGGAGCTGAAGTCGATTTTCGCCTCCGTGAAGCCGGTCGTGGACCCGCCCGGACGCTGCTCCTGACGATAATATTCTCCGCCGTAGGTCAGCAGGTGAGAGGCAAAAGAGTCGCTGAACAGGCGGGTTCGGTTTTCCACCTTGCCGCCTTTGGTGGTCTGCTTGCGGAACTCGCCGGTGCTGTCGATGTTCTGGGCATTAATGCGCGCTTCGGACCAGTAAACCTTCGCATCGGCGTTCAGCCAGTCGTATCCTTCCGGCGCAATGTGGTAGCCAACCTGCGCATCGCGCTGGATGGTGGAGCGGTCGGTCATCGGGTTGCTGCTATTGGCATCAGAGGTTTGCGGGTTTTTCGGCTCCTGCGCGGCGTTGTTGTAGTAGCGCAGGGCGCCGCTCAGCGTCTGGGCCTGGTCGATTTTCCAGCTGCCTTTCGCCAGCATGTTATTGATGGATTCGTCGTTCGGCGCCGTCGCACCGTCGCTCTGGCGGATATCGCCGCGGTCGCGGCTGGACCACGATACCAGGCCGTCCAGGGTATCGGTACGACCATAGGCGCTGGCCCCCAGGCCGAGGCTGTGGTCCCCCGTTGCGCCGGTACCAAACACGCGATAACCGCTGTTTTTGCCCGGTTCCAGCAGATCTTTGGCGTCGACGGTGTCATAGGAGATGACACCACCCAGCGCGCCGCTGCCGTAGAGCAGCGCAGACGGACCGCGCACCACTTCAATACGTTTAATCAGCGCCGGATCGAGGAACGTGCTGTTGAGGTGCCCGGTGTCGGTACCCTGGCGCACGCCGTCGACCAGCACCAGAACACCGCGGCGGTCATAGCCGCGAAGGTTAACGTCCTGACCGTTGGTGCGACCGGTGCCGTCCAGCGTCAGACCGGGCACGTTGCGCAGCAGGTCGGCGGCAGAGCTGGCGGTCTGTTTTTCCGGGGCGGTGGCGTCAACCACGCTCACCATCATCGGGGCTTCGAAGGCGCTACGGGCGTTGCCTGTGGCGGTGACGGTTATTTCATCTGCGGCAGCAAACGCGGCGCCAGGCAGGGTGCTGACAATCGCCAGCGCCAGAAGGGACGGGCGTAAACGTGCGTTATGCAGGTGTAGCATAGCAACTCTCCATAAAGTATCGAAAGCGCTGGCTGCCTGGGGATCACCTGGGTGGCTGGCGAAAGTTTTGGTTTATTTTGTGAGGATCAATTTTCCGGCATTCGTCTGGCGTAGCAGATACTGCTGGCCGTCATGCTCGATAATCACCCGGCCCTCATCACCCAGCAGCGTTTTGCTGTCGATGCGGCGATCGGTGGAAGCAGGGGATGGCGCTGTGTGTGTTTTTACTGGCGTTGCCGCGCTGTTATCGGTCGGTGACATAATGTTCATAAATAACAATCAATGTAACAATGATAATCATTATCAATAAACTGCAAATTCACGGCAAGCGTTTTTGTGAAAATTGTGTGACGGGATCAAATTCAGGGGGAGGCGATGCGGCCTGATGCCCTCACCCCAACCCTCTCCCACGGGGAGAGGAAGAAGGGCGCGAACCGTAGGTCGGGTAAGCGCAGCGCCACCCGACAATAACATCAGAAGCGAGAATCAACCGCCGCTGCCAGCTTCTCCAGCAGCAGCTCGCTGTCTTCCCAGCTCAGGCACGGGTCGGTGATCGACTGACCGTATACCATCTGCTGGCCGGCAACGATTTTCTGCGTGCCTTCTTTGATAAAGCTTTCGGCCATGATCCCGGCAACGGCGGTCGAGCCGCTGCGGATCTGCTGACAGACCTCATCGCAGACGTCAAGCTGGCGGCGATGCTGCTTCTGGCAGTTGCCGTGGCTGAAATCTACCACCAGATGTTCCGGCAGGTCGAATTCGGCCAGCGTTTCACAGGCGGCAGCGATGTCTTGTGCATGGTAATTAGGCTTCTTCCCGCCGCGCATAATGATATGCCCATACGGGTTACCGCTGGTCTGGTAGATGGTCATATGGCCGTTCTTGTCCGGCGACAGGAACATATGGCTGGCACGCGAGGCGCGGATCGCATCGACCGCAATCCGCGTGTTGCCGTCGGTCCCGTTTTTGAAGCCGACCGGACAGGAGAGGGCTGAGGCCATCTCGCGGTGGATTTGGCTTTCGGTAGTGCGCGCGCCAATCGCGCCCCAGCTGATCAGATCGGCGATAAACTGCCCGGTCACCATGTCGAGAAACTCGGTGGCCGTCGGCACGCCCAGCTCGTTGACCTGCAACAGCAGCTTGCGCGCCAGCTCGATGCCGTGGTTTACGCGATAGCTGCCGTTAAGGTCAGGGTCGGAAATCAGCCCCTTCCAGCCCACCACGGTACGCGGTTTTTCAAAGTAGGTGCGCATCACAATCTCCAGGCGATGCTGGTATTTTTTCCGCAGCCCCTGAAGTCGTTTTGCATAATCCATCGCGGCATCCAGATCGTGGATGGAGCAGGGCCCAATCACCACCAGAAGACGCTTGTCTTCACCATTGAGGATTTTTTCAATGCGGCGGCGGGAGGCCGTCACATGTTCCGCGACCGCGGCGGAAACGGGGTGCCGCTCGGCCAGTTCAGCCGGGGTGACCAGGCTGTCTATGCGCGCCGTGCGGAGTTCATCGGTTTTATTCATGACTTGTCTCAGAAAATTTTTGCTTCATCGGCAGACTACCGGGAAGTGATGGGCATCACATTAAACCAATCCCTGCTGATTTCAAGTTCGGGGCGACACCGCCCCGCTGTTGAAAAGGATGATACATGAATCTGAGCCAATGTACTAGCGTATTAGTACATGCGGCGATTAAGCCCCATGATGTCGAGAATTTTGGTGGCGATCTCTTCTACCGAATAGTTCGTGCTGTTCAGCCACGGGATCTGGTTTTTGCGGTACAGGGCTTCCACTTCGGAGACCTCCATGCGGCACTGGCGCATCGAGGCGTAGCGGCTGTTCTCGCGGCGCTCTTCGCGGATCGCCGCGAGACGTTCCGGGTTAATCGTCAGGCCGAACAGCTTGTGCTGCAGCGGCTTGAGCGCAGCAGGCAGCACCAGGTTATCCATATCGTCGGCAATAAAGGGGTAGTTTGCGGCGCGGATGCCGAACTGCATCGCCAGATAGAGGCTGGTCGGCGTTTTGCCGCAGCGCGACACGCCGAGCAAAATCACCTGCGCCTGGTCGAGGTTGCGCAGCGAGATCCCGTCGTCGTGCGCCAGGGTGTAGTCGATGGCGGCAATACGCGCGTCATATTTGGTCAGGTTGCCGGGGTTCAGCCCGTGGGTGCGGTGCGCGATAGGCGTCGGGTCAAGCTTAAGCTCGCTCTGGAGCGGGGCCACCAGCGCCTGCACGATATCCTGGCAAAAGCCTTCACTTTGCAAAATGATGTGGCGAATCTCAGGAATAACGATGGAGTAGAACACCAGCGGGCGCACGCCGGTCTGCTGGAAGATGGCGTCAATCTGGTCCTTCACCGCTTTGGCACGGCTCTCATTTTCCACAAACGGCAGCGTGATGCTGTTAATCGAAACGGGGAATTGCGACATCACCGCGTGGCCCAGCACCTCGGCGGTGATCGCCGTACCATCAGAAATATAAAAAACGTGACGATCGACAGCATTATCCATTTTACCCACCCTGAATATCGGACCTAATTGTCTGAAAGCATAAATTAAAAAAGTTAATTGCACAGCAAAGAAGTTATCTGAATTTAAAATGAAATGATGTTTTTGATTTTCCTGAAAAGCGGATTTCATTTTTCAAATAGCGACTTTATTTTTGTGGTTTCTGGCTGAATATAGAGGAATCATCGGGTTAATCGTTGATGGGAAACTATCCGAAAAGTTGAAAATTTAAATTGCTTACACGATTCACCGTTTTTTTAGCGCAAATAATTATGCCAGTATAAATACGTAGTCAGGTGTTACTTACTCCGATCAAATATCACAAAAGGATTGTTTCGATGTCCAACAATGGCTCGTCACCGCTGGTGCTTTGGTATAACCAACTCGGCATGAATGATGTAGACAGAGTTGGGGGCAAAAATGCCTCCCTGGGTGAAATGATTACAAATCTGTCCGGTATGGGTGTCTCCGTACCAAACGGGTTTGCCACGACCGCCGACGCGTTTAACCTGTTTTTAGACCAGAGCGGTGTAAACCAGCGCATTTACGACCTGCTGGATAAAACGGATATTGATGACGTCACCGAGCTTGCCAAAGCCGGGGCGCAGATCCGCCAGTGGATCATCGACACACCTTTCCAGCCGGAACTGGAAAAAGCTATCCATGACGCGTACAACCAGCTCTCCGCTGACGATGCGCAGGCCTCCTTTGCCGTACGTTCTTCCGCGACCGCAGAAGACATGCCGGACGCGTCGTTTGCCGGACAGCAGGAAACCTTCCTGAACGTTCAGGGCTACGATGCGGTGCTGGTGGCGGTGAAGCACGTATTTGCTTCCCTGTTCAACGACCGCGCCATCTCCTATCGCGTGCACCAGGGCTATGACCATCGCGGCGTGGCGCTCTCCGCGGGCGTGCAGCGCATGGTGCGCTCGGACGTGGGTTCCTCCGGCGTGATGTTCTCCATTGATACCGAATCCGGCTTCGACCAGGTGGTGTTCATCACCTCCGCGTGGGGCCTGGGTGAGATGGTCGTGCAGGGCGCGGTGAACCCTGACGAATTCTACGTACACAAGCCTACGCTTGCCGCTGGCCGTCCGGCGGTGGTGCGCCGCACCATGGGCTCGAAAAAAATCCGCATGATTTATGCCCCAACCCAGGAGCATGGCAAGCAGGTTAAGATTGAAGATGTGCCGCAGGAGCAGCGCGACCGCTTCTCCCTGACCGACGCCGAAGTGCAGGAGCTGGCGAAGCAGGCGGTGCAAATTGAGAAACACTATGGCCGTCCGATGGATATCGAATGGGCGAAAGACGGGAACACCGGCAAGCTGTTTATCGTTCAGGCGCGCCCGGAAACCGTTCGCTCTCGCGGCCAGGTGATGGAGCGTTATACGCTGCACGCGCAGGGTAAAATCGTGGCGGAAGGCCGCGCCATCGGTCACCGCATCGGTGCCGGTCCGGTCAAAGTGATCCACGACATCAGCGAGATGAACCGTATTGAGCCAGGCGACGTGCTGGTGACCGACATGACCGACCCGGACTGGGAACCGATCATGAAGAAAGCGTCGGCCATCGTCACCAACCGCGGCGGCCGTACCTGCCACGCGGCGATCATTGCCCGCGAGCTGGGGATCCCGGCGGTTGTCGGCTGCGGTGATGCCACCGAGCGCATGAAGGACGGACAGAACGTGACCGTCTCCTGTGCCGAAGGCGACACCGGCTACGTCTACGCAGATATCCTCGACTTCAGCGTGAAGAGCTCCAGCGTGGATACCATGCCGGATCTGCCGCTGAAGATCATGATGAACGTCGGTAACCCGGACCGCGCGTTTGACTTCGCCTGCCTGCCGAACGAAGGCGTTGGCCTGGCGCGTCTGGAATTCATCATTAACCGCATGATCGGCGTTCACCCGCGCGCGCTGCTGGAGTTTGACGACCAGGACGCGAAGCTGCAGAACGAAATCCGCGAGATGATGAAAGGCTACGACTCGCCGAAAGAGTTCTACGTCGGCCGTCTGACCGAAGGGATCGCCACGCTGGGTGCAGCGTTCTACCCGAAACGCGTGATCGTGCGTCTGTCTGACTTTAAGTCTAACGAATACGCTAACCTTGTGGGCGGCGAGCGCTACGAGCCGGAAGAAGAGAACCCGATGCTGGGCTTCCGCGGGGCCGGACGCTACGTGTCCGACAGCTTCCGCGACTGCTTCGCGCTGGAGTGCGAGGCGGTGAAACGCGTGCGCAACGACATGGGGCTGACCAACGTCGAAATTATGATCCCGTTCGTGCGTACCGTGGATCAGGCGAAAGCGGTGGTGGACGAGCTGGCGCGTCAGGGCCTGAAGCGCGGCGAAAACGGTCTGAAGATCATCATGATGTGTGAGATCCCGTCCAACGCCCTGCTGGCCGAGCAGTTCCTGGAGCACTTCGACGGCTTCTCTATCGGCTCGAACGACATGACTCAGCTGACGCTGGGCCTGGACCGCGACTCCGGCGTGGTTTCCGAACTGTTCGACGAGCGTAACGACGCGGTGAAAGCGCTGCTTTCCATGTCCATCCGCGCGGCGAAGAAGCAGGGTAAATACGTCGGGATTTGCGGTCAGGGTCCATCCGACCATGAAGACTTTGCTGCCTGGCTGATGGAAGAGGGGATTGACAGCCTCTCCCTGAACCCGGACACGGTAGTGCAAACCTGGCTGAGCCTGGCGGAACTGAACAAGTAACGGCAACACGATCGCAAAAAGGCGAGGATTTTATTCCTCGCCTTTTTTATTTCACCTCTAATTTGCTCCCCATCACAAATAATCTAAAAAACCAAATATCATAATTTGTCTGTTAATTAAGACAATTGTTAGTGCGCAACGCGTTGCTAATACTTGAGCCTTACTGCGCATTTCCCTTCAGATGATGCGCAACTGGTTGAAATACGTTTTAACCTGATAAAAAGGCAAATAACAATGACACTCTCCTCTGTATTGCGTACTAAAGATAAAATAGGTTATGGCTTAGGTGATATGGCCAGCGCGCTGGTCTGGCAAACGGCAACGTTATTTCTCGCTTATTTCTATACGGACGTTTTTGGGCTTCCCGCCGCAATCATGGGCACCATGTTTTTAGTGGTACGCGTGGTTGATGCGTTTGTCGACCCGTGCATTGGCGCGCTGGTGGATCGCACCCAGACGCGTCACGGTCGTTTCCGTCCCTGGCTGCTGTGGTTCGCCATTCCGTTTGGCGTAAGCTGCCTTATCACTTTCTATGTACCGGACGTGGGACCGACGGCGAAAATCGTTTATGCCTGCGTGACCTACGCGATTTTAAGTCTGATTTACTCCGCCATTAACGTGCCTTACTGCGCCATGCCGGGCGCGCTGACGCTGGATCCGCGGGAGCGTCACTCCCTGCAGTCCTGGCGTTTTGGCCTGTCATTTATTGGCGGGTTGATCGTAACGGTTATCGCTCTGCCGCTGGTCTCATTGTTGGGCCAGGGCAACGTGCAGAAAGGCTATTTCTTTGCCATGAGCCTGATGGGGCTGCTGGGAATTGTGCTGTTCTTTTGCTGTTTCCTGATGACCCGCGAGCGTTATTCCCCGCGCAATGATACCTCCGGCTCCATGTTCACCGATTTAAAACTGCTGGCCGGTAACAGCCAGTGGCGCATTGTGTTTGTGTTTAATATTTTGCTGTTAACGGCGGTGGTGACGCGCGGCTCTGCCACCATGTATTACGTCAACTATGTACTGTTGCGCCCGGAGCTGGTTTTTGCCTTTATTGTTTCTGGCATGGTGGCCTCGCTAAGCGGCGCGTTATTATCTGAACGCCTGCTGGGGAAATTTGACCGCGTGCGCGCCTATCAGTGGACGATAATGTCCTTCGTCATTTTCGGCGCGCTGATTTTCTTCCTGCCGCCTTCGCAGGTGTGGCTAATCTTTGGCCTTAACATCGTCTTTAGCTTTATTCAAAACCTCACCACGCCGCTCCAGTGGACCATGTTCTCTGATGTGGTCGACTACGAAGAGCATCGTAGCGGCCGCCGTCTGGACGGGCTGGTCTTCTCTACCGCACTGTTCGCCATCAAGTTTGGCCTTGCGCTGGGCGGGGCGGTGGTCGGCTGGGTGCTCGGCATGGTGGATTACGCCCCGGGCCAGGCAGCCCAGGCGCCGCACGTGCTCTCCACCATCAACGCGCTGTTCACCCTTATTCCGTGCGCGCTGTTCCTCTGCATGGTGGCGCTGCTTTCCATCTACAAGCTCAACAGCCGGCTGGTGGATTCCATCGCCCGGGAGCTGGCCAGCAAGCGTGAGGTAAGACCCGACGCGGGGCAGCTCAGCCCGGCAACCCCTTCCGCACTACAGGAGTAAAATATGACTGCTATCTATAAGGACGCGGGACGTCCCGTGCACGAGCGCGTCGCTGATTTACTGGCGCGCATGACCCCGGAAGAGAAGTTCGCCCAGATGCACGCCTACTGGCTGATCCTCGATGAAAACGGCAACCACCGGGAGCGCAGCGATTTGAGCGACGAATTCGCCGGCGTCAGCGAGCAGGCGGCGCTGAGCGAACGGCTAAAACTGGGCGTCGGGCAGATCACCCGTCCGCTCGGCACCCACATCGTTGACGCGAAAACCGGGGTGCGCGCGGCTAACCGCCTGCAGCGCATGATGATGGAAGAGACGCGGCTTGGCATTCCGGCGTTGTTCCACGAGGAGTGCCTGGTGGGGCTGCTGTGCAAAGACGCCACGCTGTTCCCGTCCTCGCTCAACTACGGCTCGACCTGGGACCCGGAGCTGGTGCAGCGCGCGGCAGAGCAGATCGGGAAAGAGGCGCGTTCCGTCGGTTGCCAGCAGGGGCTGGCCCCGGTGCTGGACGTTTCCCGCGACGTGCGCTGGGGGCGTACCGAAGAGACCTTCGGCGAAGATCCCTGGCTGGTGGGCGTGATGGCAACCGCCTGGGTGAAAGGGTTACAGGGCGACAAGCGCGATCTGCTGGCGACGCTCAAGCATTACGTGGGCCACTCGTTCAGCGAAGGGGCGCGCAACCACGCCCCGGTGCATCTTGGCTTTAGCGAGCTGAACGACACCTTCCTGCTACCGTTTGAAATGGCGGTCAAGCTGGCAAATGCCGGTTCGGTCATGCCCGCCTACCACGACATCGATAACCAGCCGGGGCACAGCGACAGCTTCCTGTTGACCACCGTCCTGCGCGAACAGTGGGGCTTCGACGGCATTATTGTGGCGGACTACGGCGGCGTCAGCCTGCTGCACCAGCACCACGGGATTTCCCACGACGCAGCGGAGTCCGCCGCGCTTGCGTTTAACGCCGGGCTGGACGTTGAGCTGCCGAAAGATGACTGCGCACGCCATCTGGAGGAAGCGGTAGAGCGCGGGCTGATCTCTATGGCGAAAGTCGATGAGATCGTGGCGCGTACGCTGACCGAAAAATTCCGTCTCGGCCTGTTTGAGAACCCGTATGCCGATGAAAACGGCATCGATCTGCAAAATGAGAGGACCCGCCAGGTGGCGCGGGAGGTGGCGACAAAATCGGTGACGCTGCTGGAAAACAACGGCATTCTGCCGCTGAACGGTAAACCCCGCGTGGCGGTGGTGGGGCCGACGGCAGACGATCCGCTGGCGTTACTCAGCGGGTATAGCTTCCCGGTGCATCTGATCATCAGCGATATGGTTGAGGAAACCTCGCAGGTGACGACCCCGCGCGCGGCGCTGGAGCAGTACCTGGGGGCATCGAACGTGCGCTACGCGAAAGGGTGCCACATTATTGAAAAACGGATGGCGGGCGCGCCGGTCTTCCCGGGCGACAGCGGCGGCAAGCCAATGCAGCAGTCTCCGGTGTCGCAAAGTACCGCACTTATCCCCGAGGCGGTCAGCGCCGCACAGGAGAGTGACGTGGTGGTGGCCTGCGTGGGCGATCTCGCCGGGCTGTTCCAGAGCGGCACCGTGGGGGAAGGCTCCGATACCGACTCCCTGAATCTGCCGGGCGTGCAGCAACAGCTGCTGGAGGCGCTGGTGGCGACGGGCAAACCGGTGATCGTCGTGATGACCGGCGGGCGTCCGTACAACCTTCAGGGGCTGGAGGAGAAGATTGCCGCGCTGATGATGGCCTGGGCGCCGGGACAGGAAGGGGGCTGGGCGATTGCCGATGTGTTAACCGGTCGCGCGGAGCCGCAGGGCCGGCTGGTGGTCAGCGTGCCGAAAAGCGCCGGGGCGATGCCGTTCTACTATAACCACAAGCTGAAAAGCGGCGGCACGCCGTTCGCGTTCCATTTCGGTGCGCGTTACCCGTTTGGTTTCGGCCTCGGCTGGACGCAGTTTAGCTGGGGCACTGCCCGCGTCGCTGAAAGCAGCGTGCCGGTCGACGGTGAGGTGACGCTAAGCGTGGATATCACCAATACCGGCGAGCGCAGCGGCAGCGAGGTGGTGCAGGTCTACGTGCGGGACAAGGTCGCCACCCAGGTGCGCCCGCTTCAGGAGCTTAAGGCCTTCCAGCGCGTCAATCTCTCACCGGGTGAAACCGCCACGCTCACCTTCACGCTGCCGGTTGAGATGTTCAACTTTACCCGCCGGGACGGGAAACGCATCGTCGAGCCGGGCGAGTTTGAACTGCAGGTTGGCGCATCGTCGGCGGATATCCACCAGGCGGTGACGGTCAATGTGACGGGGGAAACGCGGGTGCTGCCTGCTGAGTGGCGGATGCTCAGTACCTGTAAGGTTAAGCGCGCGTAGTCAGGATAAAAAAAAGCCCATCGTGGGAGATGGGCAAAGACTACACACAGCAATTCGTTGTTTCACTCAGGGGATTTCCATGCTTATAAATCAAGGTGTTGATTTATAACCGTGAGCTAATAGTAGGCATTGTAATTTTTAGCGTCGATCGGATTCGTCTCAATAGTTAAAGAGACGTAAAGATTTCTTGCGGCTAAATGCAGAAACGGCGGGTCAGACCAGTGCATAATGAATAAATACTTTAGCAGGGCTTAAGTATTTGAGGGGGGAGGCCGGGAAGGGGTACCCTCCTTTCTGAGGCACCCTAAAACTTCTCCGGAAGTTTCACAATATTCATCAACACGCCCCTGTTCATCTCGATATACCCGCCTTCTTTTAACGAGGCAAGAATGCGCATGATCCCGCTACGCGAGAGGTGGGTTTTATCGCGGATATAGCGCTCGGCAGTGATGTTTTCTCGCACGGCAGGGGATTCGCTGAGGAGTTCGTTGAGCTGAGCCCGCACGATATCGTAAGCGGAGGGGGCCGACAGCTGTTCACTGGAGTGAAAAAGTTTACCTGCGACCACCATCATATGTTTCGCCAGCGGTTCCCAGAGATGATGGGTGTTAACGGTCGCCTGTACCGCGTCCATGTTAAGAATCGCAATATCGCAGGGAACCAGCGTTTTAATATAACCGTCCATCTGCATTTGCCAGAGGTTGCCGATGCCGACCAAAGAGGGACCCGTGATGGTGCTCATCACAAGATCGTCACTCTGACGGTGGACGGTTACGCGTCCCGTAAGAATAAGGTAGCAAAAACGCTCGCCCCTGATTTGCATGCCCAAACGACGGCGGGGAAGGATGTGTTTTACTTCTGCATCCTGTTTGAGGTAATCCACCAGCAAATGAGCAAAATCTGAAGTGCGAAGGATCCGCGATTGAGATGTCTCTGTGGCCATACGTTACCCATCTATAGCATGCTGCGTTTTGAGGCAAGTATAGTCCTGTCTTAGATCTTGCTCGTCTGAAGTCCGGGAATTCATTCAATATTTTAGCGGTAAGTGATGAAGAGTAACCAGAATACCCCGGTTAAGCTCAATATAACCCGCTTCACGCAACTCTGCGAGAATACGCATAATACCGCTACGCGACAGATAGGTTCGACTTTTGATGTAATTCGCTGCCGTAATGCTGGTGCGGATGCGCTCTGATTCGTTCATCAACTCCTGAAGCTGAAAGCGGATGATCTCGTAGGAGGACATCTGCGAGATTAGCGTGCAATGCTCATAGACGCGTGAAGCGGTATAAACCAGCAGCTTACACAGGCTTTCCCATAGTCCAAAGCTTTCAATCAAAAGGTTAAAACGTTCCAGCGGTAGTCGGCTTATGACCGCATTTTCATTAACGCGGATATAAAGATTTTCTGACTGGGCGAACTGATTGCTCACGCCCAGAATAAAGGGAGCCTGCTCTGAATTAAGCACCATGGCATCTCCCCGACGGTTTAACGTGACGCTCCCTTCGTGAAGAATATAGCACGTTCGTTTACTGCCGGAATAATAACGTAATATTTCACCTTTATTTGCCTTGAAGCTTGTACCGAAAGGGGATGTTTGTTCAATAATAGTATTAATAGACAGGACGGGCTTTACCGCTTGCGCAGATGTAACTTCCGGCGTTGAGCCGGTTGTGATTTTTGTATTCATAATTATTTGCTCCAGACGATCTTTGTATGGGTAAAGATACGTACCGGATTATCGTTCTGCTTTTCAGAGAAGGAAATATGAGCGTGGTGCCATTGTAGACTGATTTTTTAACATGTTAGCAATATTCATGTTGAGGTAAAATAGTGAATATTTGCGGTGTTAATAATGTGTTAATTTTAAAGTCTACGGTTGGTCTAAAAACCGATTGTGCTCAAAATCCAAATTCTATAAATTTCGCTACAGCAAGTGAGGGAGTGTAAACAATTTTATCTAATGAGATTGTTTTATCATTACGCACTGCACACTGAAAATGAAATAACGGGCGCAAAAATATATAGCCATCGCGCTGTCTGGATGTTGCTGTCTGTATTTCATGACCTGATATTATTACTAAGGAATTAACTTCATGAAAAAGAATATTATCGTTGCTGCTTTTACTGCGACTGTCGCATTATCCATGTCTAATGCTTTTGCAGCGGCAGGTACCGTAAACTTTACCGGTGAAATTCTGGACGCAGCGTGCACCGTTGACGTGGGTTCGCAGAACCAGACCGTTGAACTGGGTAAATATAATAAATCTGAATTCTCTGCTGCCGGTGATACCACTGCGGCCAAGAAATTCAATATCGTGCTGAAAGATTGCCCGGATACCATCACCGCTGCACACGTTGCATTCGATGGTAAGCCAGACGCTACGGATTCTAATCTGCTGGCGATCGACAGCTCTGTTTCTGGTGCAGCAACTGGCGTGGCTATCAACCTGATGACCGCTGACAAAGCTGACCTGGGCCTGCACGGCGACAACGGCTACCGTTATACCCTGACCACTGATGACAACACGCTGGATTTCTACGCGCAGTATAAATCCACGTCTGACACTGTGACTGCGGGTCCGGCTAACTCTGTTGCCAACTTCTCTGTGGTTTACAACTAATTTCCCCCCGGAAAATAAGGGCCAGTTATCTGGCCCTTCATCGTGAGATTATTTATGAACTTGATTAGCAAAGTATTTATTGCCTGCACCGCTATGGCTATGGGTTGTTCCGCCGCCAGCGCCGGCGTGGTTATTGGTGGCACACGTGTAATTTATGATGGCAATAAAAAGGAAGCCTCTCTGAGCGTCAATAACCCGGACAGTACGCCGTATTTAATACAGTCATGGGTCGAGGTGCCAGGTAATGGCGCTGAGAAAGCGCCTTTTATTATTACCCCACCGTTATACCGTCTGGATAAAGGCCAGCAGAACGTTGAGCGTATTTTAGTGGCAGGTGCGCTGCCACAAGATAAAGAAAGTCTTTACTGGCTGAATATTAAGGCGATTCCGTCTGCACCGGCAAAAGATAATACCCTGCAAATCGCCGTCAAAACCCGCATT
Organism: Enterobacter cloacae complex sp. P47BA; assembly: GCF_014930485.1. Classification (NCBI taxonomy): domain Bacteria; kingdom Pseudomonadati; phylum Pseudomonadota; class Gammaproteobacteria; order Enterobacterales; family Enterobacteriaceae; genus Enterobacter; species Enterobacter cloacae complex sp. P47BA. The sequence goes on along the minus strand of NZ_JADBRF010000001.1, from coordinate 650,748 downwards.
AAACTGATTTATCGACCGGCGGCATTAAAAGGGCAGTTGCCTGAAGAGCAGGCCGATAAATTAACCTGGCAGCGCAGCGGTAATCAGATACAGGTGAATAACCCCACCAGTCTGGTGATGAATTTCAATGAAATAACGGTGAATGGCAAAAAGCTGGATGACGTCAGCTATGTCCTGCCGGGAAGCTCAGCGCGCTTTGCCTTGCCTCAGGGCGTCAGCGGCGGTGCGGTGACATTCAAGGTGATTAACGACTATGGCGGTACCGGCGAAGCCCATAAAGCCAGCATTTAATAAATAAAGGAATAAAGGATTAACAGGCTAATGGTTCAAAAAACGTTATTTCGTCCTGCCCGACTGGCGCTTTTCATCGCTGCGGTTATTGGGGGGTACAGTGGTGTGGTTCAGGCACGAGACTATTTTAACCCTGAACTCTTGGAGCTGGATAATCCGGGCGCAGGAAAAGCGGATCTGGCGGCCTTCGAGTCGGGCTCTCAGGCACCGGGTAAATACCATGTTGATGTGGTACTCGACGAGCAGCAGGTGGACACCCTTGACCTTCAGTTCAACGCGGTGAAACAGGGAGAAGACGGGGATGAACGTCTCCAGCCCTGCCTGAGCGTTGAGCAGTTGAAAAGCTGGGGGGTCAAAACCGAACTGTTTCCTGACCTGAATAAAGGCGGGGAGTGCGTCAACCTGGCGGCGATCCCCCAGGCCTCGGCGGACTTTGAGTTCGGCGCACAGCGCCTGGTGCTGACTATTCCGCAGGCGGCTGTGGCGATGCAGGCCCGCGGGTACGTGCCGCCGGAACAGTGGGATAACGGTATCGCCGCGCTGATGCTCAACTACAGCCTGAGCGGGGCCAACAGCTGGGCGCGTCAGGGAAGCGGGACTGACAGCAGCAGCCAGTACGCGAACCTGCGTCCGGGGCTCAATATCGGCCCGTGGCGGTTTCGCAATTACTCCACCTGGAGTCGCGACAATGACGGCAAGGATAAATGGGATACGGTCTACACCTACGCCCAGCGGGCCGTTGTACCGCTAAAAGCCCAGTTCACCGCCGGCGACAGTTCCGCGCCTGCTGATGTGTTTGACAGCATGCCGTTCCGCGGCGTGCAGCTGGCCTCTGACGACGATATGCTCCCGGATTCGCTGAAAGGCTATGCGCCGGTGGTGCGCGGGATTGCCCGCACCAACGCCCGGGTGGTGGTACGCCAGAATGGCTATCAGATTTACCAGAGCTATGTTGCTCCGGGGGCGTTTGAAATTATCGATATGTACCCGACCGGTGGCGCGGGCGATCTTGATGTCACGGTTAAAGAAGCCGACGGCAGTGAACAGCATTTTACCGTGCCGTTTGCCTCTTTGCCGGTATTGCAGCGTGAAGGTCGCCTGAAGTTTTCAGCGACGGGCGGGCAATATCGCTCGTATGACGGGTCTGTGGACAAGACGCCGTTCGGACAAATGACCGGCATTTACGGTCTGCCGTACGGCTTTACGATCTATGGCGGCTTTCAGGAGTCGAGTAAATACCAGTCTATTGCGGCCGGTGTCGGTAAAAATATGGGGGACCTGGGCGCGGTTTCTACCGACGTGACCCAGGCGTGGTCGACTCCGTACAAACAGGCGAAAGAGAGCGGCCAGTCGTGGCGTATCCGTTACAGCAAAAACTTTGCTGAAACAGGGACAAACTTCGCGATTGCGGGTTACCGCTACTCGACGGCGGGCTACTACGGGATGCAGGAAGTGCTGGATTCGTACGGCGACAGCAGCGCCCTCAGCGACCGCCGCCGCAACCGCGCCGAGATGACCGTCAGCCAGAATCTGGGAGCCAATTTTGGATCGCTGTCGCTGAGCGCCGTAAAAGAGGACTACTGGAATTCCGGCCAGAGCATGGAATCTTACAGCGCCGGGTACAACAACTACTGGGGCGGCATCAGCTACGGGCTGACCTATACCTACAGCAAGAACGGCAGCGCGGGCAGCTACGGCAGTAAAACCAGCTACGACAAAGATCAGATCCTGGCGCTCAACGTCAGCATCCCGCTGGAAAAATTCCTGCCGCAGACGTGGGCCAACTACAGCATGAACAGCAGCAAGAACAGCGGAACAACGCATTCTGTAGGCATCAACGGCATGGCGCTGGAAAACAACGCGCTCAGCTGGAACGTGCAGCAGGGCTACGGCACAGACGGCGTGGGCTACACCGGCAACATGAACGGCGACTATAAAGGCACCTACGGTGAAGTGACGGCGGGTTATGCCTACGACAAGAGCAGCGACCGGCTGAACTACGGGCTGCAGGGCGGCATCCTGGCTCATGCCGACGGCGTAACCCTGTCGCAGCCGCTGGGCGAAACCAACGTGCTGGTGAAGGCACCGGGTGCGAAGGGCGTGGGCATTCATAACCAGACAGGCGCCAAAACCGACTGGCGCGGCTATACCGCCGTCAGTAACGTACAGCCATTCCGCAAGAATGACGTAACGCTGAATACTGAAACGCTGCCGGACGATGTAGAGCTGGAACTAACCACCAAAACGGTGGTTCCGACGCGCGGTGCGGTGGTTAAAGCGGATTATGTGGCAAATGTCGGGATGCGGGTATTAATGACGCTGACTCAAGCTAATGGTAAGCCGGTGCCGTTTGGGGCGATTGCAACCCTTGAAGGAAATAAAGAACAAAGTTTCATTGTTGGGGACGGCGGACAAGTTTATTTATCAGTAGCTTCGCAATCAGGATATTTAAATGTGCGGTGGGGCGATTCTAAAATGAGTTCTTGTACTAGTCATTTTCATATAAATGAAAAAAACACTAATGGTGTGATACTTTCAAGCGAGCGTTGTAATTAATGATAAGTTATGTAGTTGAAGGTGTTTGATATGAAAATTATATATTTATTCGCTTTTTTAATGTGCAATATTGCATCTTCTTATGCAAATACATGTTCTAATTTAATAGGAAGCACTTCTATAAATATCGGTAATATTATTGTTCAACGTGATGCAGTTGTGGGGAGTGCCATTTCGAACGAAATTTATGGTTCTAATGCTCAAACATATAGTTGCCGTACAACAGATTACGGTGGGGACCGTGCCGGAGTAAAAAACTCGTATTCTAGTTACGTTCGTTCAGGCCCCTCAGGAGAAAGAATTTATTCCACCACCCTGTCAGGGTTAGGGATCAGTATCGGTGTTAAGCAATCAGGTGTAGAGCTTTCCACTGGCACAACATATGCCGGTGAAGGAGTCATAGGCGTTCCAGGGTCATATGCTTCACTAGTAGATGCTTGGATTGGCCCAGGGTTTGGAACGTCAAATATTAATACCTATCAGAACTATACTCAGCAACCCAAAATAAGATTATGGAAAACTGCAAACATGATATCAGGCCCGATTTCTGGTCAGGTTGCAGCATTGATTGCTAATAGCAGTAGCAATCTATCTGGGCAATGGGCCACTGAAATACCAATCACTGTATCGGGTAACATAACAGTTGTTGCATGTTCAATAGCAACACCAAATTTAACATTTCCGATAGGGAATATATTGGCCTCAAGTTTTGGAACGGCAGTAGGCACAACGCCTTCGGGTGCACAAAACACCCAGAATCTGGGCCTAAATTGTGATGCAAATGCAAATATCAACGTCACCTTACAAGGCACCCAAAACCCGGATGTCAGCACTACCAGCGTATTAGCACTCAGCGGTCAGGGTAATGCTGATGTCGCAAAAGGCGTTGGCGTGCAGCTCTTATATAACGGCGCGCCGTTAGTATTGAATAATCGGATTGTACTAAAACGATCAGCAGGTGGTCAGGAAACTTTTCCGATTACTGCACGTTATTATCAGACCAAAACAGCGGTCACCACGGGCAAAGCCAATGCCTCTGCCACCCTGGATTTAACATATCAGTAAAAGAGTAATAAAAATGAATATAAAAAATACATTTAACGTCAGCGCAATCATGACCGGCGCATTACTGAGTTGCTCAGCTCTGGCGGGCGATCCTGTGACCCTGAATATCACCGGTAATATTATTGCCTCACCGTGTGAAATCAGCAGTGATAGCGTGACTAAAACGATTGATCTGGGCGGCGGCTCGCCTATTCAGGCCTCCACGCTGCAAACGGCGGGGGCATCAACAAGCTGGATACCCTTTACAATTGGGCTGGTTAATTGCCCGGCGGGAACCACTAAAGCCACTATTCAATTTCATGGTACGCCAGATCCTGATAATCCTGCAGACATGTATAAAAATACGGGTTCTGCCAGCTATGTAGCGGTGCAGCTTCAGGGTTCAGGAGGCGATCAGTTTGGCGACGGAAAATCCTTTACCGGGACCATCGCCAATAATGCCTATACCTATAATCTCCGGACAAGGGCCTATACAAAAAATGGTGGGGTTACGCCAGGTACAATTAGTGCCGTCGTAACGGCAACATTCACTTATCAGTAGCCCAATACGTTCATTTTATGAACCCGGTTTTCGCAACCAGCATGGCGGTGGGCTTAATTCAGGTCGCACCGTCTATGTGCTGGTAATGAACCTCGATGTTACCTGGCAATAATACCTGACCAATCAACAATGCTACAGGATGCTATATGCCTTATCGTTTGCCGCCCGAGAGCGCGGTGCGCGGAATACGCTTTCAGCCTATTTACTCCCTGGCGGATGACACCATTCATGCGTGGGAAGTTCTTAGCTTACTGCATCAGGATTTACAGCATGAACGTTATTTTTCGTCACAGCCGGATGACGTCATCCTGAATATTCTTTGCTGGCAGCTGCTCATCGTTGCCAATATGAAGAACAGACGGCGCTACTATTTCAATATCTCTGCCCGGCTGCTTAGCCAGCCTCGGGTGGTGGAGCGTATCGCCAGATTATTACGTCCGGGTATTGTCATCGAAATTCAGGACCCGCAGGCACTGGTTTCCCTTTCCGCCTCAGAGCGAGAAAGTCTTTATCAGAATAAGGATAAAATTCAGTCTGCCGGTGCGGAAGTCTGGATTGATGATTTATTGCCAGAACATCTTCCCAGCCTGCAGAATAAACTGGCGCTCTTTGATGGTGTGAAAATCGATAAAAGCGTACTGCATTACACTGCGCACGAACCGGAGGTCTTCCCGGCGTTCATTGCATGGTGCATGTCGCGGGTAAAATCCGTTCTGGTCGAAGGGGTAGAAAACAGTCTGCATTTTAAGACCGCGGCCAGCGCCGGTTGTCATTATTTACAGGGGTTTATGTGGCCAGAAGAGCGGTATTCATTACGCTATATGTCGGTGGGCAATGATTAATATTTTGATAAAAGAGACCGATTCACTTTTTATCCTCGGTATGCAGGCTTTTTTTACTGATTTTTTTGCGCGCCGCTTGAACAAGGCCGTAACGTTCCTGCCTGATTATAGCCAGGAAAATATTGCTCTTGCCGAGGTCATCGTTCTCTCATTTCGTAAAGGTGAGCGGTACACCTGTTTTCCTGAACTGCGGGTACGAACGAAGGGGATTATTATCGGTCTTGTTGATGAAAAGGAAACTCACGAACAGTCGCCATCGTGTTTTGCTGATATCTTCTACATTAACCGGCACAGCTCAATGGAGGAATGGACAGATAAAATGGATACCGTCTGGAAAAAGTGGCGAATGTCGCCGACCCCTTTAGCTTATCCTTCCTGCCTGTGGTGCAAAAATCGTCAGATGTCTAATCATCAATTGCGCATTATGGCCCATATTTACCAGGGTAAAACGGTGAAGTGGATATCCAGCTATCTTGGCATTAGCACTAAAACGATTTTTTCTCAAAAATATCTGGTTAGGCATAAATTCAATTTACGCAATGATATTGAGCTGATTGAATTTTTAAACGTGTTAGCAGAAAAAGAGCTGAACTCATCACGCTTCAGCCTGCTGATCAGGCGCTAGTATCACCGGGTGGCACGTACCACCCGGCAGCACGGCTTACTGCGTGTTCTTCTCTTCCAGCTCTTCCAGCTCGCTCAGAATCACGTCCGGGTCGGTACCAGGCGGCGGCACTTCATGAACCCAGGCGGAGAACAGACGCCAGGTAACGGCAAGCAGCACCGGGCCAATGAACAGACCGATCATCCCGAAAGCAATTAACCCGCCGATAACCCCGGAGAGGATCAGGATCAGCGGCAGGTCTGCGCCCATGCGGATGAGGATGGGGCGAATCACGTTATCCATGGTGCCAACCACGCAGCTCCAGACCAGCAGAACCGTTCCCCACGTGGTATCACCCGTCCAGTAAAGCCAGATAATGCTCGGAACCAGTACCAGCAGCGGCCCCAGTTGCGCAAGGCAGGTCATCAGCATGACTACGGTAAAGACGGTGGCGTACGGTACGCCGGAAATCGCCAGGCCGATACCGCCCAGCACCGCCTGCACCAGCGCCGTCACCACGACGCCCAGGGCGACCGCGCGCACGGCCTGCGCGGCCAGCAGCACCGCGGCGTCACCGCGTTTTCCCGCCAGGCGGGTGGCAAAGTGACGAACGCCTAAAGCCACCTGCTCACCGCGCCAGTAAAGCAGGGCGCTGAAGACCAGCATCAGGGTACAGTGCATCATAAACCGGCCGATATGTGCGGCCTGACCGACAAACCAGGTGGTGGTGGTGCCAATATACGGACGCACTTTCGCCATCAGCGCGCTGCCGCCCATCTCCAGCAGGCTATGCCAGCCGCTGTAAAGCTTAGCGCCCACGACCGGAATGCTGTTCAGCCAGCCGAGGTCCGGCAGCGTCAGGTCGCCGCTTGTCACGGCGCGGATCACCGGGCCGCTGGAGTCGACAAGGCTGTTTACCAGCAGCGCAACTGGAATAATAAACAGCAGGAACAGCAGCAGCGTCATCACCAGCACGGCCAGCCCGCGGCGGCCAAACAGCAGTTTCTGCAAGCGCAGCAGCAAAGGCCACGTGGCGACGACAACGGTCGCAGCCCAGGCGAAGCCGAGAATAAAAGGTTGAACAATCCACAGACACGCAATAATCATGAGGGCCAGGAACAGCACCGACAGCAGAATTTGCGCAACATCCCTGGGCTGGCGAAGATTGACCATAAATGAAACTTTCCTTAAAAGAACGCCAGTACCACTGGCGGGAATGGAAAACCGCGTCTCTCTTATCATTAGCGATCGCAGCGGTTTTTGACAGGCGAATTCTGCCTGTAATTCAGCAGAGATTATAAGAAAAAAATGTGATAAAACTTTTAAGATACACGCAAACGATTCCCACAACTCTAATTAGGGTCGACAGTAATGATCCCACAGATTTCTCAGGCACCTGGCGTCGTTCAGCTGGTGCTTAATTTTTTGCAGGCACTGGAGCAACAGGGTTTTACAGGTGATACCGCCACGAACTATGCCGACAGGCTGACGATGGCAACCGATAACAGTATCTACCAGCTTCTTCCCGATGCCGTGGTTTTCCCGCGTTCAACGGCCGACGTGGCGCTTATCGCCCGGCTGGCAACGCAGGAGCGGTTTGCCTCGCTGGTCTTCACGCCGCGCGGCGGCGGCACCGGAACTAACGGTCAGGCGCTGAACCAGGGCATCATTATTGATATGTCGCGCTATATGAACCGCATCATTGAGATCAACCCCGAAGAGGGGTGGGTGCGGGTCGAAGCGGGCGTTATCAAAGATCAGCTTAACCAGTACCTCAAGCCTTACGGTTACTTTTTTGCCCCGGAGCTTTCCACCAGTAACCGCGCGACCCTCGGCGGGATGATCAACACGGATGCCTCCGGTCAGGGCTCGCTGGTCTACGGCAAAACCTCCGATCACGTGCTGGGCGTGCGGGCAGTATTGTTAGGCGGAGATATCCTTGATACCCAGCCGATGCCGGTCGAACTGGCGGAAACGCTGGGTAAAGATAACACCACCAGCGGGCGCATCTACCGCACCGTGCTGGAGCGCTGCCGCGACAACCGCCAGCTTATTCTCGACAAATTCCCTAAACTGAACCGCTTCTTAACGGGCTACGACCTGCGCCACGTGTTTAACGACGACCTGACGCAGTTTGATTTAACCCGCGTGCTGACCGGCTCCGAAGGAACGCTGGCGTTTATTACCGAGGCGCGGCTGGATATCACCCGCCTGCCGAAGGTGCGTCGCCTGGTGAACGTCAAATATGACTCCTTCGACTCCGCGCTGCGCAATGCGCCGTTTATGGTGGAAGCGCAGGCGCTGTCGGTGGAAACCGTCGACTCTAATGTGCTGAATCTGGCGCGGGAAGATATCGTCTGGCACTCCGTGCGCGAGCTGATTACCGACGTGCCGGACAAAGAGATGCTTGGCCTCAACATCGTGGAATTTGCCGGTGATGACGCGGAGCTGATTGAAAGCCAGGTGACGACGCTCTGCCAGCGCCTGGATGAGCTGATTGCTCATGGCGAAGGCGGCGTGATTGGCTGGCAGCTTTGTCACGATCTGGCCGGGATTGAGCGTATCTATGCGATGCGTAAAAAAGCCGTGGGTCTGCTCGGCAATGCGAAAGGGGCGGCGAAGCCGATTCCCTTTGCCGAAGATACCTGCGTGCCGCCTGAGCATCTGGCGGATTATATCGTCGAGTTTCGCGCCCTGCTGGACAGCTACGGCCTGAGCTACGGCATGTTCGGCCACGTCGATGCCGGGGTGCTTCACGTGCGTCCGGCGCTGGACATGTGCGACCCGCAGCAGGAGATCCTGATGAAGCAGATCTCCGACGACGTCGTAGCCTTGACCGCCAAATACGGCGGTCTGCTGTGGGGGGAGCACGGGAAAGGATTCCGCGCGGAATACAGCCCGGCGTTCTTCGGGGAGCAGCTTTACGCGGAGCTGCGCAAGGTTAAAGCGGCGTTCGACCCGGATAACCGCCTCAATCCGGGGAAAATCTGCCCGCCTGAAGGGGTGGACGCGCCGATGCTCCAGGTGGATGCCGTTAAGCGCGGTACGTATGACAGACAGATCCCGATTGCGGTGCGCTCGTCCTGGCGCGGCGCGATGGAGTGTAACGGCAACGGCCTGTGCTTTAACTTTGACGTGAAAAGTCCGATGTGCCCGTCAATGAAAATCACCAGCAACCGCATTCACTCGCCGAAAGGGCGTGCGACGCTGGTGCGCGAGTGGCTGCGTCTGCTGGCGGACCGCGGCGTCGATCCCCTGAAGCTGGAGCAGGAGCTGCCGGAAAAACGGGCCAGCCTGCGCTCGCTGATTGAGCGCACCCGCAACAGCTGGCATGCCAATAAGGGCGAGTATGATTTCTCCCATGAGGTGAAAGAGGCGATGTCCGGCTGTCTGGCCTGTAAAGCCTGCTCTACCCAGTGCCCGATTAAAATCGACGTGCCGGAATTCCGCTCGCGCTTCCTGCAGCTCTACCACACCCGCTATCTGCGCCCGGTGCGCGATCATCTGGTGGCGACGGTGGAAAGCTACGCGCCGCTGATGGCGCGCGCGCCGAAGACCTTTAACTTCTTTATCAACCAGCCGCTGGTGCGCAAGCTCTCAGAAAAACATATCGGCATGGTCGATCTGCCGTTGCTGTCGGTGCCGTCGCTGCAGCGCCAGCTCGTCGGTCACCGCTCGGCGAACATGACCCTGGAACAGCTCGAAGCGCTTACTCCTGAGCAAAAAGCGAATGTGGTGCTGGTGGTCCAGGATCCGTTCACCAGCTACTACGACGCGCAGGTGGTCACTGATTTTATCCGCCTGGTTGAAAAACTGGGCTATCAGCCTGTAGTGCTGCCGTTCTCGCCAAACGGCAAGGCCCAGCACATTAAAGGCTTCCTGAACCGCTTTGCGAAAACGGCGCAAAAAACCGCTGATTTTCTCAACCGGATCGCCGAACTTGGGATGCCGATGGTCGGCGTCGATCCGGCGCTGGTGCTTTGCTATCGCGATGAATACAAGCAGACGCTGGGTGATAAGCGCGGCGATTTCCACGTCATGCTGGTGCACGAGTGGCTGCCGGCAGCCCTGGAAGAGAAGGCCATTCAGGAGGCTGGCGGTGAACCGTGGTATCTGTTCGGACACTGTACGGAAGTGACGGCGCTGCCCGGCGCCCCGGCGCAATGGGCGTCTATTTTTGCGCGTTTCGGCGCGAAGCTGGAGAGCGTCAGCGTGGGCTGTTGCGGCATGGCGGGCACCTACGGCCACGAGGTGAAAAACCACGCCAACTCGCTCGGCATCTATGAGCTGTCGTGGCATCAGGCGATGCAGCGATTGCCAAGAAACCGCTGCCTGGCGACGGGCTACTCCTGCCGCAGCCAGGTGAAACGGGTTGAGGGTAACGGCGTACGCCACCCATTACAGGCTTTACTGGAGATAATTGGATGATCTGGAAACGTGCCGTCACGCTGCAGGCGCTAAACGCCATGGGCGAGGGGAATATGGTGGGGCTACTGGATATCCAGTTCACCCGCATTGGGGAAGACGATCTGGAGGCGACGATGCCTGTCGATAGTCGCACCCATCAGCCGTTTGGCCTGTTGCACGGCGGGGCTTCCGTCGTGCTGGCGGAAACCCTGGGCTCCGTCGCGGGATATCTCTGCACCGAAGGCGAACAGAAGGTGGTCGGGCTTGAGGTGAATGCCAACCACATTCGCTCGGTGCGCAGCGGGCGCGTGCGCGGTATCTGCCGCGCGCTGCACGCCGGTAGTCGCCACCAGGTGTGGCAGATTGATATTCTCGACGAGCAGGATCGCCTGTGCTGCTCGTCGCGTCTGACGACGGCGGTCGTGTAAAGTTTTCAGATGAATTGCCTTTGGTCAAAAACTAGCCAGAATGTTGTGATATACTGGTCAGGATTTGTACATAAGCGAGGACATCATGGATACTGAAATAACCCCAACACAGCTGGCAATTGAATATTTACGTCGCGATAAGAGCAACCTGTCTCCGGCGCAGTACCTGAAAAAGCTGAAACAGCTTGAGCTGGAGTTCACGGATCTGCTGGCGCTCTCTTCGAATGAACTGAAAGAAGAGATCTACTTTGCCTGGCGGTTGGGCGTTCACGTCCATTGAGTGAGTGTTGTTGAACAGGCCGCGAGTGCGGCCTTTTTTGTGTCTGGAATTCAGTATCGGGCGGGAAGCTTGTTGATCCTGATGAGACGGCCTTCTTCTATTTCAATAAAGCCGCCGGTTTTTAAATCCGCCAGAATACGCATTACGCCGCTGCGGGAGAGCTGGGTTTTCTCCCTGATATACCTTTCCGCCGTCACGCTTTCGCGATAGCTTTCATCTTCATCCATCAGCTTTATCAACTGCTGGCGAATCATCTCGTACGCCGTCGGTGCGCCCTGCGGCATGACGTTGTTATACAGACGGTTGTATACAAACATAAGCTGTTTTGAGAGCAGCCCCCACAGCGCTTTTTCTTTAATAATCTCATTCACGCGCTCGGTGGTGAGCGTGCCGATCAGGCACGGGGTAACGGTCTTGAGATAATCATTGAAATAGATATCAGTGAGATTCGCGAGGCCGAAGAGGGCGGGGCTGCGGGCCGTAGAGAGCATCATATCGTCGCTTCTTCTGTAGATGGCGATCGTCCCCTCAAGAATTAAATAGCACATTCCCTGACCGTTGATTTGAAGGTCAAGCCGCTCGCCGCGAACGGTTCTTCGTGTTGTACATTCAGGCAGTAAATAAGAAATAAGCTCTTGTGCGTAGGGCGAGCCACGGTGAGACGTTTCTGGACGGGACATGGTAGCCGGTAACCTTAAAAATAACCTGGCTAATTATAGCGTTTCTCGCCGGGACAGGCACGGTGGCAATCAATATTTGCGTGGCAGATGGTGAATTTCAAGCAGCACGCCGCGCTCCATGGTGATGTACTTCCCGTTCCGCAGTTCCGCCAGGATTCGCATAATTCCGCTGCGCGAAAGATACGTCCGGCTTTTGATGTAGGCCGCTGCCGTTGTATTTTGCCGTACGGCGTCCGGCTCCTGCATCAGTTCAACAAGCTGGAAGCGGATGATATCGTAAGCGGACATTTGCGATATTTGTGCGCAATGCTCGTACACACGCGAGGCGGTATAAATAAGCAGCCTGGAGAAGTGTTCCCATAAATCGTGCTGCGACACAATTTGATTGAAACTCTCCAGCGACACGCGTGCGATCTCGGCGGTCTCCAGCGCCCGGACGTACAGGTGCTCAGAGGAAAACTGGCTGCTGACGCCCAGAATAAACGGCGCAGATTCAGAATTTAACACAATGCCGTCGCCGCGACGATGAAGCGCTACGCTGCCCTGAATAAGCATAAAGCACTGTCGGACATCATCTTTATAATAATGCACCGTCTCCCCCCGGCTGATGATCATTCTGCTGGCCGCGGGCAACACGTGCTTAATCAGCGCGTCTATGTGGGCGAAAGGCTTTAAATCCAGAACGGAGAGCTGGTAATTATCCAGTGGGGTAGACAAGCGTGTATTCATTAAGATACCTCACATCGACTTCGTATGTGATCAAATTTTGATCTGCGAAAAGAATTATCTTAAAAATGAAGAGCTCAGGGAATATTCCGACGAGGTCTAAAAGTAGACCCTCCTGTCCTTGAGGACTAACCTGCTGAATAAAAACAAAAAGCCGGCCGAGTCTAATAATAGACCTTCATTATAAAAGATGAGATTTTCCTGTAGTAGATGTTGATTTTTCGTTAAATCAGAGTCCAGAGCTAGACCATCTAAAAGTTGTATTCATTAAAATGATTATATAAATTTTAACCAGTCAGTCAGGAAGGCCTTAAGCCATCCAGCGAAAAATAAAAGAACCCTTAGCGATTCTTTTATCGGTCTTCTGCTGCTTGAATTTCAATAATAAATAAAGTTATCCCGTGAACAGGAAAATGAACATTATGAAAAAGAGTATTATTTTAGCGATGGTTGCGACGGGTTCAGCATTAATGATGGGCAATGTTCTCGCCGCCGCAGGAACCGTTAATTTTAATGGTAACATCCTGGATTCAGCCTGCGACGTGGCGGTTGCTTCTCAAAACCAGGTGGTCGTATTAGGCGATTATTATAAAACAGAATTCCCGACGACGGGTTCCAGAACGGCGGCAACGAAATTCGATATTATTCTGAAGAACTGCCCGGTTACGGTCACCAGTGCTAAAGTTCGTTTTGACGGTACGCCCGATCTGTCTAATGCCGATCTGCTGGCGATTGATACATCTGTCGCCGGGGCGGCAACGGGTGTTGCCATTAATTTGATGACCGCTGATAAAGACGATCTGCCATTGCACGGCAGCAACGGCTACAACTATGTACTGAGCAGCACTGCTGACAATACGCTGAATTTCTACGCACAGTATATTTCAACGGCGGCATCGGTAACGGCCGGTCCTGCCAACTCCGTCGCTAACTTCTCCGTTGTTTACAACTAGTCATTAAGCAGAACAAGAGTCAGCTCCGCGAGGCGCTGCGCGGGGGGCATAAACTGCCCCCTTGTTTTAAGAGGTCCAAAATGAATTTTATTAGCAAAACCCTGCTGAGTGCGGCGGTTATTACTGTATCTGTTTCGCACGCTTATGCCGGGGTTATTATTGGTGGCACTCGCGTAATTTTTGATGGCGGGAAAAAAGAGGCATCCATCAGTGTAAACAATGCGGATACCGCCCCTTATTTAATCCAGTCCTGGGTCGACATGCCAGAGGGTAATGCTAATAAAGCACCTTTTATCGTCACGCCACCTTTGTACAGACTGAACGGCGGCCAGCAAAATATTGAACGGATTTTACTCTCCGGCTCACTGCCGCAGGATAAAGAAAGCCTCTTCTGGTTAAATATTAAAGCGATACCTTCAGCGAGCAAACAGGCAAACTCGTTACAAATTGCCGTTAAAACACGTATTAAGCTTATTTATCGCCCGACAAGCCTGAAGGCGTCAACACCGGAAGAACAGGCGAATAAATTAACCTGGTCCCGGAGCGGAAACAACCTTCAGGTCACAAATCCTACACCGTATGTGATCAACTTTAATGAAATAAGCGTCGGCGGTAAAAAGCTGGAGGATGTTTCCTGGGTGGCACCTGGCGCAGTGGCAGCATTTCGCTTACCGCCAGGCGTTAATGGCAATCAGATCGTATTTAAAGTGATTAACGATTATGGCAGCCCGGGAATAATACATCAGGCCAGCTTTTAGTTCCTGAGAAAAGTGGCATCCGCAATATCGAGTCAGGTTTATGATGATGGCAACAAGCAATATAAAAATGCAGCCCGCGCGTCTGGCAATGTGTATTGCCTTTGCGCTGGCGAATGCAGTCCCCGTGGTTAATGCCCGTGATTCCTTTAACGCCGAACTGGTGGAGCTGGATAATCCGGGAATGGCTAAAGCCGATTTATCTGCATTTGAATCAGGTTCGCAGGCACCTGGGAAATATCATGTTGACATCATCCTCGACGACCAGCTTATTGAGACCAGCGATATTGATTTTGTTGCCGGGAAAGATGGGCTGGAAAACGATAGCCTGCAGCCCTGCCTGAGCATGGATCAGCTAAAAAAATGGGGCGTTAAAACGGCGCTGTTCCCCAACCTGGTGGTTGAAAGCACCTCCTGCGTCAACCTCCAGGCAATTCCTCAAGCCACTGCGGATTTTCAGTTTGGCGCACAGCGGCTTGTTATCAGCATTCCCCAGGCCGCGATCGACCTGCCTGCGAGAGGGTATGTCCCGCCAGAACAGTGGGACGAGGGGATCGCCGCTGCGATGCTCAACTACAGCCTGAGCGGAGCCAACAGCTGGGCGAAACAGAGCGAGAGTAAAAACAGCAGCAGTCAGTATGCCAACTTACGTCCAGGCCTCAACGTTGGGCCATGGCGACTGCGCAACTACACCACCTGGTCGCGTGATGAGAACGGTCAGGACAAATGGGATACCGTCTACACCTATGCACAGCGGGCCATTATTCCGCTCAAGGCGGAGCTCACGCTGGGCGATAGCTCCGCGCCCGCCGACGTGTTCGACAGTATACCGTTTCGCGGCGGACAGCTGGCTTCCGATGACGACATGCTCCCGGATTCGCTCAAAGGCTACGCGCCCGTCGTGCGTGGGATTGCGCGTACGAACGCTCAGGTCATTGTTCGCCAGAATGGCTATCAGATTTACCAGACCTATGTCGCGCCCGGCGCCTTTGAAATTACCGATATGTATCCCACCGGCGGGGCAGGCGATCTGGACGTCACCATTAAGGAAGCTGACGGCAGCGAGCAGCATTTCACCCTGCCTTATGCCTCATTACCGGTTTTGCAGCGCGAAGGGCGCCTTAAGTATGCGGTGACCGGAGGGCAGTATCGTTCTTACAGCAGCAGCGTGGATAAGACCCCGTTTGGCCAAATCACGGGGATTTATGGTCTGCCATATGGCCTCACGCTCTATGGCGGGCTGCAGGAGTCGAGCAAATATCAGTCGATCGCCACCGGGATCGGGAAAAACATGGGGGATTTCGGCGCGATTTCGGCGGACATGACCCAGGCCTGGTCAACCCCGCAGGGGGAAGAAAAATCCAACGGGCAGTCCTGGCGTGCGCGTTACAGCAAGAACTTTATCGGGACAGGGACCCAATTTTCGATTGCGGGCTACCGCTATTCGACCAGCGGTTACTACGGCATGCAGGAGATCCTTGATTCCTGGGGAGACAGCTCTGCGCTCCAGGACCGTCGTCGTAACCGTGCCGAGCTCACGATGAGCCAGACGTTGGGCAGCAATCTTGGCTCGCTGACGCTGAGCGCGGTCCGTGAAGATTACTGGAATTCGGGCAAAAGGATGGCGTCTTACAGCCTGGGTTACAACAACTACTGGCACAACATTAGCTACGGACTCACCTGGACTTACAGTAAAAACGGCAGCGCGGGCTCATATGACGGCAATAAACGCGACGACAACGATCAGCTGCTGGCCTTTAACGTCAGCATTCCGCTTGAAAAATTCCTGCCGCAGACCTGGGCTAACTATAGCGTGAGCGCCAGCAAGAATAACGGCACCACGCAGAACATTGGTCTGAACGGCGTGGCGCTGGAAAACCATGGGCTGAACTGGAACGTGCAGCAAGGGTATGGGTCGGACGGCGTTGGCTATACGGGCAACATGAACGGGGATTACAGGGGCACGTACGGCGAAGTGACGGCGGGCTATAGCTACGACAAAAACAGCGATCGTCTTAACTATGGTTTGCAGGGGGGCATTCTTGCTCACAGAGAGGGGATTACGCTTTCTCAGCCTCTGGGGGAGACCAATGTTCTGATTAGCGCACCGGGCGCGCATGACGTAGATATCCGTAATCAGCCGGGGGCAAAAACAGATTTCCGGGGATATACGGTGGTCAGTAACCTTTCCGCGTACCGTAAAAATGACATCACGCTTGCCCCGGAAAGTATGCCGGATGACGTTGAGCTGGATATTAATACCCGCACGGTAACGCCGACGCGCGGTGCGATCGTCCTGGCCGACTATAAGGCGAAAGTGGGAAGGCGGGCATTATTCACGTTAATGCATAACGGCCATTTTGTTCCCTTTGGCGCAATCGTGAGCCTGAAAGGCAGCGACAACAGCAGCTTTATTGTTGGCGACAAAGGGCAAGTCTATCTCACTGGCCTGGATTCGGAGGGGACAGTATTCGTTACGTGGGGAGTGGAAAGCGATCGGCAGTGCCGCGCGCCGTTCCGGCTTTCGCCGCAATCTTCGGCAGGCGGAATTACTGAAATTAACGTCACTTGTATTTAGGGTTTTTAAAATGCGCATACTTAACATCCTGTTCCTGCTGTGTATCACCGCTGCCTGGAATAGTGCCCATGCAGGAACCTGCACAACGATTACGCCACAGGAATCCACTTTGTCCATCGGCACAATTACGGTGCAGCGTGATGTCGCGGTTGGCACGGTATTATTTTCAAAAAATGCGTCGGTCACCGGGTCCTATTTAAGCGGCTGTACCAATCCGTTAATGCTCGGGTTTAGCATGCGGTACCTTAATGCAACGCCGAGTACTTACGGTAATCACGTTTATAACACCAATGTAAGCGGTATTGGCGTGCGCTTTTCATCAGGTAATTATTTTGAAAACCCGACCTATACCTTTTCTTATAACGCGCAGACAAGTTATGTCGAATGGTGGGGCGGTAAAATAGAACTTGTCGTTACCGGCCCCGTTGCCTCTGGCTCGCTGACGCCCGGCGTACTGGGTGTCGTTATGCTGCATGGGAGCGATGGTGTGTATCGCGATAGCCTTACGACGACGCTTCTGGACGGGACCATCAACGTGCTGGCCTGCAGCATAACGACGCCTCAGCTGACGTTTCCCATCGGCGATATTTCTGCCGCGACGTTTGGCTCAACGGTCGGAACCACGCCGACGGGCGCTCAGAATACGCAAAACCTGGGTCTGAACTGCGGCCCGGGGGCAAACGTCAACGTTTCGCTCAGCGGCATTCAGAACCCGGACGTAGCAACAACGAGCGTGCTCGCGCTGACAGGGCAGGGTAATACCGGCACGGCGAAAGGGGTTGGCGTTCAGCTGCTCTATAACGGTACGCCTCTCTCGTTAAATACCCGTCTGCCGTTAAATGCCGCCGCGGGTGGGCAGCAGGCATTTCCATTAACAGCGCGTTATTACCAGACCCAAACGACGGTTGAACCCGGTACTGCCAATGCGTCTGCAACCTTAAATTTGACGTATCAGTAAAGGATAAATGATGAATATTCTGCGCACGGCAGCGCTTGCCGCCATATTAGTAAGCTGCAATACCTTTGCGACGGACAGCGTTAGCGTCAGCGTTACCGGAAATATTGTGGCCTCTCCCTGTATCTTTAATGGGGGAAATAACAGTCTGGATATCAACCTTGGCAATATTCAGGCATCCAATATGGCTACGCCGGGGTCATCGTCCGATCCTGTGCCGTTTAACCTGCTGTTTACCCAGTGTCCGACAGGGACGCGCAGCGTGACGGTCTCCTTTACCGGAAACCCCGATCCGGTCGCCGGGGCGGATTACTACATGAACAGCGGTTCGGCCACGAACGTCGCGATTGCGATGAGTGAGGCCGCAACGGGTGCAATGAAGGGAACCGGAACAAGTATTACACAAACTATTGCAGCAGACAGAACCGCAACGATGGCCATGCTGGCATCGGTCAGATCTTCCACGGGCGGCGCAACGCCGGGGAGCATCAGTGCCGTCGTCGTCATGACGATGCAGTACAACTAATCAGTCCATGGGTTGATATTTCTTAATGATTGACGGATGTCGGTAACGGTAATGTTGAATATTCTGATAAAAGAGACAGATTCATTTTTTCGAGATGGCCTAAAGCGTTTTCTGGGGGAGTTCTTCTTACATAATTTCAGACACCAGCTTCATTTTGAGGTTGAACTTACGCCGGAAAATGTCAGCGTTGCGGATATCATTTTTCTCTCTTTATGCCAGGGGGAAACGTTAACCTGTTATCCCGAGCTACAGGCGCGGAAAAAAGGGATTGTGATCGGCCTGGTTGATGATGAGCAGCGTTTCTCGGCATTTCCCTCCTGTTTTCAGGATATGATTTTTATCTCTCGCCGGGCCTCGCTCGATCGGATCGGTGAGGCGCTCTTTATCGCATGGTATCGCACGCAATTACCGGGCTATCGCTGGAAGAATAAAAGCTGCTACGAATGCCAGCACAAAATATTATCGCCGCAGCAGATTCGCGTTATGGTCAATTTTTACCGCGGGTTATCGGTAGGGCAGATTGCGAATAAACTAAACACCAGTGATAAAACCATTTTTACGCATAAATATCTGCTGATGCAGAAATTCGATCTGCGCAGCGATTTTGAACTTATGGCCTTGATTCACCGGATGGTAGAGAAAAATGCCTGTCCGAACCGGCTGCGTGACTATCTGATTAACAGCTTATAACCAGCAATAACGCGAAAGCGTGGCGCTGTTGCCGGGTGGTGCTGACGCCACCCGGCAGGTGCATCAGACGTTCACGGCATTGATCAACCGCGTTTTCATCGTCTGGTAAGACGACGCAGCAAATTCCTCCGCCCAGCGCTGATCCTCAATGGCCTCCAGCTGCACCGCACAATATTTTGTTTCCGGGGTTTTCGAGATGGGGTCGAGATTATCCTGCGTCAGCTCGTTGCAGGCCCCGATCCACCACTGATAGGTCATATAGACAGCGCCCGCGTTGATGCGCTCGCTAATGCTGGCGCGGGTGATCACTTTACCCCGGCGCGAACGTACCCAGACCAGTTGACCGTCGCTAATACCTAGTCTGTCCGCATCGGCAGGATTCACCTGCACCCGTCCCGGCTCATCGGCGAGGCTTTGCAGCGCGGCGCAGTTACCCGTCATCGAGCGGCAGGAGTAGTGCCCAACTTCGCGTACCGTGCAGAGTACCAGCGGATAATCATCATCGGGCGTTTCGGCCGGCGCGCGCCACGGTGCGGCAAAGAGCTGCCCTTTACCGCTCGGGGTATCGAACTGATTATCTTTGTACAGGTACGGCGTGCCGGGGTGATCGAGCGTCGGGCACGGCCACTGCACGTGGCCCATCTCGCCCATTTTTTCATACGTCACGCCGTAGAAGAGCGGGCACAGCTCGCGCATTTCATCCCAGATCTGCTGGTTATCGTCGTAATGCATCGGATAGCCCATCTCGGTGGCGAGCAGGCTGACGATCTCCCAGTCGCGCTTCACGTTGCCTTTGGCCTCAATAGCCTGGCCAAAACGCTGGAAACCCCGGTCGGCACAGGTAAAGACGCCGCCGTGTTCGCCCCATGAGGTGGCAGGGAGCAGAACGTCCGCCACTTCCGCCGTTTTGGTCATAAAGATGTCCTGAACCACGACAAAATCGAGCGCCTCGAAACCGCTGCGGACCAGGCCGAGATCGGCTTCCGTCTGCAGCGGATCTTCCCCCATGATGTAATAGGCTTTGACCTTGCCTTCCAGCGCAAGGTGAGGCACCTCGGTAATGCGCGTCCCGACGCGATCGTCCATGTTATTCACGTCGATCCCCCAGGCATCGGCGAACTTCTGCCGGATAGCCGGATCGGTCACATCCTGATAGCCGGGGAACATATTCGGCAGAACGCCCATATCGCAGGCGCCCTGAACATTGTTTTGTCCGCGCACGGGACCGACACCGACGGCAGGGCGGCCGAGGTTGCCGGTCAGCAGTGCCAGGCTGGAAAGCCCTTTGACGACATCGACGGCCTGGCCAAACTGGGTCACGCCCATTCCCCACATTACGGTGGCGGAAGGGGCCGCCGCGAAGGTGCGCATTGCCTGACGAACGTCGCGGGCGGGGATGCCGGTGAGGTGTTCTACGCGCTCAGGGGCATACTCTTTCACCGTCTGCCGATAGGCCTCAAGTCCTTCGGTAAACCGCGCGACGTAGTTCTTGTCGTACAGCTCTTCTTCCAGAAGCACATAGCCAAAGGCGTTCACCAGCGCCATGTTGCTACCGTTCTTCAATTGCAGATGCTGATCGGCAATGCGCGCCGTTTCGATGCGGCGCGGGTCGCAGACGATGATTTTCGCGCCGTTTTCACGGGCTTTTAGCACGCGCCGGGCGACGATAGGGTGGGAGTCTGCGCAGTTATAGCCAAATACCAGCAGGCATTTGGAGTGTTCAATATCGTTGATAGAGTTGCTCATTGCACCGTTGCCGAGGGTCTCCTGAAGTCCGGCGACGGAAGGACCGTGACAAACGCGCGCGCAGCAGTCGACGTTGTTGGTGTGCAGCACCGCGCGGGCAAATTTTTGCATCACGTAGTTGGTTTCATTCCCGGTACCGCGCGACGACCCGGTGGTCATAATCGAACGCGGGCCGAACTGGGCTTTAATGCTGCTGAGCTTCCGGGCGGTGTAGCGGATCGCCTCTTCCCAGGTCACGGGAGTGAATGTCTCTCCCTTGCGGTAGCGGATCATCGGCTGGGTCAGGCGTGGGGTGAGCAGGCGGGTATCGTTAAGAAAGTCCCAGCCGTAAAATCCTTTCAGGCATAGCGTGCCCTGGTTTGTGGCCCCCTCTGCCGCTTCGGCACGAATGATACGGTTATTCTCAACGACAAGGTTTAGTTTGCAGCCTGCACCACAGTAAGGGCAGACGCTGGCGATTTTTTTCATCAATAACAGACCTGTTAAGAAATGAAGCAAAATGACTGGTAAGCCCAGTCCCGTAACAGGGAGTAAGCAGAAACCATGCCATCTTTATAACGCTTCTTTACAGGGGGTTATGAAGAGAGGGGGGTGTCATCGTCAGCCTGTTCGACAATTCTGACGATGACACGATCGCTGAATGCAGGGCGTTTAAACGTCATCCATGGTGTGGCCCACCACGATTTCCAGCGTCTTGCGAATAACATCCGCCTGCACAACGTCTCTGGTCGCTTCCAGCGTCTGAATGAGCCACAGGATGATCGCTTTATTGGAAATATGACCTTCAGAGGCCAGAACACAGCGTACTGCAGTAGAAAAAATAGCGGACTCTTCAGCAAAACGATCGCCTGCGTGGCGGAAATATTCCGCCAGCGCACTGTCTAAAAAAGCAGAGTGGTATTCGGGTTGAAGCTGAATATTTTGTCTCATTTGTTCTCACCGTAGCTGTTAAAATGCAGTCAATGTATTTTTTTGGGATCGGACGGCTTTCCCTTTCCAAACAACGACACAACATTGCCTCTGTTATCATTGAGAGGTCCCTCTCTGCTTATTCGTCCTTGCGCGGTTCTGCGACGTTTTAATCCGAGGCTTTTTGATCCGATATCGGCAATCGCCTTCGCCAGTGTCTCCCGCCGCCGGGGATTCTTTTCATGAGTTTTCATCTGCCGCAGACGCTGAACCAGAGCTTCAGTTGTAACGGGGCCACGCTCTCTCAAAAGAGAAAGAACGGCTTCGCCAATCAGCTGATCGGCCAGTTTGTCTGCGTCACTGCGGTTCATCACGTTATCGTTCGAAGAGCAAGCCAAGCAGCATATGGTAATGCTGTTCCTCTTCGGGGCCCTCGGCCCTTTCAAGGCGACTTAACAGTTTGGTACAGAGCGATTTGCGATTGAGATTTCGCCCGTCGCTAAGGATCTCAACAACGACCTGACCCAGCGTTTCCTGTTGGGTGGGAAGCGTGGCTTTTTCGAAGTACTGTGCGATCGCTGCTGCGGAATCTGCGACGTAACCTTTCTGCTGCATGTTTCGCTCCTGTAAAATTTTGTAATCAGTAACGTTACATTTAAGGTATACACTTTTTCTAAATCTGTACATTAAAAATGTACAGATTTTTAATAAAATCAGGATATATTTGATAAATGCTCTATTTTTCAATTGCTTGTTTGTTGTTCATGAAACGGTAATGCTACAGAATATATTGTACAAAACGCACGGCCGCTGTTAAGTTGTACAACACTTGTGAGAGTGCCATTAACGGGCGTAAATGATTGAGATGTAAATTATTTGTGAGGCAATTAATGTGCTATAAGAGAAGTCTCTCCACATGTTTTTGTGATCAAAACCCTTAACCCCCAGGAATCGCATGCTTACAACCATCATTTACCGCAGTCATATCTGCGAGGACGTTCCAGTGAAAGCACTGGAAGCTATGGTCGCTGCTGCAAATAATAAAAACCGGCAAGCCAACGTCACGGGGATCTTGCTGTTTAACGGCACACATTTTTTTCAGTTGCTTGAGGGGCCAGTGGAGCATGTTTCTGCTATTTATGAGGAGATCTGCAACGACCCGCGACACCATAACGTAGTCGAGCTGATGCGCGATCACGGCCCCGTCCGGCGTTTTGGCAAGGTGGGGATGGAGCTTTTTGATTTGCGCCAGTTCGACAGGAACGAGGTGCTGCAACAGGTGCTGAACAAGGGAACAACACGCTATCAGCTGACTTACAATGACCGTCCGCTGCAGTTTTTCCGTACCTTTGTCGAGGCCACGGAAAAAGCGAACTATTTTGAACTGCCGCCTGCGGATTCCTGGGAGTTCGTTCGCGAAGAAACACGCTTGTCAGCGCAACCCGAGGTGGTCGCGAAAGGAGCGGATTGCAGCTTTGCTTTCCAGCCGATAGTTGATCCGTTTATGCAGCAGGTTGTCTCCTGGGAGGCGCTTCTGCGCACCCCGTCCGGCGACTCGCCGGGGGCCTATTTCGCCAGCCTTACGCATGATGAAGTTTACGCGTCTGATTTGCAGAGCAAGCAGGTGGCGCTCTCGATGGCCAGCGCGCTAGGGTTACAGGATCAGACGTTATCCCTTAACCTGCTGCCTATGACGCTGGTTAACATTCCCAATGCGGTGGACTTTCTGCTCACCGCAATTGAAGCAAACGGTTTTGTACCTGAACAGATCGTGGTGGAGTTCACCGAGAGCGAAGCCATTTCACGTTTTGAAGAATTCACGGATTCAGTCAGACAGCTAAAAAGTGCAGGCATCAGCGTGACGATCGATCACTTTGGTGCCGGCTTTGCGGGACTACAGCTACTGGCCCAATTCCAGCCCGACAGAATTAAGATTAATCGCGATCTCGTCGCGAACGTGCACAAAAGTGGCCCTCGACAGGCCATTATTCAGGCGATTATCAAATGCTGTTCCTCGCTTGAAATTCAGTTCTGCGCGGTCGGCGTGGAGAAGGCAGAAGAGTGGATGTGGCTGGAATCTGCGGGGATTTCCCAGTTCCAGGGGCATCTTTTTGCCAGCCCCCGGCATGGCGGAATTCCGGCGATTGCATGGCCGGAGAAGAAATTCGATTTTTGATAAAGCTGTACAAAATTCGGCAGACTTAGCTGTACGAGAAGCAAATTTTAGACAACAATGTATTAACAGGTGAAGGGAGAACTACCCCTTTCACCTGTGCAAAATGCGGTCTTAGTTATACAAATGGTTTGTACAATCTGATAAGGTTGGTGTAGTTAGGTATGGAAGTTCTGAGCGTGAGGGAGTTAATGGCCTATTACAGTATCGGCGAAGTGGCCGAACGATGCGGTATCAACCCCGTTACGCTGCGTGCCTGGCAGCGACGTTATGGATTGTTGAAGCCGCAGCGCAGCGAAGGGGGTCATCGTCAGTTTGACGATGAAGATATCCTGCGTATTGAAGAGATCAAACGCCTGATGAAAAGCGGCGTTTCGGTCGGAAAAGTAAAAGCTTTGCTGGAAAATAAAGAAGTCCTGACTCAGGGTAATTGGGTCTCGTTCCAGGAAGAGATGATGACCGTTTTGCGTTATGCCAGCCCGGCAAAGCTGCGTGCCAAAATCGGCGAATTCCGCCGCAATCACGCCATGGATGCGCTGATTGATAACATCATTTCCCCCGTCCGCCAGCGAATGAATCAGGATCAAAATACTGTACGCCACATGGCGAGCATGCTTGACGGCGTCCTGATTGAATTCGCGGTTCTAAGCCTGGCGGAGTCGCGCAAGAAAGCGGGTAAAGATGCGTTGCTTATCGGCTGGGAATGCGATGACCGCACCCATCTTTGGCTTGAAGCCGCGCGGCTGGCGCAGCAAGGCTGGCACATTGACGTGCTGGCGGACCCGATTGATTCTCCGCGTCCTGAACTTTTCCCGGGGCAAAAAATCTTCGTCTGGACGGGAAAAACGCCAACACCGCGTCAGCAGGAACAGCTGGATCACTGGCGTGAGCAGGGTTTTAGCGTTTCATTTCACCAATAATAATCAGAGGCCTTGAGGGCCTTTTATTGTTTTAGACACTTCCAGAACAAAAGCTATCTCAAAAATAGGCATTTCCGATACATATTTTACTTTTCCTCTCTTCACTGTTTTCTCCAACAGATAATCCATTAATTTTCAAAGTATTGAACAATTAAATCCATCCCGCCCGCATCTTCTGACAGGGTCTATGCTTAATAAAAGTAGACAAAAAGGGCGGTTTAGCCGAATGCCCCTGCTGACAGAGGGTTGAAGTGATAATCGTTATCACTAACATGGTGTTATGCCCTGATGGCTAATCAGATGAGGTGGACCTATGGAACTGCATTCAGAAACCTTCAATCCTGCCGATTTCGCCTGGCGAGGATTAACGCTCACGCCTGCGGCGGCGGCGCATATCCACGAGCTGGTGGCAAAAAATCCCGACATTCTCGGCGTGCGCTTAGGCGTTAAGCAGACCGGCTGCGCGGGCTTTGGCTACGTGCTGGATACCGTCACCGCACCGGAAAAGGATGACCTGGTGTTTGAAACCGATGGCGCAAAGCTGTACGTCGCGCTGCAGGCTATGCCGTTTATCGATGGAACCGAAGTGGATTACGTGCGGGAAGGTTTAAACCAGTTATTCAAATTTCATAACCCGAAAGCCCAGAACGAATGCGGCTGCGGCGAAAGCTTTGGGGTATAGGCGGTACTATGTCTCGTAATACTGAAGCAACGAGTGATGTAAACACCTGGAGCGGCGGACACCTCAACTATAAAGAGGGTTTTTTCACGCAACTGCAGACCGACGAGCTGGCGAAAGGCATTAATGAAGATGTGGTGCGCGCCATTTCGGCCAAACGTAACGAGCCCGAGTGGATGCTCGAATTTCGCCTGAGCGCGTTCCGCGCCTGGCTGGAGATGGAAGAGCCGCACTGGCTGAAAGCCCACTACGACAAGCTGAACTACCAGGATTACAGCTACTACTCCGCCCCCTCCTGCGGCAGCTGTGACGATACCTGCGCCTCGCAGCCCGGCGCGGTCCAGCAAACCGGTGCCGAGAACAGCTTCCTGAGCAAAGAGGTTGAAGAGGCGTTTAATCAGCTGGGCGTGCCCGTGCGCGAGGGGAGAGAGGTGGCGGTAGACGCCATTTTCGACTCCGTCTCGGTGGCGACCACCTACCGTGAAAAGCTGGCCGAGCAGGGGATCATTTTCTGCTCCTTTGGCGAAGCCATTCATGACCATCCCGATCTGGTGAAAAAGTACATCGGCACCGTGGTACCGAGCAACGATAACTTCTTCGCCGCGCTGAACGCCGCGGTAGCCTCTGACGGCACCTTTATCTACGTGCCTAAAGGCGTGCGCTGCCCGATGGAGCTCTCCACCTATTTCCGCATCAACGCCGAAAAAACCGGACAGTTTGAACGCACCATTCTGGTAGCGGACGAAGGCAGCTACGTCAGCTATATCGAAGGGTGCTCCGCCCCGGTGCGCGACAGCTACCAGCTGCACGCGGCGGTGGTAGAGGTCATCATTCACAAAGACGCCGAGGTGAAATACTCCACGGTGCAGAACTGGTTCCCCGGCGACGGCAATACCGGCGGTATCCTGAACTTCGTCACCAAGCGCGCGCTATGCGAAGGCGAAAACAGCAAAATGTCCTGGACGCAGTCGGAAACCGGCTCCGCTATTACCTGGAAATACCCGAGCTGTATTCTGCGCGGGGATAACTCCATCGGTGAGTTTTACTCGGTGGCGCTGACCAGCGGGCATCAGCAGGCCGATACCGGCACCAAGATGATCCACATTGGGAAAAACACCAAATCGACGATTATCTCGAAGGGGATCTCCGCCGGGCATAGCCAGAACAGCTATCGCGGGCTGGTGAAAATCATGCCGACGGCCACCAACGCGCGTAACTTCACCCAGTGTGATTCAATGCTGATCGGTGCCGACTGCGGGGCGCATACCTTCCCGTACGTCGAGTGTCGCAACAACACGGCTCAGCTGGAGCACGAGGCGACCACGTCGCGCATTGGGGAAGATCAGCTCTTCTACTGCCTGCAACGCGGCATCAGCGAAGAAGATGCCATTTCGATGATTGTGAACGGCTTCTGTAAGGACGTGTTCTCTGAACTGCCGCTGGAATTCGCCGTTGAAGCACAAAAACTCCTCGCCATTAGTCTTGAACACAGCGTCGGTTAAGGAAAGCACATGTTAAGCATTAAAGATTTACAGGTTAGCGTGGAAGAGAAAGCGATCCTGCGCGGTCTCAATTTTGACGTCAAGCCGGGTGAAGTTCACGCCATCATGGGGCCAAACGGCTCCGGGAAAAGTACGCTTTCAGCGACGCTGGCGGGACGTGAAGATTACGAAGTAACAGGCGGCTCGGTCGAATTTAACGGCAAAGATCTGCTGGAGATGTCGCCGGAAGACCGCGCGGGCGAGGGCATCTTTATGGCCTTCCAGTACCCGGTGGAAATTCCGGGCGTCAGCAACCAGTTTTTCCTCCAGACGGCGCTGAATGCGGTGCGCAAGTATCGCGGCCAGGAGGCGCTGGATCGCTTCGACTTCCAGGATCTAATGGAAGAGAAGATCAAACTGCTGAAAATGCCGGAAGACCTGCTGACCCGCTCGGTCAACGTCGGCTTTTCCGGCGGCGAGAAAAAGCGTAACGATATCCTGCAGATGGCGGTGCTGGAGCCCGAGCTGTGCATTCTGGATGAGACCGACTCCGGTCTGGATATCGACGCCCTGAAGATTGTCGCCGACGGGGTGAATTCCCTGCGCGACGGCAAGCGCTCGTTCATTATCGTCACCCACTACCAGCGCATTCTGGACTACATCAAGCCGGACTACGTCCACGTGCTTTACCAGGGACGTATTGTGAAATCCGGTGATTTTACGCTGGTTAAACAACTGGAGGAGCAGGGTTATGGCTGGCTTACCGAACAGCAGTAATGCGCTCCAGCAGTGGCACCGGCTGTTTGAGGAGCAGGGTAATACGCGCTCCGAGCAGGCGCAGCAGCACCTGCAGCAGATGCTGCGCCTCGGCCTGCCGACGCGGAAGCATGAGAACTGGAAATACACCCCGCTCGACGGCCTGCTGAACGGCGAGTTTGTGACGCGTCTGGCGGAGATTGACCCGGCCCGGCGCGACGCTCTGGCGCTGACGGTGGATGCGGTGCGTCTGGTCTTTGTCGACGGCGTCTGGCGTCCAGAACTGAGTGATGACGCCCGGGATAGCGGGTTCGATATCGTCATTAACGACGACCGCCAGAGCCTGAGCGCCCCGGTTCAGCCGGAAGTTTTCCTCCACCTGACCGAGAGCCTGGCCCGCAGCGTGACGCATATTCAGGTCAAGCGTAACCAGCGTCCGGCAAAACCGCTGCTGCTGATGCACATCACACAGGGCGTGGAGGGCGATGAGATCAACACCGCGCACTATCGCCATCACCTTGAGCTGGCGGAGGGGGCGGAGGCCACGGTAATCGAACATTACGTCAGCCTCAACGAGACCCGCCATTTTACCGGGTCGCGGCTGACGATGAACGTTGCCGCCAATGCGCAGCTTCACCATATTAAGCTGGCGTTTGAGAATCCGCAGAGCCACCATTTTGCCCATAACGATCTTCTGCTGGGCCAGGATGCCGCGGCGTACAGCCACAGCTTCCTGCTCGGTGGCGCGGTGCTGCGCCACAACACTAGCACGAAGCTTAACGGTGAAAACACTACGCTGCGCATCAATAGCCTGGCGATGCCGGTGAAGGCAGAAGTGTGCGACACGCGCACCTGGCTTGAGCACAACAAAGGCTACTGCAACAGCCGCCAGCTGCACAAAACCATCGTCAGCGATAAAGGGCGGGCGGTGTTTAACGGCCTGATTAACGTGGCCCAGCACGCCATCAAAACCGACGGGCAGATGACCAACAACAATCTGCTGCTGGGGCGCCTGGCGGAAGTGGACACCAAGCCGCAGCTGGAGATCTACGCCGACGACGTAAAATGTAGCCACGGCGCGACGGTCGGTCGGATCGACGACGAGCAGATGTTCTACCTGCGCTCGCGCGGCATCGACCAGCAGGCGGCGCAGAAAATGATCATCTACGCCTTTGCGGCGGAGCTTACGGAAGCGCTGCACGATGGCGTATTGAAGCAGCAGGTGCTGGCCCGCATTGGTCAGCGTCTGCCCGGAGGCGAAGCATGAGTTTTCCCGTAGAGAAAGTGCGGGCCGATTTCCCGGTTCTGACCCGTGAAGTGAACGGCCTGCCGCTGGCCTATCTCGACAGCGCGGCCAGCGCGCAGAAGCCGAATCAGGTGGTGGATGCGGAAGCCGAGTTCTACCGCCACGGCTACGCCGCCGTGCATCGCGGTATTCATACCCTGAGCGCCGAGGCGACCCAGCGCATGGAAAACGTGCGCACGCAAATTGCAGCCTTCCTCAATGCACGCCTGCCGGAAGAGCTGGTATTTGTGCGCGGCACAACCGAGGGGATTAACCTTGTCGCCAACAGCTGGGGCAACGCCCAGGTGCGCGCGGGGGATAACATCATCATCACCCAGATGGAGCACCACGCCAATATTGTGCCGTGGCAGATGCTCTGCGAGCGTGTCGGCGCGCAGCTGCGGGTCGTTCCGTTGAACGACGACGGCACGCTACAGCTGGAGCAGCTTGACGCCCTGCTGGACGATAAAACGCGGCTGGTGGCGGTCACCCAGGTCTCTAACGTGCTGGGCACCGAAAACCCGGTGACAGAGATTATCGCAAAAGCCCATCAGGCCGGCGCGAAGGTGCTGATTGACGGCGCGCAGGCGGTGATGCACCACGCGGTGGACGTGCAGGCGCTGGACTGCGATTTCTACGTATTCTCCGGGCATAAGCTCTATGGCCCGACCGGGATTGGCGTGCTGTATGTGAAAGAGGACATCCTGCAGGCGATGCCGCCGTGGGAAGGGGGCGGATCGATGATCGCCACCGTCAGCCTGACGGAAGGGACGACCTACGCCCGTGCGCCCTGGCGTTTCGAGGCGGGCACCCCCAACACTGGCGGGATTATCGGCCTGGGGGCGGCGGTGTCTTACGTCTCCGCAATCGGCCTCGACGCCATTCAGGAGTACGAACAGCTGCTGATGCACTACGCGCTGCAGGAGCTTGCCAGCGTGCCGGACCTTACCCTGTATGGCCCGGCTGACCGACAGGGCGTAATTGCCTTTAACCTGGGGAAACACCACGCATATGACGTGGGCAGCTTCCTCGATAATTACGGCGTGGCCGTCCGTACCGGCCACCACTGCGCCATGCCGCTGATGGCTTTTTACCAGGTGCCGGCAATGTGCCGCGCATCGCTGGTGATGTATAACACAATGGAAGAGGTCGACAGGCTGGTGGCGGGGCTTAAGCGCATTCACCAGCTGCTGGGCTAAGAAGAGGCAAAAGATGGCAGAACTGCCGGACAGAGACAAATTGCTGCGCAACTTTGGGCGCTGTGCAAACTGGGAAGAGAAGTACCTTTATATCATCGAGCTGGGGCAGCGTCTGCCGCCGCTCGGTGAAGAGGCGCATAACCCGGAAAACATTATTCAGGGCTGCCAGAGCCAGGTGTGGATTGTGATGGAGCAGTCTGACGACGGCACTATTGAATTGCACGGCGACAGCGATGCGGCCATTGTAAAAGGGCTTATTGCGGTCGTCTTTATTCTTTACCACCGGATGTCGGCGCAGGATATCGTCGCGTTTGATGTCCGCCCGTGGTTTGAAAAAATGGCCCTGACCCAACACCTCACCCCGTCCCGCTCCCAGGGGCTGGAAGCGATGATTCGCGCCATTCGCGCCAAAGCTGCAATCCTTAGCTAGACTTACAGAACAGCATTCATTCTGTTTCGCGAGGTGGTTCCCGCCTCGCTGGTTTTTCAGCTTTCTGGCATCCTGCCAGTGAATAAGGAATCTCAGCATGAAGCGCGCGTCTCTAATAACTCTATTACTCCTCAGTTCGCTCGGTACGTTTAATTCGGCCCGCGCGATGGACTATCCGTTGCCGCCCGCAGGCAGCCGTCTGATTGGGCAAAATCAAACCTACACGATACAGGAAGGGGATAATAAGCTTCAGACTATCGCCCGTCGGTTTAATACGGCGGCGCAGGTGATCCTTGAAACGAACAATACCATTGCGCCAGTAAACCCGGCGCCGGGTACCGTTATCACGATCCCGTCGCAGATGTTGCTGCCGGATACCCCGCGCGAAGGCATTGTGGTTAATCTGGCCGAGCTTCGGCTCTACTACTTCCCGCCGGGAGAAAATATTGTCCAGGTCTTCCCGCTCGGCATCGGACAGCTGGGGCTGGAAACGCCGGTTAGCACCACCCGCGTCAGCCAAAAAATCCCTAATCCAACCTGGACGCCTACGGCGGGCATCAGAGCGCGTTCCCTGGCCCAGGGAATTAAATTGCCTCCCGTCGTCCCGGCGGGGCCAAATAACCCGCTGGGGCGCTATGCGCTGCGTCTGGGAATTGGTAATGGGGAATATCTTATTCACGGCACCAGCGCGCCGGACAGCGTAGGTCTGCGCGTCAGTTCCGGCTGCATGCGAATGAACGCCCCGGATATTAAAGCCCTGTTTGAACAGGTGCGGGTCGGCACGCGGGTTCAGATCATCAACGAGCCGGTGAAATTCTCGGTTGAGCCGGACGGTAAACGTTATATTGAGGTCCACCGTCCGCTGGCGCAGGTGGAGGGCGAGAACCCGCAGATTTCGCCCATTACCCACTCGGCAGACTTTGCCACCTTTGTTTCTCAGGCCGGAAGCGATAAGGCGTTAATTGATAAAGCCCTGGCGCGCCGTGCCGGGATCCCGGTTGTCGTATCCGCGGGTAGCGGCCCGTCGGCCAGCAATAGCGTGTTGTCAGTGCAGAACAGCCGGGTGTCTGCTGCGGTAGCAGAAGAGGAAGGGGAAAAGGTAACGCAGTAGCAGTTTGACGCAGGCAAAAAAAATGGCGCACAATGTGCGCCATTTTATTAACAGGTACTATTACTTACGGTATTTAGTAGCCTGGTTGTCCAGACGCTGGTTAGCGCGAGCTGCGTCGTCTTTAGCAGCCTGAACGTCGGAACGCATTGCGTTCACGTCGTTGCTCAGCTGGTCAACTTTAGCGTTCAGAGTCTGAACGTCAGAAGACAGCTGATCGATTTTAGCGTTGCTGGAGCAACCAGCCAGCAGAGTAGAACCCAGGATTACCGCGCCCAGTACCAGTTTAGTACGATTCATTATTAATACCCTCTAGATTGAGTTAATCTCCATGTAGCGTTACAAGTATTACACAAACTTTTTTGGGTTGAGAATATTTTTTTGATGGGAATACGCCTATTTTTGATCGTTCGCTCAAAGAAGCATCGAATCAGTGCGTTTTGAGTAAAAAGCTATGTAAAAAAAGGCATTTTTCATCGGATTCATCTTAGATAAATCGCATTTAAATAGAAAAACCCGATTTGCTTTTTGAATGAATTTGGCTAATGCCGGGAATAAAAAAAGCGCCCATTGGGCGCTTTTTTTCAAATTTAATTCGTTCGTGAATTATTACAGCACGTGAACGGAGGCAGTATTGGTTGTTCCGCTTGGTACCAGAGCACCAGAAACCATTACAACCACGTCGCCCTTCTGCGCCAGACCGCTTTCCAGAGCCATTGCTTTACCCTGAATGTAGAAATCGTCAGTAGAGGCGATCTCTTTGACCAGGTGCGCAACCACGCCTTTGCTCAGCACCAGCTGACGTGCGGTGGTTTCGTTGGTGGTCAGGGCCAGGATGGTGGCATCCGGGAAGTATTTACGCACTGCGCGCGCAGATTTACCGCCCTGGGTCGCAACAACAATCAGTGGCGCTTCCAGTTTCTCAGCGGTTTCTACCGCACCGCGGCATACTGCTTCAGTGATGCGCAGCTTGCGGCTGTCGTTGTTGAAGTCCAGACGGCTGGTCATCACGCGGTCAGTACGTTCGCAGATGGTCGCCATGATGCCGACCGCTTCCAGAGGGTATTTCCCTTTCGCGGATTCACCGGACAGCATGACTGCATCGGTACCGTCGAGGATGGCGTTCGCCACGTCGCCTGCTTCAGCGCGGGTAGGGCGTGGGTTTTTGATCATGGAATCCAGCATCTGCGTGGCGGTGATAACCACTTTACGCGCGCGAACACATTTCTCGATCATCATCTTCTGCGCGAAGATCACTTCTTCAACCGGGATTTCAACGCCCAGGTCGCCACGAGCAACCATGATGCCGTCAGACGCTTCGAGGATTTCGTCGAAGTTGTTCAGTCCTTCCTGGTTTTCGATTTTGGAGATGATCTGGATCTTCTCGCCGCCGTGGGCTTTCAGGTGCTCACGAATTTCAACCACGTCGGAACGCTTACGGATGAAAGATGCCGCAACGAAATCAACGCCTTGTTCGCAGCCGAAGATCAGGTCCTGCTTGTCTTTCTCCGCCAGTGCTGGCAGCGCGATAGAAACGCCCGGCAGGTTAACGCCTTTGTTTTCGCCCAGGTCGCCGTTGTTCAGCACTTTACAGATAACTTTGTTGCCTTCGATAGCGGTGACTTCCATACCGATCAGACCATCGTCGACCAGCACGGTGTTACCCACGGACAGATCGCTGGTGAAGCCTTCATAGGTGACCGCAACGATTTCGCTGTTACCAACAACGGATTTGTCGGTAGTGAAGGTGAAGGTCTGGCCCGCTTTCAGAGAGACGTCGTTACCGCCTTCCAGTTTGATGGTACGGATTTCCGGACCTTTGGTGTCGAGCAGGATCGCCGCTTTTTTACCGGTCTTGCTCATCACGTTGCGCAAGTTCTGGATACGCTGACCGTGTTCTGCGTAGTCACCGTGGGAAAAGTTCAGACGCATCACGTTCATGCCGGCGTCCAGCATTTTGCTCAGCATCTCTTCGGATTCGGTTTTCGGGCCGATAGTACAAACAATTTTCGTCTTTTTCATGACAGTCTTAGTCTTTAAGTTGGGAAGGATATGGAAATCTCGCTCCGGGGGCGCACCGCCGCGGAGTCAAACCTGTGTTGCAAAAGAGTATATGACACGCACTAAGGATAGGAGACATCAAATGAGCGTGCAGAAGAAAGTGTGCCTGAGTGACAGCCCAACGAAGGAGAGGAGAAGTTGTACGTTGTTTTTTGTATTCCAAGCGCTGAAACCATTCACCAGGGATTTGGCGCGCATTATACGCTAATTTTAAGATAAAAGGAAAATGGAAACGGTGTTTCAGAATTAATCAATGCCGTTTCACATAATATTGTTATCAAGGCGTTAAGCCATGATGACAACTTTTGGCGGCAGGTGAGCGACCTGCCGCCGTTTGCTTATTTTTGCAGCGCCTGGCTGAGGTCGGCAATCAGGTCTTTTGGATCTTCAATGCCTACCGAGAGGCGGATCAGCTGCGGCACAATGCCGTTTGCCAGCCGTTGTTCAAGCGGAATCGAGGCGTGCGTCATGCTGTAAGGCTGGCTCACGAGACTCTCCACCCCGCCCAGGCTTTCCGCAAGAGTGAACAGCTTCAGGTTGCGAATCACCTCGGTGGCGCGTTGCGCATCGCCTTTTACCACGACGGAAATCATCCCGCCCGGCAGGGCCATCTGGGTGCGGGCAAGCTGGTACTGCGGATGCGATTCCAAGCCGGGATAGAACACTTTTTCGACAAGAGGATGCTGCGCCAGCCATTGCGCAATCTCCAGCGCGTTGGTGCTGTGCTTTTCGACCCTCAGCGCAAGCGTGCGGATACCGCGCAGGGTCAGGAAGCTGCTAAACGGATCCAGGACGCCACCGACCGCATTTTGCAGATAGCCAAGCTGGTCCGCCAGCGCCGGATTCTCTCCCACCACCGCCAGCCCGGCCACCACGTCAGAGTGCCCGTTAAGGTATTTGGTGGCGGAGTGCACCACGATATCGAAACCGGACGCCAGCGGGCGGTGGATCACCGGCGATGCGAACGTGTTATCCGCCACGCTGATGACGTTATGACGACGGGCGATCGCCGCAATGGCCGTCAGATCCGCCAGCTTCAGCAGCGGGTTGGTCGGCGTTTCGACCCACACCATGCGGGTCTCCGGGCGAATGGCGGCCTCAAGCCCGGCTAAGTCGTCCGGCTTAACCCAGCTGACCTGCAGGCCCGTACTGCGTTTGCGCACGTTTTCAATCAGGCGATACGTCCCGCCGTAAACGTCATCAATGGCGACGATATGGCTGTCTTTATCCAGCAGTTCGAGCACCGTGGAGATGGCCGCCAGACCGGAAGCAAAGGCGTAGCCGCGCGTGCCGCCCTCCAGTTCGGCGATGGCGGTTTCCAGCGCATGGCGCGTTGGGTTGCCGCTGCGGGAATACTCATAGCCGGTATGCTCGCCGGGTGACGGTTGCGCAAACGTCGACGTGGCGTAAATCGGCGGCATGACGGCGCCGTGCGGGTCGTTGAATGCGCCGCTGTGGACGCTCAGGGTTGCCAGGTTTTTCATCGTTTCATCCTTTATTGCTGTAGACGATTGCGCCACGCGGTCAGGACGTCGCTGCGCGTAATCAGACCGAGAAAACGGTCATTGTCGTTAATGACGGCTACCAGACCTCGGTCGAAGATGGCGTGCAGGGCGCTCTCCGGGGCACGTTTATCGAGAAATTCCACCTGACGGGTCATGGCCGCCGTGACCGGCAGGGCAAAGCGGTCGCCGTCGCCGCCGATATGCCGCAGCAGATCCCACTCGTCGATAATGCCCACCACCTTGCCGTTCTCCAGGACCGGCAGCTGAGAGATGTCATACAGGCGCATGCGTGCCAGCACGGTGGAAAGCGTATCGTCCGGCGCGGCGGTGACGGTAGCGCCTTCATCATGGCGCAGGGCAATGTAGTCGGAGAGATCGCCCGCCTGAGGGCGCGTGATAAGCCCCTGCTGGCGCATCCAGTCGTCGTTAAACATCTTCGAGAGATACTTATTGCCACTGTCGCAGGCGAAGGTCACCACGCGCTTCGGCGTGGTCTGCGCCTGGCAATACTTCAGCGCCGCCGCCAGCAGCGTGCCGCTGGAGGAGCCCGCCAGAATGCCTTCCGTCTTCAGCAGCTCGCGCGCGGTGGCGAAGGCTTCGCGGTCGGTGATGCGCCAGGCGCGATTCACCCCTTCAATGTGGGCCAGCGGGGGAATAAAGTCTTCGCCAATGCCTTCGACCAGCCAGGAGCCCGCGTCGTGGTAGCGTCCGGTTTCCACCTGGTCAGCCAGCACCGACCCGGCGGGGTCAGCCAGGACAAACTCCGTGTGCGGAGAGTGCTCGGCGAACCACGCCTGCAGGCCACCGAGCGTACCACCTGAGCCGACGCCGACCACGATGGCGTCAATTCTGCCGTCAAGCTGCTCGTACAGCTCCGGTGCCGTGGTGGTGCGGTGCGCCAGCGGGTTGGCTTCGTTATTGAACTGGTCGATGTAAAACGCGCCCGGCAGCTCGTTAGCCAGACGCCGGGCGTAATCCTGGTAATAGGCGGGATGGCCCTTGTTGACGTCGGAGCGGGTCAGCACCACCTGGGCACCCAGCGCGCGCAGGTGGAAAATCTTTTCGCGGCTCATTTTGTCGGGCACTACGAGGATCAGCGAGTAGCCTTTCTGGGCGGCGATCAGCGCCAGGCCGAGGCCGGTATTGCCCGCCGTGGCCTCAATAATCGTGCCGCCCGGCTGCAGCTGGCCGGTACGTTCCGCTTCGTTAATCATCGACAGCGCAACGCGGTCTTTAATCGAGCCGCCGGGGTTCTGGTTCTCCAGCTTCAGAAACAGTGAGCAGGGACCGGTATCAAGCTTATGCAGCTGGATCAGCGGCGTGCGGCCAATCAGTTCGGTGACGGAGTGGTAAATCGTCATGATGTTTTCCTTTCGGTATGTCATGACGGGATGATAGGGCTGTGAAATTTTCTCAATAAAGAACCATTCACTGCCGTTTAGAACGGAAAGGAATATAAATGCCATTTTTGGATGGCAGGACAGCAAGACGTAAAGTTGTCTGGATGTGGGGATGGCTATATCGGGATAAAATGCTGCAAAAATGACCGTTTTTTGCGCGCGTCCGCCAGCAGATATGCATCCGGCAGATAATCATTGCTGAAATTGGTCTAAATACTTCCCACCCGGTAAATCCGCTGTTTATTTCCGAAAGTTATAACACATTCTTTTTTGTTCATTTAAAAGCTGATAACGCCTGTTTACTATCTTTTGGACATCCATACTGCTAAACCGCCGAGGGCGGCACGGATAACGAATAAGAATGATTGTACTGAGCAATATTTCGAAGGTTTTTGACAACGGAAAGGTCGCGCTGACCGCCGTTGATAACGTCAATTTGACGATAGAGCAGGGACAGATTTACGGCATTATCGGTTACAGCGGCGCCGGGAAAAGCACGCTGATTCGCCTGCTGAACGGTCTGGAGAAACCCAGCGCCGGGAGCGTCACCATTAACGGGCAGGATATCTCCGCCGCAAAAGGTGAAGCACTGCGCCAGGCGCGTCTGAAGATCAGCATGGTGTTTCAGCACTTCAACCTGCTGTGGTCGCGCACGGTGAGTGAGAACATTGCTTTCTCTATGCAAATTGCCGGTGTGCCAAAAGCGAAGATTAAGGCGCGCGTCGCCGAACTGGTGGAGCTGGTTGGCCTGAAGGGACGCGAAAATGCGTATCCGTCGCAGCTGAGCGGCGGGCAAAAGCAGCGCGTGGGGATTGCGCGCGCGCTGGCCAACGACCCCGACGTGCTGCTCTGCGATGAGGCTACGTCCGCGCTCGACCCGCAGACCACCGATCAGATCCTCGATCTGCTGCTGGACATTAACCGCCGCTTCAAACTCACCATCGTACTGATCACGCACGAAATGCACGTGGTGCGCAAAATCTGCGACCGCGTGGCGGTGATGGAAAATGGCAAAGTGGTGGAAGAGGGCGACGTGCTGAGCGTCTTTACCCATCCACAGCAGCCGATTACGCAGCAGTTTGTCCGCCAGGTGAGCCAGTACGCCGAGGAAGAGACCTTCAATACTGAACTCGCAAACGATCTGGAAGGTACGGTGATCAGGCTGACCTTTACCGGACACAGCACGCACAAGCCGATTGTCGGGGAACTCACCCTGCGCTACGGCCTGCCGTTTAACATCCTGCACGGAAAAATGACCCAGACCGCCCACGGTGTTTTCGGGCAGCTCTGGGTCCACGTGGCGGCATCCGATGAACAACTGAACAATATCCTCGCCGACCTGCAGCACAGCGATATTGAAGGCGAGGTAATTAAACATGTCTGAGAATCTCTTTCCGCATCTCAAGTGGGATCAGCTCTGGGCTGCAACGCTGGAGACGCTGTACATGACCGCGCTGTCCGGCGTGGCGACCTTTGTGCTGGGCATCGTGCTGGGGCTGGCGCTGTTTTTAACCGCGCGCGGTGGCTTGTTCCACAACCGCACGGTCTACAGCGTCATTTCGATAGTGGTGAACGTGTTCCGCTCTATTCCGTTCATCATTCTCATCGTTCTGCTGATCCCGTTCACCAAGACCGTCGTCGGCACCATCCTTGGCGCTAACGCAGCGCTTCCGGCCCTGATTGTCGGCGCCGCGCCGTTCTACGCGCGTCTGGTGGAGATCGCCCTGCGCGAAGTGGACAAAGGGGTCATTGAAGCAACGCGCTCGATGGGCGCACGACTGAGCACGCTCGTGTTTCGGGTTTTACTGCCGGAATCATCACCTGCACTGGTATCAGGTATTACGGTGACGCTGATTGCGCTGGTGAGCTACAGCGCCATGGCGGGGGTGATTGGCGCCGGTGGTTTGGGAAATCTGGCTTATCTGGAAGGATTCCAGCGCAACCATGGTGACGTCACGCTGGTGGCAACGGTGACCATTTTAATCATCGTTTTCATTATCCAGTTCTGCGGCGATGTCATTACTTCACTGTTAGATAAACGCTAATAAATACACACAGGAACCACATCATGAAAAAGACACTGACGCTGATCGCCGCCGCAACCCTGAGCGCCCTGAGCTTCGCCTCCTGGGCCGATACCCTGACCGTGGGCGCATCTAACACGCCGCACGCCGAAATTCTGGAGCAGGCCAAGCCAATTCTGGCGAAGCAGGGTATCGACCTGGAGATTAAACCGTTCCAGGACTACATTCTGCCGAACACCGCGCTGGCGGGTCATGACATCGACGCGAACTATTTCCAGCACATTCCTTACCTGAACAGCGTGCTGAAAGATCATGCGGGCGATAAAGACTACGATTTTGTCAGTGCGGGCGCGATCCACATTGAGCCAATCGGCATCTACTCAAAAAAATACAAATCCCTGAAGGACCTGCCAGAAGGCGGCAAGATCATCATGCGTGATGCGGTTTCCGAGGAAGGCCGTATTCTCTCCATCTTCGAAAAAGAGGGCGTGATCAAGCTGAAGCCGGGCATCGACAAAGTGACGGCGCGCATCAGCGATATCGTTGAGAACCCGAAAAAACTGAAGTTCACGCCGAACGTGGAAGCGTCCCTGCTGCCGCAGATGTACAACAACGACGAAGGCGACGCGGTGGTGATTAACGCCAACTATGCGATAGACGCCGGTCTGGACCCGGTTCACGACCCGATTGCGGTCGAGAGCGGTGAAAACAACCCGTACGCCAACATCATTACCGTGCATCGCGGCGACGAGAAAAAGAAAGACATCGTCGCGCTGGTGAACGTGCTGCACTCCAAAGAGATTCAGGACTGGATCCGCACCAAATACAAAGGCGCGGTCATTCCCGTGAACAACTAATTATTTGATTTTCCAGATGAAGCCCGGCGAGATCCTCGCCGGGCTTCTTTTTTGTATCCGGCGGGAGAATCATTTAAGCTCAACGTTTAACAGGCAATGGAGTGATGACGATGGGTAACGTGACCAAAGATGAAGCGCTGTACCAGGAGATGTGCCGGGTGGTCGGAAGGGTGGTGCTGGAGATGCGTGATTTAGGGCAGGAGCCGAAGCATATTGTCATTGCGGGCGTGCTGCGCACGGCGCTGGCGAACCAGCGCATCAAGCGCAGCGCACTGACAACCGAAGCGATGGAAACGGTGGTTAAGGCGCTGGCCGGCTAACGCGCCAGCGTTTCGCGACCTGTTCAAGCGAGCAGCAGAGCAGGTAATAGACCGCGCCCGTAAAGATAAAGATGGCCGCCGGGTAGATTTGCACCCGGTTGTTGACCTGTCCCGCCACCGTGGTTAGCTCCGGGACGTTGACGATGAATGCCAGCGACGTATCCTTCAGCAGGCTGATAAAAATTCCCACCAGCGACGGCAAAATATTTCTCAGCGTCTGCGGCAGCAGCACGCGCCACAGGGTTTGCTGTGTGCTGAACCCCTGAGACAGCGCGGCCTCGTTTTGACCCGCAGGGAGCGCCCTGAGCCCGGCAAAAACCGAATGCATCACCGATGCCGCCGTAAACCAGGCCAGCGCCAGCGTCACGGTCAGCGCCCCCGGCAGATCCCCGCCGGTGATCAGCGGCAACAGGTACCACATCCAGAAAATCACAAAAATCAGGGGAATACCGCGAATCAACTCCGCCCACAGAAAAAGCCCCCTGCGCACCAGCCCAGGATAGCGCCAGGCGAGGCACGCCAGCGCCACGCCGCCGGGAAGCGCAAGCAGGGCGGCCCCTGCGGCCATCAGCAGCGAAAGCAGTACGCCGCCGGGTTCACCCGCTGCCGTTCGTCCCCACAGCAGATAATCCAGGTTTTCGACAATAACGTTAAATCCTGCAATCATCTTTCTTCCTCCCTGAATGCGGACCGACGCGCACCAGCACCATCCCCATGACAATGCCGGTAAGCAAATAGAGCACCGTACCGACGATAAACGCCTCCATGGCGTGGGCGTTGTAACTTTCAATCTGCCGGACCTGGTAGGTTAGCTCAGCGAAGCCAATCCCGCTGGCGAGCGAGGAGAGCTTCATCAAGTTGAGGTACTGGCCGACAACGGGCTGCCAGGCGTTGGCGAGCCCCTGCGGCAGAAGGATGTAGCGAAATAAACGCCACGAGGAGAACCCTTGCGCCAGCGCCGCTTCCTGCTGTCCGGCAGGAACAGAACGCAGTCCCGATGCCGCTTCCTCAATTAAAAATGCCGAGGTAAAGACGCCCAACCCCCAGGCAGAACATAAAAACTCAGGGGTAAACCACCAGACGTCGCCGGGCAGAATTGACCAGCTGTGATCCGCATTCACCGCGTCTCGAAAGCCCTGCGGTAACCCGTTCCAGGCGGCGAAATACCAGAACAGCAGCTGCACCAACAGCGGCGTATTGCGAAACAGCGATACCCAGCCGCTGACGACCGCATTCCCGATGCGTCCACCGGAAAGACGCAGGAGCAAAAAGGTCGGTGCAAGCAGGCTGGCGATCAGGCCCCCCGCCAGCGTCACCCACAGGGTGGTGAGAAATCCGGAGAGTATCCACTGCAGAGGCTGTCCGGCCAGCACGCCCTGCCAGTCGAGGGCGGGCATCAGAGGTGCTCCTGGTGCAGCGGGTTCAGCACTTTTTGCAGGAAACGCTGCGCCCGGGGATGCGACGGTTGACTGAAAAATTGCCCCGGCGGCGCGGTTTCAAGAATCTGCCCGCCGTCGATAAAGACAATCCGGTCGGCAATTTCCCGGGCGAACTGCATCTCATGAGTCACGACAATCATGGTGATCCCGCTATGGGCAAGGGCTTTCATGACGAATAACACTTCGCCAATCATCTCCGGATCGAGCGCCGACGTCGGCTCGTCGAAGAGGATGATCTGCGGCGACGAGGCCAGGGCGCGGGCAATCGCCACGCGCTGCTGCTGGCCGCCGGAAAGCTCAGCGGGGAAGTGGTGAGCCTTTTCCTGCATTCCGACCTTCTCCAGCAGCGCCAGCGCGCGCTCCTGAGCTGGCTGCGGCTTCCAGCCGTGCACATGCTGCAGTGCCAGGGTGATGTTCTGGCTGGCGGTGAGGTGGGCATACAGATTGAACTGCTGAAACACAAATCCAACGCGGCTGCGCAGCTGACGCAGTCTGCTGCCGGAAAGCTGCCCGGTCGGCTTGCTGTCGACCAGGATTTCCCCGCCGCTCAGGGTTTCAAGCTGATTGATAAGACGGATCAGCGTTGATTTACCCGAACCGGAAGGGCCGAGAATAGCAACCACTTCACCGGGCGTGATGGTGAGGTTAATGTCGCGTAAAACCTGATGGTCGCCGTAGCGTTTGTCCACGTGACGAAACTCAACGCTGGCCTGTTCCAGATGTGAAAAATCCGCGGCACCGGCCGCGGAGTGGGAAAATAAACCTGAGAGCATAATTACCTGGCTTCTATTTTAAAAGCGCGAGGCTGTGGAGCGGGCGTGTTTGGGCCAAACCAGACGTCATAGATCTTTGCCGCCTGACCGTTCTTCTCGAGATTAACCAGCTCATCGTTGACGGCTTTCAGCAGCGCCGTTTCACCTTTCTTCACCCCGACGCCAATTTCTTCTTTACTGAGCAGATCGGGCAGGATTTTGAAGTTCGCTTTATCCGGAGCCTGTGCCAGCAGGCCTGCAAGAATTGTGCTGTCCTGGGTAATGGCCTGTACGTTGCCGTTGCGCAGCGCCGTCAGCGCCAGAGGAATGTCGTCATAAGCCAGCACGCGGGACTGCGGGAAACGCTGGTGGAGCGCCTGTTCACCCGTGGTGCCTTTGACCGCGCCAATGCGTGCCCGGCTGTATTCATCCAGCTTATCGGGCGATTTGGCGGGAACCAGGAACTGTTGTCCGGTCACGAAATAGGGGGTGGAGAAATCAATCACCTGCGCGCGTTCCGGGGTGATGGTGATATCCGCTACGATCAGATCTGCTTTACCGGACTGAAGCAGCGGAATTCGGTTGGCCGGATTGGTGGCAACCAGTTCAAGCTTCACGCCGAGTGATTTTGCCAGTGCTTTGGCAAAGTCCACGTCGTAACCCACGATCTCGTGCGTTTTTGCATCAATTGAGCCAAACGGTGGGTTGGCGTCAAACGTGGCGACTTTCACCACCCCTGCGGCCTTAATATCTTCCAGCCGATCGGCCAGCGCCTGCGCTGAAAACAGGCTCCCGGCGGCCAGTAATCCCAGAACTGCCGTCCCTTTTTTAAACCTTTTCATCTTTGCTGCCATAGTCATCGTTCGTCCCGTTGTTTTTGTTTTGCACCGTTACGCTCCCATAAGCAAAAGCTATCGCCAAATAAGAAAATGTTCTTTGCTCTATACAAAAAAGCATTAGTGAACAGTGTGTTACCGGCAGGTAAATGTAAGGAGCTATTTGCACGTCCTGCACATCGACTGCCGGAATTGATATTTCCGCGGCCAGGAAACGCGTGCTTAACTCAAGGCTGGTGAAGCGAGAGGGGTAAAGGCAATGAAAAAATGGATCGGCACGCTACGGCGGTTTTTTGCGACCCGGCCAGCGAATGCGGAGAACAGCGCGCAGCGTGTTCTGGAGTCAATACTGCCTGTTGCCAGCCTGTATGGCGTGGACGTCGCTAACATCGACCCGGAGTGGTTCCATGATAAAACGTCACGCTGAACTTCGCCGCACGCGCGAAACGTACTGGAATGAGCTGTGCGTGATCCGTGTAAAGCAGGGATGAACGGAAAAATACGCGGGCAAATCCTCGGTAAACCCTGGCCGTTTTGATACCAATATCTCCTTTCTCAGAAGGAGATGATAATGAAACGGACAGTATTAATCCCGGCACTTTCTGCCACCGCACTACTGATTACCATGCAGGCGGCGCACGCTGATTTATGAACGGCTGGACGGAAGACGCCGCGCGTTTTACCAGTTTGAGACGGCGTCTTCCCCGCAAAGCCTGATCCTGATGCTGACCGGCTTTAGCAAAACGCCGGAGATCTGATTACGCCCGCGTTTTTTTGTTCTCATCAACGTTAACTGGTAATGTCGACAGCCTGAATGACGGGCCAGTTAACGCGATGAGCATAAAAAAGATGATAAAGCGCAGCATCGCTGCGTGGGTGGTGGTCTGCCTGATAAGCGGCGTGCTGCTGTATGCGGAACAGATACGCCGCCAGTTCTGGGAGCGCGATCGAGAGTTTACGGCGCTGTATTCGGGGATCGGCGCCGTGCTGACGCAAAACGAGTCGGTACTTCCGCTTCTCACCGGCGATGAAGACCTCACCGCGTTACGCAAAAAATTCCCCCACATTAAGGCTCTGGAAAAAACCACCGGTCGCGCGCTGGATGCCGCCCGCGTGGAGCCTTTTCGCGGCGTTCAGTACTGGCTATACAACCCGTGGCGGCAGATCCGCATCCTGATCGACTTAAGCGCGCTGCTTGCGCCGAGCCATAGCTTTGCTGAGCTGCATCTGAATCTCTCGAATGACGATCGTCCGCGGTCAACGGGCGCTTTCTGGCACTGGCAGCGCACCTTCCCGCAGCATACTCAGCCCTTTATTCTCACTGCCGCGGCAGATCCGGACTGGTTCAGGGTCTCCTGGCTGGCGTATCCGCTGCTGTTTCTGACGTGGGGGATAGTGATTGCGGGCGCGGGAACCGTGCTCTGGCAGCGCAAACAGCGCCAGCAGGCCGAACAGCGTGCGCTCTATTATCAGCACGCCAGGCTTAACACGCTGGGAGAGATCACCGCGGGCATTGTCCATGAAATCAATCAGCCGCTGACCGCCGTGCAAACCTGGATCCAGGGGGCGCAGCGACAGCAGCAGGATAATCCGCAGGCCGTGTCGCAGGCGCTCGCGGCCGCGCTGCTGCAAACGCAGCGTATCAGCGCCTTGCTGACCCGGTTTCGCGAGCATGTGGTACAGGAAAAGGTGACCCTGCGCGAAACCGATCTGGTGCAGTGCTGGCAGCAGGTGGAGAATTTACTGGAGCACGAGCGTAAATCCCGGCGTATCGCGGTTATCCATGCGTTTGCTGTGGATGCTACGACCGTAATGGCGGACCGACTCTGGCTGGAGCAGATCCTGCATAATCTGCTCAGCAATGCGATTCAGGCGCAGCAGGAGAGCGCGGACGGCTGGGTGCGAATCGACAGTCAGAAAAATGAGAAGGGCATTCTGGTTACCCTGACCGACGGCGGGCCCGGGTTTAGCCCGGATGCCCTGCAGAACGCATTTATGCCATTCTTTAGCGGACGCCCCGGCG
Organism: Enterobacter cloacae complex sp. P47BA; assembly: GCF_014930485.1. Classification (NCBI taxonomy): domain Bacteria; kingdom Pseudomonadati; phylum Pseudomonadota; class Gammaproteobacteria; order Enterobacterales; family Enterobacteriaceae; genus Enterobacter; species Enterobacter cloacae complex sp. P47BA. The sequence continues at coordinate 605,968 of NZ_JADBRF010000001.1, read as the reverse complement.
GAATTGGGCTGGGAATGACGTTAACGGAAACGCTGATGACGCGCATGAACGGCTCGATCGCCCTGGGCAATGCCCCGCAGGGTGGGGCGCAGATCCGCTTGCAGCTGGCAGCAGAAAAGGAGTTAAAACATGGATAAGGTGGTCTGGCTCATTGATGACGACGAGTCCATCAGAGAATCCCTGTCGTTTTTACTGTCGGGGATGGGCTGGCAGGTTAAGACGTTTGCGAGCGTCGAGGCTTTTACTCAGGCGCAGAGCGGTGAATCGGCGCTTGTCGGCTGTCTGCTGCTGGATATGCGCATGCCGGGCAAAGGCGGGCTGGCGTGGCTGGAAGAGGGCGAATGGCCGTGGCCGCTGCTGCCGGTCGTTGTCATGACCGGACACGGAACGATCGACGCCTGCCGTCGCGCGTTTCGCAACGGCGTATTTGAGTTTTTCACCAAGCCGTTAGACGCCGATAAGCTCATCGAAACGGTTGGGCTGGCCTTTGAGGAGAGCCAGCGACGGTCTGCTGCCTGGCAGGATATTTCGCAGATCAAAGCACGCTTTGAACAGCTAACCGCGCGGGAGCACGAGGTACTGACCGTACTGATGGAAGGGTGCAGTAATAAAGAGGTGGCAGCACGCCTGAATCTTTCCCCGAGAACCGTGGAAGCGCACCGTGCGGCGGCGTTTGCCAAGCTCGGCGTCACCAGTCTGGTACAGGCGAGCCGGGCGTACGACAAATTGCAATCCGTATAACTACCAGGTGGAGTGCGTAATCAACCGAATTACGTTTCATCGCGCCGTTAAGTAACCTCCGGGATGTCTAACAACACGCGAGGAAGTGCGATGAAAAAAGTCATGATGGTTGCGGCACTGGTCGCAGGTAGCGTAAGTCTGGCCGCACAGGCCGAGACGCTGACCCAAAAAAATCTCTCTCTGACGCAGGCTAACGCACTGGCAACATCCGCCATTCAGTCCTGTGCAGCGAAAAATTACCAGGTCGCGGTCACGGTGGTTGACCGTGCGGGCGTGGTAAAAGCGGTGCAGCGTATGGATAACGCCGGTCCTCACACGGTTAAAGCCAGCGAAATGAAAGCGTTTACGGCGCTCAGCGCAAAGAATGCGTCAGGCAAAGTGATGGAAGCGGCGCAGAGCAATGCGGGCGCACAGAACATGCGTGATATTCCTGGCTACCTGCTGCTGGCAGGTGGTCTGCCGGTAAAAGAAGGCGATGAGGTGATTGGGGCGATCGGCATCGGCGGCGCACCGGGCGGTCATCTTGATGAAGCCTGCGCTCAGGCGGCCATTGACGGGCTGAAAAAGTAATATAAAAAAAGCACCGGTTTACCGGTGCTTTTTTTATCAAATCTTGCAGGCATCACCGCAGTCGTCGTCGGCAACAATCGCCTGCGCTTTTTTATCCGCGTCGTCCAGACGTTCCGCGTTACGCTCTTCCGCTTCATCCAGACCGTTAAAAACTAAGTTATCGAGATCAATTTCCATGTTGCACCTGCTCTCTTCGGTTTTTGATACTGGCACAGTATAGGGTAAAAAACGTCGGCAATGTACCTCGCAGCACATAAGGATAATCCCTGCCATACTCAGTGCTTTATCACCGAGGAGCGCTCATGATTACACTCTGTAAAACCTGCGGTACCTCCTATGATGGAAAGCCGGAGAGATGTCCGATTTGCGAGGATGAACGCCAGTATGTCCCGGTCAGCGGTCAGGCGTGGATTGATTACGCGACGGTGACGGCCACGCACGTGAATAAATGGCAGCAGCTGGAGCCCGCGCTGTTCAGTATCAAAACGGTTCCCGCTTTTGCGATTAACCAGAGGGCGCTGCTTCTGCGCACCCCGCACGGCAATATTCTTTGGGACTGCATTGCCAACCTTGATCCCGCAACCCAAACGCTCATCACCGCGCTCGGTGGCCTTCACGCCATTGCGATATCGCATCCGCACTATTACACCACGATGCAGGAGTGGGCCGCGGCTTTCAATGCGCCGGTCTACCTGCACGCCAGCGACCGCGAATGGGTGATGCGCAACAGCCCGGCGATTCATTTCTGGGAGGGGGAGGCGCTGGAGATTTGGCCGTCCGTCACGCTGCTACGTCTCGGCGGCCATTTTGCGGGCGGAACGGTACTGCACTGGCAGGAGGGCGAGGGCGTTTTGCTGGCGGGGGATATTTTGCAGGTCACCCCGGGGAAAGATGCGGTGTCGTTTATGTGGAGCTACCCGAATATGCTCCCGCTGCCTGCCCGTACGGTTGAGGACGTTACCCGGCGCCTGGCGGGAAAATCGTTCGCTCGTCTTTACGGCGCGTTCGAAGGGCAAAACATCCCGGCGAACGCGGACGACATCGTGCAGCGGTCGGGCCAGAAATATATTGCTTGTCTCAGGTAAAGTACGGTGGGTAAACTTTACGAGTGTGATCGCGATCATACCTAAACGAAAACAGATAAAAGAGAAATTGCTATGCAACATATCATTGAAGGTTTTCTCAGCTTTCAAAAAGAGATTTTCCCGCAACGTAAAGAGCTCTTTCGCAGTTTAGCGTCCAGCCAGAATCCCAAAGCGCTGTTCATCTCCTGCTCCGACAGCCGTCTGGTTCCTGAACTGGTCACCCAGCAAGAGCCGGGACAGCTTTTTGTCATTCGTAATGCTGGCAACATTGTCCCGCCTTTCGGGCCGGAGCCGGGCGGCGTATCTGCAACTATCGAGTACGCGGTGGTGGCGCTGGGCGTGACGGATATCGTGATCTGCGGCCACTCCAACTGCGGCGCGATGAAGGCGATTGCCGATAACGCCAACCTGGAGCCAATGCCAGCCGTATCGCACTGGCTGCGCTATTCCGACGCGGCGAAAGCCGTGGTAGAGAAGAAAAGCTGGGACAAGCCGATCGATAAAGTGAATGCGATGGTGCAGGAGAACGTGTTTGCGCAACTGAGCAACATCAAGACCCATCCGTCCGTCGCGGTGGGCCTGCGTAATAATTCGCTTCGTCTGCACGGTTGGGTGTATGACATTGAAAGCGGCAAAATCCTTGCCCTGGATAAGAACACCAAAACGTTCGTATCGCTGTCGGAAAACCCAGAGGTCTTCTTCGAGTAATTACCGATAGCAGGGCATGGAAGCCCTGTCAGTTCTCCACGTACGGTAACCGACGCCGTCTCCCCGAGGCAGGTTTTTCAGCCGCCTTCGCCATCGCCTCTGCAATTTCCGCACACTCCGCCAGCCCCTGAACGAAGGGACTATCGTGCATCAGCCACGGTATCGCACCGAAAGCAATGCGCCCGCGAACCGTTTCAGGCGCTTTAAGCGTGTAATCCTCACCAATGTCGGGTATCTCGTCGCCTGTATCTGCCAGCTGTTTACGCAGCGTCGGGAAAGGCAAGTCCTTTGTTTTGAGCGGCTTTTGTCCGCGCGCGTCAATAAACACGTCGAAACGATAAACGCTCTCTTTGGTGGTAATTACCGTCCGATCGCTGCCGGTATCGAGCGTGTAATCATCGCCGAGCGCCGCCACGCTAATGATGCCGGCCTCGCGAAGCGCAAGCAGCCTGCGGATAGACTGCGGCGGGATGGCGGCATAGTTGTCGATAAACACGCGGGCGAGGCCCTGCTTAAAGCGCTCTCTGTCGTCGTCGTTGAGGTGGGGCACAATCTCCTGAACCACCTCATGCAGTCGAAGGACGGTATAGCGCCAGGCCACGGTGCGCCGTTCGCGTTTGTTGCGTTCAACCTCGCTGAGGTTCTCTTCCGCCCAGGTAAAGGGGCCGTGCCGTTTACGGTCCTCAAACCATGCCTCACGTAGGCTGTCGGCATCCTGGTTACGCAGAGAAATTTTCTCGCACCACGCCGGGTCGGCGAGCTCGAGCTCTTTCACCATCAGGGAAAATATGCGGTCAAGCAGGCCGTCCGATCCTTTGGCTATCTCGCGTTCAACCACGAATTCGGTCAATACCGACAGCGGTTCGTAAGGGATTGGACAGTAAAAATCGGCTTCCGGCAGAATGCCCGTGCGGGACATCAGCGTAATGTTTAACCCTTCGCTGCCCTTGTCGAGGAGGAATTTACCGTCACGAAACTCACCGTGCTGCATTACCACCGCCATAGCCGCGTCCAGACCGCTCAACGACGTTCCCATAATGCCCACGCGGCAAGGGGGAATGCTGGCGTCCATCAACCCTGACCACGGGCTGGGGAAGAACGTGCGCGTGGCTTCCTCCTCATCTGGCCAGACGTGGCCGGTGGCGATAACCGCCAGGTCGAACCGATCGGGCAAAGTGGTGTCGTTGACGGAAAGCGTTACGCCGGTTGTCGAGGGGATGATGTCCGTTACCTTCGCGGATTCATGGACCGTAACCTGGAACCCCAGCTTTTTTGCCTCTTTCACGATTGAACGCAAGCTGTCGCGAAAATACTCTCCCAACAGGAGTCGGGGCAGGAACTGCCGGTCATGCAGGCTGGCTTTATCAACCTTAAAGCGCGCCAGATGGGTGTCGCTCTGTTCCTTGAGCCAGTCGAGGTAGGTCATAAAAATGGGCGGAATTTCTATGCTCGCAATGTTCGCCAGCATCAGCCGGGAATTATTGTCGTCGTTATAGGGCATGCCCACGCCGGCTTCATCGGCCTGTTCGAAGACGGATACGGAGAGCGGGGTGCTGTTATTAAGCAGATGATAAAAGGTGTAAATCCCTGTGGGGCCGGAGCCGATAATCGCGATATTCTTCATTGACGCGCTTCCTGTATTTATTCCATAAGAAAAGCGTAGCAGGAGAATAATGATGAAAATAAGCGATTAAGAAAATTCAGGGTAAAAGGAGAGAATTTGCACCATTTCAGGACTGAAATGGTGCGTCCGAGTGGACTCGAACCACCGACCCCCACCATGTCAAGGTGGTGCTCTAACCAACTGAGCTACGGACGCAGAATGGTGCGTTCAATTGGACTCGAACCAACGACCCCCACCATGTCAAGGTGGTGCTCTAACCAACTGAGCTATGAACGCAACGTGTTGTCGGTGACAACGGGGACGAATATTAGCGGCACAGCATCAAGGAGGCAAGAGGGAAAACGCATTTTTCTCTCTGATTTCACGCGATTGCTTCATTACCGCGCAAAGTGAAGAGAAAGTAGCCGCCAGCTGGCGGCTACTGCGTAGTTAACGCGCAGCGCGCTGCAAAATTACCGTTGACGGCTGGCGCTGCAGGAAGCGCATGCGCATCATCATCATGATCGCCGCCGACGTCAGTCCGATGATAAAGCCCATCCAGAATCCGGCTGGCCCCATGCGATCAACGACCAGATCGGTCAGCGCCAACATGTAGCCAGTAGGCAGACCCAGCACCCAGTAGGCGATAAAGGTAATAAAGAAGATCGAACGCGTGTCTTTATATCCGCGCAATACGCCGCTGCCAATCACCTGAATGGAGTCAGAAATCTGGTAAATCGCGGCCAGCAGCATCAGGTGCGATGCCAGCGTGACGACCTCCGGATTATCGTTATAGAGCAGGGCAATTTGCTCGCGCAGCGCCACCGTAAAAAGCGCCGTGCAAATGGCCATGCAGACGCCAACGCCTAATCCGGTGCGCGCGGCGGTTTGCGCATCAAGCGTCGAGCCTTGCCCCAGGCGGAAGCCCACGCGGATCGTCACTGCCGCGGCCAGCGACATGGGCAGAACAAACATCAGAGAGCTGAAGTTCAGCGCGATCTGGTGCCCGGCGACGTCCACAATGCCCAGCGGGGAGACCAGCAGGGCAACCACGGCAAAGAGCGTCACCTCAAAGAACAGGGCCAGCGCAATCGGCAAGCCTAGCTGCACCAGGCGCGTCATGATGCTCCAGTCCGGCGTACTGTATCTGTTCTCGTTACGAATATCGCGCATTGAACGGGCGCGTTTCACATAAGCGATCATACTGAAGAACATTACCCAGTAAACCGCAGCCGTCGCCACGCCGCAACCGACGCCGCCCAGCTCCGGCATGCCGAAATGGCCGTAGATAAAGATGTAGTTCACCGGAATATTCACCAGCAGGCCGATAAAGCCCATCACCATGCCGGGCTTGGTTTTCGCCAGCCCTTCACACTGGTTACGGGCGACCTGGAAAAAGAGGTAGCCGGGCGCACCCCAGAGCAGGGCGCGCAGATAGCCCACCGCTTTGTCTGCCAGCGCCGGGTCAATATTGTGCATGGCGCGGATGATATGACCCGCGTTCCAGAGCACGACCATAATCAGCACGGAGACAAACCCTGCCAGCCAGAAACCCTGGCGGACCTGATGGGCAATACGCTCGCGACGACCCGAGCCATTAAGCTGAGCGATAACCGGGGTGAGGGCGAGCAGCAGACCGTGGCCGAACAGGATGGCCGGCAGCCAGATTGACGTGCCGATGGCAACGGCCGCCATATCGGTGGCGCTGTAGCCACCCGCCATTACCGTATCCACAAATCCCATTGCGGTCTGGGCCACCTGCGCGACGATCACTGGTATAGCCAGTGCCAATAGCTGGCGCGCTTCATTCATGTACTTCTGCACGTGAACACCTTTATTTTGTAGTTATATGAGAGACTAAAAAAGCCGCCGAAACGGGCAGCAAGAAGAAAATGCAGGGGGGTGCCAGCTATTGTAGCGGGCTTTAGCTATTTATCTAGTGAAAAAATCGCCAGAAAATGCGCTCCGCTGGCAACCTGTTTTTCCAACTGTTATTGTGGTGGGATTAAACGGTGTCACCACCGTCCGGAAAAAACAGGAGTTGTAAGCATGTTTACTGGTATTGTGCAGGGCACCGCCAAAGTGGTGTCCATTGATGAAAAACCTAATTTTCGTACTCATGTTGTAGAGCTGCCGGAATATATGCTCGACGGCATAGAGACCGGCGCCTCGATTGCCCATAACGGCTGCTGCCTGACGGTGACCGAAATTAATGGCAACCAGATTAGCTTTGATTTAATGAAAGAGACGCTGCGTATTACCAACCTGGGTGAACTGGTGGTGGGGGATACCGTCAACGTTGAGCGCGCGGCGAAGTTCAGCGACGAGATTGGCGGCCATCTGATGTCCGGGCATATCATGACCACCGCCGAAGTGGCGAAAATCGTCACATCAGAAAATAACCGTCAAATCTGGTTTAAAGTGCAGGACCCGTCATTAATGAAATACATCCTCTATAAAGGGTTTATTGGCATTGATGGGATTAGTCTGACGGTGGGAGAAGTGACTCCGACGCGTTTTTGCGTGCATTTAATTCCCGAGACGCTGCAGCGCACCACGCTGGGTTCGAAAAAACTGGGGCATCGCGTGAATATCGAAATCGATCCGCAAACCCAGGCGGTTGTAGATACCGTTGAGCGCGTGCTGGCCGCAAAAGAAGCCGCAATAATTAAAGCTGTAGAAGAAGAATAAAAAATAACCCCGGCTGACCGGGGTTATTTTCTAGCGTGCGACCCGCAAGCCGTGTTCAATCCCACGGCTGAAAACAACCTGCCAGAGCTGAATATCTCGCGCGCGAAACGCCCCCGCGCAGGCATTCAGATAATAGCTAAACATCCGCTTAAATCGTTCAGAATAGTTGTCCGCAATTTCAGGCCAGGCTTCCTGAAAACGTGCATGCCACGCCATTAACGTGGTGTCGTAATCCGCGCCGAAGTTATGCCAGTCTTCCATCACGAAGTGGGATTCGCTGGCGTTGGCAATCTGGCGTACGGACGGTAAACAGCCATTCGGAAAGATGTATTTGTTGATCCACGGGTCAACGTTATTGTCGGTCCGCTTAGAGCCGATGGTGTGCAGCAGGAAAATACCGTCCGGTTTCAGATTACGGTCCACCACCTCGAAATAGGTGTCGTAATTTTTCGGCCCGACGTGCTCGAACATGCCCACGGAAACGACCCGGTCAAACTGTTCGTTCAGATCCCGGTAATCCTGCAGGCGGATATCCACATCAAGCCCCAGGCAGCGCTCCTGCGCCATTTTTTGCTGTTCAGCGGAAATGGTGACGCCGACCACGCTGACGCCGTAGTGCTTCGCCATAAAATACGCCAGCCCGCCCCAGCCGCAGCCAATATCCAGCACGCGCATACCGGGCTGCAACTGCAATTTCTCGCTAATCAGGCGCAGCTTGGCCTGCTGAGCCTCTTCAAGCGTCGACGCCTCTTTCCAGTAGGCGCAGGAGTATTGCATGAAGGGGTCCAGCATGCGGCTGAACAGATCGTTGCCGAGATCGTAATGCTCTTTGCCGACGATCCAGGCACGCTTTTTACTTTGCAGGTTAAAGAGACGGGCAGAGGCGACACGCAGGGTGTCTTTAAGATTACGGGGGAGTTGTTTTTCCAGACCAGCACGCAGCACGCTGGCGAAAAAAGTATCCAGCCGTTCGCATTCCCACCAGCCGTCCATATAGCTTTCCCCCAGGCCTAGCGACCCCTCGCGCAACACGCGTTTAAAAAAATCGGGATGTTTAACCTGAGGATCCGATGGGGATGATCCGTTGATAGTGATGCCTGCCCGACCTAACAGTTCACTGACGATCCGGGACCAGTTATCGTCCGGAACGCTGACTTCTTCTATACACGATGAACTCATAGCTTCTCCATCACCCTACTGTGATCAGAACCTTAAAACAGCGTAGACGCTTTTTTGGTTTGTGAGAAATCTCACGGTAAATACCGCGAGGCTAGTATCCGACGTAGAACAGAGGAAGGGAGATAACCCTTGCCGAAATGCCTTCCATGGTAAAACGGGAGCACTCCGGCTCCCGTTAACACATAATATTTATCGTATTTAATCGAACCAAATTTAGTATAGGCCTCAAAATTTGGTGATTCAATAGAAAATTCTTAGCAACCTAATCACTGAAAATTAACATAGTTTCTGGCGCGATTAGGCATGCGAGGTTTCTACCTGCGTGCTCTCATCCTGCGCGGAAGCCTGCATGCGATAGCCTATGACGGCCAGCGCAACGGTAGCCAGCATCACGCTGGTTGTCGTCAGCAGCGGCGTGGCAATCAGCGCGGAGACCACCAGGCTTGCCAGGAAGCACAGCCCCAGCTGCAGGGTGTTCTGCAGCGCAGCCGCGCGGCCTGTCGCCTGCGGGAACGGACGCAGCGCCTGCGCCACAACGATAGGGTAGATCGCCCCGTTCGCGATGGCCATCACGCAGAATGGAATCAATATTTCGGCCAGACCCGCGCCCGGAATAAAGCCAACGGCCCAGGTGCCGATGACGCTCAGCGCATAGAGCACCAGCAGCCACGGCAGCATCTGATGGCCTTCCCATTTTTGCAGCGCCGCGCGACAGCCGTACCCGCCCACCAGGAACGCGATGGTCTGCGGAACGTAGCTCAGGCCAATGGCCGCCGGGCTATAGCCCATATCGTGCAGAATAAACGGCGAACCGGTCAGCCACGCGAAGAAGCTCGCCGAGCAGGCGGCATAGATCAGAACGTTGCCGCGATACGCTTTCGCGCTCAGCAGGGAGGTGAAGGTAATCGGCTTCGCGTCTGCGTGCGCCTCTTTCTTATGCGCGGGCTTGAGGGTGAACGCCGGCAGCATCAGCACCAGCGTGATGGCAAACAGCGTGGCAAAGATGGCCTGCCAGTCAAAGTGCGCGAGGATCCAGCTGCCCAGCAGCGGGGCGAGGGCCGGAGAGAGCCCCACCAGCGGCATGATGGTGGCGAAAATACGGTTAGTGCGGTTCGCCGGATAGTAGTCGGTGACCAGCGCTTGCCAGGTGACGGCCGCGGCACAGACGCCGACCGCCTGAACAAACCGCAGCACCAGCAGCCAGGAGGCATCGCGCACCCATAGCATCCCCAGGCAGCCCACGGCAAAAATGGCCAGCCCCAGCAGCAGCACCGGTTTACGCCCAAAGCGATCCGAAAGCGGTCCCCAGAGCAGCTGCGCGAAGGCAAAACCGGCCAGGAACAGGCTCAGGCTGGCGCTGATGGCGGCAGCAGGGGTTTGCAAATCTTCCTGCATGGCGGCAAACGCCGGCAGGTACATATCGGTGGCCAAAAAGCCCAGCACGCTTAAGCCGCCGAGCCAGACTAAAAAACCTTTCCTGGGTTGCACTGTTTTATTCTCCTGAGGAGGCAGGTATACGTTGGCGCTGAGTGTAGGGAGTGCAAAGCCGCTTGTGAAACGCTAATATTTGGCGGGTGCATTCAAATTTTTTGCAGGCAGAAAATGTGGTCAGATTATTCTCTTGAAGTGGTCGATGCTGTCGCGCGTAACGGCAGCTTTAGCGGAGCGGCGCAGGAGTTGCACCGCGTCCCTTCAGCCATCAGCTATACGGTGCGACAGCTTGAGGAGTGGCTGGCGGTACCGCTGTTTGAACGGCGGCATCGTGATGTTGAATTAACGCCCGCAGGGGCGTGGTTTTTAAAGGAAGGGCGTTCTGTTATCAAAAAAATGCAGATCACCCGCGAGCAGTGCCAGCAGATCGCGAACGGCTGGCGGGGGCACCTTTCCATTGCGGTGGATAACATCGTTAAGCCCGAGCGCACCCGGCAGATGATTGTCGATTTTTATCGGCATTTCTCTGACGTAGAACTGCGGGTCTCGCAGGAGGTGTTCAACGGCGTCTGGGATGCGCTGGCGGACGGCAGGGTAGAGATGGCGATTGGCGCGACCCAGGCGATCCCGGTCGGGGGACGTTACGCCTTTCGCGATATGGGGATGCTGAGCTGGAAATGCGTGGTGGCAAGCGATCATCCCCTGGCGGCGACGGAAGGGCCGTTGAGCGACGATACGCTGCGCAGTTGGCCGTCGCTGGTGCTGGAGGATACCTCCCGCTCGCTGCCGAAGCGAATTACCTGGCTGCTGGACAACCAGCGGCGGGTTGTCGCCCCTGACTGGGGATCGTCGGCGACGTGCCTCAGCGCCGGGCTCTGCGTAGGCATGGTGCCCGCCCATTTTGCACGTCCGCGAATCGACACCGGTGAGTGGGTTGAGCTGACGCTGGAGAATCCGTTCCCGGATGCGGCCTGCTGCCTCACCTGGCAACAAAATGATGTCTCGCCGGCGATGGCCTGGCTGCTGGACTATCTGGGGGACAGCGAAACGCTTAACCGGGAGTGGCTGCGGGAGCCAGACTGACTGGCTCCGCAATGAGATTAACGACGGTAGTCGCGGAACGGGCCATCCGCAACGGAACGGCGTTCGATGAGGCGAGGGTGAACTTCAATGGACTGTGACTCTTCACGCTTGTTGACGATCCTGTCCAGCAGCATATTGAAGGCGGTTTCACCCAGTGAATCTTTCGGCTGGTGAATGGTGGTTAACGCTGGCGTGAAGAAGCGCGCGTTGCGCACGTTGTCATACCCGATCACGGAGATGTCCTGCGGAACGCGCAGACCCAGCTCGTCGGCCGCGCATAGGGCGCCCATCGCCATGATATCGCCCCCGCAGAAAACGGCGGTTGGACGGTGAGGCTGGGAGACGATCTGCTGCATCGCGCGGTAGCCTGATTCCGGCTCAAAGTCGCCCTGCACGATCCAGTTTTCCGGCACGGTGATTAGCGCTTCTTCCATCGCTTTCATAAAACCGGCCAGGCGGCCCGCACCGGTGTTGCGTTCCAGCGGACCCGGGATCACGCCAATCTCGCGGTGGCCGCGTTCGATCAGATAACGGCCCGCCATGTAACCGCCTTCAAAGGCGTTATCGATAACGGAGTCGGTGAAGTCGGCGCGCGCTTCGCCCCAGTCCATCACCACCATAGGGATATGGCGATACTCTTCCAGCATCGAAAGCACGGATTCCGGGTACTCTGAACACATCACCAGCAGGCCGTCCACGCGCTTTTGCGCCATCATCGACAGGTAGGCGCGCTGTTTTTCAATGCTGTTCCAGGCGTTGCCTAGAATCAGGGTATAGCCTTTCTGGAAGCAGTTTTTTTCTACCGCTTCAATGATCTCGGCAAAATAGGCCGCTTCGCTGCTGGTCGCCAGCAGACCAATAGACTTGGTGTGATTAACCTTGAGGCTGCGCGCAACCGCGCTTGGCGAGTAGTGCAGCTCTTTGATCGCTGCCCAGACGGCGTTGCGCGTCTCTTCCGCCACAAAACGGGTTTTGTTAATTACATGTGATACGGTTGTAGTGGAAACGTTTGCGCGTTTTGCTACGTCTTTAATTGTTGCCATTAAATGTCACTCCAGACCATATCCTAAACTCCTGAAAAACTTGAAGGTAAACGTTTGCCTTCTCTCACCCTTATCACGCAATTTTGAATTGCGGCACGCCGGGAAAACGACACGGGACGTCAGGAGGGGGTCAATGGCCGGTACGCTAATAAATTTAGCGTGGAATTTTGGCCTATCTTGATGAAAAGGGGAAGAGGTAAAGTGTTTATCAGCTTAAATCCAGGAAGATTTTTGACGTAAACTGTGCAAAAATGAGCAAGCTCACTTTTCGTGGGGGGATTAAAAGGAGAAAAATTGATGAGTTCCGATCTGAAGTTTTCGCTGTTCACCACCGTTATTGTGCTGGCGCTGATTGTGGCGGCTGGCCTGACGGCTGCGCTGCATTGATTTACGCGGGGGGAGAGCCTTCTCCCTCCCGAACGCTCCGATTGTTACTTCTCTGGCAAAAATCTTTTGCCATTTTGTTAACTTCTCATTTTTTGTGATTGATGTCATGCTTTCCGCTTCTTTGTTCTGTGTCACCACATGACACGGCATCCGGAGTTGACGCATGAAAATCAATTTTCCCCTGCTGGCCCTGGCGATTGGCGCTTTTGGGATTGGCACCACTGAATTCTCCCCGATGGGGTTACTGCCCGTTATCGCCCGGGGCGTGGACGTCTCGATCCCGGCCGCCGGGATGTTAATCAGCGCCTACGCCATCGGCGTGATGGTAGGAGCGCCGCTGATGACGCTTCTGCTTTCGCACCGTGCGCGCCGCAATGCGCTGATTTTCCTGATGGCAATTTTCACCCTGGGCAACGTGCTTTCGGCCATTTCGCCGGATTACACCACTCTGATGCTGTCGCGCATTCTGACCAGTCTCAACCACGGTGCTTTCTTTGGTCTGGGCTCGGTCGTGGCCGCAAGCGTGGTGCCAAAACACAAGCAGGCCAGCGCCGTGGCCACCATGTTTATGGGGCTGACTATCGCTAACATCGGCGGTGTTCCCGCGGCAACCTGGCTGGGCGAGGTCATTGGCTGGCGGATGTCCTTCCTGGCGACGGCCGGACTGGGCGTGGTCGCGATGGTGGCGTTGTTCTTCTCCCTGCCAAAAGGCAGAGCGGGTGAACGCCCTGATGTACGCAGAGAGCTGTCGGTGCTGATGCGCCCGCAGGTACTCTCCGCGCTGCTGACCACCGTGCTGGGGGCAGGAGCGATGTTTACCCTCTACACCTACATTTCGCCGGTCTTACACGACATTACCCACGCAACGCCACTCTTTGTTACCGCGATGCTGGTGCTGATTGGCGTGGGCTTCTCGATTGGCAACTATCTCGGCGGGAAATTTGCCGACCGTTCCGTGAGCGGCACGCTGAAGGGCTTTTTAACCCTGCTGATTGTCATTATGGTCGCGATCCCGTGGCTGGCGCAGAATGAATTCGGTGCGGCGATTGCGATGGTTGTCTGGGGCGCTGCCACCTTTGCCGTGGTGCCGCCGCTGCAGATGCGCGTGATGCGTGTTGCCCATGAGGCGCCGGGTCTCTCGTCTTCCGTGAATATCGGGGCGTTCAATCTTGGCAATGCGCTGGGCGCCGCCGCCGGAGGCGCCGTGATTTCAGGCGGTCTGGGGTACAGTTTTGTGCCGGTGATGGGGGCGATTATTGCCGCGCTCGGCCTGCTGCTGGTGATGATGTCCGGCCGTAAACAGCCTGAAGCGGTTTGCACGGCTGAATAAGCAAAAACGCAGAAGGGTTACCCCTTCTGCGTGTCTCTTACGCGGCGAAGTTCTTCGCGACAAAGTCCCAGTTAACCAGAGCCCAGAAGTGCTCCAGGTAGTTCGGGCGCGCATTGCGGTAATCAATGTAGTAAGCATGTTCCCACACGTCTACGGTCATCAGCGGCGTAGCGCTGGTGGTCAGCGGGGTGCCCGCGTTAGACGTGGACACGATAGCCAGTTTGCCATCCGCCTCTTTTACCAGCCACGTCCAGCCAGAACCGAAGTTCTTGATGGCGGCATCGGTAAACTTCGCTTTAAACTCAGCAAAGCTGCCAAAGGCGGCGTTGATGGCGGCTGCCAGTTCACCGGCAGGTTCGCCACCGGCATTCGGCGCCAGGCAGTGCCAGTAGAAAGTGTGGTTCCACACCTGAGCCGCGTTGTTAAAAACGCCACCCTCTGAGCTGCGAACGATCTCTTCCAGCGTTTTGCCTTCAAAATCGGTTCCCTTGATGAGGTTGTTCAGGTTAGTGACGTACGTCTGATGATGCTTGCCGTAGTGGTATTCCAGGGTTTCCGCTGAAATGTGCGGTGCCAGGGCGTCTTTTGCATACGGTAGTGCAGGTAATTCGAACGACATTGCTTCTCTCCTTATTGTATTTTGTGTTGCCAATAACCCTACAGACAACAAGGACAGGATAGCAAATTGAAAGGGTATGCAAAAGAGGAACTTACCCTGCCGCAGATGCGGCAGGGCAGGGATTAACGAATGGTTTTTGGCGTCATGACGCGACGCGCGCCGACGTAATGACGTACCCAGTAATCTTCGCTGAGCGAGGTGATTTGAATGTCCTGACCGCTGCGCGGAGACTGGATGAATTTCCCGTTGCCGACGTAGACGCCCACGTGGTCAGCCGTACCGCGACCCTGCGTGCGGAAGAAGACCAGGTCGCCGTTTTCCAGCTCACCCCGGTTAACCGGTGACGCATCGCGCAGGTGATACATCTCATTGGCGGTACGTGGAATACGGAATTTAACCAGATCTTTATAGGCGTAATAGACGAGGCCGCTGCAGTCGAAACCGGTACGCGGCGAACTGCCGCCCCAACGATAAGGTTTGCCAATCTGCCCCATCAGTTTATTCATCGCGGTTTTTTGCGCTTTTTGCACACGCACTTTATGCACATCCGCCAGCTTTGTTACCTTCGTGCATTTTGCTTTATGGCCTTTACGGGTAATGCATTTTTCTGTAACGAGGTTAGCGGCGGTCTGCGAAGCTTTATTTTTGGCGGTGCGGGTAGTGCGGGAAGATTTTGTTTTCGTCTTGCTGGAAGCGGTTTGTTTAGTCTGAGCGGTGGTTTTTTTCTTGTCGTTCTTGTTGCTGGTTTTTTTCTTACGTTCTGTGGCTTTCACCAGATGGCTTTTTTGTACAGCAGATTGCCGCGCCTGCTGAGAGGCGTTTGCCGCTGGCGTTAACATGAGTGATGTAAACAGTAAAGCACAGAGCGTGATCGAGATTTTAGTTATCCGCGCCACTGGGCAGTCCCCTGATATATGCAGGTCATCAATAATACCCGCGTGTGATTTACAAAGCCCGTCGATTCTAATCCATAAAAACCCGAGAAGTTAATAGCATTTTTCAATCTAAAAACGTGTTTCGTTAGCAAGTGCAAAAAAATTCATCGTTCTGACGCACAATTGTTCACTCCCTAAGCAAAACCCTGACGGGCGAAGGGGTAAACACCATTTGCAATGCAACTTTTGTGGAGTCGGGGTAAAATACATAAACGTGACGAAAATGTTATTTTCCGATGCCAGCCTGACCCGCTACAATGTCAGACTACTGCCGTAACAGAAGTTAAAGGAAGCAAGACATGAGCACCACTATTGAAAAAATCCAGCGCCAGATCGCTGAAAACCCGATTCTGCTGTATATGAAAGGTTCTCCGAAGCTGCCAAGCTGCGGCTTCTCCGCGCAAGCGGTTCAGGCGCTGTCAGCCTGTGGTGAGCGTTTTGCTTACGTTGATATCCTGCAGAACCCGGACATCCGCGCTGAGCTGCCAAAATACGCTAACTGGCCGACCTTCCCGCAGCTGTGGGTAGACGGCGAGCTGGTGGGCGGCTGCGATATCCTGATTGAGATGTATCAGCGCGGCGAACTGCAGCAGCTGATCAAAGAGACGGCGGCGAAGTACAAAACGGAAGAGCCGGACGCTGAATAATTTTCTGCGTTAATAAAAAAGCGACCTGAAGAGGTCGCTTTTTTTTATTCTTCACTGTCGCCCATCGGCAGCGGCCAGCCGCCCAGACGCTTCCAGCGGTTGACGATCTCACAGAACAGCTCTGCGGTGCGCTCCGTATCGTATAAGGCGGAGTGCGCCTGGGTACCGTCAAACGGTATACCCGCCGTAATGCAGGCTTTGGATAAAACCGTTTGTCCCAGCGCCAGGCCGCTTAGCGCGGCGGTGTCGAAGGTCACGAACGGGTGGAAAGGGTTGCGTTTGAGCGATGCGCGTTCGGCTGCGGCCATGGTAAAGCTGTGATCGAAGGTCGCGTTATGGGCTACCATGATGGCGCGGCTGCAGTTGCTCTCTTTCATGCCTTTACGAACCATTTTAAAAATGGCGTGCAGCGCATCATATTCACTGACTGCACCACGCAGCGGGTTATGCGGATCGATACCGTTAAACGCCAGCGCCTCCGGCTGTAAGTTTGCCCCTTCGAAAGGTTCAATGTGGAAATGCAGCGTGGTGTCCGGTGTAAGCCAGCCCTGTTCATCCATCTTCAGCGTGATGGCGGCAATTTCGAGCAGCGCATCGGTTTTAGCGTTAAATCCGGCTGTTTCTACATCAATGACAACGGGATAAAAACCACGAAAACGGTCGCACAGACCGCTAAATTGAGCGTTATCGGACATCAGGGTCTCTTACAAGGGGAAAAAGCAGTGCGCATTATGGCAAATTTTGCAGGGTGATGCAGTAAAACTACGGGCGCATGTTGCGCCCTGAGGGATCAGTTGCCCAGACCGCGACCCGCGTCTTTGGCTTCAATCAGCTCGATCTTGTAACCGTCCGGATCTTCTACAAAGGCAATAACGGTGGTGCCGCCTTTTACCGGGCCGGCTTCGCGCGTGACGTTACCGCCGTTGCTGCGAATGCGTTCACACGCCTCGGCCGCGTTGTCCACTTCCAGCGCGATATGGCCGTAGGCGGTGCCCAGCTCATAGCTGTCCACGCCCCAGTTGTAGGTCAGTTCAATGACCGCTTCATCCGTTTCCGGGCCGTAACCCACGAACGCCAGCGAGTATTTGTATTCCGGGTTTTCGCTGGTGCGCAGCAGCTTCATGCCCAGGACGTCAGTGTAGAAATCGATAGAACGTTGCAGATCGCCAACGCGCAGCATGGTGTGAAGTAGGCGCATAATTTCCTCATTAACCAATGGAATAGACTATTTTTTTGAACAGAAACGATGTTTTAGTATAGCGGCGAAGTGTCGCCGCTATCAATGAACAATGGCGAGATTACAGTGAAGGGTAGTCGGTATAGCCTTCCGCGCCGCCGCCGTAGAAGCTCTCAGGACGCTGCGGGTTCAGGGCCGCTTTCTGCTGCAGTCGAGCAACCAGATCCGGGTTGGCAATATAGTCACGGCCAAACGCCACGGCGTCGATCAGCCCTTTATTAATCAGGTCTTCAGCTTTCTCAGGGGTATAAGCGCCCGCACCGATGATCACCCCGTGGAAGCGTTCGCGCACTTTCTGACGGAAGGCTTCCGTATAAGGCTTACCGCCGGCCCAGTCCGGCTCGGACATGTGCAGATAGGCAATGCCGCGTTTCGCCAGCTCTTCAATCAGATAGAGCGCGTCCGCTTCTTCATTCGGACCGTTGTCGACGTTCTGGAACGTACCGATTGGGGAGACGCGGATACCGATACGGTCCGGGCTCCACTCCTGACAAACGGCGTCAACCACTTCCAGCACCAGGCGGGCGCGGTTTTCGACGCTGCCGCCGTACTGGTCGGTACGATGGTTAGACGACGGTGACAGGAACTGGTGCAGCAGGTAACCGTGCGCGGAGTGCAGCTCAACCAGGTCAAAACCGGCTTCGCGGGCGTTGGCCACGGCCTGACGGAAATCGTTCACGATACCCGGGATCTCATCCAGCTCCAGCGCGCGTGGCGTAGAGGTGTCGACGCGGATCGCGTTGCCGTTTTCATCGCGCAGGGAGGTGCGGGTGTTCGCGTTCAGGGCAGACGCTGAAACCGGCGCCTGACCGCCAGGCTGAATGCTGCTGTGGGAGATACGACCGGTATGCCACAGCTGGACCGCAATGCGACCGTCTTCAGCGTGAACGCCCGCGGTGATTTTCTGCCATGCGGCGATCTGCTCCGGGCTGTGCAGCCCCGGCGCACCCGCATATCCCTTGGCCTGAGCAGAAATCTGCGTGGCTTCAGTGATGATCAGGCCAGAGCTGGCGCGCTGACGATAGTATTCACCCATCAGTGGGGTTGGGATATCACCCGGCTCAATGCTGCGCAGACGGGTAAGCGGAGCCATAAACACGCGGTTTGGCGCGGTGACGGCACCCACTTTTAAGGGGGTAAATAATTTTTCAGCTGACATAACGACTCCTGAGTAGACCAGTCGACTAGTAATAACGTAAATAAAAACGCCTGCTAAGCGCCAGGCGCAGTAATCGTACTTATCACATGTGCCAGCGCGCTTTCGAGCGGCACGGCACTGCGAGAAATTTTAGCCTGCAGGTTGGCGCCTAACCAGAGGGAGTAGAGCACCTGAGCCTGCGTTAAGGGATCCCCGGGGAAGGCGAGCGTATTTTCTTCGCGCCCCTTCGCCAGCGCCTGCGCCAGCAGGGCGATAACGCCGCTGGCGCCTTTATCCATTGCAGTGCGCATATCTTCTGAGAGATCGCACACTTCGGCAGAGAGTTTAACCGTCAGGCATCCGCTGATAATGCCCTGCTGACAGAACTGGTTCAGCGTTTCCTGGTAGTAGTTCAGAACACGATCCCGATAGTTACCTTCCCCCGTGGCGAAGTGGGTCGCGAGGCGTTGGTGGTAAGCAGCATAGTGCCGCTCCAGCATCGCCACGCCAAAGGCCTCTTTGGACCGAAAGTAGTGATAGAACGACCCTTTCGGTACCTCAGCGGTTTTTAATAGCTCGCTCAACCCCATACCGGTGAAGCTGCGGTGCATGCACAGCCGCTCGCCGGTCGCCAGGAGATGTTCGCGCGTGTCGTGTTCAGTATTTCTGCTCATGGATTCACTCTAATAGACCGTTCGGTCTAATGCAAGCGCTGTTACCGGCGACACGCATTCAGAATGTCCAACTGTTGCTGATAAACGCTTGATTTAACATCCATCATGCCCAGCACCGTCGAGAATAAATTGTCCTGCGAAACCGCATTTTTTGCTGCGTGGTCGCGTAAACACTGCGCGTTGATGCCAAAGTTTTTCGCATAGTCCGGGGACAGCCAGAACATAAACGGAATGTGCGTCTGCTGCTCCGGCGCCAGCATGTATGGCGTGCCGTGCAGATAAATACCGCTTTCACCGAGCGATTCCCCGTGATCCGAGAGGTAAATCAGCGCGGTGTTCATGTTCGCCTGACGGGCTTTCAGCGCATCAATGGTTTTGCTGACCATGCTGTCGGTATACAGGATGGTATTGTCATAGGTGTTCATCAGCGCCTGATGGTCGCAATCCTGAATTTCGTTGGTGTCGCAGGTGGGGGTAAATTTACGGAAATTATCCGGGTAACGGCGATAGTACGCCGGGCCGTGGCTGCCCATCAGGTGGATAACCAGCACCGTGTCCTGCTTCAGACCGTCCAGCACGTTGTCCAGGCGGTAGAAATTCACGTCATCAATACAGGACTGGTCTTTGCAGAACTGATCCAGCTTCCACTGCGTCATGTCGGTATGGGGAATACGATCGCAGGCACCTTTACAGCCACCGTCGTTGTCGCGCCACAGGAGGTTGATACCCGCATGGTTGAGCACGTCGAGCAGCCCTTCCTGATGGTGCGCCAGGTCAGCATCGTATTTGCTGCGCGTCATACCGGAGAACATGCACGGAACGGATACGGCGGTTTCAGTGCCGCACGAGGAGGCCTGCGGGAAGTTAATCACATCCTGCTTTTTCAGCTCGGGGTTGGTTTCACGCCCGTAGCCATTGAGGGAGTAGTTCGCCGCGCGCGACGCTTCGCCGATGACCAGCACCAGAACGGTTTTCTTCTGCTGACCCGTAATCAGCGCGCCTTTGTGCGCATCTTCGCCAATCCGCACCAGCGTTTGATCGCCGGCAAACCAGCGCATCTTGCTGTATTTCACCACGGCGCTGACGTAGTTCGCCGGAGTGACCATTTTGACGATGCTTTTGTTATTGCGGAACAGCGACGCGTAATCTTTATAAAACACCGCGGCGATAAGAATAATCACCAGCAGGGCACCGAGCATCGCGGCAACACGCGTCAGCAGGGCGTACCACCATTTGCCGGTACGAATGCGGGTCAGCGCCAGCACCAGGGATGGAACAAGACCGGCTATGACAATCCACAGAATCATCTGCGGGGTCACCAGCGCGGTGGCTTCCTGGGAGTTAGTTTCGAACACGTTCACAATCATGTTCTGATCGATGACCGCACCGTAGGTAAACATAAAGTAAGTTGCCGCAGCGCACCCGACAGTTAAGACGATCATCAGCGGCTTACGGATATACGGGATATTGAGCAGGCTAAATACAATGACCCAGCCACAAAACAGCACCACCGGCACGGATGCGGCGAAGAGAATATCGTGCAGATGCGCAGGGGCAATAATGGCCCAGCTGCGCTGGATAAACAGCCCGTTAAGCAGAGTAAAAAAGAGTGCACAGCCCAGAGTAAATTTTATGTCGTTACATTGTAACTTTTTACTTAACCACATCGATCGTAAAACCTGTCATTGTCATGATGTGGCGAGTATAGAGAGGGAAGATTAGTGAAACCTTAATGCCACAAAACTGTGGTAAAGCCCTTGCACGCGGCGCTTTTAGCGTCTTCACTGTAGGTGAGAGAGGTAAACCGGAGGTGAGTGTGGCAGAGCAACTGGAGTTTTTCCCCATCCAGAGCCCGTGCCGGGGGATTTGTCAGTCAGATGAACGCGGTTATTGCCGCGGGTGCATGCGTACCCGTGACGAGCGTTTTAACTGGCAAAACTTCAGCGACACGCAAAAGCAGGATGTGCTGCGCCTCTGCAGACAGCGACTTCTGCGCAAAATCCGCGCAAACAAAGCCTCTGAGACCGAAGAACCTCAGCAACCTTCACTGTTTTAATGCGGTAATTGCGTATACTCAAGACATCACGTCCTTGAGGAAAATGTTATGGTTCAGCGTATTACCCTTGCCCCCCAGGGGCCAGAATTCTCCCGTTTTGTGATGGGCTACTGGCGCCTGATGGACTGGAATATGTCCCCCCTCCAGCTGGCAAGCTTTATTGAAGAGCATATCGATTTAGGGGTAACAACCGTCGATCATGCGGATATTTACGGTGGCTATCAGTGTGAAGCCGCCTTTGGCGAGGCGCTCAAGCTGGTTCCGGCACTCCGGGAGCGCATGGAGATCGTTACTAAATGCGGTATTGCCACCACGGCCAAACCGGAGCATGCCCTCGGCCACTACATCACCGACAGCGCCCATATCATCAAGAGCGCCGAGCAGTCGCTGGTCAATCTGGCAACCGATCGTATCGACCTGCTGCTGATTCACCGTCCGGACCCGCTCATGGATGCCGACGAGGTGGCGGAAGCCTTCCTGAGTCTGCATCAGAGTGGGAAGGTGCGTCACTTCGGCGTCTCCAACTTTACCCCGGCCCAGTTTGCGCTGCTTCAGTCTCGTCTGCCGTTTACGCTCGCCACTAACCAGGTTGAGATCTCCCCGGTGCATCAGCCGCTGCTGCTGGATGGTACGCTCGACCAGCTGCAGCAGCTGCGCATTCGCCCGATGGCCTGGTCGTGCCTCGGCGGTGGACGCCTGTTTAATGATGATGCGTTCCAGCCGCTGCGCAATGAGCTGGAAACCATCGCCCGCGAGCTGAACGCCCAGAGCATAGAGCAGGTGGTTTACGCCTGGATCCTGCGTCTGCCGTCAAAACCGCTGCCGATTATTGGCTCCGGGAAAATTGAACGCGTCCGTTCCGCGCTGGCCGCCGAAGAGCTGCAGATGACCCGCCAGCAGTGGTTCCGCATCCGCAAGGCCGCGCTGGGTTACGACGTGCCTTAAACCGCAAGAAGGTGACTTTCCGGTGAAATCTGTGCCCCTGGTATACACTTAAGGGGCAAAAAATAACCAGCGGAGGTCATATGAAGCGTTTTACTCTGGCATTGGTCACGCTGGTTGTTTGCGCAGGGGCGCAGGCAGCCAGCGACGAAGTAGAAATGAATCTCGTCACCTCACAGGGTGTGGGTCAGTCCATCGGGACGGTGAAAATCACCGAGACCGATAAAGGGCTGGAATTTGCACCCGATCTTAAAGCGCTCCCGCCGGGCGAACACGGCTTCCATGTTCATGCCAAAGGGAGCTGTCAGCCAGCCATGAAAGAGGGTAAACCGTCGGCAGCGGAAGCAGCAGGGGGCCACCTTGACCCGCAAAATTCAGGTAAACATGAAGGGCCTGAAGGTATGGGACACCTGGGCGACTTGCCGGTGCTGGTGGTAAACAATGACGGTAAAGCCACGGATCCGGTCGTGGCCCCGCGGCTGAAAAAGCTGGATGAGGTTAAAGGCAAAGCGCTGATGATCCATGTGGGCGGCGATAACATGTCCGATCAGCCTAAACCGCTTGGCGGCGGCGGGGCGCGCTATGCCTGCGGCGTAATCTGATCCCCAATCGTTCCTGGCGGAGGCGCCTGTTCCAGCTGCGACAGCGAGCAGTGCAGGCGCCAGATTATCGAGGCCAAATCGCGGGCTGCGGGAAGATGATGCCGGGCAAGGGTGTCGCAGATCCGCTGCAGTTCAGCCAGCATGGCCTCCAGAGGCCGCTGCTGAACGCCGCGCTCGCTCATCACATCGCGTAGCAGAGAGATACACACATCACGTACCTGCGACAGCGGATCGGAGCGCGTTTCCCATGCGCGAAGCTGCCAGACCACGTGCGAGCAGTTCAACAGCACCACCCCCCAGCGCAGCAGCCAGCGTCGGGACAGCGCGTCCTGGCTATTATTTAACTGGCTGACGTGGTGATAAACCAGCGATTCATACTCGCTTTCTTGCAGATGCGGCTTGCGGCTGAGCTGGTCGACAAACCCTCTGCGCAATTCACGGATATGTCGACGGCTTTTGCGTGCGTCAGAGCCGGGACGCAACACCGCGAAGGCCAGCCACGCCAGCCCGACGCCAAGAATCTTTGCCAGGTTGTCATTCAGAAAAGCGGCGTAATCATAAACCGGCGGATTCGTCACGGAGATAAACGAGCCCATAAAGACAATCAGCTGCCCCCACAGACCCGCCAGTTTCGGCATTTGCAGCTTAAGGAGCTGCATCGTAGTTAACAGCGGAAACAGGAACAGCAGAAACTGCCAGAGATCGCTTATCTGTACCATCAGGCCAAACTTCACCACAAAACTGAACAGTGATAGCAAAACAAGCGTTCGCAGCAGCAGCGTAAGCGAGTTAAACGGCGAGGCCGCGACGGAGTAAAGCACGCAGCTGATAGCGGCAAGCGTTAACGCCGCCGAGCCTGACTCCCACTGCGTGGTAATGCTCCACGCCCCCACCAGCATCAGTGCGCTGAAGGTGCGAAAACCGCTCCACAGCGCTTCCAGATAATCGGTGTGACGTGCGAGAGCCGGGCTGCCGGGAACGGCGAACTCCGTGACCGGGGTAGCATTCTCTACCGCCTTAATCCAGCGGCTGCTGCGCAGGTATAGCCGACAAAAGTAATTCAGCCGCTGCCAGAAGGCGCGATGGCGGTAATCATATTCATCCACCGGAGCGAGCGGGGCGATGATCTTCGCGACGGTATAGATGTCCGCATCCGGTCGCGCGAGCGCCGCGAGCAGGGTTTCGATTACCGCGCGGGTGTTTTCTGGCGGTGCCGGCCAGTTGAGCAGCATTCGGCGCAGGCTGGAGATAGCGCTGGTCATGCGCAGCTGCTGGTGCAGCAAATAGTTAAGCAGCGTGTTCTGACGGCGAAAACGGTAATGGCTCCAGAACGCCTGAATTCGCAACAGATTCATGGTCAGGATCTGCCCGATAACCTTTTCATGCGCGAGGCGGATGTCATCGCTGGTATCCGGTTGCCACAGCAGGCTCGCATGTTCCAGCAGCCGGGTATGCATGGTTTTCAGCGCTGTGATAAGCGCGGTCCCGTCGGAGGTGCTGGGCAGGACCATCATCATAAATCCGCCGCAGAGGATCCCGACAATGACTTCGCAGACGCGCGCCTGTGCGATATCCCATAGCTCGGTGGTGTCGAGCACGTTGACGACCGGGAAGGCGATAATAGCGGCGGTATAGCCCGCCAGCTGGAAAGCATAGGCCACGTTATTGGTGAAATGGGCGCAGGCCCATGTACAGCATCCCAGCCATGCCGCCATGCTCAGCAGGAACAGCCACGGATCGTTCAGCGTGTGGCCCGCGATAATTAACGCCGCGGTGGCACCCAGCAGGCTGCCTGCGATACGGCCAAGGCTTTTGCTGATCACTCCGCCAACGGTCGGGAAACTCACCACCGCCGCGGAGGTCATCGCCCAGTAGGGTTCGTCCAGGTTCAGGTAATAGGCGACGGTCAGCGCCAGGCACATGGCAATGCCGTTACGCAGCGCGTAGCGCCACTGGGGGCGCGTCGCTTTCATCCACGGCGTGTTTTGCCAGGAGAGCGCCTGCAGCTTCATTAACGGGTTCCGATAGAGACAGTGCAGGTGGTGCCGGAAACCAGCGTGATGTCCTCGGGTAAACGGTCAAACTCCACGCGCACAGGCACGCGTTGAGCAAGGCGCACCCACGGTACGTTCGGCTTGATGTCCGGCACCAGCCCGGAATCCGTTTCAACGCTTTGATCATAAATGGCGCGGCCAATGCTGGAAACGTGACCCTGTAACTTTTGCGGGCCACTATACAGCGTTATGGCGGCGGGTGCGCCTTCACGGATATGACGAAGCTTGGTCTCTTCGAAATAGCCCACTACGTAGAACGAGTGGCTGTCGACGAGAGCAAAAACCGGCTGACCGGCGGTGGCATAATTTCCCACCCGGGCGGAGAGGTTGGTCACCCATCCGTCGACGGGGGCGGTGACCACGGTTTGGGTTAACTCCCACTGCGCCTGCTTCAGCGTGGCCTCAGCCACGTTGACGCTTGCCTGCATGGCCTTGACGTTAATATTGGCGGTATCTAAATCTTCCGCGGAGATGTAGTTTTTCGACAGGTGACGGCGGCGATTGGCCTCATTATTAGCCTTTGCAAGGTCAGACTGGGCTTTTGCCAGCTGCGCCTGGGCGTTCAGAATCGCAATGTGATACGGGGTGTCATCGATGCGGAATAACACCTCTCCCTTTTTAACGTACTGGTTATCCTTAACCAGCAGCGTTGTGATACTTCCCGACACCTGGGGGGTGATGCTGACCTGCTCAGCGCGAACTTTGCCATCACGGGTCCAGGGGGACTGCATATAATAATTCCACAACCACCATCCAGCAGCCAGGGCGAGGACAAGAACGAACAGGGTGGAAAAGTACTTCAGCGTTTTCAGAGGCATATTCACCACACGATCAGAACAGCAAGGCCCAGGCATACGGAGAGGGCAAACAGGGAGAGATCCATCAGCATGGGGTGCCAGATTTCGCCGGAGTACATCCAGTCGCGAAGCAGGCGATGCGCGATGAGCCAGAGAACAAAGCCCACCAGCACGGCTTTAAACAGAGGAGGAAAGTAGACTGACGCACCGAAGATCAGGTCCTGAAGGGGTAAACCTTCTGAGCGATGAAAAAAGATCACAGGCAGAAATCCTTTGCAGTGAACAGAATGCCGCGTTGGCTTGTCTGAGTATGAAGAAGCATCATAATTCAGTGTAAGTCATACTTTTGAGTCCGATGAATGCAGTATTGCATTTGTTTTGCCAATACAAATGCTGCACACTATTCTAAAATCAGTATAATAACTTAGCAAGCTAATTATAAGGAGATGAAATTGGAATCGCCATTAGGTTCTGATCTGGCAAGGTTGGTACGCGTCTGGCGTGCTCTGATTGACCATCGCCTGAAACCTCTGGAACTGACGCAGACGCATTGGGTCACGTTGCACAACATTCATCAGCTGCCGCCTGACCAGTCGCAAATTCAACTGGCTAAAGCGATAGGCATTGAGCAACCGTCGCTGGTGCGCACGCTTGACCAACTGGAAGAGAAGGGACTGATCTCCCGGCAAACCTGCGCCAGCGATCGTCGCGCCAAGCGCATTAAGCTGACGGAGAAAGCGGCGCCTATCATCACTGAGATGGAAGCGGTGATCACCAAAACGCGCGGTGAAATCCTTTCAGGCGTTTCACCGACGGAGCTGGAAATGCTCATCAGCCTCATTGCGCGCCTTGAGCAAAACATTCACGAGCTACAGTCTCGCGACTGACCAGACAACAAGGCCTTGCATCTGCAAGGCCTTGTTTTTACTTAAAGACAACGACGCGGTTACGGCCCGTCTCTTTCGCTTCATACATCGCCTTATCGGCACTTTCCACGCACGCTTCTGCGCTTACCGACGAAGAGGTTGCCGTAAACACCCCCATGCTGATGGTAATCGGCTCTGGTAACTGACCCTCGCTGCTAATTTTATCAAAACCGCTTAGCTTCAACCGAATGCGCTCCGCCACCTGATATGCGTCTTCTGCGGAGGTGTTTGCCAGCATCAGGACAAACTCTTCGCCGCCGATTCGCGCTGCGATATCCTGCGGACGTACGGAGTCCATCAGCAGATTGGCGACAAACTGCAGGACTTTATCTCCCTGCAGGTGACCGTAGTTGTCGTTGATACGCTTGAAACGATCGAGATCGCTGACGATAACCGAAACCGGGCGGCTGGGTTTGGCGATGCCCAGCGCCTGGTTTAACGATTCATAAAAATAGCTGCGGTTATAAAGGCGCGTGAGCGGATCGCGAATCGAATTTTGATACGACTGCTGATACTTCAAATGGGAGTCACGATACAACCTGAAGACATCATAGAGCAGCACAAAAATAATAATCAGCGTCGCGACGGTTTCAAATAAACGGGCACGATACCAGGATATATCTTCTGCATGTCCGCCTACCAACAGCATAGCGAGCGTGACGACATAGCAGACACACAGAAAATTACCGCCTACCCAGAACAGATTACGCACGCGCGTAATAAACATCAGCGTGGCTAGTGTCACGACCCAGAGAACGATTAATGAAATATTAATGCTGTGGCTCCAGAGAACCATAAACTGCCGCGTTTCATTATCAACCAGATCGAGGGATAAAAACGGGGAATGGCTGGAATACATCCAGGCCAGAATCACCATACATGCGGTAAAAAGAAATGAACCGCTAACGATGATGATATGCGCCAGCCGTGAAAGGGGCAGATTGCGCGTGGGATAAAGTAATGCCGAAACGATCATCAGCACCGCCATTAAGAGGTGGCGGAACATATAGTAGATCATTGCATCGTTGTAGTTCACAACGTTGAATTGATAGAGATCCAGCCACGCCGGAAAGCTGGTCAATGTTCCGACCATCAGCAAGGCCGAACCGGCAAAGGCAAATGAGATGGCAATCAGATAGAGCCGCCGCTTATCACACCAGTATTTCATTGCCATAAAACAGGCAATAAACAGGTGAAACACGAGTAAAAAAATGGTGAGTGTGGGGAACAAAAGAGGCGAAAAGGACGGAACACAGTCAACCAGTTTTGAAAATAAAGCCTGTAATATTCCGATGAAGACAAAGCAACCGAAACAGAACGAGATATAACGACCTTTTACAGAACGACTATTCGCAAGCATATAAAGTTATACAAATTAAAATAATTATGAAGAGATGATTGCGAAGAGTTTAATCAATTAGCACGCTAAATACTTTGCGCAGAAACAATATATGGCGCGTTTAATAATGTGTGGGATGAATGTATTCTGTAAATATATTTGTGAGAGTGATATATATTGTAAATGGATGTGGCCTGATGACCACATCCATTTTTAATTAACGCGGAGAAACGGTAACCTGGCTGCCGTTGCTCGCCAGCACGACGCGTTGACCCGCAGAGAAGCGGGTATTGCCCTGCTTCTGAACAACCATAATGGTGCTGCCGTCGTCTTTACGAATTTCCAGCTCTACGCCCTGGGTTTTGTTCATCGCGCCCTGAACGCCCTGACCCGCGACACCACCCGCTACAGCGCCCGCTGCGGTTGCCAGAGAACGGCCCGTGCCGCCTCCAACGGTATTACCCAGGAAACCACCCAGTACAGCACCGCCGATTGCGCCCATCACGTTGTTTTCATCACCACCCTGAATTTGTACAGGACGGGCGTTAACAACGGTACCGTAAGTCACGCTCTGAACCTGTTTTGCTTCAGAAGCGCTGTAAACGTCGCCAGACAGCGAGCTGTCGTTCACACAGCCAGCCAGGGTTAAACCAATCAGCGAAACGCCCAGTACACGTACAATCATTTGAATCTCCTGTTCACCAAAAACGCCCATCTGGAGGCATCCGTTATGGCTAAATTATATGGCATAAAGAGCCATAGTTCATATCTTTGCACTAACAATAAGAAAATTGTACTTGAATTTGACTTAACGAGACATAAACAGGAGCCACTCGCCATACCGGCAAGACATTGTTAAAAAATATTATCGTCGGATGGCAAAGGAGCGCTGTTTATGGTTGAGTGGATATCCTTAGCCCACGCAACGTAAGGAAAGCGCATGAAATCGGGTCGCTACATTGGTGTGATGTCGGGCACCAGTCTGGATGGGGTAGATGTCGTTCTGGCCGCCATTGACGAACATATGGTGGCACAGCAGGCGAGCCTGACCTGGCCAATCCCCCTTTCGCTGAAAGAGGATATTCTGAGCATCTGTCAGGGGCAGCCGTTAACCCTCTCCCAGCTTGGTCAACTTGATGTTCGGCTGGGGGCGCTGTTTGCGGATGCGGTGCAGGCGTTAATGCAAAAAGAACACCTTCGTCCCCAGGATGTGGTCGCCATCGGATGTCACGGACAAACCGTCTGGCATGAGCCGACTGGCGACGCGCCGCATACGTTGCAAATCGGCGATAACAACCAGATTGTGGCGAAAACGGGCGTAACGGTCGTCGGGGATTTTCGGCGCCGCGATATTGCGCTTGGCGGCCAGGGCGCGCCGCTGGTGCCCGCCTTCCATCAGGCGTTGCTGGCGCACCCTACAGAACGCCGCATGGTGCTCAACATAGGCGGGATTGCTAACCTCTCGATGCTTATTCCGGGGCAGCCCGTTCGCGGCTACGATACCGGCCCGGGGAATATGTTAATGGATGCCTGGATCTGGCGGCAGTGCGGTCAACCGTATGATAAAAACGCCGAGTGGGCGAGCGAGGGTAAAGTGGTTCTCCCGCTGCTGCAGTCCATGCTCAGCGACCCTTATTTTGCCTTACCGGCGCCGAAAAGCACGGGACGAGAATACTTCAACTTTGGCTGGCTCGAGCGCCAGCTTGCGCTGTTCCCGGCACTCGCCCCGCAGGATGTCCAGGCGACGCTTGCCGAATTAACGGCCGTGTCGATCTCTGAGCAAGTGCTGCTCAGCGGCGGCTGCGAACGCCTGCTGGTGTGCGGCGGGGGAAGCCGAAACCCGCTGGTGATGGCGCGTCTTGCCGGGCTGCTGCCGGGCACTGAGGTGACCACGACGGACGAGGCCGGCATCAGCGGAGATGATATGGAAGCGCTGGCTTTCGCCTGGCTTGCCTGGCGCACCATCGCCGGGCTGCCAGGGAATTTGCCGTCGGTAACCGGCGCGCGTGAGGCCAGCGTCCTCGGGGCGATTTTCCCTGCAAATCCTCGTCATAATCAGAGTTAACTGAAATTCAGCGCGGCGCCTCGTCGTTAGAATGGAATAAAACAGGGGGGCAGCCATGCCCTCCAGGACCAGGAAAGTCTTCGGAATACGCCCATGAAAAAACTTCTTCTTATTGCCGCGCCTTTATTGCTGTCAGGATGCAGCGTCTACAATCAGTTCCTTGAGCGCATGCAGACCGATACGCTGGAGTATCGCTGCGATGAAAAACCGCTGACCGTGAAGCTGAATAACCCGCGTCAGGAAGCCAGCTTCGTTTACGATAACAAGCTGCTAACCCTTAAACAGGGTATCTCGGCCTCCGGGGCGCGTTATTCGGACGGCATCTATGTCTTCTGGTCGAAAGGCGACAGCGCCACGGTCTACAAACGCGACCGCATTGTGCTGAACAACTGCCAGCTTGAAAATCCGAAGCGTTGAGATTTTTACAGGGGCGGCGCACAATAGCGCCACCCAATCTCAAGATCAGCTAACGCCATGTCAGATAACGACGAACTGCAGCAAATTGCGCATCTGCGCCGTGAATACACCAAAGGCGGCCTGCGTCGCCAGGATCTTCCCGCTGAACCCCTCGTGCTTTTTGAGCGCTGGCTGAAACAGGCCTGCGACGCGAAGCTGGCCGACCCAACGGCCATGGTCGTCGCGACGGTAGATGAAAACGGTCAACCGTATCAGCGCATCGTCTTGCTTAAGCATTACGACGAGAAAGGGCTGGTGTTCTATACCAATCTGGGCAGCCGCAAGGCGCACCACTTAGAAAACAACCCGCGCATCAGCCTGCTGTTCCCGTGGCATATGCTTGAGCGTCAGGTGATGGTCACCGGGAAAGCGGAACGTCTCTCGACCCTTGAGGTGGTGAAGTATTTCCACAGCCGCCCGCGCGACAGCCAGATTGGTGCCTGGGTGTCAAAACAGTCCAGCCGGATCTCTGCCCGCGGCGTGCTGGAAAGTAAATTCCTGGAGCTGAAACAGAAGTTCCAGCAGGGGGAAATTCCGCTGCCCAGCTTCTGGGGCGGCTTCCGCATTCCGATTGAGCAGATGGAATTCTGGCAGGGCGGTGAGCATCGCCTGCATGACCGCTTTTTATACCAGCGCGAGAATGGCGGCTGGAAAATCGACAGACTGGCCCCGTAATCCCCGAAATTTGTTGATTTAAGCGCTAGCGCACACCGCGCTTGCGCTTTATTCTATGGTCCTTTCGCATCAGGCGAAAAGTCGTGTACCGGCAAAGGTGCAGTCGTTTATACATGGAGAATTTGATGGCAAGCAGTAACTTGATTAAACAATTGCAAGAGCGGGGCCTCGTGGCCCAGGTGACGGACGAGGAAGCGTTAGCAGAGCGACTGGCGCAAGGCCCGATCGCGCTCTATTGCGGCTTCGATCCCACCGCTGACAGCTTGCATTTGGGGCATCTTGTTCCATTGTTATGCCTGAAACGCTTCCAGATGGCGGGCCATAAGCCTGTTGCCCTGGTGGGCGGCGCGACCGGTCTGATTGGTGACCCGAGCTTTAAAGCCGCGGAGCGTAAGCTGAACACCGAAGATACCGTGCAGGAGTGGGTGGATAAGATCCGCAAACAGGTTGCACCGTTCCTCGACTTCAACTGTGGTGATAACTCTGCCATTGCTGCTAACAACTACGACTGGTTTGGCGGCATGAACGTGCTGACCTTCCTGCGTGACATCGGCAAGCACTTCTCTGTTAACCAGATGATTAACAAAGAAGCGGTTAAGCAGCGTCTGAACCGTGACGATCAGGGTATCTCCTTTACCGAGTTCTCCTACAACCTGCTGCAGGGCTATGACTTTGCCTGCCTGAACAAGCTGCACGGCGTCTCTCTACAGATCGGCGGCTCTGACCAGTGGGGGAACATCACCTCCGGTATCGACCTGACCCGTCGTCTGCATCAGAACCAGGTCTTCGGCCTGACCGTTCCACTGATCACCAAAGCAGACGGCACCAAATTCGGTAAAACCGAAGGCGGCGCGGTGTGGCTCGATCCGAAGAAAACCAGCCCGTACAAATTCTATCAGTTCTGGATCAACACGGCGGACGCAGATGTTTACCGCTTCCTGAAGTTCTTCACCTTCATGGACATTGCAGAGATCAATGCGCTGGAAGAGGAAGATAAGAACAGCGGTAAAGCGCCGCGTGCCCAGTACGTGCTGGCGGACGAAGTGACCAAACTGGTTCATGGTGAAGAGGGCCTGGCCGCGGCAAAACGCATCACCGCAAGCCTGTTCAACGGTACGCTGAGCGATCTGAGCGAAGCGGACTTCGAACAGCTGGCGCAGGACGGCGTGCCGATGGTTGAGATGGAAAAAGGAGCTGACCTGATGCAGGCGCTGGTGGACTCTGAGCTCCAGCCTTCCCGTGGTCAGGCGCGTAAAACCATCGCCTCCAACGCTATCACCATCAACGGTGAAAAGCAGGCTGATCCGGAATACACCTTCGTTGACGGCGATCGTCTGTATGGCCGCTACACGCTGCTGCGCCGCGGTAAGAAAAACTACTGTCTGGTCTGCTGGAAGTAAGTAAAAGTCTCGAGGGGCGTGGGAAACCACGCCCTTTTTGTTTGTTCAGGGTTTGGTAAGAAAAAGATGAAGAACATCCTCGCCATTCAGTCCCACGTTGTGTTTGGACATGCTGGCAATAGCGCAGCGGAATTCCCGATGCGCCGCCTCGGCGCCAACGTCTGGCCTCTCAATACCGTGCAGTTCTCTAACCACACGCAATACGGCAAATGGACCGGCTGCGTGATGCCGCCTTCGCATCTCACAGAGGTTGTGCAGGGTATTGCGGATATCGACCAGCTCAAGCGCTGCGACGCCGTTCTGAGCGGCTACCTCGGCTCAGCGGAGCAGGGGGAACACATCCTCGGCATCGTCCGTCAGGTGAAAGCGGCAAACCCGGCGGCAAAATATTTCTGCGACCCCGTCATGGGACACCCGGAGAAAGGCTGCATCGTGGCGCCTGGCGTAGCGGAATTTCACGTTCGCCATGCGCTGCCCGCCAGCGATATCATTGCGCCCAACCTGATTGAGCTGGAGATCCTCTGCGAGCATCCGGTTAACAGCGTAGAAGAGGCTGTACGCGCGTCTCGCGAGCTGATAGCCCAGGGGCCGGAGATTGTGCTGGTAAAACATCTCGCCCGCGCAGGGCTGACTCAGGAGCGTTTTGAGATGCTGCTGGTGACGAAAGATGACGCATGGCATATCAGCCGTCCGCTGGTGGATTTCGGCACGCGTCAGCCGGTGGGCGTGGGTGATGTGACCAGCGGACTGCTGCTGGTGAAACTGTTGCAGGGTGCAACGGTGAGAGACGCGCTGGAGCACGTGACGGCAGCAGTGTACGAAATTATGATTGCGACGAAAGAGATGCAGGAATATGAACTGCAGGTGGTCGCGGCACAGGATCGTATCGCGAAGCCGGAGCACTATTTCAGCGCCACACGGCTATAATCGTCCAGAGTTCGTAGGCCGGGTGAGCGTCAGCGCCACCCGGCAACACAGACGCCTCGCTTAATTCAACCCTTCCGCTTTTAGCGCCGCGGCCACCGCTGGACGCTCCGCCACGCGCGCCATATACGATGCGATGTGGTCCAACCCTTCCAGGTTCAGCTTAACCGCACGCGCCCAGCGCAGTACGGTAAACAGGTACGCGTCGGCAATGGTGAAGCGTGAACCACAAATCCACTGATCGTCTTTCAGCGATTCGTTAACATACTGCAGCTTTTTCTCCAGCAGAGCTCGCACGGTCGGCTTGTACTCTTCCGGCGTATCCGGGCGGAAGAGGGGGGTAAAACCTTTGTGCAGCTCGGTGGCGATATAGTTCAACCACTCCAGCGTTTTATAACGTGCGACGCTGCCGGTAGGGGCAAGGAGCTGGCGATCCGGTACGTTGTCCGCCAGGAACTGCATAATCGCCACGCCTTCGGTCAGCAGAGTTCCGTCATCCAACAGCAGGGCCGGAACTTGCCCTTTTGGGTTAATCGCAAAAAAGTCATCCCCGTTTTCCAGTCGCTTTTTCATCAGATCAACGCCATCCAGCGTGAAATCTTTGCCGCTCTCGCGCAGGGTGATATGGGAAGCAAGAGAGCACGCGCCCGGTTTGTAGAACAGTTTCATCGGTAACTCCTTTTTGCTGAGGTTTCAGCTATGTTAGTGCGCGAAGGGACAAAAAAAAAGCCGCTAATCTCTTAGCGGCTTCTGTTCTGTCGTTTCTCTCAGATATCACGCGGTAGCGGTTTTGTTCGCTTCCGCCGTCTTGTCGTCGTCCTGAGTCATTCGATTCAGTTTCGGGGCGGTCAGCAGCATCAGCGCCGCGATAACCGCCGTAGCGATACCAATCTGCATGAACACGGTACCGTAGACGTTCAGGGAGAGCAGCGGATCGGTCACGTTTTCTGGCACAGCCATCAGGTTCGCGATCTTACCGGCGATGATCGCCGCACCGGCAGTGGTCAGGAACCAGCTACCCATAATGAAGCCCATCAGACGCTGTGGAACCAGCTGTGCAACCATCGCCAGACCCAGACCGGAGATCATCAGTTCGCCGATAGACTGCAGCGCGTAGCTCAGGATCAGCCAGTTAACGGACACGATACCGGCGTCGGACGCAAACTTAGTCCCCAGCGGCAGCACCAGGAACGCACCAGAACAGAGCACCATACCCACCGCGAACTTGTGCGGCATTGGCAGACGATCGCCCATCTTGTTATAGATTGCGGCCAGAATCGGGGAACCGATCATGATCCAGAAGGGGTTCAGCGCCTGGAACTGCTCGGGTTCGAATGCGATACCCAGGATAGAGTGCTCAACGTTACGAATAGCGAAGAAGTTCAGAGAGGTTGGCATCTGGCTGTACAGCACGAAGAAGATAATCGCTTCCAGCATCAGAATGAACGCCACAATCATCTTACGACGGGCTGCACCCTTCATAGCGAACGCTTCTTTTGCGAAGATGACCACGATGCCCAGCGCAACGACGCCCAGAACGGCACGAGCGATACCCTGGTTGTGCAGCAGCCAGGTGGCGATCGCCGCCAGGACGACAACGC
Source organism: Enterobacter cloacae complex sp. P47BA (assembly GCF_014930485.1). Lineage (NCBI taxonomy): Bacteria > Pseudomonadati > Pseudomonadota > Gammaproteobacteria > Enterobacterales > Enterobacteriaceae > Enterobacter > Enterobacter cloacae complex sp. P47BA. The sequence goes on along the minus strand of NZ_JADBRF010000001.1, from coordinate 571,030 downwards.
CCACGATGGTAGCCAGCAGCTTGCCCATGTGGACAGGCTCGAAGTCTGGTTTTGAACCGTAGTCTTTCACCCAGTTGCGGCAGAACAGGAAGTTTACCACGGTGATCAGCATACCCACGAAGCTCAGCGCAAACGCCACGCTCCAGCCGAATTTCGCGGCCAGCCATGGGGTTGCCAGCATGGAAAAGAAGGAACCGATGTTGATAGACATGTAGTACATGGTAAATGCACCGTCCAGACGCGGGTCATCTTTGCTGTAGCAGGTAGAGAGCAGAGAAGACGGGTTCGCTTTGAACAGACCGTTACCCACGGCGATCGTAGCCATGCCCATATACACGACAGCGGCATCATGCCCTGACCATGCTACCAGTCCATAGCCAATCGCCAGAACAATGGCGCCCAGCATAATGACGCGCTTAGTACCCAGAACTTTATCACCCAGCCAGCCGCCGATAGCAACCAGACCGTAGACGAGGGCACTGAAGGAGGAGAACAGCGTGATGGAATCGGCTTCGGACATACCCAGCTGTTTTACCAGGTAAACCGCCATGATCCCTTGCAGGCCGTAGTAACCAAAACGCTCCCATAACTCGATAGAGAAGATGAGATAAAACGCTTTAGGTTGTTTAAAAGCGTTCAGACTCACGCTTTCATCTGTTGGTTTATTGTTTGCAGTCGACACATATACCTCTTTTTTTACATCCCATATTAACGGGGGTGTTCATAGCGTGATGGCCGTAGTCCATACGCCTTATAGTTATATTGGGAGGAGAAACGGCGGGTAATGTTCACTATCCTGCCCCATCTGGCAATACGTTTGTAATAATCTGTTACATATATCTGAGATGGTATAATCGTCGGTTCATGCAAATGTTATTCAGCGTTAAATTTTATAAGGTGAGTAAAGGTAGTTTTTTCGACTGCTTATGACCGGTACGGACCGGTGAATGGCGATATGTTCTGCTATTTGCCGCTTCTGGCAGTGATATAGCCCATAATCTGAAAAATCACTGGTCTTATCGTCGGTAAAAAAAGAAGGGTGTCTTGTCAGACAAAGGGTTTAGGTCGATTTTGACAACAAAAATACAACATGAAGTTATCAGGGTGATCGCGATCACAGATGTATAGAAATTTTTGGCTATGAAAAAACTATTAACCTGTTTAAGCGTTAAAGAACCGAAGAAGTGACAGGTCAGAGGAAACGAAAGGCGGACAAATAACGGTCAAAAGAAGCGTGCACCATCACCCTTCTTTTGATGTGGTAATAACGTTCAGGAATACACTTTTTCTTTGTATTCGCAGAGATCTTCGATAATGCAGGAGCCGCAGCGAGGTTTACGCGCAATACACGTGTAACGACCGTGCAAAATCAGCCAGTGGTGGCAGTCAACCTTGAATTCGGCAGGAACCACTTTTAACAGCTTCTCTTCTACCTGCTCGACATTTTTCCCTGGGGCGAAGTTGGTCCGGTTTGAGACGCGGAATATATGCGTATCAACGGCGATGGTCGGCCAGCCAAACGCGGTATTGAGCACAACGTTCGCGGTTTTACGCCCCACGCCCGGCAAGGCTTCCAGCGCGGCGCGATCTTCCGGTACTTCGCCTCCGTGCTGTTCCAGCAGGATCCGACAGGTCTTAATTACGTTCTCGGCTTTGCTGTTAAACAGGCCGATGGTTTTGATATAGGACTTCACACCTTCCACGCCCAGCTCCAGCATGGCCTTCGGCGTATTGGCGACCGGATAGAGCAGGGCAGTGGCTTTATTGACGCTCACGTCGGTCGCCTGCGCAGAGAGCAACACCGCGATCAGCAGCTCAAACGGGGAGGTAAAATTCAGCTCCGTCGTCGGGTGCGGGTTCTCGTCCCGCAGACGGGTCAGGATCGCAATGCGCTTTTCTTTATTCATGAGGCCTTCTCGGGTGTCCCTTCCAGAACGCTGCGCTCAGCCGCGCGGCGCTTACGTTTCTCATCAATCAGGTATTTTATTGCCAGCATCATGCCGAGGCCAATAAACGCGCCGGGCGGCAGCATCGCCAGCAGGAACGGCGTATCGGTGTGAAACACCTCAACGCGCAGCGCTTTAGCCCAGCCGCCCAGCAGCGCATCTGCGCCGTCGAACAGCGTACCGTTGCCGAGGATTTCACGCAGCGAGCCCAGCACGAACATGGCGCACGTGGCGCCCATGCCAATGGAAAAACCATCCAGCGCCGACATGGCCGGGCTGTTTTTCACCGCGAACGCTTCCGCACGCCCGACCACAATACAGTTGGTGACGATAAGAGGAATGAAGATCCCGAGCGACTGGTACAGACCAAACGCGTAGGCGTTAATCAGCATCTGGACAATACTGACCACCGACGCAATGATCATGACGTAAATCGGAATACGAATTTCCGACGGCGTCCAGCGTCGCAGGGCAGAGATGGAGAGGTTGGTCAGGGTCAATACCAGCGTGGTTGCCAGACCCAGACCGAGCGCGTTGGTGGCGGTGGATGTCACCGCCAGCAGGGGGCACATACCCAGAAGCTGTACCAGCGCGGAGTTGTTCTTCCACAATCCCTGGACAATAACCTCTTTAACCTGGCTCATGATTACTCCTCACAGGCCGGAAGATTGTTGATCTGCGCGGGCAGCGTTTCAGCGTACAGCCCGGCTCGTTTTACGGCGTTTACCACCGCCCGCGGGGTGATGGTCGCCCCGGTGAACTGGTCAAACTCGCCGCCGTCTTTCTTCACCGCAAACGCGGTGTCATCTTCACCATGGATCACTTTACCGGCAAAGTGCAAAATCCAGTCGCTCAGACGGGTTTCAATTTTGTCGCCAAGACCCGGCGTTTCATGATGTTCCGTCACGCGGGTGCCCAGGATGGTACCGGAGAAATCGCTGCCCACGAGCAGCTGAATGGCGCCGGAATAGCCGTCAGGCGCGGTTGCTTCCATCACCGCGCCGACCGGTTTATCCCCTTTGCGGGCGATAAAGAGGCGGTGCGGGCCTTTCCCAAGCTGCGGCGCGTCTACCACAAAGCAGCTTTTTTGCAGGTCATTATCGTAGAAATCGGACGGGATCACCTGATCGAACAGCGCCTTTTGCTGCTTCGAGGCCTGTTCTTCGATGGTCGTTTTGGTCAACGCATTAACCAGTGCCGTCAGCCCCGTCAGGACCGCGGCGAAGACAGCCAGCGTGACGCCGTGTTTTTGCATCGTTTTTAACATGGCGAAACCCTTAGCGATGGCCGTACACGCGCGGACGCGTGTAATAGTCGATGAGCGGAACGGTAATGTTGGCGAGCAGGACGGCAAAGGCCACGCCGTCCGGGTAGCCGCCGAAGCTGCGGATGAGCCAAACCAGCAGGCCAGCCAGCGCGCCGAAGATCAGGCGTCCGCGGTTAGTCGTTGAGGCCGTCACCGGATCCGTCAGGATAAAGAAGGCACCCAGCATGGTCGCGCCGGAGAGCAGGTGCATCTGCGGGCTGGCCAGGGATTCAGGAGAGAATACCCAGCCCAGCGTGGCGCAGACCGCCAGCGTTACCAGGAAGCTGACCGGAATATGCCAGCGGATGGCCTTCTGCTGCAACAGGAACAGGCCGCCCAGCAGATACGCCAGGTTGACCCACTGCCAGCCCGCGCCCGCCAGCACGCCGCTGTAGATGGCGGACTTCATGATTTGCTCAACGCTGTGCCCGGCGTGCAGGGACGTTTTAAACGTATCGAGCGGCGTCGCCTGGCTGATACCGTCCACGCCCATACGCAGCGCGTTCATATCAGCACCCAGCGCCGTATGGCCGGTAAAGATCACCTGCAGAGCATCCATAAAGCCGGGCACCGTGGCTGCAATCTCGTGCGGTGGCAGCCAGCTGGTCATCTGTACCGGGAAGGAGATCAGCAGCACTACGTAGCCAATCATCGCCGGGTTAAACGGGTTATGACCGAGGCCGCCATAGAGCTGTTTGGCAATAATCACGGCAAACACGGTGCCGAGCACCACCATCCACCACGGGGCAAGCGGGGGAATGCTGATGGCCAGCAGCAGGCCGGTCAGCAGCGCGGAGTTGTCGGCCAGGATGCGGGAAACCGCCATCTTGCGCAGCTTCAGCACGAGGGCTTCCGCCGCGACGGCGCTGGCGCATCCAAGAGCTATCTGGAACAGGGTTCCCCAGCCGAAAAACCAGCACTGAACGGCAATGCCCGGCAGCGCCGCCAGGCAGACCAGCATCATGATGCGCGAGGTCTGGCGCTGATTGTGGGTGTAAGGGGAACTTGCGATTCTGAAAACCATTTAATCCTCGTTTACGGCTTGCTGTGCGGCTTTCTTTGCCTGAACGCGCGCAATGGCGGCGGCGACGGCGGCCTTGCGCGGGTCATCGTTGGCGGCCTGCGGCTGCTCTTCCTGCTGTGCTGCTTTGCGCGCTTTGGCGCGGGCAATCGCCGCTTCAACGGCGGCTTTACGTGGGTCGACCGGTGCTTCAGGTTCTGCGGCTGGCGCCTGCTGCGCTGCTTTGCGCGCTTTGGCGCGGGCAATCGCCGCTTCAACGGCAGCTTTACGCGGATCGACCGGTTCCTGTTCAACCACCACAGGCTGCTCCCCGGCCTTGCGCGCTTTGGCACGGGCAATCGCCGCTTCGACGGCGGCTTTGCGTGGATCGATTTCAGCTTCCGGCTGCGCCGCTTGCGCTTTTTCCGCCTGACGGGCGCGGGCCGCAGCTTTACGCGCTTCGCGGGCGGCAATCGCTTCGCTGTTATCCGGTTTTTCACCGGCCTGGATCACCAGCGTCTGGGCGGCACTGGCTTTTTTCTCGCGAACGCGCGCCAGTGCGGCGTTGATTGCATCCTGATCTTTCCCGGCAGGCTGAACGGCGGCCTGCTTATGTCGCTCCTGACGAGCCATCTTCTCACGTTCGAGACGCGCCTGACGCGCTTCGAAACGTGCCTTGGCTTCCGCGGCGCGTTTTTCTTCCATGGAGATGGCATAAATCTCGGCCTTCTCCTGGCGGAAGTACTGCACCAGCGGAATGTTGCTTGGGCAGACCCAGGCGCAGGCGCCGCATTCGATGCAGTCGGCCAGGTTATGGGCTTTCGCCTTGTCGTGCAGCTGGCCTTTGCTGTACCAGTACAGCTGCTGCGGGAGGAGATCCGCCGGGCAGGCATCGGCACAGGCGCTGCAGCGGATGCAGCCTTTCTCTTCCTGCTCCTCCCCCATTTCGGTTGGGGAAGGGGCGAGCAGGCAGTTGGTGATTTTCACTACCGGAACGTCGAGCCACGGCAGGGTAAAGCCCATCAGCGGACCGCCCATGATCACCATCTGGTCGCTGGCCGGGCAAAATTCAGCCTGTTCCAGCAGATGGCGCACCGGCGTGCCGAGGCGCGCCCAGACGTTACCCGGACGAGAGACAGACTCTCCGGTCAGCGTTACCACGCGCTCGGTCAACGGCTCGCCGTCAATCACCGCACGCTTGACGGCGTAAGCGGTGCCGACGTTTTGCATCAGCACGCCGATATCCGATGAGCGTCCGCCGTGCGGGACCTGCTTGCCGGTGAGGATTTGCGTCAACTGCTTTGCGCCGCCAGAGGGGTACTTGGTCGGAATAACGCGCAGGGCGATATCATGGCTACCGGCCAGCACGGCGCGCAGCATTGAAATAGCCTGCGGTTTATTGTCTTCGATACCGATCAGCACTTCCCGCGGCTGCAGAATGTGCGCAAGGATGCGGATGCCTTCCACCACCTGGGCGGCGCAATCCTGCATCAGACGATCGTCGGCGGTGATGTACGGCTCGCATTCGGCGGCGTTGATAATCAGCGTCTGAATCTTATCGCCACCGCCGCGCAGCTTGACGCCGGTCGGGAAGCCCGCGCCGCCAAGCCCGGCGACGCCGAACTGATGAATACGCTCGATGAGCGCTTCGCGGCTCTGGCTGCGGTAGTCGCTCCAGCCGTCACGGTCAATCCAGCGATCTTCGCCGTCGGCTTCAATAATCACGCTCAGTTCTGACAGCGCGGACGGATGCGCCACCGTATGAGGGGCAATAGCCACCACTTTCCCGGAAGTAGGGGCGTGTACCGGCAGCATACGTCCGCGTCCGAAGGTCAGCGGCTGACCGCGCAGCACCGTATCGCCTTCTTTCACGCACAGCTCGCCCTCAGCGCCAATATGCTGCTTGAGCGGCATGACGTAACGCGTCGCCAGCGGAATTTGACGCAGCGGCGTGCCGTTGGACTGGGTTTTCATCTCTGGCGGATGGATACCGCCGTCAAAGTCCCAGATCTTCTCTTTTCTGAAAGCAGAAAATAACTTAAGCATGTTGTTCCACAGGAATATTGCGAACCGGAATGGTTTGAAGATCCCACTTCCAGCTTTCGGTAGTCGTTTCAACCGGGCGCAGCTCTATACATTGCGTCGGGCAGGGGGCCACGCAGAGGTTACAGCCGGTGCAGAGATCCGCCACAACGGTGTGCATGGCGCGCGTTGCGCCAACAATGGCGTCGACCGGACAGGCCTGAATACATTTGGTGCAGCCGATGCAGTTTGCTTCGTCGATCACCGCGAGGGCACGGACCGGCTCCTGGACTTCCGCATCGCCATCAACGGGCTGCGGATCGACGTTAAGCAGGGCGGCAATTTTCAGCATCACCGCTTCGCCGCCGGGCGCACAGCGGTTAATTTTTTCACCCTGAATGCCTACCGCTTCAGCGTAAGGGCGGCAGCCCGGGTAGCCGCACTGTCCACACTGACTTTGCGGCAAAAGCTCATCAATTTTTTCAACAACAGGATCGTCCTCTACCGCGAAACGGCGGGAGGCGTAGCCCAGGATAAGGCCAAACACCAACCCCAGGACGCTGATAGAGGCGATGGCAATCCAGATAGCACTCATTACAACTTCACCAGACCACTAAAGCCCATAAAGGCCAGAGACATTAAACCCGCGGTCACCAGCGCAATGGCATTACCGCGAAATGGCGCAGGGATATCCGCTGCTGCCAGACGTTCGCGAATCGACGCGAACAGCACCATAACGAATGAGAAACCGACAGCGGCGGAGAAACCGTACAGCGCCGACTGCATGAAGTTATGGCCAAGGTTGATGTTCAGCAGCGCCACGCCAAGCACCGCGCAGTTGGTGGTGATCAGCGGCAGGAAGATACCCAGCAGGCGATAGAGCGCCGGGCTGGTTTTACGCACCACCATTTCGGTAAATTGCACCACCACCGCAATGACCAGAATAAACGCCAGCGTGCGGAGATAGATTAACCCCAGCGGAATGAGGATCCAGGTGTCAATCAACCACGCGCAGATAGACGCCAGCGTCATGACGAAGGTCGTCGCAAGCCCCATGCCCATCGCCGTTTCCAGCTTTTTGGACACGCCCATAAACGGGCACAGACCAAGGAACTTCACCAGAACGAAGTTGTTAACGAGCACGGTGCCGACAAAGAGCAGTAAGTAATCGGTCATTATTTAGCCTGAAATAAAAAAGCCGCCTATTATCGGACAAACCGGGGCAGGCGACAACAGGTTATCTGTAAGGTTATTACGGGTTCACGAAGGTGTTTTTCACACGCGATGAACGTTTGAAATAGGGCACCAGCAGCGCCGCAGCCAGTAACGGGAAAAGCAGCTGGCGGACAGCAAGCGCGTCTGATACGGGCGAAAAAGCAAATGCCTTCACCGCCAGCAGAACCGAAATGAGCAGCCAGATAATGTAGTGCTTAGGCACACTCTTGCGGCGCTTAAAGAAGGCGATAGTCAGCCACAGGGTGTAGTACCACATCCCAATCGCGAAAACGAACGACACAAACCACATCGCTATATTCAGCACGCTTTGCGACATCAGGGTCTGAATAGCGTGAGGGGTAATCAATGCGGTGGTATAAAGCAGCAGCGCAAGCGATGCGCTTAATAAGGCAACCAGCAGCCATGCCAGTGGGGCGATTAACCAGCCTCCGATGCGTTCTCCAGGCGTTGCGGTCATGAACTCTCCCATTATCTGCGCGAAATGTTGTACAGCCAGTTTGCAGGGCGGAGAGTATATAACATTTCGCGCGGATGGCTACTTTCTTATAAAACGTAACGCCATACGGACTTCGGCACCTCGCCGACGTTGAACAAGCGTCCGCCGGAGACCAGCTCCGCACGGCGATGGTCAGCGGCGCGATACATATTGATAATGTCCTGATTATCCGACAGGGTGTAGTTCAGATGGTCAAACAGTTTTTCCAGGCTCTCAAGCGAATTGATCTTGCGAAATTTTAATAAATAGTCCTGAACTGTCATATTAATAATTTTCCATATAAAAGTGAGTAATACCAGTTAAGGTAATTCGGTCGAATAATAAACGGATTAATACAGACGTAAACAGCCCACTCAGATAACGCGACGAAATTAGGAGTTTTCTTTGCTGAAATTCAGGCACCGAAGGTGATGCCTGGAAGAGAAGGTTAACCGCGTTCACCAGGGCTGGCAATACGAAACTGACACATTATGTCACTCTTTAAAGCAGCAACCGGTTACTTAGGATGGGTGACGGCAGCAGGCTCCGGCGGCTGGTAGTTATCAATATGGCTGGCTACGCCGAGCAAAATGACCGAAACCCCAAGAACAATCCATCCCGCTAATTCAATGATTCGATTAATAATTGATGCCATGATTCACTGTTGTAATTTATCCATAAATACAGGTCGCAAATGTTACAGCGCTGTTTCTCTGACGGCAAGCGCTTTGGGAACGATTCCCTTAAACAAAATCAGAAGGTTAATACTATGTAACAAAAATAGCCGGTACAGCCTGCTATTTTAAGCGCCATGGCTCATTATTAATGAGGGCAATGCCAGAAAGGCCAGTATGAAATAAGAAACGCAAAAGGAGGACAACACGATGAGTGATAACATCCGCGTCGGGCTTATAGGCTACGGGTACGCGAGCAAAACGTTTCATGCGCCTCTGATAGCCGGAACGCCGGGAATGGCGCTGGCGGCGGTATCCAGCAGCGACGCCGCCAAAGTCCACGCTGACTGGCCCGCAGTGCCGGTTGTCTCCGAGCCTAAACACCTTTTCAACGATCCGAATATCGATTTAATTGTTATTCCCACCCCGAACGACACGCACTTCCCGCTGGCGAAAGCCGCGCTGGAAGCCGGGAAGCACGTCGTTGTTGACAAACCCTTCACCGTGACGTTGTCACAGGCGCGTGAGCTGGAGGCGCTGGCAAAAAGCCTGGGCAGAGTGCTGTCCGTTTTCCATAACCGCAGGTGGGACAGCGACTTCCTGACGGTTAAAACGCTTCTTGGGGAAGGCACGCTAGGAGAGATCGTTTTTTTTGAATCGCATTTTGACCGCTTCCGTCCGCAGGTGAGAAACCGCTGGCGCGAGCAGGCCGGTCCGGGCAGCGGCATCTGGTACGATTTAGCCCCGCATCTGCTGGACCAGGCCGTGAATCTGTTTGGGCTGCCGGTGAGCATGACAGTCGATCTGGCCCAGCTCAGGCCCGGGGCGCAGACAACCGATTACTTCCACGCGGTGTTGAGTTACCCGCAGCGGCGGATTGTGCTGCACGGCACGATGGTCGCGGCCGCGGAATCTGCCCGCTATATCATCCACGGCACGCGCGGGAGCTACGTGAAGTTTGGCCTCGATCCGCAGGAAGATCGCCTCAAAAACGGTGAACGTCTGCCGCAGGAAGACTGGGGCTATGATATGCGCGATGGCGTCGTGACACGGACGGAAGGTGAGGAGCTGGTTGAGGAAACCTTGTTAACGATCCCGGGTAACTATCCGGCTTATTATGCTGCCATCCGCGATGCGCTTAATGGAACGGGGGAGAACCCGGTTCCGGCCAGCCAGGCGATTCAGATTATGGAGCTGATTGAGCTGGGGATTGAATCTGCCAAACATCGCGCCACGCTCTGTCTGGCATAAGTTTTAAATGCTTTTGTATGCCGGGTAAGGCGTAGAAGCCACCCGGCAAAGGGTTTACGCGGTTGCCACCTTATCCCGCAGCGCCTGCTTCTCTGCAGGCGTAAGGAAGGCGATCTCCAGCCCGTTGATCTGCGCCTGACGGATCTGCTCGCGGCTCAGGCCCGCCTGCGGGGCGGCAATGTTGTACTCGTGGATGATATCCACGCCCTGAACCGCCGGATCGTCCGTGTTCAGCGAGGCCAGCACGCCGTGCTCAAGGAACGTTTTCAGCGGGTGCTGCGCCAGCGTTGCTACGGTGCTGGTCTGAATGTTGGACGTCAGGCACGACTCAATGCCGATGCGCTGCTCCGCCAGGAAATCCATCAGCGCGCGGTCTTCTACCGCCTTCACGCCGTGGCCGATACGCTCGGCGCCCAGCTCACGGATGGCCTGCCAGATGCTTTCCGGGCCAGCCGCTTCACCTGCATGCACCGTAATGTGCCAGCCGGCATCGCGCGCGCGGTTGAAGTGGGAGAGGAACAGACTGCCCGGGAAGCCCAGCTCGTCACCGGCGAGATCGACGGCGGTGATGGCATCGCGATGGGCCAGCAGCGCTTCCAGCTCCTGCAGGCAGGCGGCTTCGCCGAACGTGCGGCTCATAATGCCGATCAGGCGGGCCTGAACGTCGAAGGTTTTACACCCTTCACGGACGCCTTCAATGACGGCCTCCACCACGCCTGCAACGGGCAGGCTGTGGGTCATCGCCATATAGCCCGGCGAGAAGCGCAGCTCGACGTAGTGCAGGCCGTTACGGGCCGCGTCTTCAATGTTCTCAAACGCCACGCGGCGGCAGGCATCCAGCGAGGCCAGCATCTTCACGCCCCAGTCGAGTTTGCTCAGGAAGCTGACCAGGTCTGGTTCATTGGAGGTAACCTGTACGTGTGGGATCAACGACTCAAGCGTCTGAGCGGGAAGCGTTAAGTTGAACTGGCGGCCAAGATCGAGGATGGTTTGGGCACGAATGTTACCGTCAAGGTGACGATGAATATCAGTTAAGGGCAGGCGTGTATCAATCATGGTCGCACTCTTTTCGGGTTAAAGTGCGCCATATTATAAAAACAAAACGGGGTAAAAAGCTATTTGCGCAAGGGAATATTCCGTTGCGCAAACAAATTACAGGAGCGTATTGATCCCGGCGATGAGGCGCTGAACCCCTTGCTCCAGCTTGCTACGCGGGCAGCCCGCATTTAAGCGCACGAAGCCATTTCCCTCTTCCCCGTAGGTATATCCCGGCATAATGGCGACCTTTTGCTGAGCGATCAGCACTTTTTGCAGTGCCCTGTCGTCAATGTTCAGCGGGCGCAGGTCAATCCAGGCCAGATAGGTTGCTTCCGGCGGCTGCCAGTTCAGTTTCGGAAAAGCACTGTTTAATTCCTGTGCGATATACAACAGATTCTCTTCCAGATAACGACGCAAGGCATCCAGCCACGGCTCTCCCTGCTGATAGGCGGCGATATGGGCCGTCAGCGCCAGCACGGAAGGGGAAGAGAGCCCATCCCGTCCTTTTAGCGCACTGAGATAGCCGTTACGGCTCTCTTCATCGCCGATCAGGCCATAAGCCCCCGTCAGCGCCGGAATGTTAAAGCTTTTCGAACCGGAGGTCAGAAGCGTCCATTTGCTCCGCGCCACTGCGGTCCACGGCGTGTGACGATGTTCTCCCCACACCATGTCCATATGGATTTCATCGCTGATAACCGCCACGTCATAGCGCTCGCAGAGTTCCGCCATCTGCGTCAATTCATCCCGCGTCCAGACCTTGCCGGTCGGATTCTGCGGGCTGCACAGCAGCAAAATTTTGTTTTCCGGTTTCGCCAGCACCGCTTCGAGGGCTGCCATATTGCCCTGCCAGCCAGCGGCCTGTTTTTCCATTTCAACCGCCACAACACGACGCCCGTTACCCTCTATGGCTTTGTAAAAGGCATCGTATGCCGGGGTGTGAACCACCACGCCGTCGCCGGGTTTTGACCAGAGGCGAATCAGTTCCGAGACCATGTAGATGACGGAGGGGCCATAAACCACGCTTTCGGTATCAATTCGGATGTTAAAGCGCTGCTGGAACCAGTGTGCGACGGCGGCGAGAAACTCGTCGTTTTTCCAGCGGCTATAGCCAAACACGCCGTGATGAATGCGCTGTTGCAGCGCGTCGATTATGCAGGGGGCGGTGGCGAAATCCATATCCGAGATGGTGAAGGGCAGCAGATCCGCCGCGCCAAAGCGGTCGGCGACATAGTCCCACTGCGTACACCAGGTGCCGTGTCGATCCACGACGGTTGAGAAATCAAACATGCTTTAATCCTTAACGTAAAACCCCCTCATGGTGAGGGGGCTGAGGCATCAGGCTTCTACTGTTCGCATCAGGGTCGCCAGCTCATCTTTCACTGACTGTACCTGCGGGCCGATAACCACCTGCAAATTGTGCTGGTTTAACTGTACCACACCGATGGCCCGGTTGGCCTTGAGGGCGTTGGTATCCACTTTTGACATATCCGCCACCGACAAACGCAGGCGGGTAATGCAGTTATCCAGCGAGGTGATGTTATCCGCACCGCCCAGCGCCGCCAGAATGGCAGGGGTGTTATAGCCGGATTTGCCCACGGTACCGGCAACCGCCTGCTCAACGCTGGGGGCCGTATCAATATCGCGTCCTGGCGTTTTCAGGTTAAAGCGGGTGATGGCGAAGCGGAAGATCCCGTAGTACACCGCAAACCAGATTGCCGCCACGACAGGGACCAGATACCACTTAGTCGACAGGCCGTGCAGGATCCCGAACACCACGAAGTCGATCACGTTGCCGTCAGTGTTGCCGATGGTAACGCCCAGCACCGCCATCACGGTGAAGCCCAGACCGGTCAGCACCGCGTGGATGAGATACAGCACCGGCGCAACAAACAGGAACAGGAATTCGATAGGCTCGGTGGTGCCGCCCACGACGCAGGCAATCACGCCGGAGATCAGCAGCCCTTTAATTTTATGTCGGTTTTCCGGGCGCGCGCAGTGGTACATCGCCAGCGCGGCACCCGGCAGGCCGCCGAGGAAGGCCGGCATTTTACCCTGAGACAGGAAGCGGGTGGCGCTTTCAGAGAAGCCGTGGGTAGTCGGACAGCTCAGCTGCGCCTGGAAGATGGTCAGCGCACCGCTCACGTCGTGACCGCACACCTCCATGGTACCGCCCGCTTCGGTGAAGCGAATCAGGGCCACCAGGATATGCTGCAGGCCGAACGGCAGCAGCAGACGCTCGCCGGTGCCGAAGATCATCGGACCAAAATCTCCCGCGCCGTTGATGATGCGGCCAATGCCGTTGATGCCCATCGCAAAGACCGGCCAGATCAGCGGAATGATCAGGCCGAACAGACCCATAACTACCAGGGTGACAATCGGCACGAAGCGGGTACCGCCGAAGAAGGCCAGGGCATCCGGCAGGCGGATATTGTGGAAGCGCTCGTGCAGCATCCAGATAATGACCCCGGCGATCACCGCTCCGAGGATCCCGGTATCAATAGACTGGATGCCAATCACGCTCTGAATGTTGTTGGCCTTCAGCACGGCAGCATCGGTCGTCGGCAGAATGCCTTTCGCGGTCAGCCAGAAGTTAACCGCCAGGTTCATCACGGCGTAACCCACAAACCCGGCAAAGGCCGCGACGCCTTTATTCTCGCGGGCCAGGCCCAGCGGGATGGCGATGCAGAACATCACGGGCAGGAAGCTAAACGCGAAGGAGCCGACCTTACTCATCCAGATAAAGATCGCCTGCAGCACGGGAGTACCGAGGAACGGGATCAGCGTGATGACGTCTTTACTGCTCAGCGAGCTGCCGATCCCGAGCATGATCCCGCAGAACGAGAGGAGCGCCACGGGCAGCATAAAGGTTTTACCCAGTTGCTGGAAAAACTCCCACAGCGATATTTTTTGTGCTGTTTTCGCCGTCATAAAACGACTCCTTTATTGTTAAAATCAGTTTGCCTGCTTCAATGCTGCGAGAAGATAAAACGTTTTATCAAAGTTTAGTGCGCGCTAAATCACATTCTCAGGCTTTGACTGGTAGTATAAAGATAACGTATTGATAAAACGTTTTACCGATCTCATTTCAGGGAGTCACGCTGACACATGGCTGTAGCGAAAAAAGTCACCATCAACGATGTCGCGCTGGCGGCGGGGGTTTCCGTCAGCACCGTTTCTCTCGTGCTCAGTGGTAAAGGGCGCATCTCGCCCGCAACCGGCCAGAGGGTGAACGAGGCGGTTGAACAGCTGGGCTTTGTGCGTAACCGTCAGGCGTCGGCGCTGCGCGGCGGGCAAAGCGGGGTGATTGGCCTGATTGTCCGCGACCTGACGTCACCTTTCTATGCGGAGCTGACCGCCGGGTTAACCGAAGCGCTGGAAGCGCAGGGGCGGATGGTCTTTCTGCTGCACGGCGGGCGCGAGGCCGGGCAGCTTCTCTCCCGTCTCGATATGCTGCTGACCCAGGGGGTTGACGGAGTGATCGTCGCCGGAGCGTCGGGCGTGGGTAGCGAACTGTGCGAGCGTGCCGCCGAAAAAGGCGTGCCGCTGGTGTTCGCCTCGCGCGCCAGCTATCTGGACGAGGCCGATACGCTGCGCCCGGATAACATGCAGGCCGCGCAAATGTTGACCGAACATCTTATTCGCCGCGGGCATCAGCGCATTGCCTGGCTGGGAGGGAAAAGCTCCTCCCTGACGCGCGCCGAGCGGGTCGGCGGTTACTGCGCGACGCTGATTAAATACGGCCTACCGTTCCACAGCGAATGGGTCGTGGAGTGTGAATCTAGCCAGAAGAAAGCGGCGGAAGCGATAGGCGCGCTGCTGCGAAGCAATCCGACGATCAGCGCCGTGATTTGCTACAACGATGTGATTGCCATGGGGGCCTGGTTTGGCCTGATCCGCGCCGGGCGTCAGAGCGGCGAGGGCGGGGTGGAAACCTTCTTCGGCCATCAGGTGGCGTTAGGGGCGTTTGCCGACGTTGGTGAAAACGCGCTGGACGATCTCCCCATCGTCTGGGCTACCACCCCTGCGCGGGAGATGGGCTACACGCTGGCAGACAGAATTATGCAGCGCATCGACAACACGGACGTCCAGTCCGGGCACCAGATTGTGGCGGCGCGGCTGGTGACGGTGAAATAATTCAGCTCTGCTGCGTAAGCGGGTTGAGCGTCAGATGTGTCTCCAGGGCTTCTACAAATTTTCGTACTTTTGCCGGGATCAGCCGGGAGGTCGGGTAAACCGCCCAAATGGCCAGCGATTCCGGCTGAGCATCTTCCAGGACGATCCGCACGAGTTTACCCTCAGCAATGGCAGGCTCTACGTACCAGCGAGATAAATTTGCGATGCCGAGTCCCCCCAGACAAGCCTCGAAAATCGCCTCAATAGAGTTAGCCGAGAATCGGCCTGACACCTTTTGTTTGTAGCGCTGTTCACCCTTCTCAAACGACCAGTGTGTCGTATCTGATGTGGCCAGGCAGCTATGTCCAGCCAGATCGTTAAGCAATTTCGGTGAACCGTACGCGGCGAGATACTCCGCGCTGGCGCAAAGCTCGCGGGGGTTATCACAGATGCGGTGTGCGACTAACCGGTTATCGCGCAGCGGTGCAATGCGTAACGCCACGTCTATGCCTTTCCCGACAATATCAATTTGCTCATCGGTTGCCAGCAGGTCGACCTGCAGGGCAGGATGTTGCTGCATAAACAGCGCCAACATCGGTGCAACGATCTTGCGTCCAAACGCCGCTGAGGCGGTAATGCGAAGGCGTCCGGACAGGTGCGTACCATCAGGAAACAGATCGGCCAGCGCGTTATTTTTATCTTCCAGCAACGCCTGCGCATGCGGCAAAAAAACGTCACCATCGCTGGTGGGTGAAAGGGATCGCGTGGTGCGATGCACCAGCCTGACCCCCAGCTCAGCCTCAAGATTGTTAAGAGAGCGTGACGCCGCCATGGCGCTCATTGAGAGCCGACGCGCGGCGCCCGCCAGGCTACCCGCCTTAATGGCTTCGACAAACACTTCTACGTCTTCCAGTTTCATTGTTTCGTTTTTCGTTATGCTGACTTATCAAAGGACATATCTACAGTATTTATCGTTACGCTGCCATAGTCTCTTCACAACCTGAAAAATATCAATCTGGAGTGAAGATGAAAAAGTTGAAAACGGTTCTGGCATTCAGCAGCCTGTTATTGGTAAGTGCCGCCTGGGCTGACGCACCTGCACAGGTGAAGCAGCAGGTCCCAGGCTATTATCGTCTGGCGGTAGGGGAATATGAGGTCACGGCGCTGTTCGACGGCTATAACGACCTTTCGCCGTCATTACTCCACGGTCTTTCAGACGACAAGGTTCGTAAACTGCTGGCTCAGCATAAAATCGATGCCGACCGCATGCCGACCGCCTTTAACGCTTTCCTGGTTAATACCGGTAAACATCTGGTCATGATTGACAGCGGAGCGGGGCACTGCGTGCCGGAAACGGCCGGCCAGCTGGTTAACAATATGAAAGCATCAGGCTATCGTCCCGAGCAGGTTGATACCATTTTCCTGACTCACCTGCATCTTGACCACGTGTGTGGCCTGAGCGATGCAGACGGTAAAGCGTTGTTCCCCAATGCCACCGTCTACGTACCGCAGGGGGAGGCCGACTACTGGCTTGATCCTGCAAAAGAAGCGAGCGCGCCGGCTAATGCGAAAGAGTATTTTGCTATCGCCCGAAAAGCACTGTCTGATTATAAAGCCTCCGGACATCTTAAAACCTTCGTTCCGCCAGCTTCGCCGATCCCGGAAGTCCAGACGGCCTATGCCGTTGGCCATACGCCCGGCAGTACCGTTTATCGCTTTGCGTCGCAGGGGACGGCTATTAACTTCATTGGGGATCTGATTCATGCGCCAGCCGTCCAGTTCCCGCATCCTGAAGTGTCTATTCGCTTTGATGTCGATTCGAAAAAAGCCATCTCGTCCCGGGCGCAGGAATTTAACGCCCTGGCGAAAGACGGCGAGTGGATGGCCGCTGCGCATCTGCCTTTCCCCGGTATTGGGCATATCACCGCCTGGCAGCAGGGCTATAGCTGGAACCCTGTAAATTACGGTCCTTATCAACGTGCGGCCAACGTGCCTCTGCTGAAATAAAGTGAGGTTATGAATATGAAAAGTTACACCGTAACGGCAAACGGCATTCGCCAGTTTGTGGCTGAAGAGGGTGAAGGCGCGCCGGTTATTCTTCTGCACGGTTTTCCTGAAACAAACTATGCCTGGCGCTACCAGATACCTGTATTGTCCCGGCACTACCGCGTCATCGCGCCGGATTTGCGAGGATATGGCGAAACGGATAAACCGGCTTCTGGCTATGATAAACGGAACATGGCCCGGGATATCCGGGAGCTAATGCGTGCGCTGGGGTTACAGAAGGTGGTGCTGGTGGGGCACGATCGCGGGGCGCGCGTCGCGACGCGGTTCGCAAAAGATTACCCTGAGCTGGTGGATCGTCTGGTGGTCATGGATAACGTGCCAACGCGTATCGTGGCGCGCGATTTGAATGCGTCCATCGCCCGCGCATACTGGTTCTTCCTGTTCCATCTGGTGCCCGATCTGCCGGAAGCGCTGATTGCAGGACGTGAAAATATCTGGCTGCGCCACTTTTTCTCGGACTGGACCTACGATCCGTCAACCATCAGCGGCGAGGCGTTTGACACCTATGTTCGCGCGTATCAGGCGCCCGGAGCCGTGCGAGGCGCGATGGCTGACTATCGCGCCAACGCGGAAGACGTGGCGCAGGATCTTGCCGACGCTGACGTGAAAATCGCCTGTCCGGTAATGTCGCTGTGGGGCAATGATTTTCACGCGGTCGGCAAGCTCTTCGATATGCAAAGCGTCTGGGCTGAAATGGCGGATAACCTGCGGGCGCAGGGTATCGACGAGTGCGGCCATCTTCCTCAGGAGGAACAGCCTGAGAAAGTTAACGCCTTGCTGCTGGATTTCCTGCAGGGATGGAAAGGATAAGGGCAATAAAAAACCCCTCTTGCGAGGGGTTTTGACGTTTACTGCTGCGGTGCCGCCGGTACGGCTGGCGCTGCGGGTTCAGCCGGTTCCGGCATTCCCAGCGTCGGCATACCAAACATGCCAACAAACTCTTCCAGCGGCATTTTGTCGCCGTTCAGCGTTACCTGGCCGTTGGCATATTGCAGGCTGGTGGAAATGGTGTTGTCTTCCACTTTGGTGATGCGGAACATCTGACCCATCGCCGCCAGACCTTTCACCTGCTGGTTCGCCAGCTTGCCGGCATCTTCATCGCCGTAGCCTTCCAGCTTCGCAATCTGGGTCATAAACTCGGTCGCCATATCCATCGGGATGGTCAGCTTGCTGTCGAGCGACTTCACGCTGCGATCCACTTCCTGCGCCAGCGTCTGCGGTTCACCCGTGGCGGCTGCAGGATCTTTCAGGAACAGCGACAGGTTAAAGCTGGTTTCGCCTTTGCTGTTTTTCCAGCTCAGCGGCGCAACGGTGACCACCGGCTGGCCTTTCAGCAGGATTGGCAGGTTATTGAACAGTACCGCCATCGCCTGCTGCTGGTACACTTCCGGGTTCTGCTGCAGCGCGGCGTCGGTCAGCAGCGCCTGGCTCTCTTTGCTGTATTTCTGGCTAAATTCGTGCCATGCCTGGCCGTCGATATTGCCGATCTTCAGCGACAGCTTGCCGGTGCCCAGATCCTGATTCTGCACTTTCAGGCTCTTCAGCGTGTAATCCAGCTGGGTATTGATGCTCTTACCGTCTTTGGATACGTCGGATTGACCGTTAACGTCCATGCCTTCCAGCACTGCCATCTCTTTTCCTTCAATTGCGATAGCAATTTTATCCACGGAGAGCTTCTGATCGCCGATACGCTCTTTAAAGTCGGTCATACGGCTGTTGCCGTCGGCTTTCAGGTTGTTGAAGGTGAGCTGAACTTTTTGGTTATATTCGTTCACGGCGTTGACCAGGCCGCTTTCCGCTTCACCCGTCATGGAGAAGACGTTGCCGTCCCGATCCGCATCAAGTTTGAAATGGCCACCGCTGAAGGCGACTTTTTCGTTCTCTTTCTCGTAGTTCAGCGGTTTCAGCGCGATATCAGAACTGGTATCACCGGAGTAGCTAATACGGGTGTTAATGTCGAAAGGTGATTCATTCTTCGCCAGGTCAAACAGCGGTTTGGTGACGTCGTTATTCACCAGTACGGTATGAACGGACGCCATGGACGGGATCAGGTTAAACGACTTTAGCTGCGCCAGCGGCAGCGGACCGTGGCTTACCACTTCATCCAGCACCACGCTCTGTCCCGGCTTCAGCCAGCCGTTTGCCGCACCGGCCACCGGCTTCACCACCAGCTGCATGCGGCTGGTGAACACGCCGCGCTGATAGTTCTGGTAGCTCAGCTCCAGACCCGCCTCCGGCGCGCTGCGCTTAATTTCTCCGTTAGCCTGCGCCACCATCTCAGCCAGACGGCCTTCCAGCTGTTTCCCGGTAAACCAGGAGGCACCCGTCCAGACCACGCCTAACGCTACAATCACTCCAACCGCTACGACCGATTTTTTCATTGCGACTATCCCTAAAATGAAACCAGGCGGTAAAAACCGCCCGGAGATATTAAGCCTTCAACTAGCTTAGCAAGAGTTGTTAAAAAATTCAGTAAGTGCTTAAAGCTTATTAAAAACGCGCGCCAGGCGACCGGTGCCGCTCACGCTGACCGGGGACTCATTGGCTGCAACGAATGCTGACTCGCCAGGCTGGAGAACCAGACGTTGCTCGCCTTTGCGCAGCGTTGCTTCGCCCTCGACGCAGAACAGGATCGCCGCGCTCTCCTGTGCGATTGTCGTTTCCGTCTGATTGAGGTCGTGCAGGGAGAACGCAAAATCCTCAACCGGAATCGGGAAGTCCAGCTCTGCGCCGTTTTTCACCGGCTGAGTCAGCAGCTCCGCGGCAGGCTTCGCCACAAACTTCACGTTGGCAACCAGCTCAGGGATGTCGATATATTTCGGCGTCAGGCCCGCGCGCAGCACGTTGTCAGAGTTGGCCATCACCTCCAGCGCTACGCCCTGCAGGTAGGCGTGCGGGGTTTCCGCGAACAGGAACATCGCTTCGCCCGGGTTCAGCTTCACCACGTTCAGCAGCAGAGGGGAGAACAGGCCGCTGTCGTCAGGGTAAAACTCGGAAATCAGGCGGATGGTCTCCCACGGTTCCCCTTGCTGGCTGTTCAGGGCCGCTTTCAGCACCGCCAGCGCGTGAGATTTCTCTTCACCCTGCATATTCAGCAGGCTGGCAAACAGCTGGCTGAGCGCGTCCGCGTTTGGGTTTTCAAGGAAGTGGGCAATAGCCTTGTTGGCACCCGCGACCGGCTGCAGCAGGGAGATAATCTCTGAAAACTCGCGGAACGCGTTCATCGCCAGGAACGGCGTCAGCGCAAAAACCAGCTCCGGCTTGTGGTTAGGATCTTTGTAGTTACGCTCGGCGGCGTCCAGCGGGATGCCCGCCGCGTTCTCTTTGGCAAAGCCGATTTCAGACGCTTTTTTGTTCGGGTGAACCTGGATGGAGAGCGGCTGGTCGGCGCACAGCACCTTAAACAGGAACGGCAGTTCGCCAAAGCGCTGAGCCACCTTGTCGCCCAGCAGTGCGGCTTTATCGGCATCAATCACGTCACGCAGGCTGCGTATCTGGCCGCTGGCGTCTTCAATTTTTGAGCTGCTCTTCGGGTGCGCCCCCATCCACAGTTCCGCCATCGGCAGGTTGTTCGGGTTCGCGATACCGTAGAGATCCGTTAACGCAGTTTTACTTCCCCAGGCGTAGTTTTGCACTGAGTTAATGAGTTTTTGCATTATCAAGCCCTGATTCAAATGTGGAATTAACTCCGGGTATTAAAGCAATAAACCACGTGGAAGTAACCTGTGGATGTAAAAAGTCGTACTAGTCTCAGTTTTTGTTAAAAAATTGTGTAGGATAAGCTGACTCGCTTTTAAGCCGGGCAGCGGAACATCTGCCCTGAATAAACAGACCGAAGCAGTAAGTGAGAGAACAATGTCGAATAAACCCTTCCATTATCAGGATCCTTTCCCCCTCAGTAAGGATCAAACCGAGTATTACCTGTTAACCCGCGATCACGTCTCCGTCTCTGAGTTTGAAGGACAAGAGATCCTCAAGGTGGATCCGCAGGCGCTGACGCTGCTGGCGCAGCACGCTTTCCACGATGCCTCCTTTATGCTCCGCCCCGCGCATCAGCAGCAGGTTGCCGATATTCTGAGCGACCCGGAAGCCAGCGAAAACGACAAGTACGTTGCCCTGCAGTTCCTGCGTAACTCCGATATCGCGGCGAAAGGCATTCTGCCCACCTGCCAGGACACCGGCACGGCGATCATCGTCGGTAAAAAAGGCCAGCGCGTCTGGACCGGCGGCGGTGACGAAGCGGCGCTGGCTCACGGCGTCTACAACACCTACACCGAAGACAACCTGCGCTACTCGCAAAACGCGGCGCTGGATATGTACAAAGAGGTCAACACCGGCACTAACCTGCCTGCACAGATTGACCTCTACAGCGTTGACGGTGACGAGTACAAATTCCTCTGCATCGCCAAAGGCGGCGGTTCAGCCAACAAAACCTATCTCTACCAGGAAACCAAAGCGCTGCTCACTCCGGGCAAGCTGAAAAATTACCTGGTTGAGAAGATGCGTACCCTCGGCACCGCGGCGTGCCCGCCGTACCATATCGCCTTCGTGATTGGCGGAACCTCAGCTGAAAGCACGCTGAAGACCGTCAAGCTGGCCTCGACCAAATACTACGACGGCCTGCCTACTGAAGGTAACGAGCACGGTCAGGCGTTCCGCGACGTGCAGCTTGAGCAGGAGCTGCTGGAAGAGGCGCGTAATCTGGGGCTCGGGGCGCAGTTTGGCGGTAAGTACTTCGCCCACGACGTGCGCGTGATCCGTCTTCCGCGTCACGGTGCATCCTGTCCGGTCGGGATGGGCGTCTCCTGCTCTGCGGATCGCAACATCAAGGCCAAGATCAACCGCGAAGGCGTGTGGATCGAAAAACTGGAAAACAACCCGGGTAAATATATTCCGGAAGCGCTGCGCAAAGCGGGTGAGGGGGAAGCGGTTCGCGTTGACCTGAACCGTCCGATGAAAGAGATTCTGGCGCAGCTGTCTCAGTATCCGGTCTCGACCCGCCTGTCGCTGAACGGCACGATCATCGTGGGCCGCGACATTGCGCACGCGAAGCTGAAAGAGCGTCTGGACAACGGCGAAGGGCTGCCGCAGTACATTAAAGATCACCCGATCTACTACGCGGGCCCGGCGAAAACGCCTGAAGGCTATGCCTCCGGCTCGTTAGGCCCAACCACGGCAGGGCGTATGGACTCGTACGTTGATCAGCTGCAGGCCAACGGCGGCAGCATGATCATGCTCGCTAAAGGCAACCGCAGCCAGCAGGTGACGGACGCCTGCCACAAGCACGGCGGCTTCTACCTCGGCAGCATCGGCGGCCCGGCGGCGGTTCTGGCGCAGGGCAGCATCAAGAGCCTGGAGTGCGTGGAATACCCGGAGCTGGGTATGGAAGCGATCTGGAAAATCGAAGTGGAAGACTTCCCGGCGTTTATCCTGGTGGATGACAAAGGCAACGACTTCTTCAAGCAGATCCAGTCGTCCCAGTGTTCGGCGTGCGTGAAGTAAATTGAAAAAAACGGGTGGCGCCGCCGCCACCCGACATCAAAAAGAGCGCACAAAGCGCCATACCGTTTCTCAGAAGTCATCAATACTTATCCCTTAAGCATGTGAGCAATCCCTCTTTTGTTATCAAGGAGAAAGTAATGACCACGGTACGCCATGAGAAAGACTCGATGGGCGCCATCGACGTCCCGGCCAACAAGCTATGGGGCGCGCAAACCCAGCGTTCGCTGGAGCACTTCCGTATTTCGACCGAAAAAATGCCCGTCTCGCTGATTCAGGCGCTGGCGCTGACCAAACGCGCCGCCGCGAAAGTGAACCAGGATTTGGGCCTGCTGGACACCGATAAAGCCACCGCCATTATCAACGCCGCAGACGAAGTGCTGGCGGGCAAGCATCCTGACGAATTTCCCCTCGCTATCTGGCAGACCGGTTCCGGTACCCAGAGCAACATGAACATGAACGAAGTGCTGGCGAACCGGGCGAGCGAGCTGCTGGGCGGCGTGCGCGGCATGGAACGTAAGGTCCACCCGAACGATGACGTCAACAAAAGCCAGAGCTCTAACGACGTTTTCCCGACGGCGATGCACGTGGCGGCGGTAATCGCCATTCGCGAGCAACTTATCCCGCAGCTCAACGTGCTCAAATCCACGCTTAACGAGAAAGCGCAGGCCTTCCGCGACATCGTCAAGATTGGCCGTACGCACCTGCAGGACGCCACGCCTTTGACGCTCGGCCAGGAGATTTCCGGCTGGGTGGCGATGCTGGAACACAATCTGAAGCATATCGAGAACAGCCTGCCGCACCTGGCGGAGCTGGCGCTCGGTGGGACGGCGGTCGGTACCGGGTTAAATACCCATCCAGAATACGCGGTGCGCGTGGCGGAGGAGCTTGCTGCCATCACCGGACAGCCGTTCGTCACGGCGCCCAATAAGTTCGAAGCGCTGGCGACCTGCGATGCGCTGGTCCATACCCACGGCGCGCTGAAGGGGCTGGCGGCCTCGCTGATGAAAATTGCTAACGACGTGCGCTGGCTGGCCTCAGGTCCGCGCTGCGGCATCGGTGAAATCAGCATCCCGGAAAACGAGCCGGGCAGCTCAATCATGCCGGGTAAAGTGAACCCGACCCAGTGCGAAGCCATGACCATGCTCTGCTGCCAGGTTATGGGCAACGACGTGGCCGTCAACATGGGCGGTGCGTCCGGCAACTTCGAGCTGAACGTCTATCGCCCGATGGTGATCCACAACGTGCTGCAATCTGTTCGTCTGCTGGCGGACGGGATGGAGAGCTTTAACGAGCATTGCGCGGTGGGGATTGAGCCCAATCGTGAACGCATCAGCCAGCTGCTCAATGAATCTCTGATGCTGGTCACCGCGCTCAATACCCATATTGGCTACGACAAGGCCGCCGAGATCGCCAAAAAAGCGCATAAAGAGGGGCTGACGCTGAAAGCCTCCGCCCTGGCGCTGGGCTATCTCACGGAGGCGGAGTTTGACGCCTGGGTTCGCCCGGAAGCGATGGTCGGTAGCCTGAAATAATCATCCCGCCACGTACAGGTGCAGCCGAGGAATAATCAGCTGTAGCGGCTGCGCCTGAGGTCTGTAACGGTGCTGAACATTGTCAGCATCGTAATTCAGCAGTTCCCCGATATCGGGTACTACCGCGCCCTGATCGGCATCGTAAAGCGCAATCAGCGGCGTCGGGCAGGCATACTGTACCTGCTTTTGCTGACCGGAATACCAGACGCGAGCGATAGGCTGCACCTTCACCGGGCGCTTTATCTTCAGGCGCGCATCCGCCGGCAGCGAGGCGATGCTGTGGTACTCCTGCTCCAGGCGCTCAATCCACTGCTCCCGCGACCACGGCGCGACGGTGCGCGGCGTCTTCAGGCTTTTTTCCAGCTGGGCCAGAATCTCATCCCGGGTGAAGTTTTTAATGATGTGCTTATTCGCCCAGCCGAAGCGCAGCGTAGCGGGGTGACGCAGTACCGTCAGCGTCCGATAGGCATTCAGGGTAATCAGCCCCGGAAGCTGTCGGTGCACCCACTCAAACCGCGCGGCAGGCGCGAGGCCGGACTCTTCGGTGATGATCTTTTCAAAGGCCGCTTTCAGGGTGTTGATATGCGCAATCTGGCTTTCCAGCGCTTCGCGCGCTGTCGCATCGGTTTGCAGGCAGATGACCCCCGGCAGGCGTACGGCGGCCTTGCTGCTGCGGTTTTCTGACTGCTGCTGAATAAACAGGCGACGATAGTGTTTTAGCGCCAGCTCAAGGGCCGCGCTGCCGATGTGCTGTTCGACCTCGATGGTGTCCAGCGGATCGTGCTCGGCTCCCTTAGCCACTTCCGGCAGGGTAAAGACGCGCGCGGCCAGCAGGCGACAGGCCTGCAAACGCTCTGTCAGGGTCAGGAGTTCGTGTTCTATTTCCCGAAACGTGCCGTTAAGCCGTTCGATGAGATCGTAGTTCGCCATAAACACTCTCATTAGTTACAACATACTTATCATATAGCACAGCACGCCGGGTCAGGCCAGCGTGCTGTTGAGGTCAGGCAGGAGCGGGAAGGGCGATGTTATGGTACACCGGCCAGCTAAAGCAGAAGCGCGCGCCGCCGAGCTCGCTCTCCTCGCAATGCACCGTGCCGCCCATCGCCTGCGCGATAGAGTAGACAATCGCCAACCCCAGGCCGCATCCGCCGGTGGCGCGATCGCGGCTGGGATCGAGGCGGACAAACGGTTCAAACACGGTCTCTCGCGCTTCCGGGGCAATTCCCGGTCCGTCGTCCTCCACCGTCAGGCTGGCCCGGTTGCCCTGCAAATCCAGGCCAATCTGGAGCGTACTTTCGCTGTAGCGCATGGCGTTGTTCATCAGGTTGTCCAGCACGCGCTCCATCAGGCGCATATCGAGCGCGCCGTAGTCACCCGGCGTGACGCGCGTCAACAGCGTGCGCTGCGGGTTTACGCTCTGAACGTCATCAATGTGGGTTTGCAGCCAGGCGGGCAGATCCGGCGTGGTGAGGTTCAGCTCGTTTTGCGGGCGGTCGAGACGCGCGTAGGTCAGCAGCTCCTCAATCAGCGCTTCAAGCTGGCCAATGTCGCGGTTAAGCGCCTGATTCTCTGCCTCGGTCAGATTCTCGCTCATCTCCAGACGGTAGCGCAGGCGAACCAGCGGCGTGCGCAGCTCGTGCGCAATTCCGTCGATCAGCTGCTTCTTACTGGCGATCAGGGCGTTGATGTTATCGGCCATCTGGTTAAAGGCCACGCCCAGACGCTCAAAGCTGGAACCGCTGTCGAAGTGAATGCGTTCAGTAAAATGCCCCTCGCCAAAACGCTGCGCGGCGGATTCCAGCTTCAGCATGTCCTGCCAGTGGGGCCGCATCCAGATAAAGACCGGAAATGCGAGCGAAATGGCGATAAAGGCCATCAGCGCCATGTCCAGCAGGCGCATCTGGTGCAGATAATAGAGATAGGGCACCGGCCCGACGGCCAGCACATAATGGCTGCGCGGAATGCGCTGGATAAACGTGTATTTCTCATCCAGCGCGACGATGTCACCGTCGCGCAGACGCTGCATGGCGGGCGGATCCAGCTCAAAATCTTTTAACGGCTCAATGCGTAAATCGAATGACAGATTGAGATCCAGCTCTTTCAGGGTTTTCGCCCAGTCGTGTGGCGGGATCTCTCTTAGCTCGCTGCGCATCAAATAGAGCGAGCTTTTCATCAGATCGTCCAGCGACTGCCGGCCCGCACGTTCGGCGGTGAATTTATAAACCAGACCGACCAGCATGGTCATCACCAGGAAGCAGACAAACAGTAAAAGATAAAACTGCACAAACAGCTTTTTCATTGGATCTCACCGAAGAAACGCTTTGTGCAGAATATACATGAAATCCCATCGATATTTTCATGTCTGTGAAGCGTGTTACATGGCATTCGCGCTGTTTTTTACCCTGCCGATGAGTGTTTCCGTTATGGCCAGACCTTCCGCAATGTGCGGATCGATCACGGCAGTCCCAAATTCGTTAATCAAATCCAGGAGTATTTCGTAAAACTGGATGAGTTCAAGGAGGTCAATGAGCGCTTTTTGATCGGCACGTGAGGGTAAGGCATGGCTAGCTGCTGCCTGATTAACTATCCATTCAAGATTGGTTTTAATGGCTTCTACTTCAGAGTAGCTATACATATCTCATAGGCTTAAATCCTCATTTCAAGATTTCATGGGAGAGAATGTGCTGAAAAGGTGTGGGCTTATAGCCGGCCCGGCGCGACTTAAAGGAGAGAACGTGTGAATAATAATTATGGATTAGTTCGCGCGCTTATCAAGTTAACTGTTGCGCAAACGTGAAAATTAACGCGCGAAAGAAAGGGCTTAGACGCCTGATGCCTTCATTTCGCGCATGTTATCTTTTATCAGGTTTCCCAGGCGTGTGGGGCAAACAGATAACCCTTGTTACGCACGGTTTTAATGCGGTAGGGCTCGGTGGCGTTATCCTGCAGTTTTTTGCGTAATCGCGAAATCGCCACATCAACGCTGCGATCCATACCGTCATAGCTCACGCCACGGAGGTTTTTCAGCAGCGCGTCGCGGTCCATGATTTGCCCGGCATGCGTGGCCAGCTCCCACAGCAGGTCAAAGTCTGCGGTAGAAAGGGCGATAAGCTCGCCGGAAAGCAGGACCTGGCGGTTAACCGGGTCAATAGACAGCGTACCGAAGCGCAACGCTTTGTGCGGCGTCAGGGACGGCGCGGGCGCTTCGCGTTCGATGCTGGCGTGCTGGCGCAAATGCAGGCGCAGGCGGGCCAGCAGGACGGCAGGCGGTGTGGTTTTCAGAATGTAATCATTGGCGCCCATCTCCAGCGACAGAATATGGTTCATATCGCTGTCCAGTGAGGTAAGCAGAACGATAGGACCGTCCCAGCGGGCGCGCAGGTCCCGGCAGAGCGTCATGCCGTCTTTGCCTGGCAGCATAATGTCCAGCAGCACTAAATCCGGGTTTTCACGGACGACCACCTCTTCGGCACGATCGCCGCGAGGCTCGACAATGACTTCCATATCATGTTTACCCAGATAGGCGGCGATCAATTGCCCGACTTCGGGTTCGTCTTCAACATATACAATCTTATTCATACAGCGTCTGTTTTCGTGAAAAAAGCCAAAATACACCGCGGAACCTTAACCTTCCATTAATCTTTCAAAATTAACGCCGCTTCCGTTATTCTGATGTTTCTTGTTATTTGATTGTTATAGGGAAAAATATGGGGCTGGTGATCAAAGCCGCGCTGGGGGCGCTGGTGGTATTACTGATTGGCATTCTGGCAAAAACCAAAAACTACTATATTGCCGGGCTGATCCCGCTGTTCCCGACCTTTGCGCTGATTGCCCACTATATTGTGGCTTCTGAACGGGGCACGGAGGCGTTACGTACGACCATCGTGTTTGGCATGTGGTCGATCATCCCGTATTTTCTCTACCTGCTTTCCCTGTGGTATTTCACCGGTTTTCTGCGGCTTCCCCTGGCGCTGGGCGGGGCAGTGGTCTGCTGGGGGCTCAGCGCCTGGGTGTTAATATTCTTCTGGAGCCGCTTTCACTAGCGCAGCGGGCGACCGCCGTCCACGGCAAAGGTTCTGCCGGTGACGTAGCAGCTGGTGAGCAGATAATCTACAAGGTCGATCACCTCTTTCTCGCCTGGGGCAATTTTCATCAGCGACTTATTCAGCGCCTGCTGGCGGTATTCCGCATCATCGTGTTCGTTAAACAAAATCATCGCCGGGGCGATGGCGTTCACCTTTACCTCGGGCGCGAGCTTGCGGGCAAAGGAGCGCGTCATGTTATCCAGCGCGGCTTTGCTGGCCGCGTAGGCGATATGCTTGTCGCTGCCGCGCTCCACCACATAATCGGTAAAGTGAATAATGTCGCCCGCCGCATGCCCGTGGCCGCGCAGCAGATCCTGCAGCGCGTGGTTAAGCAGATAAGGGGCGTTAACGTGGATCTGCAGCATGGCGGAGAGCGTATCGCTGAGGGACGTGCCGGGCTTCTCGGCACACCATGCGCTGGCGTTATGGATCACGGCGCGCAACCCCGTCGCGGAGGATTTAACCTGTTCGGCAAAGGCCAGAATGCCTTCGTCGGTGGAAAAATCAGCCTGAATACAGACCGCTCCGGCTTTGCGCAGCCCCTCAATCGACGGGTATTCCGTACGGTAGCTGACAATGACCGGATGGCGAAGGTTGAGA
Organism: Enterobacter cloacae complex sp. P47BA; assembly: GCF_014930485.1. Classification (NCBI taxonomy): domain Bacteria; kingdom Pseudomonadati; phylum Pseudomonadota; class Gammaproteobacteria; order Enterobacterales; family Enterobacteriaceae; genus Enterobacter; species Enterobacter cloacae complex sp. P47BA. The sequence continues at coordinate 542,180 of NZ_JADBRF010000001.1, read as the reverse complement.
AAGTGATGGGCGAGGGCGAGGCCGATACGGCGGCCTCCACCGGTGATCAGTATTGGGCGAAGCGGTGCATTTCCCATCGTATTCTCCTTTACAGTTCAACAATGGGAAAGACAGTGCTATCCCATTAACATCCAGGTTGCCGGTACGGCAGCAACCAGTAACAGCCCGATTAAGGCCATTTCACGGCGTTTCAGCGCGTTCTCCAGCTGATGCGTGCGGCGGGCATAGATAAACACCAGCAGACCCGGCGCATACAGCACAACCGACAGCAGCAGATGCATCGGCCCGGAAGCATACAACAACCACAGGCCGTAAATACAGGCCCCTACGCCCACAACATAGTGCGCCGGACGCGTGGCGATTTTTAACAAATACGCACCCACTAAGAAATAGGGTACCAGAATCATCTCCGAGGCGATGGTCAGCAGGGTGTTATAGTCTGAACCTGTGAGCCAGATCAGCACCAGACAGACCTGAACGCTGATGTTGGTCAGCCAGAGTGAGGCTGATGGCGCATTATTTTGGTTTTGACGAGCAAACAGGCGGGGAAACGCTTTATGCGTCGCGGCCAGGAACGGCACTTCAGCCGCCATGATGGTCCAGCTCAGATAAGCGCCGCAGACGGAGACGATCAGCCCTGCGGCAATCACCACGTCGCCCCACGGGCCGAGCATTTTCACCATCAGGCCTGCCATGGACGGGTTACGCATTTCGGCCAGTTCAGGACGCGCCACCACGCCCAGCGAAAGCAGGGTCACCAGCAGATACACGCCCAGCGCCGCCAGGACGGCCAGTAGCGTGGCGCGGCCCACATCGCGCTTATTACGCGCGCGGGCAGAAACCACGACGGCACCCTCAACGCCGATAAATACCCACAGGGTAATCAGCATCGTGTTTTTCACCTGCTCCCAGACCGGAACGCCCAGCGCAATGCCGCTGAAATCAAGCGAAAACACGTCGAGACGGAACGCAATGAAGGCCAGCACGATAAACAGGCCAAGCGGCACCAGCTTCGCCAGCGTCGCCACCAGGTTGATGCTGGCGGCGGTCTGGACACCGCGCAAAATCAGCCAGTGAACAATCCACAGCAGCACCGAGGCGCCGACGATAGACTGCCAGGTATTGCCGTCGCCAAACAGGCGCAGCTCAGGGGAATCGGTAAAGAAACTGAGCGCCGAGAAGACAATCACCAGATAAGAGACGTTGGCGATGACCGCGCACAGCCAGTAGCCCCAGGCGGAACAGAAGCCGATCAGCTCGCCGAAACCTTCACGTGCATAGGTGAAAATGCCGCCGTCCAGATCCGGGCGAATGCGCGTCAGCAACAGCATGGCAAACGCCAGCAGCAATATCCCGACACCGGTAATGCCCCAGCCAATAAGCAGGGCGGCAGGGCTTGCGACGGCCGCCATGTTCTGCGGTAAACTGAATACGCCCGCGCCCAGCATTGAGCTCAATACAAGTGCAGTTAAAGCACTCAGGCCAAGTTTCTTTTCCATTGGCTTCCTGTTATTAAAAGTCCCAATCCAGAATAATTATTTCGCTAAGGCGCATAAAAATGGTGGATCACACTAAGGCGCGGGATTTTACGGAGTGTAACGAAAGCATGCAATGATGTGTGGCAGAATTTCAAAAAAAGTAACAAAAAAGGCGGCATTGCGCCGCCTTTCATCAACGGTTTTGTTACTTGTACAGATCGGCGCTGATGGTCACGTTGTTACCACGTTCCTGCCACTGGCGGGTGATGTGGTAATACTTCGCCCCTTTCTTCGCCGCACGCTTCGCGACCTGATAAGAGACTTCCGTCATATTGCCGTAGTTGCCGGTAAACTTGATGCTGTCGAACGGCACCATCTGCGCGGCAGTGGCTTTGTTCAGCTCTTCAATTTTGGTGCCGTCCGGCAGCGTCACGGAGTAACGGCCACCTTTCGTGGACTGCGTTTCAAAGAAACGGCCCACTTCAGCGCTTGGCGCCGCAGAGGTCGCTACGCCCGGAATTTCAACTTTCTTCGCTTCTTCGCCGCCTTTGGCTATCGCCGCGCGACCCGCTTCAGAATCCGCAGGGATGGCATCCGGGCTCTGCAGAACGCGTTTTTTCGCATCTTCTTTGTAGATGAATGCGGTAATGCGCTGGTTGCCGCCCTGGTTAGCATCCACCTGACGCACGATATAGAAAGAGTAGGCACCTTTCTCTTTCGCGGCTTTGGTGATGGCATCGTTCACTTCTGGCTGGCTGCGATAGAAGCCCTGAACGGTAACGGTGTCGTAAGGTTCCAGCTCAATGGCCTGGTCTTTCGGCAGCTCAACGATACCGTTGATCACGCGATTTTTCGGCGCGTCAGCCTTTGGTGCATTACCTTTATACAGCGCAATGGTCACGCGCTGGTTACCGCTGTTGCCGTAATCGGACTGGTCAACTACGTAAAACGAGGCCGCCCCGTTTTTATCCGCGGCTTTTGATGCGGCGGCGACGGCATCGCCAATAGAATTATAACGACCCACAATGACCGTATGGTCAAAAGGTTTTAACGCTGCCGCTTGCTCTGGCGTTAACTCTGTTGCGGCATTCGCAGACAGGGCGGTCGCACAGAGAAGTGCGGACGCCAGGAGTGTGTTCTTAAGCTTCATAAAAATAATCCTTCGCCTTGCGCAAACCATGTACTGGTATTGTTGTTTATTTGAGACGGCCCCGATTATGGCATTTAAAACCCGTCGCTGTCTGCGCCATTTTTCACTGCCTGTGCTCACTCAATTACCGAATTCGATAACATTTAGTGATATGTTGAAAAAACAGGCGTTTGACAAGCAAAACTGATAAAGCATACGACTTTCACAAGTTAATTTAATGTTAATAACTTGTTCTCTTATGGCGCTATATCATGTTTTTACCGCTTCGCTTGCGCGATTTATCGGTTCTGGCGATGAATTTAAGGTAAATATCACTGTCAGTGACGCCGATCGCTTATTTTTCACAGATAAAGTAAGAAATAGTGTTTTCTGGCGGTAGATCACAAGCGCTATTTTCAGTAGGTTATAGACAGTTTGTTACTGTTTTATTTTGCGGGGTTACTCATTTCTCGTCGCTATCATGCTGGCGAAAATTGATAGAAACCGCGGGCATTTATCGACAAACCATCATCAAAAACCGATGGAAGGGAAAACTATGCGTATTGGGGTACCAAAAGAACGGTTAGCCAATGAAACCCGCGTAGCGGCAACACCGAAAACGGTGGAGCAACTGCTTAAGCTGGGTTTTACCGTCGCGGTTGAAAGCGGCGCAGGCAAGCTGGCGAGTTTCGATGACGAAGCCTTTATTCAGGCTGGCGCGGAAGTGGTGGACGGTGCTGAAGTCTGGCAGTCGCCCGTGATTCTGAAGGTCAACGCGCCGGAAGAGAGTGAGATTGCGCTGCTGAATCCAGGCACCACGCTGGTGAGCTTCGTCTGGCCTGCACAAAATCCTGAACTGATGGAGAAGCTGGCGGCCCGTGGCGTGACCGTGATGGCGATGGACTCCGTGCCGCGTATTTCGCGCGCGCAGTCGCTGGATGCGCTGAGCTCCATGGCAAACATTGCCGGCTACCGCGCCATTGTTGAAGCAGCCCACGAATTTGGACGCTTCTTTACCGGCCAGATCACCGCGGCGGGGAAAGTCCCACCGGCGAAAGTGATGGTGATTGGCGCGGGCGTGGCGGGTCTTGCCGCAATCGGTGCGGCAAACAGCCTGGGCGCTATCGTGCGCGCGTTCGACACCCGTCCCGAAGTGAAGGAACAGGTTCAGAGCATGGGGGCCGAATTCCTTGAGCTGGACTTTAAGGAAGAAGCGGGCAGCGGTGATGGTTACGCGAAGGTGATGTCCGAAGCCTTTATCAAAGCCGAAATGGAACTCTTCGCCGCGCAGGCGAAAGACGTCGACATTATTGTTACCACCGCGCTTATTCCGGGTAAACCGGCGCCGAAGCTGATCACCCGCGAGATGGTCGACTCCATGAAGCCGGGCAGCGTGATTGTCGACCTGGCGGCGCAAAACGGCGGTAACTGCGAGTATACCGTTGCCAATCAGGTGACCACGACCGCTAACGGCGTGAAGGTGATCGGCTATACCGACCTGCCTGGCCGCCTGCCAACCCAGTCGTCTCAGCTGTACGGCACGAACCTCGTTAACCTGCTGAAGCTGCTCTGCAAAGAGAAAGACGGCAACATCACCGTCGATTTTGACGATGTGGTGGTGCGCGGCGTCACCGTCGTTCGCGAAGGTGAAATTACCTGGCCTGCGCCGCCTATTCAGGTTTCAGCCCAGCCCCAGGCTGCGCCAAAAGCGGCACCCGAGCCAAAAGAACCGGCAAAACCGGCTTCTCCGTGGCGCAAATACGCCATCATGGCGCTGGTCATTATTCTGTTCGGCTGGCTGGCTGACGTCGCGCCGAAAGAGTTCCTCGGCCACTTTACCGTCTTCGCACTCTCGTGCGTTGTGGGTTACTACGTGGTGTGGAACGTCTCCCATGCGCTGCATACGCCGCTGATGTCGGTGACCAACGCTATCTCCGGGATCATTGTGGTAGGGGCGTTGCTGCAGATTGGACACGGCGGCTGGATCAGCTTCCTGAGCTTTATCGCGGTGCTGATCGCCAGTATCAATATTTTCGGTGGTTTCACCGTGACTCAGCGCATGCTGAAAATGTTTCGTAAAGGCTAAGGGGTAGCATATGTCTGGAGGATTAGTGACAGCCGCATACATTGTTGCTGCAATCCTGTTTATTTTCAGTCTGGCGGGGCTTTCCAAACACGAAACGTCTCAGCAGGGAAATAACTTTGGTATCGCCGGGATGGCGATTGCGCTGATTGCCACCATCTTCGGGCCGGATACCGGCAACGTGGCGTGGATCCTGGTGGCGATGATCATCGGCGGCGCGATTGGTATTCGCCTGGCGAAGCGTGTTGAAATGACCGAGATGCCGGAGCTGGTGGCGATTCTGCACAGCTTCGTGGGCCTGGCGGCGGTGCTGGTGGGCTTCAACAGCTACCTGTATCACGAACCGGGCATGGAGCCGATTCTGGTCAACATTCATCTGACCGAAGTGTTCCTCGGTATCTTCATCGGTGCAGTAACCTTCACCGGTTCTATCGTCGCTTTCGGCAAGCTGCGCGGTAAGATCTCTTCTAAACCGCTGATGCTGCCTAACCGTCACAAGCTGAACCTGGCGGCGCTGGTGGTGTCGTTTGTGCTCCTGGTGGTCTTCGTGCGTACCGAAAGCGTGGGCCTGCAGGTACTGGCGTTGTTGGTGATGACCATCATCGCGCTGGCGTTTGGCTGGCACCTGGTGGCGTCCATCGGCGGTGCGGATATGCCGGTGGTTGTCTCGATGCTGAACTCCTACTCCGGTTGGGCTGCGGCGGCTGCGGGCTTTATGCTGAGCAACGACCTGCTGATCGTCACCGGTGCGCTGGTCGGTTCTTCCGGTGCCATCCTGTCTTACATCATGTGTAAGGCGATGAACCGTTCATTCATCAGCGTTATCGCCGGTGGCTTCGGTTCTGACGGTTCTTCTACCGGCTCTGACGAAGAAGTGGGTGAACACCGTGAGATCAGCGCGGAAGACACCGCGGAAATGCTGAAAAACTCGCATTCTGTGATCATCACCCCAGGCTACGGTATGGCGGTGGCGCAGGCGCAATATCCGGTGGCGGAAATCACCGAGAAGCTGCGCGCGCGCGGTATCAAAGTTCGCTTTGGTATTCACCCGGTGGCGGGACGTCTGCCGGGCCACATGAACGTACTGCTGGCGGAAGCGAAGGTGCCATACGACATCGTGCTGGAGATGGACGAGATCAACGATGATTTCGCCGACACCGACACCGTGCTGGTTATTGGTGCTAACGACACCGTTAACCCGGCGGCACAGGACGATCCGCGCAGCCCAATCGCCGGGATGCCGGTTCTGGAAGTGTGGAAGGCGCAGAATGTCATTGTCTTCAAACGCTCGATGAACACCGGCTATGCTGGCGTGCAGAACCCGCTGTTCTTCAAAGAGAATACCCATATGCTGTTTGGCGACGCCAAAGCCAGCGTGGATGCGATTCTGAAAGCGCTGTAATTCGCTTTCTCCTGACAAACCGCCTTTCGGGGCGGTTTTCCTATTTCTGCGGCCAGCGTTTCTCCTCTGTCTATACTTTACCCTTTGTGTAATACGAGGAGGTGTAATGCAATTTCTGTCCCGCTTCGACATCATCGCGCTGATGATGACGCCGACATTCTGGATAGGCGCCGCCACGGTTGTCTTTGTGACGCTGCTGGTGTACTGGCTGCTAACGCGCCTGATCGCATTCGTTAAGAAAGGCATCACCACCTGGGGCGACAAGCACCCGACCACCAACCGAATGCGTTTTATCCTGACCGATATGCTTAACCGCACCAGCCGCTTCCTGCTGTTTGTGGTGGCGCTGCTCTTCAGCCTGCGTTTCGTTGACTTACCGGATCATCTCTTTGGCACCGTGAGCCACGCCTGGTTTCTGGTTTTCGCCATCCAGGTGGCGCTGTGGATGGATCAGGGGGTGGTGTCGTGGCTTCGTCACGTCATGCTGGCGCCCGGAAGCCATAAAAACCCGGTCACGCTGGTGATCACGGGGCTTATTCTCCGTGCCATCGTCTGGTCAGTGATGCTGCTGTCTATCCTTGCTAATGCGGGCGTCAACATCACTGCTCTGGTTGCCAGCCTTGGGGTAGGGGGTATTGCCATCGCCCTCGCCGTACAAACGATCCTCAGCGACGTGTTTGCCTCGCTCTCTATCGGCTTTGATAAGCCGTTTGAAATTGGCGATTTTGTGGTGTTCAACGACGTGGCGGGGACGGTAGAGCACATTGGCCTGAAAACGACCCGCATCCGCAGCCTGAGCGGGGAGCAGATCGTCTGCGGTAACGCCATTTTGCTTCAGCAGACGCTTCACAACTACAAACGCATGCAGACGCGTCGCATCGTCTTTACCTTTGGCGTTGCCAGCGACACGCCGCCCGATAAGTTGCGCTACGTGGGGGATATGGTCAGGCAGATCATTACCGATGTCGGCGAGACAAAATTCGATCGTGCCCATTTTCTGGGATTCGACCGCGACCGCCTGACGTTTGAAGTCGTCCATATTGTTAATACCGCGGATTACAATAAATACATGGACATCCAGCAGGAGATCAATATCCGTATTCTTGAAGGGCTGAACGCCCAGGAGATTAAGCTGGCGCTGCCCAGCATGGTATTGCACGCGCCGTGGATGCAGGATGAGTCAGGTGAACAGCCGAAGCCGGTAATGGAGAGCTGATGAGAAAAGCCCGCCGGAGCGGCGGGCTTTGATGTTTACGTCAATCGTCTTCCGGGTCGTCCAGCTCAATCGGCGTCTGATACTCATCCGGCTTGATGACCAGCAGGTCGCAGCGCAGATGGTCGATCACCTGTTCGGCGGTATTGCCGAGGAAGGCAGCAGAGATACCGGTCCGGCCAATGGTGCCCAGCACCACAATCCCGGCCTGCAGATGTTCGGCTAAATCCGGGATCACCTCTTCAGGCAGCCCTTTTTCCACGTGCGTCATGTTCTCGTCAATGCTGAACTTCTGGCGCAGCGCTTTCATCGCCAGCAGGTGCTGACCGCGGATCGCGTCGTTATAGACGCTAGGGTCAAATTCCGGCAGCTCAATGGCGATATTGATCGGGGTAACCGGATAGGCGCCCACCAGATGCACTTCGGTATGGTTAACCTGATCGGCAAGCTGGATGGTCTCCTTCACCAGCTTCTCGTTGAGCGAATTGTGATAATCCTCTTCGCTCGCGAGATTCACCGCCACAACGGCTTTCCCGCCTTCAGGCCACGGCTGGTCTTTCACCATCCAGACCGGGCAAGGGCATTTACGCAACAAATGCCAGTCGGTCGGAGTGAAGATGACGGACTCCAGCTTGTCGTGCTGGTGCGCCATCTTCAGCAGCAGGTCGTGCCCACCGGCAACCACTTCCTGGATAATGGCCTCAAAAGGTCGGTTATGCCAGACCACTTTAATATCAATAGGCACTCCCGCTTCCAGGTAATACTTCGCCTGTTCACGGATCCACGCGGTACGCTGGCTGATGACGCCCTGACGCATAGCGGTGCGCTCGTCAGGCGACAGAAGGGTGGTCATCTCATACGAGAAGTCATAGATCGGCAAAAACGCTTTGATTTTGCCACCAATCCGTTGATGTAAATACACAGCACGTCGTAATGCCGGCTGATCGTCCTGATTCGGATCGATAGCTACCAGCATGTTTTGATACTTGGCCATACAGGTCTCCTTACTACTGTCACCACAGTCTGTAATTAAAAGAGTAACCTATATATCCTGAATGAAACAGAGGGGAGCTTTTGCCAGATCAATAATTCATGAAAATTTATCAGAGGAAAAGCACGGTGGATGTCACCGCGATAAACGCAATGAACAGCAGCACCATCACCGCTATCGCAAAGGTCGTGGAATCCTGAACGTAGGTTTTTTCCTCCCCCTTCATCGGACCAATAAGCATGATCCAGATGAAGATAAAGGTCACTGAGGCGATCACGACTGAAACGAAAAACAAACTTTCTCTCAATTCATAACCTCAACGACAACCTTTCAGGCGCTGTGTGGGGACGTGCTACGGTGAAAATGTCTTAAAGCGGAAGCGATGATACCAGACCAATAAATCACGTGAATTTATCAGTCTGGTTATCAACATGCGGAGAGTTACGCCACGTTGCGGGCGTGTCCGGCAAGAACGGCCAGCGCTTCGCCGTTTTCGATAGTGATGTATTTACCCTTAACGGCCAGCATTCCGCTCTTCTGGAAACGACCCAGCAGACGGCTGATGGTCTCAACGGTCAGGCCCAGGTAGTTACCGATATCGCCACGGGTCATGGTCAGACGGAACTCACGCGGCGAAAAACCGCGCTCGGCGAAGCGGCGGGAGAGGTTGTAGATAAACGCGGCCAGGCGCTCTTCTGCATTCTTTTTAGAAAGCAGCAGAATCATGTCCTGATCGCCTTTGATCTCACCGCTCATCAGACGCATCATCTGCTGACGCAGGTTAGGCATCTTACCGGACAGATCGTCCAGGGTTTCAAACGGAATTTCGCAAACCATTGAGGTTTCGAGTGCCTGAGCAAAGCTCGGGTGGTGACCAGTACCGATGGCATCAAAGCCCACCAGATCTCCTGCCAGGTGGAAGCCGGTGATCTGCTCGTCACCCTGTTCGGTGATGGTGTAGCTCTTGATGGTGCCAGAGCGGATAGCATAGAGCGATTTCAGTTCGTCTCCCGCTTTAAACAGCGTCTGCCCTTTCTGAATCGGCTTTTTGCGCTCGATGATGTTATCAAGCTGATCGAGTTCATGCTCATTCAGGGTAAACGGGATACAGAGCTGGCTGATGCTGCAATCCTGGCAATGGATAGCACAACCGCCAGACTGAATGCGTCGTATAATTCGCTTTTCCGGGATCATAGGTTTGCTCAAGCCTTAATTGATATTGGTCAATTTTAACATCTTTTTGGTAAGTACGTAAGCCTGACAAACCCTCAATAAGGACAAGAGACGGCAACGTGTTGCCATCTTCTTGAAATTCCACAGCTTGATTATGGATTTTTAGCCTAACCGGTAGAAAATTAAGCACAAAAAGCCTGGGATCTACAGCAAGAGATACCCTTCGTGACGCAGTAACCACTCCTTGCGCTGCACGCCGCCGGCATAGCCGGTCATGGTGCCGTTACGGCCAATGACCCGATGGCAGGGCACCACAATGCTGACCGGATTAGAGCCATTGGCGGCACCCACCGCGCGTGCGGCGCCTGCGCGGCCTAGCTGCTCCGCGAGCTGGCCGTAATGCATGACCTGCCCGCACGGAATCGACCGCAGCGCCTGCCACACTTCGCGCTGAAAAGGGGTACCTGCCGTGGCGGTTGGCAGAGTGTCAATGATGCTGAGATCGCCTTCAAAATACGCCGCCAGCTTGTCGCTCAGCCCGCCCGGGTTGGTGGCGCTGATGCGTTCATAACCTTGTGCGCGGTAATGAATATCAAGCAGTTCCTCCATGCGGTCGCTGTGCTCTTCCCACTCAACGGCGCGCAGGCAGAACTGCTCGTCCGCGATCACCCACAGCGGCCCGAGCGGCGTCGCAATTTTATCTTCGAGTAATCTCAGCATTTTCAATCCTTTAATTTAGCCTCGGGTATATCCCCGGCCCAATCGGCAGGCCGACAAGATACCATGCCACCAGCATCACCAGCCATACCCCTAAAAAGATAAGCGGGTAGGGTAAAACCAGCGAATAGTAGGTACCCAGTCTGGCCTCGGGCTTATAGCGCTGCAGGAAGCCTAAAAACAGCGGAACGAAAGGTGAGACGGGCGCCAGCGGGATCACCGAGGAGTCCGCGATGCGGAACAGGATCTGGGCAAACGCCGGGTGGAACCCGAGCATCATAAACATCGGCACGAAGATCGGCGCCAGAATTGACCAGATGGCGGAACCGCTGGCAATAAACATGCACAGCAGGGATGACAGCAGCGCCAGCCCGACAAACGCCGGTACGCCGCTTAATCCGGCAGCCTCCAGCGCGTCGGTCAGGCCCACGGCCATAAACTTTCCCATGTTGCTCCAGTTAAACATCGCCACGAACTGCGCCAGCGGGAATACCATCACGATAAAGCCCGCCATCTCTTTCATCGGCTCGATCATCAGCTGCGGCAGATCGCCCTGACGGCGGATTTTGCCGGTAGCGATACCGTAGGCGAGCGAAACGACAAAGAAGAAGAGAATAATCAGCGGCACGATGCCCTGAATAAACGGCGACGGCAGGACGGTATGCTTAACCGGATCGCGCAGTATGCCGTTTTCCGGCACCACCATCAGCGCCACCAGCGCGATAAACGCCAGCGAGACCAGCCCGGCCACGCGCAGGCCGAAGCGCTGCTCTTTGCTTAGCGTCTCCAGCTTTTCATCGCTACGGCCTTCCCATTTGCCCAGACGCGGTTCGACGATCTTATCGGTAATCAGCCCGCCGACAATCGTCAGGACAATCACCGAGCTGGCCATAAAGTACCAGTTGTCGATCACGCTGACGTGCATGGCCGCATCAATGGTTTTCGCTGCCTCCGTGCTGATGCCCGAGAGCAGCACGTCGGTGGTGACGATCAGCAGGTTGGCGGTAAAGCCGCAGCCCACGCCCGCAATGGCCGACAGCAGACCCGCCACGGGATGGCGCCCGACGGCGAGGAAGATCAGCGCCCCCATCGGCGGCATAATCACCAGCGCGGCATCGGATGAAATGTGGCTAAAGAAGGCGATAAACAGCACCATGTAGCTGGCGTAGCGCGCGCTGACGTGGGACGCCATTTTTACCATCAGTGCGGGTAACAAGCCCACGCGTTCAGCCAGCCCGGCGCCCAGCACCAGCGCCAGAATGGCACCCAGCGGAGCGAAACCGCTGAAGTTTTTGATCACGTTCGGTAAAAACCAGTGCAGCCCGTCAACGCTGAGCAGGTTTTTCACCGCCACCAGGCTGCCGTCTGCCGGGCTGCGCACGCTGACGTCAAAGGCCGAGAGCACGGCGGTGGCAACCATCAAAATCACAATCAGATAGATAAACAGCAGGAAAGGGTGCGGCACTTTATTGCCGATCCTTTCAACCCAGCCATAGAGCTTACCGGATGGGGAATGCGAAGGTATGGATGACATACTCATGGGCGTTCCTCGGGAGTGTTGTGTTGTTGTGTTGTGTTTTTTTATTTTAAAGGTGACGGTGTCACGCCCGGTGGGATCGGACACGCGTACGGTTTTTCTTCTATTTGATGTTCGAACTCTTCACGGCATGTTTTCAGCAGGTCTGCATCCTGCAGCAGATTGAGCGCGGTTGCGCCCATCACTTTCCCGGCCAGCAGCATGCCTTTGTGGGCGATGGAGGTTCGTCCTTGCGCCACCAGTTGCCAGGTGTGCAGCGGCGTGCCGACGGTAAAGCAGGGGCTGAAGCACTGGGCGACCGGCATTTTCCAGCTGACGTCACCCACGTCCGTTGAACCCGCCAGCACGTTATCGGTGATGGCATAGGGCGCGACTTCATCCACCAGCAGCGTCTCCTGATGGCGGCGGGCAAAGGCTTTGCCTGCTTCTCCCCCCGTGGCGGCAATATTTTTCAGGCTGTTCTGCAGATCGTTTGGCGTCAGCGTGGCGCGGATTTCGCGGGCAAAGTCGCGCTCTTCATCGGTCCACTCCGGCGTGCCGTAGTGCTGCAACGCGCGGTACATCGCAGCCTCAAGCGTGTGGTTCGGCAGGTAGCTGGAGCAGGCCTTATCAAAGCGGCATTCCACGGTGGTTTCGGTCATCATCGCCGCGCCCTGGGCAATTTTCTCGATGCGCTCATAGATCTGCTGCGCGTCGGCCATCTCCGGGGCGCGGATCAGGTACAGCACTTCAGCCTGCGCCTGCACCACGTTGGGCGAAATCCCGCCGGTGTCGGTGATGGCGTAATGGACGCGCGCTTTCTCTATGATGTGCTCGTTAAGGAAGTTGGTGCCGGTGGTCATCAGCGTCACGGCGTCCAGCGCGCTGCGCCCTAAATGGGGCGAGTTGGCCGCATGCGCCGCCACGCCGTGAAAACGCCAGGCCGCCTGAATGTTGGCCAGCGTGCTGACGTTAAACATCCCGGCAAAGGCCTCCGGGTGCCAGGTGACGGCGGCATCAACGTCATCAAACAGACCTTCACGTACCATAAAGGTTTTCCCGGAGCCGCCTTCCTCACCGGGACAGCCGTAAAAACGCACCGTTCCGCTGCCGCCGTGCTGCTCCAGCCAGCTTTTTACCGCCACCGCGCCCGCAAGCGCCGCGGTACCCAGCAGGTTATGCCCGCAGCCGTGGCCGTTCGCCCCCGGCGTGGCGGATTGCGCCGTCGCGCAGTGCGCCTGCTGGCTTAGCCCGGCCAGCGCGTCGTACTCGCCCAGCAGAGCGATAACCGGTTTTCCGCTGCCGAAGCTGGCGATAAACGCGTTTGGGATACCGCCAGCCTCGCGGGTCAGCGTAAAGCCCTCGGCTTCCAGCTCGTCAGCGAGCCGTCTGGAGGACCAGACCTCTTCAAAGCGGGTTTCGGGATGATCCCAAATCGCGTCGGCAATATCCGTTAGCGTCTGACATCGCGTGTCGATGGCATCGGCAATAAAAGCGTAGTTCTCCTGCATTACACACCTCGCGTCCACGGGAAATTGAGCGCAGTTCGCGCCAGCGTTTCAATGGCGACAGCCATGACCTGCTCATCGAAGTCGAATTTTTCGTTGTGATGTCCGGCGCTCAAATCTGTGCCGAACACCATATACGACGCCATGCCGCCGTTCAGCTGCACGCGGGCCATCATCAGCGTGGCGTCTTCAGAGCCTGCTGGCGCTTTCACCTTATCGATTGCGTGCACAATTCCCGATACCTGGCTCGCCTGTTCACGCAGGTAATCAACCCAGGCCGGCGTCGGCGCGCTGGAGGTGGCGGCCCCCATCAGGCGCATCTCCGCGCTCACGCCATAGAGCGCGGCCGCGCCGGTAATGACAGTCTTCGCGCGTTCAAAGACATACTGGTTTATTGCTTCGTTTTCGCCGCGGGTTTCAACCTTAATCAGTGCATTTGCGGGCACCACGTTGCGGCCGCTACCCGCCTGCATCACGCCGACGTTGACGCGGGAAGCGCCTTCGCTGTGCGGGGCGATGCTGTGCAGGGCGAGGGCGGCCTGCGCGGCGGCAAGCAGGGCGTTACGTCCATCCTCCGGTTTGCCGCCCGCGTGTGCGGCAACGCCGGTAAAGTTCACGTCGAACTTGGTGGTTGCCATAAAGTTATCGCTGCCGCAGATCGCCGTTCCGGCGGGGACGCCGGTACCAATATGGATGGCGGTAAAATAGTCCACGCCGTCCAGCGCCCCGGCGGCGACCATGGCGCGCGCGCCGCGGGTGCCTTCCTCGGCAGGCTGGAAAATCAGCTTGACGGTACCGTTGAGCTGCGCTTCGTTCTGCTTAAGCACCTTTGCCAGCCCCAGGCCAATGGTGGTGTGGCCGTCGTGCGCGCAGGCGTGCATCATTCCCGCGTTGCAGGAGGCAAAACCGTCGCGGAACGGGCGATGGCTGTCGTCGAGCGCTTCGCTTAAATCAAGGGCATCCATGTCGACGCGAAACGCCAGCGTCGGGCCCGGTCGTCCGGTATTCAGGGTCGCCACAATGCCGGTAAATCCGCCTTCAAACGGTGCCAGCCATTTCTCAGGCGCCCCCTGTGACCGCGCACGGGCAAACTCTCGCGAAAGGGTGGCGTCATCGGGCAGCCCCATACGGCTTTCGGCATCGATCACGTCGCGACCCATCGCCAGTTCGTAGCCCAGGGAGTCAAGGATTTCCGCAACCTTTGCGGCGGTACGGAACTCTACCCAGCCGGATTCCGCAAAATGGTGAAAATCGCGACGCCATGCGATCAGCTGGGGGGCTAATGTCTGGATGTACTGCGCCAGTGTGTCCATATCTGTTCCTGTCATCATTAAAAAATGTGAACTGCTTCACGCTGTGATAGTTTTTACTTATCACTAACCGTTTTTTCACAGTTTTAACCGTTCAGGAATTACCCTCGCACATCCCTTTCCATTAAAGTAGATGACAGTTTCTTTACTCTGATAAACAACGGTTATCGGTTGGGCTATGTCATTTCAGATTAAATTTCATCAAATCCGGGCGTTTGTTGAAGTGGCGCGTCAGGGCAGCATTCGCGGTGCCAGCCGGACGCTGAATCTCTCGCAGCCGGCGCTGACCAAATCCATCAAAGAGCTGGAGGAGGGCATGGCGGCGCAGCTTTTTGTTCGCCGGAGTAAAGGCGTTGCGCTGACCGAGTGCGGGGAAGGGTTTTACCAGCGCGCCAGGCTGATTCTGGAAGAGCTGCGTGCGGCGCAGGATGACATTCGCCAGCGGCAGGGGGATCTGGCCGGGCAGATCAATATCGGGATGGGGGCCAGTGTGTCACGCAGCCTGATGCCCGCCGTCATCACCCGTTTTCACGCCCAGCACCCGCAGGTTAAAGTGCGAATTATGGAAGGGCAGCTGGTGTCGATGATCAATGAATTACGCCAGGGCGAACTGGACTTCACCATCAACACCTATTATCAGGGGCCTTACGACCATGAATTTACGTTTGAAAAACTCTTCGAAAAACCGTTTGCGGTATTTTGCCGGGAAGGGCATCCGGCGACAGGGGCAACATCCATTAACGATCTGCTGCATTATAACTGGACAATGCCAACGCCGCGGGGAAGTTATTATAAGCAATTAGAAGATCTATTTAGCCACCGCTCGCAAATACCGCGGATTGGCGTAGTGTGCGAAACCTTTTCTTCCTGCATTAGCCTTGTTGCGCAAAGTGATTTTTTAAGTATTCTTCCACAGGAGTTAGGCTGTGATCCGCTGCTGGCGCACCGTCTGGTCATTCTGCCGGTTGCCGAGTCGCTTCCAAAAGCCGCATATTATTTAATTCAGCGCCGGGATTCTCGTCAAACTCCGCTTGCCGAATCATTAATTACGCAATTCAGAAGGGAAGCGAGAAAAATAGTTTCAGGGTGAATGTCGCATAATAAAAAAACAGAGTCTGCCCGACATCAGACAGACCCTATAGTACACACAGCAGTGCGTCCTTTCGCAAGTCCTGGGTATTATATCCATGAGGCAGGTAAATTTAGTTATAACACCTTTCCCGAAAAATGAAAGGAA
The DNA here is from genome assembly GCF_014930485.1 of Enterobacter cloacae complex sp. P47BA. NCBI lineage: Bacteria > Pseudomonadati > Pseudomonadota > Gammaproteobacteria > Enterobacterales > Enterobacteriaceae > Enterobacter > Enterobacter cloacae complex sp. P47BA. The sequence continues at coordinate 526,423 of NZ_JADBRF010000001.1, read as the reverse complement.
GGTGAATGACTGATTTCACGAAAATTTAACGCAAATCACCTATTTTACTGTTGCTGGGGTTTTAGTTAAGTCAGGTTTAAGTACATTTTATAATGCCTATATATATTCATCGGGTTAATATTTATCTCGTGCCTCATCTTCTAAGGGTTATTGAGACACCTGCCTGGCGCAGGTATAGTACAAACCCAGATGTAGCCGGAGGATTTCCATGAACCCTGACGACAAATCCCTTTTTCTTGACGCCATGGAGGATGTCCAGCCCCTGAAACGCTGCACCGATATCCACTGGCAGCAAAGCCGTAATACCCGGGCTCGCCAGGACATCGATACCGAACAGCTCGACAACTTTCTGACCCTGGGTTTCCTTGAGCTATTGCCGCTTGACGAGCCGCTGGCGTTCCAGCGCGAAGGCGTCCAGCAGGGCGTTATTGATAAGCTGCGTTCGGGTAAATACTCCCGACAGGCCAGCTTAAATCTGTTGCGTCAGCCCGCTGAACGCTGCCGCCAGATGCTGTATTCCTTTATTCGCCAGGCCAGTCGTGACGGATTACGTAACCTCATCATCATCCACGGGAAAGGGCGCGAGCAAAATTCGCATCCTAATGTGGTGCGTAGCTATCTGGCACGCTGGTTAACCGAGTTCGAGGAAGTGCAGGCGTTCTGCGTGGCGCTGCCGCATCATGGCGGCAGCGGGGCTTGCTATGTTTCCCTGCGAAAATCCGACGACGCGAAGCAGGAGAACTGGGAACGGCACGCCAAGCGCAGCCGTTAGCGGGCGATATCTTCGCCCGCCTGAGGCTTAGAAGGTTTCCCAGTTACTGTCGGGGGTGGCGTTAGCCGTTGCCGGACGCAGCAGCTGCGGCGTTTTAACGTTGGCCGGGCGTGGGGCGGTGGCGTTTGCTTTACCGTTCAGACGAAACGCGGCCACGGCCTGACGCAGCTGTTCGGACTGATCTTCCAGCGCCGCTGCCGCCGTGGCGGACTGCTGCACCAGCGCGGCGTTTTGCTGCGTCACGCTGTCCATCTGCGACACGGCCAGGCTCACCTGCTCAATGCCGCGGCTCTGCTCATCCGATGCGGACGAAATCTCGCCCATGATATCGGTGACGCGGGTGACGGCGGCGACAATCTCCTTCATAGTCGCGCCCGCTTCGCTGACCTGCTCAGAACCGGTGTTCACCCGGCTGACTGAGTTCTCAATAAGCCCTTTGATCTCTTTCGCCGCCTGCGCGCTGCGGCTGGCCAGCGTACGAACTTCACCGGCGACAACCGCAAACCCGCGGCCTTGCTCGCCTGCGCGCGCGGCTTCCACCGCGGCGTTAAGCGCCAGAATGTTGGTCTGGAACGCAATGCTGTCAATCACGCCGGTAATATGAGCGATTTGCTGCGAACTGTCGGCAATTTCGTTCATGGTGCGCACCACGTTATCCACGACGTGGCCGCCGCGAGCCGCTGTTTCAGAGGCATTCTTCGCCAGCAGCGTCGCCTGACGGGCGTTATCGGAGTTCTGTTTAACCGTTGCGGTCAGCTCTTCCATGCTGGCGGCTGTCTCTTCGAGCGAGGAGGCCTGCTCTTCGGTGCGGGCGGAGAGATCGTTGCTCCCAGCGGCAATTTCACCCGCGCCGGTGTAGATGGAGTCGGTGCTGCCGCGTACGGCGCTGACGGTCGTCACCAGCGACTGCTGCATCTCGTGCAGGCCAGCCGCCAGTTGACCCATCTCATTGCGGCCAGAGAGGGTGATATCCTGCGTCAGATCGCCTCCCGCAATGGCGCGAATATGGTTCATGATGGCGTTGAGCGGTTTTAACAGCAGGTGCTGTAAACCCTGCCAGATCACCACCAGCACGGCGATAACGGCCAGGAAAATGGCTGCCAGCGTCCACTGCATCTGCGTGAAGCTGCTTTGGTTCTCTTCGGTTGCCGCCTTCAGCAGCGTGTTGTTCTCGGCGCGCCAGCGGTTATAGACCGCTTCCATGTCGTCCTGGGCCTGCTGAGCGTCCAGATCGCCATAGGCCTGGTAGTTGTCGGCACGCAGATACTCAATCGACAAACGCATCACCTCGTGCATCTGATTCCATGACTTCTGCATCTCGTCGGTTAACGCCGCATTCTGGCCGTTAACCTGCGGCATTTTCTGCCATTCTTTGTTATAGGCTTCAGCTTTAGCCAGCGAGTCGCCTGCGGTGCCGAGCAGTTTGTTGATCGCGGCAAGGGATGCCGGGTCGCGCTGGTTCTTCAGGTAGCGGATTGCCACGCGGGTGACGGTAACGCGCGTTTTCACCAGCGTGTTCACGCTGTCGCTCAGGCTTTCCTGCTGGGCATTCAGCACGCCGGAGTTCTGGAAGTTATGGCGATCGTTGCTGACGGCAGAGTAGAACAACCCTCCCGTGACAACTTGCAGCAGACAGAATATGGTGAGGGCAAAGATAATTCCGGTAATCACGTGCAGATTTTTCAGCATAGCGGTCGTCCGTTAGAAAAGATGCAGAGGTACACCCATACTATCGTCGTATAGAATTTAAACTTTAATTTAACTCGCGCTTAACTTAGGGCTTCGGTCAGGAACCTGTTGTAAATCCGGATCATTTTATGAGGAAGGTTAACATGAGCAGCATTGATAAAAGCGGGACGTACGCGCTCGGAACGCGAACGGTTAAACGACTGGGCTACGGGGCAATGCAGCTTGCCGGGCCGGGCGTATTTGGCCCGCCGAAGGATAAACAGGCCGCGCTGGACGTGCTGCGCGAAGCCGTGGCGGCGGGTGTGAATCATATCGATACCAGCGATTTTTACGGCCCGCATGTGACGAACCAGCTGATCCGCGAGGCGCTTCATCCTTACCGGGACGATCTTACCCTCGTCACCAAGATCGGTGCCCGTCGCGATGACAAAGGGGCCTGGCTGCCGGCCTTTTCCGCGCAGGAGCTGACCCAGGCGGTGCATGACAACCTGCGCAACCTGAAGCTGGATGTGCTGGACGTGGTGAACCTGCGGATCATGTTTAGCGCACACGGCCCGGCAGAAGGATCGATTGCTGAACCGCTTTCCACTCTCGCAGAATTACAGCAGCAGGGGCTGGTACGCCACATTGGTCTGAGCAACGTCACGGCCACGCAGGTGGCGGAAGCGCGGAAGATGGTGCAGGTCGTCTGCGTGCAGAACATGTACAACATTGTGAACCGCGGCGACGATGCGCTGGTGGATTTACTGGCGCAGCAGGGGATTGCGTATGTGCCGTTCTTCCCGTTGGGAGGCTTCACGCCACTGCAGTCCACCGGCCTGCAGGCCGTCGCGGATTCCCTGGGCGCAACGGCGATGCAGGTTGCGCTGGCATGGCTACTGCAACGGTCGCCGAACATTCTGCTGATCCCCGGCACGTCATCCGTGGCGCATCTGCGGCAAAACCTCGCGGCGGGAGAGGTGCAATTGCCGCCTGAAGCACTTGAAAAACTGAATGCGCTGATGGGTTAATCACAGCATGGGCAAAGCCGGAAGGACACTTCCAGGCTTTGCCTGCTCAGACTCCGCATTGACTTTTCTGTCTGTGAAGCGCTAACGCTTCTGCCACAATTTCCTGCTTGCTTTTTCGCGTCTCAAAGGCGGTGATTCTGATGTATTCCATCAGGTCAGGCTCAATGCGGGCGCTCAACATCCTGAGATCGGCCTCCTTTGCTAAACCGCGGGCAACTCGCTTGTCGGGATAGTCACGGGCTGGCATAGAAAACGTCCTCCAAAAATCTTGATAATTCGTGCCCTAAAATATGCGTTATTCTGATGTTTAAGTCAATTAATAGTGTTTCTATAGTGATTTAATGATCTTTTTTCACATGAAGTGATTTTAAAGTGTTGGTTAGTGACTTTTTTATGACTTTTGGTTGGCCCGTCTGCGATCGCCAGCAGGAGAGGTTGCTAAATTAAATCCGCTCAAACTTCAACGCGTTTGCGGTCTTTGTCGGAAATGACCTTGATCCTGTGCCGTAATCCGTAATACTGTGTTTATATACAGTATCTGGCGGGAAAGGCATTTATGGACACTCTCTTTTCTTATCATCCAAAGCAACTTATTGAATTACCTTTATATCTTGAGCGTGTTGCCTGTGGCTTTCCAAGCCCTGCGCAGGATTATGTGGAGGATCGTCTCGATCTTAACCGGCTGGCGGTCAGGCACCCCAGTGCGACCTACTTTATCAAAGTGAGCGGGGACTCCATGATCGGCGCAGGGATTAGCGACGGCGATCTGCTGGTGGTAGACCGCTCGTTAAATGCCGAGCACGGGGACATTGTTGTGGCGTCGGTCGGCGGCGAATTTACGGTGAAAGAGCTACAGACCCGCCCGGTTCTGCGGCTGCTGCCGCGTAATGCCCGCTATCAGCCGATCGCCTTTCAGTCCGAAGAGGAGCTGCAAATCTTCGGTGTCGTCACTCATACGCTCAAAACGCATAAACATGTTCGCGCTGGTTGATGTGAATAGCTTCTATGCCTCCTGCGAGAGGGTGTTTCGCCCCGATCTGGTGGGTAAGCCCATCGTGGTGGTGTCCAATAACGACGGCTGTATTATTTCGCTGTCGCGGGAGGCAAAGCAGTTCGGCATAAAAATGGGGGAGCCCTATTTTAAATTCAAAGAGAAGGGGTATCCGTCGCGGGTTTACGTCTTTAGCTCCAACTATGCGCTGTATGCCGATCTCAGCAGCCGGGTGATGCAGACGCTGACCGATCTCGCGCCGGCCATTGAGATCTACTCCATCGATGAAGCATTTGTGAACGTTTCGGGTGTCAGCAACTGCATCTCGCTGGAAGCATTCGGTCATCAGATGCGTACGCAGGTCTTTAAAAACACAGGCTTAAGTGTGGGCGTCGGGATTGCGCCGACTAAAACGCTGGCGAAGCTGGCCAACTATGCGGCGAAGCGGTGGTCAGCCACCGGTGGCGTGGTCGATCTCTCGGATCGTGGACGGCAGCGTAAGCTGCTGGCAAAGGTTCCGGTGGAGGAGGTGTGGGGCGTAGGACGACGCATCACGAAAAAGCTTAACGCGATGGGGATAACCACGGCGCTGGAGCTGGCGGAAGCGTCATCCTGGGTCATCCGCAAACATTTTAACGTGGTAATGGAGCGCACGGCGCTTGAGCTTCGAGGTGAGCCCTGCCTCGATCTGGAGGAGTTTACTCCCACGAAGCAGCAAATTATCTGTAGTCGTTCGTTTGGACACCGTATTACGCAGTACGAGGAGATGCATCAGGCCATTTGCGCCTATGCAGAACGTGCTGCGGAAAAACTGCGTGGCGAGCATCAGTATTGCCGCTTTATCAGCGTGTTTGTGCGCACCAGCCCACACGCGGACAACGAAATTTATTACGGCAATCAGGCTTCCGTCACCCTGATGACGCCCACCAATGATTCGCGCGATATCATCCGTGCCGCCACTGAGGCGCTGGGGCGTATCTGGCTTGACGGATATCGCTATATGAAAGCGGGGGTGATGCTGGCAGACTTTTTCAGCAGCGGCGTTGCCCAGCTGAATTTGTTTGACGATAACCGCCCGAGCGCCAACAGCGCGGCGCTGATGGAAACCATCGATAGCTTAAATCATTCCGGCAAAGGGAAAATATGGTTTGCCGGGCAGGGGATTGAGAAAGCCTGGGCGATGAAGCGCGAGATGCTGTCACCGGCCTATACGACGCGGTACGCGGATTTACCGGTGGCGAGGTAAAAGGCGGCTATGTGTGACAAAGAGCCGAAGACGGTTTACGGACGCCGCTCCTGTGCAGCGTCCATAGCATCAGGGTTAAGGGCTTACTCAACCGTTAACGCATCGACAACCTTGTCGCTTCTCTATCCACACCGCCATCTCTCCCGCAAGGTGCGGGCCTTCACCGAGTGGCTGGAAAGTTTAGTGTAAAACCGCCACCGGAGAAGAGCCGCCAGTTCATGACACCGCGCACCAGTCTGTTCCATGGCATTCAGCAGGCGAGGCGTGGGTTCGTTTGCGCAGTTTAGCCGCAGCAGCTGACGGAGGATGAGATCCCCCGGATCCTGAGGAACCGTTTTGCGCTGACTACTGTGTAATCTGCCGGGGAACGATTGAGCCTCAGCTCACCTTTCTTCTGCGGCTTTGCGCTGAGTCCCCCACTGTAACAGCAGGCTAAACGACGCGGGTAATACGGTCAGCGTTACCAGCGTCGCGACCAGCAGCCCGCCGATAATCGCATAGGCCATTGGCCCCCAGAATACCTGATGAGAGATCGGGATCATGCCCAGAATGGCGGCGCAGGCGGTCAGACAGATGGGTCTGGCCCGATGCTCCGCGGCCGCCACAATCGCGGCATCGTTTGCCATCCCCTGAGCAAGATTACTGTCTACCTCGCTAATCAGTATCACCGCGTTACGCACGATCATCCCCGCCAGGGCGATGACGCCCAGCAGCGCGACAAATCCCATCGGCGTGCCGCCGGGTAGCATAGCCAGCACGATCCCCGGTAAACCAAACGGGGCCATCAGAAGCGCCAGCAGCATCCGGGAATATCGGCGCAACTGAAGCATCAGCAGCATCAACATGATGACAAGCGTCACCGGAAGAACGCTAAAAACGGAGCTGTTCCCCTTATCTGATTCGGCAACCGCGCCGCCTTCTTCTATGCTGTAACCGGCAGGCAGCTCCGCGCGCAGCGTGTCGATCGCCGGACGCAGCGCCGCCGATACCGCTTCGGCCCTCAGCCCCGGCGCGAGGTCAGTTTGCACCGTAATAAAAGGCAACCGCTGTCGACGCCAGATGACCGGATCGTCCACGCTCCAGACCAGCGTCGCGACGGCGCTGAGCGGAATTTTTTTACCGTCATTCCCCTGAACGGTCAGCGAGGAGAGGGTGGCGGTGCTGTGACGTTCATTGTCCGTGGCCCGCAGTACCACGTCGACAAGGCGATCGTTATCCCTGACCGAGGTGACAACGCTGCCGGACCAGAGGGTATTCAAGGTGCGGGCGAGAGCTTCTGACGATATTCCTGCCGCCCTGGCCGCCGTCTGATTCACCTTCAGAGTAATGATCCTCTCTGGCTCTCCGGCCGTCTGGTTAACCTCGCGCGACAGCGGCGATTGGCCAATCGCGTCGGCCAGACGGTTCGCAAGCGCCCGGACCTGCAGATAATCAGGCCCGCTCACCCGGTATTTGATTGGCCAGCCGACGGGCGGCCCAAGCTCCAGGGGCGACACGCGCGTGATGATGTCGCTAAACTGTGCCGCCAGCAGCCTGTTCAACTGCCCATGCAGACGATCCCGCGCCTGAAGATCCTTCGCCACCACCACAATCTGGGCGATGTTTTCATTTTCCAGCAGCACGTCCATCGGCAGGTAAAAACGGATGGCTCCTGACCCGACGTACGTCGAGTAGCGCTCGATATTGCTGTTGCCGGCCAGCGCGTGTTCCAGCTTTTCCACCTCTCTTAACGTTTCGGGCTGCGACGCGTTGGCCGGAAGCGTCAGGCTGACCAGCAGCTCAGGCCGGTCCGACGCGGGGAAGAACTCACCCTGCATAAACGTCGTGCCGTACACGGACAGCCCCAGCGCGGAAAGCGCAATCAGCACGGTGGCGAGCCGGTGGCGTAGCGCCAGCCCTAAAAGCCGCCCGTACCCGCGCGCGATCCTTCCAGGGCCTGCCGCGCGATGTCTGACCTTCTCCGGCAGCAGCCACGTGCCCGTCAGCGGCGAAAACAGGATCGCGACAACCCAGGAGCAGAGCAGGGCAATCAGCACTACCGCAAACAGGGAAAAACAATATTCACCGGCGCTGGAGGCCGCAAAACCAACGGGAATAAACCCGGCAATCATCACCAGGGTTCCGGTGAGCATCGGGAAGGCCGTCGTTTTGAATGCATGGGTGGCCGCATGCCGACGGGAATCCCCGGCTTCCAGTCGGGACACCATCGTTTCGACGGCGATCATGGCGTCATCCACCAGCAGACCCAGCGCAATGATCAGCGCCCCAAGCGAGATACGCTGAAGCCCGATGCCGGCGAGCATCATGCCGGCAAACGTCATGGCGAGCACCAGCGGAATGGCCGCAGCCACCACCAGCCCAGCCCGCAAACCCAGCGAGACAAATGAAACCGCCAGCACGATAACAACAGCTTCAATAAGCACCCGGACAAAACCACTTACCGCGTCACTGACCACCGCCGACTGATCGGCAACTTTCACCATCTCAATACCGTGCGGCAGCCCGGCGCTGAGGACTGTCATTCTGGCGTTCAGCGCGGCGCCAAAACGCAGCATGTTGCCCGTTGGCGCCATTGACACCGCCAGCCCGATGGCCGGTTTGCCGTTTACCCGGTACGCGGGGGCCGGCGGCTCGGCGGCTTCCCGGGTGACGGTGGCGATATCGGTCAGCGGAATATAGCGATTGTTAATGTGCAGCGTGACGGCGCGTAAACTCTCTTCGGACGTGAGCGCCCCGCTGACCTTGAGCGCGATGTTCTCCTGCCCGGTACGCATAACGCCAGCCGGGACAACCGCGTTTTGTGCCCGCAGCGCATCGGCGACCGCCTGAATATCCAGTCCCATACCCGCCAGACGGGCCGGAGAAAAGGCGAGAACCATCTGATCCTGCTGTTCGCCCAGCAGGGTGGTTTTGCCGATATCTGGCAAGGAGGCGAGCTCACGACGTATTGTCTCAACGCGATCCCGCACTTCCCGTAAGGTGTAGCCGTCGGGAATAAAGCCGTAAATCGTGCCGAACGTATCGTCAAATTCGTCGTTCACGGCCGTGCCCTGAACGCCTTCCGGTAAAGACGGCGCGATGTCCTGCATTTTTTTGCGGATCTGATACCAAATGTCCTGCACCATTTGCGGCGGGGTATTGTCACGGAGATTCACATGGATAACCACGCTCCCGGCGCGGGTTTCACTTTCGAGATAATCGAGCCAGGGCGTTTCCTGCAGCTTTTTTTCAAGCGTATCGGTCAGCAGACGGGTGGTGTCCGTTACGGACGCGCCCGGCCACTGCGCGGAGACGACCGCCGTTTTAATGGTAAAAACCGGATCTTCATTACGCGGCAGTTTTTCATAGCAGAACACGCCCATCGCCACGATCAGCAGCATGAAGAAACTGACCATCTGCTGATGGTTAAGCGCCCATGCGGACAGGTTAAATTTCGCTTCCGGTTTCATGTTCATGGCTGAACCTCCCCGGGTACCACCGGCTCTCCGGAACGGAGTTTGCTCACGCCAGCCGTAATCACCCGGTCGCCTGGCTCAAGGCCGGAGGCGATAATCACCGAGGAGGCCGTATAGCAGGCAGGCACCACCGCGCGCAGCTGCGCCTGCGAATGCGGGTTGATCACGAACACCGCCGGTCTATCTCCTGTTCGGCTCAGCGCCGATGCGGGAATGACGTAACCTCGCGGTCCAGTCGAGGGCAGGGTGACGGTGACGCTGGCACCCAGCGCTATCGCCGCTGGCGGGTTTATCAGGGTGGCTCTGACGCGCCAGGTGCGGGTCTGAGGATCGGCCTGCGGGGTGATATCCCGCAGCACGGCAGATGCCTGTACCGACGGGTCGCTGAGCAGGGAAACCCGCAATTCCGCCTTATCCAGCGGCGGTATCGCATCGGGCGTGGCGATATCAAACGCTACGTCGCGGGCTTCGCCGGTTGCCAGCGTAAGCACCGTCTGTCCCGCGCTGACAACCTGGCCCGCAGAGGCGCTGACCTCGGTGATCGTGCCGGTTTGTGGAGCGATAAGGCGCGTCCAGCCAAGGCTTTCGCGGGCGTTACGCCACGCGGCCTCGCTGCTTTTTAATCGCGCGCGGGCGACAAGCCAGTCCGCGCGGGCGCTGTCGAGTTGCGTGCGGGCTATTGCGCCCGTCGGCATGAGCTTTTGCATTCGGCTGACGTTAAGCGCGGCAACCTGCGCTGAGGCTGTGGCCCCTTCATAGTCAGCCGTTGCGCTGTCGAGCTGATTTTGTCCGGTGGTATTTTCAAGTGTGGCCAGCAGCTGTCCGGCATTAACCCGATCGCCAATATCAACGCTGCGCGTCAGTATTCGCCCCCCGGTTTGAAAGCTCAGCGTCGTTTCATCGTGGGCATGGATCTCACCGGTCCTTTCCAGCGCGGGGAGGGTTTGGGCTGTACGTACGACGACGTAGCGCACCGTACGCACTGGGGCAGGCTTATTTTCCTGTTTGTCACCGCAGCCGGTGAGCGGAAAAATCACCAGCGCGAGCAGGACCAGAGGGAGAAAATTTACCCAGGGAAGAGTGCGCGCCACGCCGTACAGATGGTGCAGGCAGTGGCGGAGGGAGAGAACAAATTCGTCTGACATAACGCCGCTCCATAAAGATGAGGGCGTTATTAAATGCGCGCTACGTCGAGAAAGATTCGATGTTCTGTCAAGGGTTTGTCAAGAGTGGATATTTTCATTACCGGACGGCTGACAGGGTAACAAAATACGCACAGCAAGGCCGCCCGTTTCCGGTAATGAGGCCTCGATCGTGCCCCCATGTGCCTGACAAATCGCCCGGGCGATAGACAAACCGAGGCCGCTGCCGCCGGAATGCCGCGCGCGGGACTGCTCCTCACGGCTAAAGCGCTTAAACATGTCCGGTAAGAACTGGGGGGATACGCCCGGTCCGTCATCGTGAAATTCAATGGCGTAATGCCCGCTGGCGTAGTGCAGCGCCACCTCAAGATGGCCGCCTTCGCGCCCGTAGCGTAGTGCATTTTCCATAAGGATAGTAAATACCTGCCCCATGCGGAACGCATCGCCTCTGAACGGGCACGTACGCGGGTTACGCAGCGTAATCGTAAAATGATGCGCTTCGGCCTGCGGCATGATCCAGGCCGCCCGCTCCTGAATAAGCTCATCCAGAGAAAAGGTCTGCTCTTCCAGCACCAGATTTCCCGCGTCCGCTAACGAGAGAAGGTGAAGCTCATCGGTCAGGCGATTAAGATGCTGAAGCTGTTTCATCACCATTCCCAGCTGCACCGGGCTGGCATCAAACACACCGTCCAACATGCCCTGCAGACGACCAATGGCGGCCGTCAGGGGCGAGCGCAGCTCGTGCGCCATCGCGACGTGCGAGGCGCGGAGCTCTTTTTCATAGCGGGCGAGTTGCCCAGTCATGGAGTTAAAGTCGTTTGCAAAGCTGACCATTTCCGCTGGCGCATCCTTGACCAGTTCAGCCTGACGGCCAAACTGCCCGTCGGCGACATCTTTGGCGGCATCGCGAAGACGGCTGAACTGCAGCGCCAGCGGTCGGGCGTGTTTTAACCCCATCACCACAATAAACGGGATCATCACCAGCACCAGCAGGGCCACCGTAACCCAGTCCGCAGAGGCGATGGATGGCGTGGAATAACTCAGCCCCCACCAGGTATCCACAATGCTGTGAAAGCGGGCCGGATCGGCCTGTGGGTTCTGGCTGAGCGTCAGAAATTCCTGCCGGACCGCCGCTGGCATTCTGCCCATTATCCAGTAGTTCTGTACCGCATAACGTAGCCACATGCAGGTGGCAATGACGATCACGCTGCCGATGGCCAGTGCCAGGATACGCGCGCAAATCCAGCGCCAGAGAGAGGAGTGCCGGTTTTTTATCATGGTTGTCTGAACCTGTATCCCACGCCGCGAACGTTAATCAACACGCCGGAAATACCCGCCGCTTCGAGTTTTTTACGCAGGTTATAAATATGGGTGTCCACCACGCGCTCCAGCGCCTCGCTTTCCGGCAGACAGTGTTCCAGCAGGTACTGACGGGAAAAGGGGCGTGCGGGAGAGCGCAGCAGCGTTGCCAGAAGCGAGAATTCCGTTGGCGTAAGATCGAGCATCACGGGCGCGTCGCCGCTGTTATCCACGCTCGCCACAATGGCGGCCACATCCACCTCCAGCGTTTGCCAGCGAAGGATCTCGTCGTCTGTCTCTTTTTTACTGCTGCGTCGCAGCACCGCCTGTACGCGAGCCACGACTTCTCCCGGATGATAGGGTTTCACAACATAATCATCGGCACCGTACCGCAGGGCACCAATGCGATCGGGGGTGTCGCCCATGGCGGTGACCATGATCACCGGTACATCGCTTTTACGACGCAGTCCGGCCAGCACTTCGGTGCCGTTAAGCCCGGGCAGCATCACGTCCAGCAGGATGAGGTCGGGTTTCCACCGCTGCGCCATATCCAGCCCGGAAAGACCGTCTCCGGTAATGGTGACATCGTAATTTTCACGACGTAAATAGGCTTCAAGCACGCCAGCCGCATCGGCGTCATCTTCAATAATCAGCACTCTTCTGGACAACATCCGTTCACCTTGACCGTTTCTTAACACTATCCCGACGATTCATTGATTTAGCCAAACCATACTGCGCCAACATTGTGTGGCAGACCCTGAATCAGCAGACGCCAGCGTCTGCGTGGAGAACAGTATGATAGCGATAAAAAAAGGCCTGTATATGACCGTTCCGCTTCTGATGGCCGTTGCCTCAGGTGTGCAGGCGGATGATGACGCCGCTTCCGGCTCTTTAACCGTCGGGCTGGGCGGTCACTATGCCCCCCGTTATTCAGGCTCAGACAAGCAGGTGTGGCAGGTGGTTCCTGTGCTGCAGGGGCGCAAGGGTGCTTTCTTTATTGATGCACAAAAAGGAGTGGGATATGACCTGCAAAACGACAGCGGTTGGTACCTGGAACATACGCTGGGTTACGACCTCGGGAGGGCAGAGAAAAATTCTGGCTGGCGTGAGGGCGCAAACAATCTGAAGGGGATGGGGGACATTGATGCCACCCTGAATACCGGCCTGGCCGTCGGCTGGCAGGCTGCGTCCTGGCTAAGCGTTGAGGGTAAGGCGACGCTACCGTTAACGGACTGCCAGGGCGTAAGTTATCAGGCGTCCGTTACGTTGATTCCCCTGCAAAACAGCGAGGACACGATCGCCCTTCAGTCTGCGGCTCTGTTTGGCGACAGCCGTTATCTGAATACCTGGTATGGGGTCAGCGAGCAGCAGAGCCGCCGCACCGGCTATCACCGCTATTCAGCGCCGGGGGGATTTTATGGCGTCGACACCAGCCTGACCTGGAGCCATCAGTTCGATGCTCACTGGGGAACGGTCCTGAGCGCGGACTATACCTGGCTTGGCGACCATGCGAATGAAAGCACAATAGTGATGCGGCGCAATGAGAGGGCTGCAACCGCCGCTATCACCTGGACATTTTAAAATCGCGGAGCACGAGCGGACGAGAAGATTATTTCTTCTTATCCATCATCGCTTTTAAATCGGCAAACGGGTTAAACGTGGCGACACCCACGTCTTTTTGCGCGTCTTCACCGGCGACCACGGTGGTGCCGTACTGATCCGCTTCGGTGTATTTCGAATGTTCGTGATCGTGGCAAAACAGGCACAACAGCTCCCAGTTGCTGCCATCTTCCGGGTTGTTAGTATGGTCATGATCGATATGGTGAACCGTCAATTCACGCAGGTTGGAATAGACGAACTCCCGCGAGCAGCGTCCGCAGACCCAGGGATAGATTTTTAATGCTTTCTCGCGATAGCCGCTTTCCAGTCGCGCGTAGTTTTTAGGGATCAGAGCCATTGCCGGTTTTACCTGCCATGAAAAAAGTGGGGAATATTATATCCATTATGGAGCGGAATGACGAACCCCTCTATTCCGTCAATTTATTTGATGCATTCCGTTAAATAAACGGCATTTATTCTTACCGGGTAATGCGTAAAGTGGACAGAACGCAACGCATTATCAGGACACAGGGTTATGAAAAAGATCGGTTTTTTATCGTTTGGTCACTGGACGCCTTCTCCGCAGTCCGGCACGCGCTCGGCGGCAGACACGCTGCTGCAGTCCATCGACCTGGCCGTGGCCGCTGAAGAGCTGGGCGCAGACGGCGCCTATTTCCGCGTGCACCACTTCGCTCGTCAGCTTAGCTCGCCGTTCCCTCTGCTGGCGGCAATAGGCGCGAAAACGAAAACCATTGAAATCGGTACGGGCGTGATTGATATGCGCTATGAAAACCCGATGTATATGGCCGAGGATGCGGGCGCGGCAGATCTGATCTCCGGCGGCCGTTTGCAGCTTGGCATCAGCCGCGGCTCCCCGGAGCAGGTCATTGATGGCTGGCGTCATTTCGGCTATGTCCCGCAGGAAGGGGAAAACGAAGCGGACATGGCGCGCCGTCATACCGAGGTGCTGCTTGAGGTGCTGCGCGGCGAAGGGTTTGCAAAGCCGAATCCACAGCCGATGTTCCCCAATCCGCCTGGGCTGCTGCGCCTGGAACCGTATTCTGAAGGGCTGCGGGAGCGCATCTGGTGGGGCGCCGGTTCAAATGCGACGGCGGTATGGGCCGCTAAGCTCGGCATGAACCTGCAAAGCTCAACCCTGAAAGACGACGAAACCGGTGAGCCGTTCCATATTCAGCAGGCAAAACAGATCCGCGCCTATCGTCAGGCCTGGAAAGAGGCAGGGCATGCGCGCGAGCCGCGCGTCTCGGTCAGCCGCAGTATTTTTGCCCTGATGGACGACCGCGACCGGATGTATTTCGGCGCCAGCCGCAACGACAGCGATAGCGTGGGGTATCTTGATGAAAAAACGCGCGCGATCTTCGGGCGCAGCTATGCCGCGGAGCCTGACAGGCTGATTGAACAGCTAAAGAAGGACGAGGCGATTGCCGAGGCTGATACGTTATTACTGACCGTACCGAACCAGCTCGGTGTGGATTACAATGCGCACGTGATTGAGTCCATTCTCAAACATGTCGCACCGGCAATGGGCTGGCGCGATTAAGTATTCCGCCGTCAGCCGTGAGATCGTAATGGAAAATCTGGCCCTCTGGTATCGCCGTTTTGGCGAGCCAGAATCTGTTCTGCAACCTGAAACCGCGCCGCCGGGCGCGCTTGCGCCGGGACACCTCCGCGTGCAAATGCTGTATGCGCCGGTGAACGCGTCCGATCTCATTCCCATTACCGGCGCTTACCGCCACAGAACCCCGCTGCCCGCCGTCGCGGGGTATGAAGGCGTCGGCGTTGTCATTCAGGCGCCCGCGTCTTTTGCGCATCTGCAGGGTAAACGCGTTCTGCCGCTGCGCGGGCAGGGCACCTGGCAGCGCTATGCGGATTGCCCGGCAGAGTATGCGATCCCCGTGCCGGATGATGTCGATTCACGCCTGGCCGCGCGGGCCTATATCAACCCGCTGGCGGCGCAGATGATGTTGAGCCACTATCCACCGCAGGGAAAGCGGGTGCTGCTCACAGCCGCCGGTTCGGATTGCGCCATTCTGCTCGGGCAGTGGGCGCGTCTGGCGGGGGCAGAGGCGGTGTACGGTATTCATCGTTCGCCCGTTCACGCTGAACGGCTGGCGGCGATGGGGATCGTTCCTGTCGCACAGCATGACATGCAGCGGATCCTCTCCGTTGCCGCGCGTGCCGACGTCGTTTACGATGCAACCGGCGGGGCGCTGGCGGAAGCGATCCTGAGCGTACTGCCGGAGCAGGGCATATTTGTCTGCTACGGGCTGCTCTCCGGGCAGACCTTCCGCCAGCAGCGGCCCCTGCCGCGCGTGGCGTGGTTCCATATTCGTAACTATCTGGATGGGCTCAGCGCAGAGGCGTGGCGCGCGGAGTTCGATCAAATCTGGCCCCGGATGCGCGCCAGCGCGTACAGCCCCGGAACGGTGTACCCTCTGACGGACTGGCAGAGGGCGCTCAGGGCTTACCGTGAAGGAGGAAGGGCAAGCAAGCCCCTCATGTCGATGGCGGAATGACGGCTATTGATGGCTCATATCGCTCAGCAGCACGGCGATGCTTTGCCCGCCCGCCGTCTGTTCCAGACCAATCTTCACGATGATGGTCAGCGGAACGGAGAGCAGCATGCCTACGGGACCGAGCAGCCAGCCCCAGAAAATCAGGGACAAAAAGACGACCAGCGTCGAAAGCCCCAGCCCACGCCCCATCATTCGCGGTTCAAGAATATTCCCGAACACCAGGTTAATCGCCAGATAGCCGGCCAGCAGAATCAGCGCATCATAAAATCCGCTGAACACCAGCACCTGAAGAATAGGGGGGATTGCCGCCAGCACGGAGCCGATGTTAGGAATGTAATTGAGCGCAAATGCCAGTAACCCCCAGACGAACGCAAAGCGGACGTCCAGCGCCACCAGCATTCCCCAGACCACCACCCCGGTGACCAGGCTGATGACGGTTTTCAGTACCAGATAGCGTGAAACGCTGTCCAGCGCGCGCTGAATAGCGCCCATTCCTTCAACCGGACGAACCATGATTTGCTGTAACTTTGCGGGCAGCTGTGGCACCTCCAGCAGCATGAACACCACCGTTAAAAACAGCAGGAAAATCGAGGTCATGGCATTGGAAAGCTGCGTCAGCAGGCCTGTGACGATGGTCATGGCCGCATTAGGGTCGATATATTTAAGAAGCTCCTCAACCGAGACTTCTATTCCCGCGCGCTGAAGCCAGGGCTCAAGCTGCAGCAGCGGTATCGCCAGCGAGGAACGGTATTTCGGCAGCGTTCGCGCCAGTTCGTTCAACGAGGTACCCAGATACGCAACCAGTAACACCATGGCGAAAATAATGACGCTAATTAGCAGGGTAATTGCCAGCACGCGCGGGATGCGCAGCCGCGTCATGCGCCGGACCAGTGGGTTAAGGATCACCGCAACAAACAGGGCCAGAATAAAGGGCACAATGATGTCGGCGGCAAAACGAACGCCCGTGAGTATGATCACCAGCATGCCCAGCATGATGACAATTTTTAACCCGTTGAGGGTAATAATGGGTTTAGCCATGGTGACTCCAAAAAACGCTTTTTATTTATAATAGAGGGTAAACGTCCTGCAATAAACTAACCAAAATCAAACGGGATGGGTAAAGAATTGAAAAGACTTTGAGTAAAATCTTCAGTTATGGTACAAATTTGGCGTGTTCAACTACCGAGGACAATTTTCATCCGCAAAGACGAGAAGCAACAACGCGGATAATTGTAATTTTATGGACAATTTGTTCAGGACCTATTCTTCAAACAACGCTGCTCTATTTTCTACCTCCTTCTGCCTGATTGCTGGTGAGCAACACTGGCGTACCGCACTATAGTCACCTCTTCTGCCTGAGCTGGCGCTACGCGCTTAGCTATCTGATTTAATTTCATATTTTTTTGGTTTGCTGCATGCGGCGGGCCACGATGGATTATATTCTCAAGCAGGAGAAAAACATGTTTTACTGGATCTTATTAGCCCTGGCTATCCTCGCTGAAATTACCGGCACGCTGTCAATGAAATGGGCAAGCGTCAGCGAGGGCAATACCGGTTTTATTTTAATGCTGGTGATGATATCCCTTTCCTATATTTTCCTCTCATTTGCGGTGAAGAAAATTGCGCTGGGTGTGGCCTATGCGCTGTGGGAAGGGATCGGTATTTTATTGATTACGCTGTTCAGCGTTCTGATATTCGACGAAACATTAACAACAATGAAGGTCGCCGGGTTAACGACGCTGGTCGCGGGTATCGTGCTGATTAAATCAGGTACCCGTAAACCGACAAAACAGCAGAAGGAGCAGAACCATGCAACAGTTTGAATGGGTTCATGCGGCCTGGCTGGGCTTCGCCATCGTGCTGGAAATTCTGGCGAACGTTCTGCTGAAATTTTCTGACGGTTTTCGCCGTAAGGTTTATGGCCTGATGTCGATTGCCGCAGTGCTGGGGGCATTTAGCGCTCTGTCACAGGCGGTCAAAGGTATCGATCTGTCCGTGGCCTATGCGTTGTGGGGCGGTTTTGGTATCGCCGCCACCCTGGCCGCAGGGTGGGTGCTTTTCGGGCAGCGTTTAAATAATAAAGGCTGGATAGGGCTGATCTTGCTGCTGGCGGGCATGATCATGATAAAACTCGCCTGATCAATCGGTAACCCTGATTCACAGACAGCCGCGCTGGCTTACTCTTTAGCCAGCGCTTCCAGCTTATCGCGAAAACCGGTGACGGATAAGGCCCGGTTATCGGCTCGCCAGCGGTCTTTCGCCGCCGGGGCGGAGCTTTGAACCCCAATCAACTGCCAGCCGTTATCGGTTTTCAGCATCAGCGGTGAACCGCTGTCGCCAGGCAACGTATCGCACTGATGGGAAAGCACGCTGGTCTGCGCCCAGCCCGTCACGATACAGTCCGTGTGGGTGTAAAGCGCATCGAGATGATCGACCGGGTAGCCTGACTGCGTTACCTTGCGGTCGGCGGCTTTCAGCGCGGCGGTGAGCGCCGCTTTATCGCCGTCAAATAACGGCAGCGGCGTAATGCCCGAAGGCGGGTAGCGCAAAATAATCAGGCCAAAATCCCACGAGGCTGCCGCGGGCGGCACAATCCAGCCGTCGCCATCCGGTTTAAGACGCTTCCCAAGAGAAGCATCAACCCGGCCTTCAATGCCGTGGATTTCATAGCGCCAGATCCCTTTTTGCGACACAAATCGTAAGACAACCGCTTTGTCTGGCTTACCGTTGGGTGGCGTCAACAGGCAGTGGCCCGCCGTCAGCGCTAATTGCGGGGTGATTAACGTCGCGGTACACAGGTTGCCGCTGGCGGTTTCCAGTTGGCCTATAGCGTCCCAGGGAGCCTGGGTAGGATCGGTGACGCGAGTACGATCGTCATGACCGAAAAAAAGCGTCTTTAGCTCTTTCGCGCTAATGGCGTTATCACCGCCATCATCCGCCTGTGAAAATCCAGAAAAAAGGCCAAACGTTCCCAGCAACAACACAACAGATTTACGCATATCACACTCTGGTGGGGGTAATTATGATTATTAAAAGTGAACCCTATGAAAATACTATAGACGGGACGGCGCTAAAGTGGGAGTAAAATCAGCGTGCTACAGTCAGGAAAGATAAAAGCGGCTGGCGATGAGCGCGCATAAAATAAGCAGGATAAGAATCAGCTCAAACCGATAGCGTCGCAGCATACGCCCTCCGGATAAAAAAAACGGCGCAGAACCTTTTCCGGTTCAGCGCCGGTTTACCAACGTGCCCCGCAGGGCACGGTTAAGCTTGTACGCTTACGCAGCTGGCTGTGCAGCTGGTTTAGCAGCTTCGTGTTTTACTGCTTTTTTGTGATGCTTTTTCGCAGCCTGGGCTTTCTGCTCTACGGCTGGTTTAGCGGCTTTCTTGTGGTGCTTTTTCGCAGCCTGAGCCTTCTGCTCTACGGCTGGTTTAGCGGCTTTTTTGTGGTGCTTTTTAGCTGCCTGCGCTTTTTGCTCTGCAGCCGGTTTAGCGGCTTTGTGGTGTTTCTTGTGATGCACGGTTTTTGCTGGCGCCGCGGTGGTCGTTGCAGCAGGCGCCGCAGCAGCTGGTGCAGCAGTGGTTTCAGCAGCAAACGCAGCAGAAGACAGACCCATAGCAGCGGCAACAACCAGAGCTAATACTTTTTTCATGTTCATACCCTCGAATTTGGTTTTTCATTTAACCCCACTGCGGGGCCGTTGAAATAACTATATCCCTGTAAATTCGGGGTTTCCGTGAGTGATTGGTATCGGCGTGTAACCATATGTACAAGGCCGGGGAAGAATCCCCGGCCTTATCATTACAGGTAGCGTGAGGTCAGGTGTTCGCGGAAGTAGCGGATATTCAGATCTTCCCCCGTCGCCTGGGTGATTAACTGCGACGTGCTAAAGCGGCTACCGTGCTGCCAGATGTTCTGACGCAGCCACTCAAAGAGGGCGGAAAAATCCCCTTCAGCGATGGAGGACGCCAGTCCCGGAAGCGCGGTCTTTGCAGCATGGAACAGCTGCGCGGCATACATCGCGCCCAGCGTGTACGACGGGAAGTAACCAAACCCGCCGTCGGTCCAGTGGATATCCTGCATGCAGCCGTTGCGGTAGTTGTCTTTGGTAGACAACCCGAGCCAGGCCTGCATTTTCTCATCCCACAGGGCGGGGATATCGTCCACCTCGATCTCGCCGTTGATCAGCGCGCGCTCAATCTCATAGCGCAGCACCACGTGTGCCGGGTAGCTCACTTCGTCGGCATCGACGCGGATATAGCCTGGCTTCACGCGCTGGTTCCAGGCGATAAAGTTCTCTTCGCTAAACGCCGCCTGACTGCCAAAGCGGGCGTGAACGGCAGGGAGGAGGTGCTTAAGGAAGGCTTCGCTGCGTCCCAACTGCATCTCAAAGAACAGGCTCTGGGATTCGTGGATCGCGGTTGAGCGGGCCAGGGCAATAGGCTGGCCTGCCCACGCGCGCGGCAGGTTTTGTTCGTAGCGCGCGTGTCCGGTTTCGTGGATCACGCCAAACAGCGCGCTGAGCAGCTCGTCTTCATCATAGCGCGTGGTGATGCGCACGTCTTCCGGTACGCCGCCGCAGAACGGGTGCGCGCTCACGTCCAGGCGACCGCCGTTGAAATCGAAGCCGAGCATCTTCATGGCTTCCAGACCCAGTTCGCGCTGGGTTGCCGTCGGGAAGGGGCCCTGCGGCGGAACGAACGACCGCTGAGCCTGTTTCTCCACCGCGCTTGCCAGCAGGTCTGGCAGCCAGGTTTTCATATCACCAAACAGCACGTCCAGGCGCGCGCTGGTCATGTCCGGTTCAAAAATATCCAGCAGCGCGTCGTACGGCGTACAGCCTTTGGCTTCTGCGCGCAGGCGGGCTTCTTCACGGCTGAGTTTCACCACTTCTTTCAGGTTGGCGGAAAAGCCCTGCCAGTCGTTCGCGGGACGCTGCGTACGCCAGGCGTGCTCGCACCTGCTGCCCGCCAGGGATTTGGCTTCCACCAGCGATTCCGGCAGCAGGGTAGCCTGCTGATACTGTCGCGTCATTTCACGCAGGTTGGCCTGTTCGACGTCATTCAGATCTTCCCCTGCTGCGGCCGCTAACAGGTCGCCGACTTTTTTATCGGTCAGGATCTGATGTTGCAGGACGCTCATCTCTGCCAGCGCTTCACCGCGCGCGGCGCTGCCGCCTGGCGGCATCATGGTGAACATGTCCCAGCTGGCGATGGAGGAGAGATGCGAGAAGCGAGAGAGGCGCTGGAAGGTTTTCACAAGTGACTGATAGGCGGATGTTTTTTGCAATTCTTATTTCCTCTTGCCAGGGATGTGTTTCAGGGAGCATACAATGAAACCGAGCAAATTCCCCAACATTTCCCACACGGAGGAAATCTATGCCGATCTCCTCCGTTGAAACCGTCTCCGGAATGCCGGGAGACGGTTTTCGGTGGGCACTCAGGACTTATCGCGCATAACCTGTTGCAGGATCGCCAGCGCCTGGTTGAACTGAGCATCCGGAATGGTCAGCGGATAAAGGAAGCGGATCACGTTGCCGTACTGGCCGCAGATCAATAACAGCAGGCCCTGGGCGAGCGCCTTTTGCTGTATCGCCTGCGCGATGGCGGCCGAAGGCTCACGGCTCTCGGGATCAAAAAACTCCGCCGCAATCATCGATCCTCTCCCCCTTATCGCCACGAGCGCAGGGAAGGTGCCCTGAATCTCCTCCAGCGTGGCTTTCAGTCGATCCCCCAGATGACAGGCGCGGGCGCACAGTGACTCGTTGTCGATAATCTTCAGCACCGCGTGCGCGGCGGCCACCGCAAGCGGGTTGCCTGCATAGGTCCCCCCCAGACCGCCGGGAGCCGGCGCGTCCATGATTTCGGCGCGACCCACCACGCCAGACAGCGGCATTCCGCCTGCCAGGCTTTTCGCCATCGTCATCAGGTCGGGCTTGTCCGCGTAGTGTTCCATGGCAAACAGTTTACCCGTACGGGCGAAGCCGCTCTGCACTTCGTCGGCAATCATCACGATCCCGTGCTCATCACAGATTCGGCGGATGGCGGCCACCAGCTCTGGCGGGGCGACGTTGAATCCGCCTTCACCCTGAATGGGTTCAAAAATAATCGCCGCCACCTGTTTCGCCTCAATATCCGCTTTGAACAGGCGTTCTATCGCCGTGATGGCATCCTGCGTCGTGATGCCGTGCAGCTCGGAGGGATACGGCACGTGATAAACCGACCCCGGGAAGGGGCCAAATCCCAGCTTATAAGGCGCGACCTTGCCGGTTAAGGCCATGGTCATATAGGTTCGGCCGTGAAAGCCTCCGCCGAAGGCAATCACGCCCGGTCTGCCGGTGTGGGCCCGGGCGATTTTAATGGCGTTTTCCACCGCTTCTGCGCCCGTGGTGAAGAACGCCGTTTTGGCCGGGCTCTGGACCGGGGCCAGCTCGTTAAGTTTTTCAGCTAATGAAACGTAGCTTTCATACGGCACAATCTGGTAGGCCGTGTGGGTGAACTGGTGAAGCTGTTTTTCCACCGCGGCCACCAGTTCAGGATGACGATGGCCGGTATTCAGCACCGCGATCCCCGCGGCGAAATCAATATAGTCGTTGCCTTCCACGTCGGTGAGGGTGGCATTCTCCGCCGTGCGGGCAAAGAAATTACACATTACGCCTACGCCGCGCGGGGTGGCAGAAAGTCTGCGCTGATGAAATTCCTGGTTACTCATGTCAGATACCCTTTTGTCGAAACGATCATACGCCAAGACGATCGCGCAGGCTGTAGTACGCCGCGCCCATCGCCGTGAATGGAATCCGCAGGCTGCGGCCGCCCGGGAAGGGGTAGTGCGGGAGGTTGGCAAACGCATCAAAGCGCTCAGCGTCACCGCGCAACAGTTCCGAGATCAGCCGTCCGGCCAGGTGGGTGCAGGTCACGCCGTGGCCGCTGTAGCCCTGCATGTAATAGATGTTCTTGTCCAGACGGCCAAACTGCGGCATCCGCGACAGGGTCAGCAGGAAGTTGCCCGTCCAGCGGTAGTCGATTTTGACGCCTGCCAGCTGAGGAAAGGTTTTCAGCAGCTTTGGCATCACCAGGCGTTCGACATCGTCCGGATCGCGCGCGCCATAGACGACGCCACCGCCGTACAGCAGGCGGTTGTCTGCGGTGAGGCGGTAGTAATCCAGCAGATAATTGCAATCTTCCACGCAGTAGTTATTGGGGATCAGCGTGCGGGCGACCTCCTCCGGCAGCGGGGCGGTGGTCACCACCTGGGTGCCGCAGGGCATGCTGCGTTTTGCCAGCTCCGGTTCTATCTTATCGCCCAGATAGGCATTCCCGGCGACGATCACGTAGCGGGCCGTGACCTGGCCATGCTGCGTGCTTACTACTGCCGGGCTGGTGTGCTGAATGGCGGTCACCGGAGACTGTTCATATACACGCCCACCGTTCAGGCGAATGGCGTCCGCTTCGCCGATCGCCAGGTTCAGCGGATGAATGTGCCCCCCGCTGCGGTCCAGCAGCGCACCGGTATAGCGGTCGCTGTCGACTTCCCGGCGGATGGCGCTGGCGTCCAGCAGCTCCAGCTGGGTGTTGCCGTAACGTTCCCAGTTGGCCTTTTGCTCCTCCAGCGTCTCCAGCTGCTTATGGTTTAGCGCCACAAACAGCCCGCCGGGACGATAGTCGCACTGGATCTGATAGCGCTGGATACGCTCCCGGATGATCTCCCCGCCTTCAAACATCATGCTCCCGAGCACTTTCGCAGCATCGGGTCCGTAGTTTTTCTCGATCACGTCGATATCGCGGCTGTAGGAGTTAACCAGCTGGCCGCCGTTGCGTCCGCTGGCGCCGAAGCCGATGCGCGCCCCTTCAAGGAGCACCACGTCGTAGCCCATTTCGGCGAGATGCAGCGCGGAGGAGAGGCCGGTATAGCCGCCGCCCACCACGCACACGTCACAGCTGATCGACTCGTTCAGCGTCGGGAAAGGTTCATAAGCATTCGCGCTGGCCGCGTAGTAGCTGGTGGTATGTTCGGTCATGATTGAGGCTCCAGGGCAATCCAGATGGTTTTCAGTTCGGTAAATTTTTCCAGCGCGTGCAGGGACTTATCGCGACCGTTGCCGCTCTGCTTATAGCCGCCAAAGGGGACGGTCATGTCGCCGTCGTTATAGTTATTGACGAAGACCGAGCCGGCTTTCAGGCGGCGGCTCATGCGGTGCGCCCGGGAAAGATCGCGGGTCCATACCGCCGCGCCAAGCCCGTATTCACTGTCGTTGGCCAGCGTTAAGGCTTCCTCTTCGGTTTTAAAACGGGTGACGACCAGCACCGGCCCGAAAATTTCTTCCCGGCACAGCGGGGAGGCAGGGTCGAGGTCGACAAAAATGGTTGGACCGACTGCGGTAGGCCATGATTGTTCCCGCCCGTCCAGCAGCAGCGTACCTTTCCGGGTTCCTTCGCGAATAAACGTGTGGACGGTATCGGCGTGCGCAGCGTCGATGAGCATGCCCATCGTGCTGTCAGGGTCGAGCGGATCGCCCGGCTGCCAGTGACGGGCCTGCGCTTTCAGCCTTGCCAGGAAATCATCGGCGATGCTGTCTTCGAGCAGCAGGCGGGTACCGGCGATACAGACTTGCCCCTGGTTATAAAAAATCCCGGCGGCGGTCGCGCTCACGGCCTTGTCCAGGTCCGGACAGTCGGCAAAAATAATGTTGGCGCTCTTGCCGCCAGCCTCCAGCCAGACGCGCTTCATGTTGCTTTCTCCCGCGTCCTTCAAGAGCTGCTTGCCGGTACGGGTAGAGCCGGTAAACGTCAGCACCTCGACCTCCGGGTGCAGTGCCAGCGCCTGGCCCGCTTCGTGGCCGTAACCGCTTATCACATTCAGCACGCCGTCCGGCAGGCCCGCCTCTTTCGCCAGCCCGGCCAGGCGCAGGGCGGTGAGCGGTGATTTCTCCGACGGTTTCAATACCACGCTATTGCCCGCGATCAGCGCCGGGCCCAGCTTCCAGCAGGCCAGCAGCAGCGGGAAGTTCCAGGGAACGATGGCCGCGACAACCCCGATCGGTTCGCGCACGATCATCGCCAGCTCGCCCGGACCCGTAGGCGCCACTTCGCCGTAGACTTTATCCGCCGCTTCGGCGTACCAGCGAATGGCGCGCGCCGCGCCGGGAATATCGTCGCGCAGGCTGTGGCGGATGGGTTTCCCGGTGTCCAGCGTTTCCAGTAAGGCCAGCTCTTCGCCGTGGCGTTCCATTAAATCGGCGAGCTTATTCAGCACGGCCTTGCGCTGGGCCGGAGACGCCTGCGACCAGTCGCCGCGCTCAAATACCTCACGTGCGGCCTGAACCGCGCGGTCCACGTCCGCCTGCTTGCCCCGGGCCACGTTCGCCAGCGTCTGTTGGGTAGCGGGATTGACAGTTTCAAACGTGGCATTATCGGCGGCGTCACAATAGGCACCGTTAATAAATAACCGGGTCTCAATGGCGCTGTTTTTTGCTTTATCCTGCCAGTAAGTCAGGTGCTGAAAATGCATATTCACTCCTTTCTTTCGCAATCAGATAAATAAAGGCATGGCCGTTTCAGGCAATACGAAGCCGTGGGGCATCCCGGGAATTAACCCGTTGAATGCCGACATTGATCGTTTTTATTTGTCCCGGCGTAAGTGCGCTTACGCCGGGACTGAGTGGTAATTAGAACGTGGTGGGGGTGTGGGCACTGATAATGCGGCAGATGCCTGCCGAGGTATTGCTGAAGCTGTGCGGTATGCCGGTATTGATGGCATAGCTCTGCCCCGCAACCAGGTGATAAGGCTGGCCATTAATGGTCAGCACTATTTCACCTTCCAGTATCGTACCGATCTCCTCACCCTGATGTTTGATCCTCTCTCCGGTCGTGGTTCCAGGCTGGTAAGTTTCAAAAATCATCGCCAGCGTACGGTTCGGATTTCCGTTATGAACCAGCTTCATCGAAACTCCCTGACTGCCTATTTCGATAAGGTCTTCCTGATTAATAACCACCTGCGGTTCATCAGGTTTTTCCGGTTCCGAAAAGAATTCCGAGAGCGACAGCCCATAGACTTTCAGCAGCTTTTGCAGCGTACTGATGGCAGGACTCACTTTGTCCTGCTCAATGGTGCTGATGGCACTGTGTGTTAACCCAGACAGTTCGGCGGCACGCCGCTGCGAGAGACCCAATTGCTGGCGGATCTCAGACAGACGTTTCCCTGGCGCCAGTCCGTCATCGCTCATAGTTGCATTTCCTTTACGGTAGTGGTCAAAGCCGTTGCTTCTCGGCAATGTGGCTTTGACAGGCGGTGATAAAACCATCAAACAACATACGTGAGAGGGCGTACTCGCTGCTGTTCCATTCGGGGTGCCATTGCACGCCGAGGGCAAAAGGGTGGTCATGAACGCTGACCGCTTCGACCAGCCCGTCCGTCGAACGGGCCTCCACGCGGAGCCGTGGTCCTAACGTTCGTGCACCTTGCCCGTGTAACGAGTTTACCCAAAATGTGTTACAGCCTGGTATTAATTGAGACAGCAGTCCTCCCTCCTGAACCTGAACCTCATGAGAAGGGGCGTATTGTAGCTCAACCGGCAGTTCAGGATCTTCCCGGTGTTCAAGCAGGTCGTTCTGCTCAAACAGGCGGCGATACAGCGTTCCTCCCGTCGCAACAACCAGTTCCTGCAGCCCCCGGCAGATGGCGAAAATGGGGATGCGCCTTTCGAGCGCGGCGGCAATCAGCGCCATACTCAGAAGATCTCGCCCGGGATCGGCGTCAGGCTCATCGCCGTTTTCACCATAAAGGTGCGGCTGCACGTTACTTGGGCTGCCCGGCAGGTAAATCCCGTCCAGGGTTGGCAGCAGAGCGGTAAGTAGCTCTGGCTCTGCCAGCGCATGGGGTAAGGCAATCGGTAAGCCCCCCGCGTTAATAATGGCATTCAGGTACTTTTCTTGCAGGGTCTGGGTCTCATGACCCTTAAGCCTGTTTCTGCACATCACTACGCCAATAACTGGCTTGTTCATTATATTTTCCATGATCGCCCTCACAAAGTGGACTAAATTTAGGCCATTCTCGCCTGTGAAACGGCCTTTTCGTTCAATATTTTCTCAATCTAGCAACGGGATCTGCCTTTTGCAAACTTAATTTAACATTTGACAAACAATTTGTTTGCATACAGATTCGATAGAGTGGACATTATATTTGACAGTCCAGAGCAGCGAACGCAAATCCCAAAAACGGTGGTAAATCATGGAAACCAATATCGTAGAAGTTGAGAACTTTGTGCAGCACACGGATGAGAGGCGGGGCAGCGCCTTTACGCAGGAAGTGAAGCGCTATTTAGAAAAGTATCCTGACACCCAGTTTATTGATGTCCTCCTGACCGACCTGAACGGCTGTTTTCGCGGCAAGCGCATCCCGGTTGCCGGACTGAGCAAGCTTGAAAAAGGCTGCTATTTCCCGGCATCGGTTTTCGCCATGGACATTCTGGGTAACGTCGTGGAAGAGGCGGGCCTGGGGCAGGAGCTCGGCGAGCCGGACTGTATCTGCGTGCCGGTACCGGGTACCCTGACGCCGTCCGCCGCCGACCCGGAATACATTGGTCAGGTGCAGCTCACCATGGTCGATGAAGATGGCGCTCCCTTTGACGTTGAGCCGCGGAACGTACTCAACCGACTCTGGCAGCAGCTGCGCCAGCGCGGTCTGTTCCCCGTGGTAGCGGTAGAGCTGGAGTTCTATTTACTTGACCGTAAGCGCGATGCCGACGGCTATCTGCAGCCACCCTGCGCGCCGGGTACCGACGTACGTAACACGCAGAGTCAGGTCTACTCGGTTGATAACCTGAACCACTTTGCTGACGTGCTGAACGACATTGACGAACTGGCGCAGCTGCAGCTGATCCCCGCCGACGGGGCCGTGGCTGAGGCCTCCCCGGGCCAGTTTGAGATAAACCTGCACCATACGGAAAACGTGCTTGATGCCTGCGATGATGCGCTGGCGCTTAAGCGTCTCGTCAGGCAGATGGCGGAAAAGCATAAGATGCACGCCACGTTTATGGCAAAGCCGTATGAAGAGCATGCGGGCAGCGGGATGCATATCCACATCAGCATGCAAAACAACCGAGGCGAAAACGTGCTCGCAGACGCCAGCGGCGAGGATTCCGCGCTGCTGAAACGCGCGCTGGCCGGAATGATCGATCTGATGCCTGCATCCATGGCGCTGCTGGCACCGAACGTCAACTCTTACCGCCGTTTCCAGCCGGGAATGTACGTGCCGACGCAGGCGTCATGGGGACACAACAATCGCACCGTCGCCCTGCGTATCCCCTGCGGCGATCGCCATAATCATCGGGTCGAGTACCGGGTGGCGGGAGCAGACGCGAACCCGTATCTGGTGATGGCGGCGATTTTTGCCGGTATTTTACATGGGCTGGATAACGATTTGCCCCTGCAGGAAGAAGTGGAAGGCAACGGTCTGGAGCAGGACGGACTGCCGTTCCCGATTCGTCAGAGCGATGCGCTGTGGGAATTCATGCAAAACGATCATCTTCGCGAGCGGCTGGGCGAACGTTTCTGCCACGTCTATCACGCCTGCAAAAATGATGAATTACTGCAGTTTGAACGCCTGATTACCGAAACAGAAATTGAGTGGATGCTGAAAAACGCCTGATGACGTGCCCCGGTTAGGGGCCGCTTTGTTTCATCGCATACGTATCACCAAACGGCCTGCGCGGAGCCTGGCCGAAACGTTCGCTGGCACGCCAGCTATCTCCCGGGAGTCGCGTTATGGAGCGCAGGCGGCACAGGGACTTTCTTAACGACACTGTGTGACGAGGTAGGAAATGATGCAGATGTTCAACTATCCGCAGGGCGAAGGGGGCCAGTCAGGCGCCTGCTGTGAGTGCGAGCGAGAGACGCTGCGCTGGTACGATCGCGTATGTTCTTTACAACTTCCCCCTTTGCTAAGCAGGTTTGCGTTACGGTCAACGCGATTGCAAACCACGGTAAGCATGGGGGGGATGGTTTATGGCGACTAACACCTCTCTTGACTCGCCGCGCATGGCCGGAAGAACCCGGCTGCGCAGTTCCCTCAAGCTCTGGCAGGTGGTCATGATGGGGCTGGCTTACCTCACTCCCATGACCGTGTTTGATACCTTCGGCATTGTGTCCGGTATCAGCAACGGACACGTGCCCGCCTCGTATCTCCTGGCGCTGGCGGGCGTCATGTTTACCGCCATCAGCTACGGCAAACTGGTGCGACAGTTCCCGGAAGCGGGCTCTGCTTATACCTACACGCAGAAATCGATCGGCCCCCACTTAGGCTTTATGGTCGGCTGGTCATCGCTGCTGGACTATCTCTTCCTGCCGATGATCAACGTGCTGCTGGCGAAGATCTACCTTTCCGCGTTGTTCCCTGAAGTCCCGCCCTGGGTCTGGGTGGTGGGGTTTGTAACGATCCTGACGCTGGCGAACCTGAAAAGCGTTAACCTGGTCGCCAACTTTAACACCCTGTTTGTGCTGGTGCAGGTCGCCATCATGGTGGTGTTTGTCATACTCGTAGTGCATGGCCTGCACAAGGGTGAGGGGGTTGGCACCGTCTGGTCGCTCCAGCCGTTTATCAGCGAGAACGCGCACCTGCTTCCTATCATTACCGGCGCGACTATCGTCTGCTTCTCTTTCCTCGGCTTTGACGCGGTCACCACGCTGTCGGAGGAGACGCCAAACGCGGCGCGGGTTATTCCCAAAGCCATTTTCCTGACCGCACTGTATGGCGGGCTGATATTTATTGTTGCCTCGTTTTTCATGCAGCTCTTTTTCCCGACGATCGCGCGCTTCAAGAACCCGGACGCCGCGCTGCCGGAAATTGCGCTGTACGTGGGCGGCAAGCTCTTCCAGTCGGTGTTTCTGTGTACCACGTTTGTGAATACGCTCGCTTCAGGCCTGGCCTCGCACGCCAGCGTCTCACGCTTATTGTATGTGATGGGGCGTGACAACGTCTTTCCTGAGCGGGTGTTTGGCTACGTGCATCCGAAATGGCGCACTCCGGCCCTGAACGTGATTATGGTAGGGATAGTGGCGCTGTCGGCCCTGTACTTTGATCTGGTGACCGCGACGGCGCTGATCAACTTTGGCGCGCTGGTGGCGTTTACGTTTGTTAATCTCTCGGTGTACAACCATTTCTGGCGGCGTAAGGGGCTGAACAAAACGTGGAAAGATCGGCTCCACTATTTCCTGCTGCCACTCATTGGTGCCGCAACGGTCGGCGTGCTGTGGGTAAACCTCGAAGCGACGTCCCTGACGCTTGGCCTCATCTGGGCGGCACTGGGTGTCCTTTACCTGACCTGGCTCACGCGCCGCTTCCGAAAACCGCCTCCGCAGTTTGAAGCCGGTAAGATAGAGCAGGCCTGGGATTCCTGAACGTGAAACGGCACCAGTAAGCTGGTGCCGTTTATCTGGATCGGGCATCAGCCCGCAGGATGATTATCTCAGGCATTTATGAAGGCTTGCGCCCACCAGCAGTGCGGCACAGAGCATCAGCGCGATAAATCCGCCCACGCCGTTCCAGCCGTAGTGATGCCAGAACACGCCGCCCAGCGTCCCGGCGATGCTTGAGCCCAGATAATAGCTAAACAGATACAGCGACGATGCCTGGCCTTTGGCGCGACGCGCGCGCGGGCCAATCCAGCTGCTGGCGACGGAGTGAGCGGCGAAGAAGCCTGCGGAGAAGAGCAGCATCCCGGCAAAGATAAGCCACAGGGAAGAGAAAAGCGTCAGCAGCAGGCCGAGCAGCATCACCGCGGTAAACACCAGCATCACCGGCCCGCGGCCAAAGCGTGCCGTCATCGCCCCGGCTTTCGGCGAACTCCACGTACCGGTGAGATAGGCCACGGAAAGCAAACCCACAACGGCCTGATTCAGATGCCACGGCGAGAGCATCAGGCGGTAGCCAATATAGTTAAACAGCGTCACGAAGGAACCCATCAGCAGGAATCCCATCAGAAACAGTCGCGGTAAACCTTTGTCACGCCAGTGAAGGCGGAAGTTGATAAACAGCGTTTTCGGGCGCAGAGACGTCGGGCGAAAATGGCGCGATTCTGGCAGGATTTTCCAGAACATCAGGGCCGATGCCAGCGCAAAACACCCGATCACCGCCAGCGCAATGCGCCAGCTAAAGAAGTCCGTGAATACCCCGCTCAGCAGACGCCCGCTCATCCCGCCAATCGAGTTCCCGCTGATGTACAGCCCCATCGAAAAGGCAACGAAGCTCGGATGGATCTCCTCGCTGAGATAGGTCATCCCGACTGCCGCCACGCCGCTGAGCGAGAGCCCGATCAGCGCGCGCATCATCAAAATGCCGTGCCAGCTGGTCATCATTGTCGAGAGTAACGTACAGACCGAGGCCAGCATCAGGGCGGTTACCATCACCTGTTTACGGCCAATGGCGTCGGAGAGCGGGCCGGTAAAAAGCAGGCCAATTGCCAGCATCCCGGTTGAAATGGAAAGCGAAACGCTGCTGCTGGCAGGCGATACGCCAAACTCGTGGGAGAGAACGGGCAGAATCGGCTGAACGCAGTAGAGCAGGGCAAACGTTGCCAGACCGGCGGAAAAGAGCGCCAGCGTGACACGCATAAACTGGGGGGTACCACGTTTGATGAACTGAACCGGCTGCGATGCTACAGGCAAATCATTAATATCTCTGGCCGGCTCGATATCAATGGTAGATGTACGACTCACACAGTTTCCTTGCTTAAACATCCCCGTGATTTCTGGTGACGGGTATGACCACACGTTTAGGGTAGGAAAATGTAAATATTCTGTCTAATATATTAATAATCTCAAATGATACTTTAGAAATATGAATATCGAGCTGCGTCATCTTCGCTACTTTGTCGCCGTCGCCGAAGAGCTGCATTTTGGCCGCGCGGCGGCACGGCTGAACATTTCTCAGCCGCCTTTAAGCCAGCAGATTCAAATCCTCGAACAGCAGGTCGGGGCGCGTCTTCTGGCCCGCACCAACCGCAGCGTGAGCCTGACGGCAGCGGGTAAGCAGTTTCTGATCGACAGCCGACAAATTCTGAGCATGGTCGATGACGCCGCAGCCCGGGCGGAACGGCTCTATCTTGGGGAAGCCGGAGAGCTGCGGATCGGGTTTACCTCGTCCGCGCCGTTTATCAGCGCCGTCTCGCAGACGCTTTCGTCATTCCGCCGTCATTTTCCGGACGTGCATATTCAGACGCGCGAAATTAATACCCGCGAGCAGATTGCGCCGCTTAACGAAGGTGCGCTCGATCTGGGGCTGATGCGTAATACCCAGCTGCCGGACACGCTGGCGTGGGAGGTTATCCTGCGCGAACCGCTGATGGCCATGATCCCGAACGATCACCCGCTGGCGTCGCGTCCGGCGGTTTCGCTGGCGGAGCTGGCAAAAGAGCCGTTTGTCTTTTTTGACCCGCAGGTCGGGACGGGCCTGTATGACGATATTCTGGGGCTGATGCGCCGCTACGATCTGGCGCCGGTCATTACCCAGGAAGTGGGAGAGGCGATGACCATTATCGGCCTGGTCGCCGCCGGGCTGGGCGTGTCGATACTCCCGGCCTCCTTTAAGCGGGTACAGCTGCGCGAGATGCGCTGGGTTGCTATCGCCGAGGAGGATGCCGTTTCGGAGATGTGGCTGGTGTGGTCAAAACATCGCGAACAGAGTCATGCTGCCCAGCGCTTCAAACAGCGGTTAATCCAGGCTTCCGCGGTCTGATATTTCCCTGGAAAACGGGTAAAAATGTGCAGTAAATCACAAGGCTAAGTAAATATTTGACGACACCCATGGAAGTGCTTCACCATAGCCAACAGTTTATTTCGAAGCTCGAAAATAAGGGAGTACGAGGTGGTTGCTGATAGTCAGCCAGGGCATATTGATCAGATTAAGCAGACCAACGCTGGCGCGGTGTATCGCCTGATTGATCAGCTTGGTCCGGTTTCGCGTATCGATCTGTCGCGCCTGGCACAGCTGGCACCTGCCAGTATCACCAAAATTGTCCGCGAAATGCTGGAAGCGCACCTGGTCCAGGAGACGGAAATTCAGGAGCCGGGCAGCCGTGGTCGTCCGGCGGTCGGCCTGGTGGTCGAGACGGAAGCCTGGCACTACCTCTCGCTGCGCATCAGCCGCGGAGAGATCTTCCTTGCACTACGCGATCTCAGCAGCAAGCTGGTGGTGGAAGACCGCCTTGAGCTGCCGCTCAACGCCGAGGAACCGCTTCTCGATGCGATTGTCTCCCATATCGATCGTTTCTTTATTCGCCATCAGCAGCGGCTTGAACGCTTAACGGCGATTGCCATCACCATGCCCGGCATTATTGATACCGAAAATGGTATTGTTCACCGCATGCCGTTTTACGACGATGTTAAAGAGATGCCGCTGGGCGAAGTGCTGGAAAACCATACCGGCGTGCCGGTCTATATTCAGCACGACATCAGCGCCTGGACGATGGCGGAAGCGCTGTTTGGCGCGTCGCGCGGTGCGCGGGATGTCATTCAGGTGGTCATCGACCATAACGTCGGGGCGGGGGTGATCACCGACGGACGGCTTCTCCACGCCGGGAGCAGCAGCCTGGTGGAAATTGGTCATACCCAGGTCGACCCGTACGGTAAACGCTGCTACTGCGGGAACCATGGCTGTCTGGAGACGATCGCCAGCGTGGAAAGCGTGCTCGAACTGGCGCAGGTCAGGCTCAGTCAGTCCATGAGCTCCTCGCTTCACGGCCAACCCTTAACGGTGGATTCCCTTTGCGCCGCCGCGCGTCAGGGGGATCTGCTGGCGAAGGACATTATTACCGGGGTGGGTAATAACGTAGGCCGCATTCTGGCGATTATGGTGAACCTCTTCAATCCGCAAAAAATCCTGATCGGCTCACCGCTCAGCCAGGCGGCGGAGATCCTTTTTCCGGCGATTACGGCCTGTATTCAGCAGCAGTCGCTTCCCGCCTACAGCAGAAATATTGCGGTAGAAAGTACCCAGTTTTCCAACCAGGGCACAATGGCCGGCGCGGCGCTGGTCAAAGATGCCATGTACAACGGCTCGCTGCTTATCCGCCTGTTACAGGGTTAACTCTTTTCCGCAGATGTAAGAAAAATTGCGCTATCTCAAGCCGGGTAGCGCACGCATCCCGTAGACTTCCTCCACTGAATTATTTACCTGGTTGATATTTTCGAAGCATACCCAAGAGGTGGAGTGAGTCATGCTTAAGCGTTTCTTTGTTACTGGTACAGATACCTCTGTCGGCAAGACCGTTGTATCCCGCGCATTGCTGCAGGCTCTGACAGCAAGCGGTAAACGCGTCGCTGGGTACAAACCGGTCGCAAAAGGGAGTAAAGAGACGCCAGAGGGATTGCGAAATAAAGACGCCCTGGTGCTGCAAAGCGTCTCGTCACTGGAACTGCCTTACCACGCGGTCAATCCCATTGCGTTAAGCGAAGATGAAAGCAGCGTGGCGCACAGCGGCCCGATCAATTATTCCCTGTTATCCGACGGGCTGGCGAACCTGAGTGAGCAGGTCGATCACGTAGTCGTCGAAGGAACGGGCGGCTGGCGCAGCCTGATGAATGATTTACGCCCGCTGTCTGAATGGGTCGTGCAGGAACAGCTGCCGGTAGTGATGGTAGTGGGGATCCAGGAAGGGTGTATCAACCACGCGCTGCTGACGGCGCAGGCGATTGCCAATGACGGCCTGCCGCTGGCTGGCTGGGTGGCAAACCGTATTAATCCAGGCCTCGCGCACTACGCGGAGATCATCGACGTACTGAGCACCAAACTGCCTGGCCCGCTGGTGGGCGAGCTGCCTTATCTGCCTCGCGCCGAGCAGCGCGAGCTAGCGCAGTACATCGATCTCTCTGCCCTCGGTGGCGTGTTGACCGTAGATCGAGTCGTGGCGTAACGTCCGCGACAGTACGGACGCTATCACGCAGGCGACCAGTAAACCGGGCAGTAAAAAATACTGCCCGGTCATTTCACAGACCATCAGCGCCGACATAATGGGCGCATGCGTGGTCGCAGCGAGCAGCGTTGCCATCCCGGCCAGCCCCAGCAACATGGCCGTCTCAGAACCCGGCAGCCACAGCGCGAAAAGCTGCGCGAACAGCATCCCCGTAGCCATACCGACAAACAGCGTAGGCGTAAATACCCCGCCCGGCGCACCCGAACCGCTGCTTGCGAGCACCGCCAGCAATTTACAGATGAACACGCCGGCAATCACCGACAGCAGCGGCGGGGCGAGCAGAAAAGCCTGAACCACGCTGTAGCCGTTTCCCCAAACTTTCGGCGTCAAAAGAGAAAGCAGCCCAACAATCAAGCCGCCGAGCGCCAGCTGCCACGGCGGCGAAAGCCTGAGGCGCAGGAAAAGCCCGTGGCTGAACGCCATTAGCCACATCAGCAGCGGTCCGCAGAGACCTGCCAGCAGCCCCATCGCGACCAGCAGGGCATAATCGGCCGCGGTGAGAATGCCGCTTAAATGGACCGCGTAGAGCGTGCCGGCACTCGGTGCCATGAGTTGCGTCGTAAGAAGCGCCACCACCGCCGCAATCACCACGGGGCCGAGCGAGGCCAGCATCAGCGTGCCAAACAGAATCTCTGCAATGAACAGGCTTCCCGCTAACGGAGCATGGTAGGCGCTGGCCATCCCGGCGGCGGCGCCACAGGCGAGCCAAAGCTTCCATTCCGATTTGGGCGTAAAGCGCCGGGCAAAAAAGGAGGCGGCGAGGGCGGCAAGCAGGATCATCGCCCCTTCGCGCCCGATGGCGCTTCCGCTGGCCACGACCAGCAGTGAGGCAAGGGACTTCACCAGGCTGGCGCCGTAATCAAACTGACCGTCGCCGGTCTCCAGCGCTTCCATATAATCGGTAGGGGCATGAGGCCGCTGGGCGGTCAACCGTTGCCATCCCCATAGCAACAGCCCGGCAGCCAGCCCGCCCAGCGCGGGCGTCAGCGCGCGCCGCCAGGGCGAGAGCGACGCGGCGGCATTCACCAGGCTGCCGCTATCGTTGCTCAGAAGCAGCCACTCCAGCAGGTACATGCTGTGGCGGAACACCGCAACGGCCAGCGCGGCCAGCACGCCGGTGACGGTGGCAATCAGCAGTCGGCGAAACATTGCTCGGATGTCGGGGTACGTATGAAGACGTTGCATGGGTCGCGAATAAACGGGGACGATGTCCTATTGTGGTTGCAACTCAACCAGTATGCAAATGAGCTTTTATAAGGTGTTCTATATATATTATTTATTTTTCTTTGTCATTTATTTGATTATTAAATATTAACCAAAAGTGCTGAATAAATTTGGTGAACTCGTATTCATAGTAAAATTGCTTTTTTATTTACAGGAAGGAAAAGGAAATTCTTTATGAGTAACGAACTCACTAATTACCGGAGCGTAATGCATGGGTTACCGTACCGATAATTATGGCCGGGGGCAGGCGCTGACAGGAGATAAAACCTCTACCGGGGCAACCTGTATTGGATCCCTGCCGTACTGCACCGAACACGGGCGAGGGGTCGTCAGGGTTGGTGATAAAACCACGCCGTGTAAAAACTGCGGAACTGCTGTCGATCGCTCTAACGTCAGGTGTGGATGCCCGCCGGGAACAAATTTTATCATCGCTCCCATTGGCGACTGGCTGGGTAGTGGTCCATCACCAGAACAAATCGTCAGGGAAAGGCACGCTGTGATGCTGGCCGAACGCAGGGCAGAGCAGGAGAGGGAAGAGAAACACAGGGAGGAGGAAAGGGAGCGAAACCGGGTATTTGCAAAATCCTGCCTCCGTGGCGAGGGCTGCAATGATGCAGGCGACCAGCGTGAACCTCACACCAATTTTGCTGATATGGCATTTTTTCAGGCCATGCCCGCCAGCGACCCCGTGACCGATTCAGACACCCCGCAGCACGCACAGACCGCCAGAAAGAAAAAGCCAGAAGATATCCCCAAACCGAATAAGCGCAGCGCCTTGTATCGTTGGTGGAACGGTAACCATGAGGAGATGGATTATCAGGCTGCGGTGGCTGCCGCGTCTGCTGCTGCACGGGCGCAGACGGCCACGGCAGGCGCAAGCCTGCTGGAGCTGATAAGCGGCAGGGCACTGACTTACGGCACCTGGGCGGTGCGTGGTGCTGTTGCCGGACCCGGTGCACCCGTGGCCGGACTGCTGGTGGGGATGATGCCCGGCAGGCTGAACGACGGCGAACAGGATTTTATCGACCGTATGCGCCTGGAGCAGATGCATGAAGCCCCGAGCCGGGTGCGCTATACGTGGGAGAAGGACAGCAGAGGGAACCCGGTTCCGCATGGCTGGCACACACCACCTGGCCGGGACAGTGTGCGTGTCAGAAAAATGGAGTACGACACCAGCGCGCAGGCGTACACCTTCACCACGGAAGAAGATCCGCACATCACCATTATCTGGACGCCTGACCGAACGGTCGAGGAAAAGCCGTGGAATACCGGCAACCAGGCGCGTCCGGTGTTGCCGAAACCGGTGATAGTTGACCCGCTGCCGGATAACACCGGCATAACGGCGACCACCAGCCCGGCACCGGAGGAAAAGCATTTCGCGGATTACATTCTGATCCTGCCGTTCCCTGACCTGCCGCCGATTTATATCTACCTGAGCAAACCACCGGTGGAGTTTCTGGAGGTTGAGCTATACAGTGACTTCAAACGCCGTTCTCGGCAGGGGGTTTACGAGGCGGATCACATGCCGTCGGCTGCGGCTGTTAAGGCCTATCTCCGTAGGGAGTATCCATATTTAAAAGAAACGGAAATTCAGGAATTTTCATTGCAGGTGGCGGCTATCGTTGTCCCTAAAGATGTGCATCAGAAAATCAGTGAAACTTATGGCGGACGTAATACCCTGACACAGATTGATCTAGACTCACAGAACTTACGGGCAGCAGCTGATCGTAATCTGGATACCATTAAGCCATCGTTAAAAAAGCAGGGTGCCACTGAAGAACAAATAGAAACTGCCAGAACCAAAATGCACGCGCTGAACGGCCAGCAAGGATTATACAAATGACAGTAAATGTAGTAGCACTTATCCATAATCTGGGCAAAAGCTATAAAGAGTTAGTTAATAATGGGTTAATCACCTACAAAAGTGATCCTAAAGGGGCTGCAGGCGATCCTGTGTTACTTTTACCAATGGTGAACGAAGGCGTTTTTTTAGCCTTTATTCGAGAAGGGAGAATACTGAAAGAAATTACGTTGTCTATTCAGCGTGATGACGTAAAGGGATGGGTCTTCCCGAATGAACTCCCTATACCGTTGCAGCAGAACATGTCTCGCGCATGGATTCATCAGTCATTTGGTGAGCCCGAAGGCTTGGTTACCCCAAGAATGATAATGAATCGTTCTTTCGGGTGGGTTGAAAAATACACCGTTGAAGATTTTCATACGCCAATCACAATGCAGATTAATTACGATCTTGACGAAATGGTGAAAGCAGTAGCATTTATTCTCACTTCTGAAATTCGCTGGTAAACCCAACATAAGCCAAACACAAGCCCCGTGAAGGGGCTTTTCTACGCTGTATCCAAAAACTAAGTAAATATAATTCTCAGCTCTCACTATGAATATTCAGCGCCCGGCGCGTACGCCCTGAGCTCAGGTATTCGGCAATATAATCCTGAGAAATCTCGCCGTTGTAGCGCCCGTCCTCATCCACGATCGGCATCCAGCTGGTGTTGCTCTCATACAGGCGTGACAGCACCACGCGCAGGTTGTCTTCGGCTTTGCCGGTCATGCGGAACGGATGCAGGATGTCGGCGCAGGTCCCGCTGGCGTTACGCGCTTCGCGACGCTTCACAAAGCCCAGCGGCTTGCCGTGCTCGTCAACCACGGTAATCGCGCGAATATCATTATCGTCCATGGTGGCAAACGCGTCAGTAAGCGGGGTAGAGCCTCGCACCGTAATAGTAGGCTGCTGGTCGGTGACATCTCCCGCCGAGACCAGCAGCAGGCGCTTCAGCGTGCGGTCCTGACCGACAAACGAGCCGACAAATTCGTTCGCCGGTTTCGCCAGCAGCTCGTCCGGGCTGGCGCACTGGACGATTTTCCCCTGTCGGAAGACCGCAATGCGGTCGCCGAGCTTCAGGGCTTCGTCGATATCGTGGCTCACCAGCATGACGGTTTTTTTCAGCTTGCGCTGCATCTCGAGGAACTGGTTCTGGATCACCTCACGGTTGATCGGGTCCACCGCACCGAAGGGTTCATCCATCAGCAGTACCGGAGGATCCGCCGCCAGGGCGCGAATAACGCCAATACGCTGCTGCTGGCCGCCGGACATCTCGCGCGGATAACGGTGGAGGAACTTGTGCGGATCCATTGCCACCATATCCATCAGCTCTTCGGCGCGGGCTTTGCAGCGCGCTTTATCCCAGCCCAGCATGCGCGGCACGACGGTGATGTTCTCTTCGATGGTCATGTTCGGGAACAGGCCAATCTGCTGGATCACGTAGCCGATGTTGCGGCGCAGGGTGACGGTGTCCATTCCGTTGGTGTCCTCGCCGTTGATCAGGATCGTCCCGCTGCTTGGGGTGATGAGGCGGTTAATCATCTTCAGGGTGGTGGTCTTTCCGCAGCCGGACGGGCCGAGCAGGACGCACATTTCCCCTTCGGGCACATTCAGGTTGACGTTATCGACGGCCTTAAAGGTCTGGCCGTGCTTCTGTGAAAATTGTTTGGTGAGGTTTTCCAGTTTTATCATTATCGAATCCCCTTTGGAGTCAGAACCACCTGCAGACGGTGCAGCAGCCAGTCGAGCACAATCGCTAAAAGACAGATCATCAGCGCGCCCGCAATCAACATACGAATATCGCTTCCGCCGATGCCGTTAAGCAGCAGCAGGCCAAGTCCGCCCGCGCCAATCACGGCGGCAATCGCCATCACGCCGATGTTCATCACCACGGCGGTGCGGATCCCGCCGAAAATCACCGGCAGCGCCATCGGAATTTCCACCCAGCGCAGACGCTGCCAGAACGTCATGCCGATGCCGCGTCCGGCTTCGCGCAGGCCCGGCGGCAGGCTGTCGAGCGCCGTGTGGGTGTTACGCACGATCGGCAGCAGCGAGTAGAGAAACACCGCCGTGATTGCAGGCAGGGCGCCAATCCCCTGACCGATCAGCGAAAACAGCGGGATCATCAGGCCAAACAGGGCAATGGACGGGATGGTCAACACGATGGTGGCAATCCCCAGCACCGGCGTCGCCAGCCATTTGTGGCGCACAATCAGAATGCCCAGCGGGACGCCAATGATAATCGCTAAGCCCACGGCCAGCGCCACCAGCCACAGATGCTGCAGCGTCAGGGTTAACAGATAGTCCCAGTTGTCCAGAATGTAGTGAACGGTATCCATAGCGCCTCCTACAGCAGCTGTTTGCTACGCAGGAAATCGCGGGCGACCTGCTGCGGTGACTGATGGTCAATATCCACCTTCTTGTTCAGCTCGGTGATAACGTCGTTGTTGAGCTGGGCCGAGAGGGTATTGAGCGCCTCTTCCAGACCGGGATTGGCCTCCAGGGTGTCCTTGCGCACCACCGGGGTGACCGCGTAGCTCGGGAAGAAGCCTTTATCATCTTCCAGCACTTTGAGATCAAAGCCCTTCACGCGCCCGTCGGTGGTGTAAACCAGCCCG
Source organism: Enterobacter cloacae complex sp. P47BA (assembly GCF_014930485.1). NCBI lineage: Bacteria > Pseudomonadati > Pseudomonadota > Gammaproteobacteria > Enterobacterales > Enterobacteriaceae > Enterobacter > Enterobacter cloacae complex sp. P47BA. The sequence continues at coordinate 486,036 of NZ_JADBRF010000001.1, read as the reverse complement.
GCGTCGACGAAGCCATCGCGCACGGCGTTATAGACCAGACCCGGGTCCATCTGGCGGATTTGCGGACGGTCCAGATCCATCTTATAGGCCTCCTGCAGTGGCTTCATACCGTCGCTGCGCCCGGCAAATTCAAGGTCTAAGCCCAGCAGCCAGTTTTTGTCCGGGTTGGTTTTGCGAACCTGTTCAATTTTCGCCACCATCTCCGACATGGTGTTGATATGCTCCGCCTCGGCGCGCTTGCGCTGCATGGCAAAGGCATAGGTGTTGTTCATATCGGCGGGTTTGAGCCATACCAGACCGTGCTTCGCATCCAGGCGCTTTACCGTCTCCCAGGACTCCTGCGGCGACATGCGCTTGTTGATGTGGTTGAAGATGATCAGCGACGTGCCGGTGTACTCCCAGGTCATATCAATCTGCTTGTTGATCATCGCGTTGCGGGAGATCACCGTGGCGATATTGGTTTTTGGCTGAACCTGAAAACCTTTCTTTTGCAGGTACTGTACGGTCATCGCCGAGAGAATGTGCTGCTCGGTAAAGCTCTTGGTCGCCAGAATCAGCGGGGCTGCCATCGCCTGGCCGGTGAACAGCGCCGCGGCACACAGCGCCGCCAGGCTGGATATCAGTCTCATAAAAGCTCCTTGTTATTGTTATCGAGCGAGATGGGGACTCATCACGCGACCCAGCGCCGCCAGCAGGGTGTCGAGGATCAGGGCGAACAGGGCGGTGGCCGCCGCGCCGAGGATCAGGGTCGGGAAATCGTTCAGGTAAATGCCCGGGAAAATCAGCTCGCCGTAGCTGCTGGCGCCAATCAGGAACGCCAGCGGCGCGGTACCAACGTTAATGGCGGTGGCGATGCGGATCCCCGAGAGCATAACCGGCCAGGCGTTGGGCAGCTCAACCTGGCGCAGGCGCTGCCATTTGGTCATCCCAATCCCGTTTGCCGCTTCCAGCAGCGACGACGGGACCGAGCACAGCCCGGCGTAGGTATTGCGCACAATCGGCAGCAGCGAGGCGAGGAACAGGGCGATGATGGCGGGTGTATCGCCGATACCAATCACCACCATCGCCAGCGCCAGCACGGCCAGCGGCGGCAGGGTGTTGCCGACATTAAAGATTTGCATCACGTATTCGGCGACGCCCCGCGCGGCCGGACGGCTCAGCAGAATACCGGCCGGAATGCCCACCAGCAGGGCAAAAAACATCGACGAGAAAACCAGAATCATGTGCTGTTGCCCGAGGTAGACCAGGTCAACCTGGCGCGCCTTGATTGTCTCAAGCCCGATTCCCCAGACGAGGAGGGCGAGGACCACGAGAATAGCGCCGACAAACAGCAGCGAGCGTTTGAATAATGGGTGCATTGCGGTGTGTCTCCCTGTGCGCATGCGTTATAGCAACCACCGGTTGCCTGTTGTTATGCCATGTTTCGGCAGGGGTAATTGACCTATAGCAAGCGTTTGGGAAGGGTTCCAGCGAAGGGGGGAAATCAGTAACCCTATGAAATTAGTGACAACCTTAATTAAAGCCTTATGGCGTAAGGGCTGGTTGCGTGCCGGACAGAATAGTCCTAAAGCGAATTTTCAATAGTGACAGTGTCACATATTAAAGGGCGCCCTTACGCCGAGAGTCGTTCGTTATTTAAATAGAGGCACGAACCCGGCGAACGCGAACCGAGATGCTAATGATAGAAAAAATGGCAACAATCGCGAGCAGCAGCCCAAGCGCCAGCATGGCGTTAAACCCAATCCATCTGAACAGCAGCAGCCCAGCAATCCCTCCGCTCATAAACGAGAAAATGGTGGTTAAGTGAGTTTTCAGCTGACTTTTTTGTGCCGCGGTATCCTTCGAGTAATCCCTGCGAAGCATCGCCACCAGCACGGAGGCCAGTGATATGCCTGCATCCGTTAGCGTGCCGGTAATGTGCGTCGATCTCACCCGCCCTCCGGAGAGCTGCGTGGAGGTTGAATTATGAATGCCCATCAGGCCGCACAGAACAATAATAATCTCGCGGTTGCTCGTGAGGGCGTGGAAATACATCTCGTAGAGAGAGATGCCGGTCAATAATACCCCCTCGACGAAAAGGATTTGGCAAAAAACCAGCCTGATATTGTGGATAATGCCCCAGAGTACAATAAGACGAGCAAGGATGGCGCCGGTGACAAAAGAGAGAATAATCGAGCCAAAGAAAATCATATCGCTCAGATCGGTGGAGGAGACTTCGCTGGATAATTGTGAGGTGTTGCCGGTCATGTGTGAGGGGAAAAAGCCAAATGCCCCAAGGGCGATGGCGTTAAGCAAACCTGCTGAGGTCGCCAGCCAGAGGGCAAGCCGACGATCCTCCTTATGCGTTCGTTCTTTCTTGAGTTTAATCAGCAAGAATACCTCCGGGTTGAGCTTTGCCTGAATAGTCAGGCTAGCAAAGCGGTGCAACGGGCTGTCCAGGATATGGCTTAATTATTATTCCCTCTGACGGCATTCAGGGTTTAGTAATTAAATAAAATATCCTTGCTCAAGGTGTGGGCGTAAATAATTTATATCATGCCGTTATTGCCGTGACGCAAAAACGCCGGGCGCTGGTTGAGGCGCTCATACCAGGCCTCAATCGCCGGCACGTGGGGCTTGTCAAACGGCGTCATCTTCCACCGATTCACCGACAGCCCAAGCACCACGTCGGCAAGGGTAAACGTCTCGCCTGCCGCAAAGGCCCCGGTGCGCTGCAGTTGGTTTTCCAGAATGGTGATGCAGTGGTTCCACTCTTTTATTCCCGCCGCAATGCGCGCAGGGTCGTTAAAGTCCGGGTTTTTTCGTCCCAGCGCCGGGAAGACATAGCGCCAGGCGTTGTTGAATTCTGTTGCCTGCCAGTCCATCCAGCGCTCAACGTTGGCGCAGGCCTGCGGCTCTGCAGGCAGCAGATCGTGACGTCCGGCCTTGCGCACCAGATAGCGGCAGATGGCGTTGGACTCCCACAGCACGAAATCGTCGTCCATCAGCACCGGCACCATGGCGTTGGGGTTCAGCGCGCGGAATTCATCCGTTTCTGTTGAGGCAAAACCGCTGCCGTAGTCTTCCTGCAGGTAAGGTATGCCCGCTTCTTCACAGGTCCAGAGCACTTTACGAACGTTGATGGAGGTGGTTTTACCGAGGATGTTAATCATGACGCCGTTTCTCTTCAGGGGGATTAATCATTTAAAAACAATACACCCTTTGCGCGAAGAGGGAGGGATAATATTGAGTGAGGAGTGCGCTGTACGGGCAGATCAGCGCGTTTTAAGCGGAAACGTTACGTCTTCAGGGGCGTAATGGCGGTTATTCCGCGCCGTTTTCTCCAGAGGCGCCTGCTTGCTTAATGCATGGAAAAAATTTAGGCTAACATCAGAGATATGCTTGCTCATTAAAGGCTTAGAAATGGAAAAAATAACCCCTGAATATACGTCCGTTGACTTATCTCGTTGGGCAAGGAAGGAACATTTTGAGATTTTTCAGGGGTTCGCTCAGTCGACGTTTAACCAGACGGTTTTAATCGATATTACTGCGCTGTTAAAACATATCAAAGCGGTCGGCTGGAAATTTTACCCGACTATTATTTTTCTCATTTCGAAAATCGTCAACAGTCATCCGGAGTTCCGTATGGCCATGAGAGACAATGAGCTTATTATATGGAATGAAGTTCATCCAAATTATACCATTTTCCATAATGAAACAGAGACCTTTTCATCATTATGGAGCCATTATGATGGCAATATTCAGCACTTCCAGAAGACCTATGCTGAAGACATTGCGCGCTACGGTAATAATTTTTCTTATTGGCCTAAAGAAGAATCCCGGGAAAATATCTTTTTCATATCGGGTATTCCCTGGGTGAGCTTTACCAGCTTTAACGTCAACGTTGCGCACATGAAGAACTTTTTTGCCCCTATGTTTACGCTTGGAAAATACTATGAACAAGATGGCAAAGTATTATTGCCCCTTGCCGTTCAGGTTCATCATTCCGTGTGCGATGGTTTCCATGTGGCAAGACTGTACAATGAATTACAAGAGATGATTGATGCCTTGCCGCAATCCGGCGCGTGACGTTAATAAAAAAGCCGCAAGCAGCATACTGCTTGCGGCGTCAGGCTCGGTGACGATGTGGCAATCAGGCAGCTTTTACCGCTCTGATTTTTTTACTGTCAGCCGCAGGGGCATCGAGAGCAGGGAGCTTGCTGGTGCGCAGAATATGCTGCACGGTCTCTTTCTGCTCGGCGAGATACAGACCAAGATTTTCAGCCTGCGTTTCATCCATCTGCATTCCGCTTTGCAACAGCCAGTCGGTGAACGCGTCTGCCATATCGAGCAGCTTGTCGTGAGCGTCAGCCTCTTTCTTACTGGCAAATGTCATTTTCTCTTCACCTTTTCTTACGACAACATATTTTATTTCAACAGCCATCACGCACCTCTCATACTGTATTTATATACAGTATAACAGCTTCGGGATGATGTTGCAGTAAAAAGTGAGCTACTGGTGCATCGGCTGCGTTTCACGGCCGCCGATACTGCGTCGCCATGCGCCAGGTGCCTGACCGAATTGGCGCTTAAAGCTGCGGTTGAACGACTGCTGAGAGTCAAACCCGAGCGCGATTGCCACGTTCAGGATGGGCTCATCGCTGTGGGCTAAGCGCTCAACCGATTTTTGCAGCTTTTGCGCGCGAATATAGCCGGCGAGGGGATAGCCCGTGTGCTCTTTAAACAGGCGCTGGAGGTGCCATTTCGAGTAGCCGGAGCGCCTGGAGACGGTCTCAATGTCCAGGCGACTGTCGAGGTTGTTATCAATCCAGTCGAGTAAATCATGCATAAATGCGCCAGTGTTCATCAGGTTTCCCCCACGCAGCGATAGAAAGGTATCTTTGTCTGTTGCATTTTAAGGTGGCCTGGTTTCGCAATAATTGCAAGTTTTATTGTTGCATTTAAATCCTTGCCCGAAACGGGCCTTTTATCGCCGCCTCAAATAGCACATAAAGTGCAACAATTATTCTTGCACTTAGTTAGGCGCATTCCTACAATCGCCGCGATAGTGTATTCGAAACTGTTACAGTTTTGTGGCGATGAACGACACAAATGGCCTTAAGCCAGCCCGGACAAAGGAAGTGGCGCGGCGCCTCCCGCTGCGTCTTGCCCGGCGGCTACAATTACCGGAATAAAAATAATGAGCCTGCAAAAAACCTGGGGAAACTATCATCTGAATGCGCTGGGAGCGATGATGCTCTCCGTGCTGCTCGTCGGATGTGATGACAGCGTCGCGCAAAATGCCGCGCCGCCCGCGCCCGCCGTTAATGCTGCAGACGTGGTTGTGAAATCCATTAGCCAGTGGGATAGCTTTAACGGCCGGATTGAAGCCGTGGAAAGCGTGCAGCTTCGTCCCCGTGTCTCTGGCTACATCGACAAAGTGAATTTCACCGACGGCCAGGAGGTGAAAAAGGGCGAGGTGCTGTTCACGATTGATGACCGAACCTATCGCGCCGCGCTGGAGCAGGCGCAGGCGACGCTGGAGAGAGCCAAAACGCAGGCCAGCCTGGCGCGAAGCGAGGCTAACCGTACCGATAAACTCATCAATACCAACCTGGTATCACGTGAAGAGTGGGAGCAGCGCCGTTCGGCCGCCATTCAGGCGCAGGCCGATATTCGCGCGGCCCAGGCTGCGGTAGACGCCGCGCAGCTCAATCTCGACTTCACCAAAGTGACGGCTCCTATTGATGGCCGCGCCAGCCGGGCGTTAATCACCAGCGGCAATCTGGTCTCCGCGGGCGACAGCGCCAGCGTGCTCACCACCCTGGTCTCGCAGAAGACGGTTTACGTCTACTTTGACGTGGATGAGTCAACCTATCTTCACTATCAAAATCTCGCCCGCAACGGGCAGGGGGCGTCCAGCCACAATACGGCGCTACCGGTTGAGATCGGCCTTGCCGGCGAGGAGGGCTACCCCCATCAGGGTAAAGTGGATTTCCTTGATAATCAGCTCACGCCGAGTACCGGTACGATCCGCATGCGCGCGCTGCTGGATAACGCGCAGCGTCAGTTCACGCCGGGACTCTTTGCCCGCGTGCGCCTGCCGGGCAGCGCGGAATTCCAGGCCATGCTTATTGACGACAAAGCGGTACTGACTGACCAGGATCGCAAGTATGTCTATATCGTGGATAAAGAGGGTAAAGCGCAGCGTCGCGATATTACGCCGGGGCGTCTGGCCGACGGCTTACGCATCGTGCAGCAGGGGCTGAAACCTGGCGATAAGGTCATCGTTGACGGTCTACAGAAAGTGTTCATGCCGGGTATGCCGGTGAACGCGAAAACCGTCGCCATGACCGCCAGCACCGCCCTCAACTGATCACTTGACCTGAGAATCCTTCCCATGGACTTTTCCCGCTTTTTCATCGACAGGCCGATTTTCGCTGCCGTACTGTCGATTCTGATTTTTATCACAGGATTAATCGCCATCCCGCTTCTGCCGGTGAGTGAATATCCTGACGTCGTACCGCCAAGCGTGCAGGTGCGCGCGGAGTATCCGGGTGCCAACCCGAAAGTGATTGCCGAGACCGTGGCGACGCCGCTGGAAGAGGCGATCAACGGCGTCGAGAACATGATGTACATGAAATCCGTTGCCGGCTCGGACGGCGTGCTGGTTACTACCGTCACGTTCCGTCCGGGTACCGATCCGGATCAGGCGCAGGTGCAGGTGCAAAACCGCGTAGCGCAGGCCGAGGCGCGTCTGCCGGAAGACGTGCGGCGCCTGGGCATCACGACACAGAAGCAGTCGCCAACGCTGACGCTGGTGGTGCATCTATTCTCGCCCAACGGCAAGTATGATTCACTGTATATGCGCAACTACGCCACGCTGAAGGTGAAGGACGAGCTGGCGCGTCTGCCCGGCGTCGGCCAGATTCAGATTTTCGGCTCCGGTGAATACGCGATGCGCATCTGGCTGGATCCGAACAAGGTCGCGGCCCGCGGGCTGACCGCCTCGGACGTGGTCACGGCAATGCAGGAGCAGAACGTGCAGGTTTCCGCCGGGCAGCTTGGCGCCGAGCCGCTGCCGAAAGAGAGCGATTTCCTGATCTCCATTAACGCCCAGGGTCGTCTGCATACCGAAGAAGAGTTTGGCAACATTGTCCTGAAAACGTCGGAGGACGGTTCGGTCGTCCGCCTGCGCGACGTGGCGCGTATCGAGATGGGTTCCGGCAGCTATGCGCTGCGTTCCCAGCTTAACAATAAAGACGCGGTCGGGATTGGTATCTTCCAGTCACCGGGGGCGAACGCCATCGATTTGTCTAACGCGGTGCGCGCCAAAATGGACGAGCTGTCCACCCGTTTCCCGGAAGATATGAAGTGGGCGGCACCTTACGATCCGACGGTTTTCGTGCGCGACTCCATCCGTGCGGTGGTGCAAACCCTGCTGGAAGCGGTGGTGCTGGTTGTACTGGTGGTGATCCTGTTCCTGCAAACCTGGCGCGCGTCGATCATTCCGCTGATCGCGGTGCCGGTGTCGGTGGTGGGGACGTTCAGCATTCTCTATCTGCTGGGCTTTTCGCTTAACACCCTGAGTTTATTCGGGCTGGTGCTGGCGATTGGTATCGTGGTGGACGATGCCATCGTGGTGGTGGAAAACGTCGAGCGAAACATTGAAGAGGGGCTTGCGCCGCTTGCGGCGGCGCATCAGGCGATGCGTGAAGTTTCCGGGCCCATTATCGCGATTGCGCTGGTGCTGTGCGCGGTGTTCGTGCCGATGGCGTTCCTCTCCGGCGTAACCGGTCAGTTCTACAAGCAGTTTGCGGTGACGATAGCGATTTCCACGGTGATCTCCGCCATCAACTCGCTAACGCTCTCTCCGGCGCTGGCCGCGCTGCTGTTAAAACCGCACGGTGCGCCGAAAGACTTCCCGACCCGGCTTATCGATCGCCTGTTCGGCTGGATTTTCCGTCCGTTTAACCGCTTTTTCCATCGTAGCTCTAACGGCTATCAGGGGCTGGTGGGCAAAACGCTTGGCCGACGCGGCGCGGTGTTTGTGGTGTATCTGCTGCTGCTGTGTGCCGCGGGCGTCATGTTTAAAGCGGTACCCGGCGGGTTTATTCCGACACAGGATAAGCTCTACCTGATTGGCGGCGTGAAGATGCCGGAAGGCTCGTCGCTGGCGCGCACCGACGCGGTGATCCGCAAAATGAGCGAAATCGGCATGAATACCGAAGGCGTGGACTACGCGGTGGCTTTCCCGGGGCTGAACGCGCTGCAGTTTACCAACACGCCGAATACCGGGACGGTGTTTTTTGGCCTGAAGCCGTTTGACCAGCGCAAGCACTCTGCGGCGGAAATTAACGCGGAGATCAACGCGAAAATCGCGCAAATCCAGCAGGGCTTTGGTTTCTCCATACTGCCGCCGCCGATTCTGGGGCTGGGTCAGGGGTCAGGCTACTCGCTGTATATTCAGGATCGCGCGGGTCTGGGCTATGGCGCGCTGCAAAACGCGGTGAACACCATGTCCGGTGCGATTATGCAGACGCCGGGAATGCACTTCCCGATCTCAACCTATCAGGCTAACGTTCCGCAGCTGGACGTGCAGGTTGACCGCGATAAGGCGAAAGCGCAGGGCGTGTCGCTGACCGATCTGTTCGGTACGCTGCAAACCTATCTGGGCTCGTCGTACGTGAACGACTTCAACCAGTTCGGGCGCACCTGGCGCGTGATGGCGCAGGCAGACGGGCAGTTCCGCGACAGCGTGGAAGATATTGCGAATTTACGCACCCGGAATAGCCAGGGCGAAATGGTGCCAATTGGCAGTATGGTGAAAATCACGACCACCTACGGACCGGATCCGGTGATCCGCTACAATGGCTACCCGGCGGCGGATCTGATTGGCGATGCCGACCCGCGCGTGCTCTCGTCCGCGCAGGCGATGACGCAGCTGGACGCGATGTCTAAGCAGATCCTGCCGAACGGAATGAACATTGAATGGACGGATCTGAGCTTCCAGCAGGCCACGCAGGGCAATACGGCGCTGATCGTCTTCCCGGTCGCGGTACTGCTGGCGTTCCTGGTGCTGGCGGCGCTGTATGAAAGCTGGACGCTGCCGCTGGCGGTGATCCTCATCGTTCCGATGACCATGCTTTCCGCGCTGTTTGGCGTCTGGCTGACCGGGGGCGATAACAACGTCTTCGTGCAGGTGGGGCTGGTGGTGCTGATGGGGCTGGCCTGTAAAAACGCGATTCTTATCGTGGAGTTTGCCCGCGAGCTGGAAATTCAGGGTAAAGGCATCATGGAAGCAGCGCTGGAAGCGTGCCGCCTGCGTTTACGTCCGATTGTGATGACATCCATCGCCTTTATCGCCGGGACCATTCCGCTGATCCTCGGCCACGGCGCGGGCGCAGAAGTGCGCGGCGTCACCGGGATTACGGTCTTCTCCGGGATGCTGGGCGTGACGCTGTTTGGTCTGTTCCTGACGCCGGTCTTTTACGTGACGCTGCGTAAGTTCGTGACGCGCGGCAAAGTGGAAAGAGAGGTTCTGCCTGCGTAGGGATATCGCAGATAACAAAAAACCGCACTCACTATGAGTGCGGTTTTTTTTTTGCGTAAATTACTGGGCTTTTTTGTACTGGGCAATCAGTTCAGGTAAAGGATCGCACCCGCTGGTATCGGCTTTTTTGACCTCGTCCAGCGCGCTTGCCACGGTGTGGCGCGCTAATACCGCGAGCGAGGCCTGCTCTGCTTCTTCGGAAATAGATTTGAAGTACCAGCAGGCGTTCGCGCTGACCACGCAGCGGGCCGGCACGTCCGGGCGCGACGCCCAGAGTTTTTTATCTTCGGTGACTGAAAGGTAGATATCGCGCAGGGTAATCTCTTCCGGCGGACGTCCAAGATGAATTGAGCCGTTGCGGCCAAGCGTTGAGACGATAATGCCGTCACGCGTGAGTGGAACCATCAATTTGCGGATAAAGCTCGGGTTGGCTTCCAGGCCGTAGGCCAGAATCGCACTCGTCGAACGTTCACCTAGTTGCTCCGCCATCGCTACGCTGAGAACCATCTGCAAAGCTGTCGGGAAGCGGTAATCTAACATTTCTCTTTCCTGGGTTGCGGTGAATCTTATTCTTTTTGGCACCGCAGAGGTGAATAAGCAATAAACAACAATATAACAAATACGGTAATTTTTTTGAAGCAATCTGCGGCATTTGCGATCAAACACCCTGTTCCGGTTTAGCTATACGTGCGGTTCGGGAAGTCAACCGTCACCAGGAGGCCACCTTCTGCGGAAGTACTCAGGTTTACGCTGCTGCCGTGCTGCTGTGCAACGGCTTTGACAATGGCAAGCCCCAGTCCGCTCCCGCTTTGCAGCTGATTGGGATCGCGGAAAAACCGGTCGAATACGCGCTCGCGCAATTCAACCGGGATACCCGGCCCCCGATCGGAGACGCGTAGCTGGGCTGAATTATCTGCTGAGCGTACCTCTACCTGAATCCGCCCGCCCTCAGGACTGTACTTCACGGCGTTTTCAATGAGATTGTCTATAAGCGACATCAAACGCTCCCTGACGCCAGCGATCCAGATTTCATCCTCAGCGAAGAATTCCAGCTCAATCTTGCGCCCGGACGCTAGCGGCTCCAGCGCAGCCATCCGCTCTTGTATGAGCGTGGTTAGCGGCACGGGCTCCATCGCGGTGTCAATGCGCGCTTCACTGTGCATCATCAGCAGCAGCTGGTTGACGAGACGGGCCGCCCGGCTATTGCTGCGCACAATCCCTGCGAGCAGCTGCCGCTGGCTCTCGCTGCTCACCCAGGACTGCAGCGCCTCCACGTTGATGCGCATCGCGGCCAGCGGCGTACGCAGTTCATGCGCGGCGTCCGCAATGAAAACCCGTTCGCGTTCCGCGCTTTCCCGCACTCTGGCAAGAAAGTCATTAATCGCGTCCACCATCTGGCGGAGTTCCTTATGCCCGGGAACAGCCTTTAAAGGGGAGAGATCGTCAGGCGAACGTAATGAGATCTCATTAACCACCTTGCTCCAGGGGCGCATCGCAATGCGGATTGACAGCCACGCAGGAAACAGAAGAAAAGGAATGCACACCAGCAGCGGCATAATGTAGTAGCCCCGCGAGTTCAGGTAGATAAAGAAATTCCAGCTTCCGGCAGGGGTGAAAAGGGTAACCTCCACGTCGGAGTGAGGGGATTTAAGCGTGCGGCTCGTCCAGGCGTGACCTTCACTCTGAACGCGCTGCATTTCGCCCAGTCTGGTGTTTTTTACCCCCGTAGGTGCACCATCAGAAGAGAAAATAACCTCGTTGTTTTTGCGAACGATCAGGTTAATCGACAGCTCCGGATCTTCACCGCCGCCATAGCCTTCCCGCAACGCTTTGCTGAATGCTTCCAGGACATCATTACGATCCTGCGGGCGCTCGTCACTGAGATCAACCAGAGTAAAAATGGTTTCGTAAGTCTTACTTCCCGTGAGTATCGGAGGGCTACGCAGGTCTTCCAATAAAATAAAGGTTAAAAAAAGACACCACAGCAGGGTAAGCAGCAGCATCTGGGCGATGATAATTCGCCGTACCAGCGTTGGGCGCCTCAGTTGGTGCCAGACATTTCGCATTAATCTGTCACCTTCTGGATAGCGACGGTATCAATGACATACCCGACGCCCCGCACCGTTCGTACATAGCCGTCACCAATTTTTCGCCGCAAATTCCCCATATGCACGTCGAGCGCATTGCTGAGATTTTCCTTCGCGCCAAATATCCTCTCTTCCAGGAACCGCCGCGTGATCACCCGGTCAGCGCGCAGCATCAACGTTTCAAGCAGCGCATATTCACTGGCCGTCAACTCAACGTGACGCGCATTCACCGTTACGCGACGCGTCGGGATATGAAGCGATAAGCTACTGATTTCTATCGCTTCATTTTCAAAACCGTAGCTGCGTCGCGCAAGGGCTCTGACTCGCGCCAGCAGTTCGGCGAGAACGAAGGGTTTGACAAGATAGTCGTCTGCGCCAGCATCCAGCCCGCACAGGCGATCCTGCAGGGTACCTCGCGCCGTCAGGATAATGACGGGGATCCCCTTAAGCTGCTGGCGCAAACGCGTCATCAGGCTCATGCCGTCGCCGTCGGGCAGCCCCAGGTCGAGCAGAATAAGTTCCGGCACGCCGACCTCAAGCTGATGCAGCGCATCCTCTTTACGGCGAACCCATATGACATCAAATCCTTGATCTGAAAGGGCGATACGTACGCCATTGCCGAGATCCAGGTCGTCTTCGATTAGTAAGATTTTCACATTGGTAACTGTATCAACAGTGAATGAAGAACAACTTAAGAAAAAAACGGTAGCAGGAAATCCGTCCGGTCGACAGCGCCCGCACGCGCTTCAGCCTTTCTTCATTTTCGGCTCATAAGAACCTCAGGGTGAGTATTCAGAATGAGTGCTCTGGCGTGTAAACCGCTTGCATTGCAATCATTTGAATCCAAAGGACTTCTTCAATGAGTAACATCGAACTGCGTCATTCTTTCCCCTATTTACTTCCGAGCCGCAGACTTAAAAACATCGTGCCGGGCGTTATTCTGGCGTTACTGGCTACCCCGGTACTGGCGGCAGAGCAGAAACAGGGCAATGTCTTAACCCTGGGGGGAGGCGTGGACGTCGCGCCACGCTACTCGGGTTCGGATAAAAGCCGGGTCTCGGCAGCTCAGGTAGTAGATTATTCCATGGCAAATGGTTTCTTTATCAGCACCACGCGGGGTATCGGTTACGGAAACAACATTGGCAACCTGGATTACAACGCCGCAGTGAGCTACCGAACAGGCCGTAAAGATAAAGACGTGAGCAGTGATTCGATCAGCTCCGGCAGCGACTACCTGCGGGGGATGGGCGATATCAAAGGTTCCGCTATCGTGGTGCCGGGGCTGGGGTATAAGGTGACCGACTGGCTCAATCTGCAGCTGCAGGCTGAGATCCCGGTTTCTGAGAGAGACAACGGTGAGGCGGTACATTTCGGCATTTCCAGCCCGCTCTACACATCGTCGAAAAATGCGGTGACGCTGGGGCTGACGGGCAGCTGGGGTTCCGGCAAGTACATGCAAACGTACTATGGGGTTAATGCTGCCCAGTCCGCCGCATCGGGGTTTGCCCGACATGACGCCGGAGCGGGAATTTACGCCTGGTCGATGAACCTTGACTGGACCTACAGGCTCACCTCGCGCTGGAGCGTTCTCACCTCCGCGGGCGTAACGCAGCTGACGGGGGATGCGGGTGATAGCCCGATAGTGCAACGTAAAACGTCGCCAACGGGAAGCCTGAAGGTGACGTACAGTTTCTGATTGCGGGTTGCTTATAGATATGAGCGCGCAATAGCGACGAATTTGAGCCGCCCCGGAAAGATGATGGGGCGGTAGTTTTTAAATGATGTTTAACAGCAGTCAGAATAATGAGTTGACTGACGCTTTATCAAAAACTGAGAGGCATCGACCTGACTCCGGAGCATTTGGAAACCATAACCTCACTGAGAAGTGTGCCAATATTACGTGGCTATAATCCCTGTCCGGAGAATAAAGTGCTCGGAAAATTATTGTTAAAGTACATGCCAGGGTTACAAAATTTGTTAGCCTACGATAAAAGCTGGCTAAAACATGATGTTAAAGCTGGATTATCCGTTGCGGCTGTAGCGCTACCCGTTGCTATTGCTTATGCTGAATTGGCGGGTGTTGGGGCAATAGTGGGGCTCTATTCCTGCGTTTTACCGATGATAGCTTATGCACTGTTTGGTTCTTCACGTCAGCTTATTGTTGGCCCTGATGCAACGACCTGCGCCGTGATTGCAGCCGTCGTGTTTCCTCTTTCTGCAGGCAATCCTGAACTGCACTGGCAACTGACGATCGTCATGACATTGATGATGGGCGGGTGGTGCCTGCTTGCCAGTAAATTCCATCTGGGTGCACTTGCCGATCTCCTTTCTCATCCCATTCTTACAGGGTTGCTTAATGGCGTAGCCGTGACGATTATTGTCGGGCAATTAGGCAAGGTTTTGGGGATCAAGCTCGATGAAGCGCAGGTTATTGAGAAAATACTGGCCTTGCCAGGCCGACTTTTAGACAGCCATGTATTAACAATAGGGATATCACTTTTAACGTTAATTATTTTAATGGTTATCAAAACGTATCGCAGCAACTGGCCAGCACCTCTGATTGCCATTGTGATAACAACGATACTGGTATGGGGAACATCTGCGCAACAGTATGGTATTGCCACGATTGGGGGGGATGGCTTCCAGCCTGGTTTACCCGTCGTTAACTGGGGTGCGTTCCAGCCCGGTCCGATGCGAGAATTAGTGATCCCGGCGCTGAACCTGGCTTTAGTGAGTTTTGTCAGTCTGATGCTGACCGCTCGCAGTTTCGCCGCGAAAAATGGCTATGAAATTAATGCTGATGCAGAGTTCCGGGCACTGGGTATTGCGAACATTATGTCTGGGCTATCTCAGGGATTTGCCATCAGTGGAGCCGATTCCCGGACCGCGGTTAATGATTCCGTTGGGGGGAAAAGTCAGCTGGTTTCCATAGTCGCAGCCTTACTGATAGGTTTAGTGGTGGTATTTTTCACGCAGCCATTACAATTTATTCCGGTATCTGCATTAGGTATTGTTCTAATGTATGCATCGTGGTCATTAATTGATTTACGTGGGTTATGGAACCTGAGGCGAAGAAATAAACAGGCATTTCGCCTGGCCTTCTTCACGTTTGGCTGTGTTTTAATCATCGGTGTAATTCAGGGGATCGGCCTTGCGGTGTTGCTTGGCCTGTTACAGTTCCTGCGTACGGTATTTCGTCCCTCTGAGCACTTACTGGGGACTGACGAAAATGGAATGATCCACTCATTAGGGAATACAACCGATATTAAAATGGTCCCGGGCGTGCTGATGTATCGATTTAACTCACCGTTGACCTATTTTAATGTGGCTTATTTTAAGCGTCGGGTATTGAACCTGGTTGATGGTGCAGCATTACAACCTAAATGGGTGGTTATTGATGCCGTGGCTTGCTTCACCTATTCAGATATCAGTGTCCTGGCAACCATTAATGAGTTAAAGCGTGACCTGAAAGCCCGACAGATTATGTTAATCCTTGCGGGCAGGAAAACGGAATTAACACGTTGGTTTAAAGAAAGTCGGCCAACAATGAATGATGATGACATGATTCTGGCGCCAGATCTCTATTTGGCACTCCGGTTCATTCAAAGCAAAGAGAGTGTGAGTGAATCAGGTGGTGATGCACAACCAAACCCTGGTTAAAGGCTTGCTCGCCACCCGCGAGCAAGCCATATCCCTTAGCGGTACAGCGTCTTTTCCGCAACCGGAACAACCAACGCCGATCGCCAGTCCGTCAGCGTCAGCTGCGCAAGCCTGCCGAGCGCGATATAGAACGGATGCCCGGCGTTGTCGACAAACACCGACAGAAAGCGGGTGCTCCACGGCAGCAGATGCCACGCCAGAAGCCGATCGCACTCCGACTCGCGGCCATTCTCGGCCAGCCATGCCGCCAGCAGCAGCAGGGTGCCGAAATGATCTTCCGGTTCATTTTGCTGCATCTGAAACGCGATATTGTTTTCCCGCATCCACTGGCGCAGCGCGAGGGTCGAATCGCCAAACAGCACGGATTCACGGTCCAGCCAGACGGAACCCCACGGCGGAGCGGGCAGGGCATAAGGACCAATAAACAGCCGTTGCCAGGCATCCGTCAGCGGCTCATCGGAAGATGAAGCAAAGGTTTCGGCAACGGGCAGCAGCGTTTCCGTCGGCAGGGGCCAGTCCTCTATCCATTCGCCAGCGGTAAGTGCCTGCACCAGCGGGGCTGTCTGCTCGCTGTCTGGGGCGAAGTAAAATAGCGCGCCCAGTACGCGGGCGCTGAACGCGAACGAGTCACGGTGTGAGGCGTCTTTCATTAAACCTTCCTTGCTCGCGCGGTTATGTCCGCGCGACGTGATTAACCATTAATACAGACCAAAGCATAAACCAGGGTCATAGAATTCACCTTTTACACCTTCTCAATCTGCACCAGATTGGTGTGCTGCGGGTTGCCTTTTGCCAGCGGTGACGGGCGGTGCGTGGTCAGGGTGTTGATACACGAGCCGTGGTCGATACGATCGCCATTCATATTGGCATCGTGCCAGGCTCCCTGGCCCATGGCGCTTACGCCTGGCATGATGCGCGGCGTGACTTTCGCTTCTATTCTCACCTCACCGCGATCGTTAAAGACGCGCACCGTATCGCCGTTTTTAATGCCACGTTTCGCGGCATCAACGGGATTCAGCCAGACCTCCTGGCGGCAGGCCGCTTGCAGCACGTCGACGTTACCGTAGCTCGAGTGGGTGCGGGCTTTAAAATGGAAGCCAAACAGCTGCAGCGGGAACTGCGCGCGCTCGGGCGCATCCCAGCCGTCAAAGGTGGATGCGTAGACGGGCAGCGGGCTGATGGTCTCATCTTTTGCCAGCTCCCAGGTCGCCGCAATATCCGCCAGCTTGCTGGAATAAATTTCAATCTTGCCTGAGGGCGTTTTCAGCGGGTTGGCTTCCGGGTTCTCGCGGAATTTTTTATAGGCCACAAAGTGTCCGTTCGGATCTTTGCGCTTATAGATGCCCATTTTTTTCAGCTCGTCATAGGACGGCAGCGTGGGATCTTTTGCGAGCATTTTGGCATACAGATACTGCAGCCACTCTTCCTGCGTTCGCCCTTCGGTAAATTTCTGATGGATATCCGGTCCGAGGCGTTTCGCCACTTCGCTCATGATCCAGTAGATAGGCTTGCGCTCAAACTTCGGCGCGGTCACGGGCTGGAGAAAAATCAGGTAACCCATGTTCCCGGCGTAATCGTTAGGGATAATGTCTTCCTGCTCGACGGTCATTAAATCTGGCAGCAGGATATCGGCGTATTTCGCCGATGAGGTCATAAAGTTGTCGATCACCACGATGGTTTCGCACTTGCTTTCGTCCTGCAGAATATCGTGGGTTTTATTGATATCGGAGTGCTGGTTAATAATGGTGTTGCCCGCATAGTTCCAGATGAACTTAATCGGTACGTCCAGCTTATCTTTACCGCGCACCCCGTCGCGCAGAGCGGTCATTTCCGGGCCACGGGCGATGGCGTCCGTCCAGCTGAAGCAGGAAATTTGCGTTTTGACCGGGTTTTCCGGCAGCGGCATACGTTCGATAGTGATGGTGTAGGTCGACTCACGGGCGCCGCTGTTGCCGCCGTTGATCCCCACGTTGCCGGTCAGAATCGGCAGCATCGCGATGGCGCGGGAGGTCAGTTCACCGTTCGCCTGACGCTGTGGTCCCCAGCCCTGGCAGATATAGGCCGGCTTCGCGGATCCAATCTCGCGGGCCAGTTTAATGATGCGGTCTGCAGGAATGCCGGTGATGCGCGAGGCCCACTCCGGCGTTTTCGCCGTGTTGTCCTCACCCTGGCCGAGAATGTACGCTTTATAGTGACCATTCGCGGGGGCACCTTCCGGCAGCGTTTTTTCGTCGTAGCCAACGCAGTATTTGTCCAGGAACGGCTGGTCCACCAGGTTTTCGTCGATCAATACCCAGGCAATCCCCGCCACCAGGGCGGCATCGGTACCCGGACGGATCGGGATCCACTCGTCTTCGCGTCCGGCTGCCGTATCGGTGTAGCGCGGGTCGATGACAATCATACGTGCGTTAGAACGCTCGCGGGCCTGCTCCAGATAGTAAGTAATCCCGCCGCCGCTCATGCGCGTTTCCGCCGGGTTATTGCCGAACATCACCACCAGTTTGGTATTTTCGATATCCGAGGTGCTGTTGCCGTCGTTGCTGCCGTAGGTATAAGGCATCGCGCAGGCGATTTGCGCCGTGCTGTAGGTGCCGTAGTGGCTCAGGAAACCGCCGTAGCAGTTCATCAGGCGCGCCACCAGCGAAGCGTAAGGGGAGGAGCGGGTGATATTGCCGCCGACAATCCCGGAGGAGTAATTAATATACACCGCTTCGTTGCCGTACTTGCTGACCACGTCTTTCAGGCTGGTGGTGATGGCGTTCAGCGCTTCGTCCCAGCTGATGCGCTCGAACTTGCCTTCACCCCGCTTACCCACGCGTTTCATCGGGTAGTTCAGACGGTCAGGGTGGTTGATGCGGCGGCGAATGGAGCGCCCGCGCAGGCAGGCCCGCACCTGGTGATTGCCGTAGATATCCTCACCGGTGTTATCCGTTTCGACCCAGTACACTTCGTCATCGCGGACGTGCAGACGCAGCGCACAGCGGCTGCCGCAGTTGACCGAACAGGCGCCCCAGACCACTTTATCTTCTGCCGGTTTCATTGCATTTTGTACCGCGGCTGCGGCGCTTTTCAGTCCAAAAGGCAACGAAATTCCGCCAGCGGCAAGCGCCAGAGAACCTATCGCCGTAGATTTCACGAGTGTTCGACGGCTAATCCCGCCGTGATGTTCGATATCGGACATGGCTCACCCCACCATTGAGATTACATATTATTTTTCCCGAAACGATAACCGGGCTAATGATGGGGTGAGTGTTACTTATTTGGAGGTATTAAATATTAATCCTTGTCAAATCAAAGGGGATTGACGGTGATTTACTGAGGTTCAGCCGGCGCATTATCCTGATTGCCGGACGCCGCCCCGCTGCCCGTACGGGTGTACAAAATTTTAAAGGTGTCGTTGGCACAGTGGCCCACCACCTGAGCGTCCGGCTGGTCAGCCTGATCGTTCGGCACAATGTTCAGCGTAAAACCTGACTCCGGCACGCCGTTGTTGATGATCTTCTGCTGAATGTCGCTTTTCACGCGCTCGCAGGAGTCCGGTGCCGCCAGCGCGGCCGTTGAGGCACTCATTAACAGCAGGGCGGTAATCCAGGGTAACCGTTTCATCTGTAGCTCCTTTTCTCTGTGTAGAGATTAATTTTAGCAGGCTTCGTGTAAACAACTGTATTTGCTAATATGATTGGGAATAATCTCTCTGTATTGGTAAAGAATGTGAAGAAATATGCAGCGATAACGCTCCTGGCAGCTACTCTCGCAGGGTGTGATAACAACTCCGCGCCGCTGTCGTTTACGCCCGAGATGGCGAGTTTTTCGAACGAATTCGATTTCGACCCTCTTCGCGGCCCGGTCAAGGATTTTACCCAGACGCTGTTCAACGAGAAGGGTGAAGTGTCCAAACGGGTCACCGGCACCGTGTCGGCGGAAGGGTGTTTCGATACGCTGGAGCTGCACGACCTGGAGGCTAATACGGGCGTAGCGCTGGTCCTGGATGCCAACTACTACATCGATGCAGAAACCCAGCAGCGTAAGGTGAAGCTGCAGGGCAAATGCCAGCTGGCCGAACTGCCGTCAGCCGGGGTGACGTGGGATACCGACGACAACGGCTTCGTGGTGGCCGCACATGGTAAAGAGATGGAGGTGAAGTACCGCTACGATGCGGATGGCTACCCGCTGGGCAAAACCACCGTCTCCGGGGATCAGCATTTATCGGTACAGTCGACGCCGTCTAAGGATCTGCGCAAAAGAATGGATTACTCGGCCGTGAGCCTGTTAAACGATAAGCCGCTGGGCAACGTGACGCAGAGCTGCGACTACGATCGCCACAATAATCCGGTGAGCTGCGATCTGACGATCACGGACGACAGCGTCAAACCCGCCGTTGAGCGCAAGTACACCATCAAAAACACGATTGAGTATTATTGAGAATGAAACCGCGCAGGCTACTGCGCGGTTGGTTTCAGCAGGCTGGCACCTGACGGCTTGTGACCGGCCAGATGCTGATGCTGGAAAATGCACATGCGGATGGTATTGCGGTATTCACCGTTGATAAAGAACTCATGAATCAGCTCGCCTTCTACCATAAAGCCCAGCTTGCGGTAGATATGGATCGCTTTTTCGTTCTCTTTATCCACGATCAGATAAAGCTTGTAGAGATTCAGGACGTTGAATCCGTAATCCATCGCCAGCTTCGCCGCCCGGGAGGCCAGGCCTTTCCCCTGGTGCTCCGGCGAAATAATGATCTGGAACTCCGCCCGGCGGTGAACGTGGTTGATCTCAACCAGCTCCACCAGCCCGGCTTTGTCGCCTTCACACTCCACCACAAAACGACGTTCGCTCTGATCGTGAATGTGCTTGTCGTAAAGATCCGACAGCTCGACAAAGGCCTCGTACGGCTCTTCGAACCAGTAGCGCATCACGCTGGCGTTATTGTCAAGCTGGTGGACAAAGCGCAGGTCTTCACGCTCCAGCGGCCGGAGTTTTACGTCACAGGGCGCCGACATTATGGGGCTACCGTACGACCAGTGCGGCGATCCAGGCAGCGCAAGGTGTTCGGCTCCCAGTAGGCATTGACGTTCGCACTTTGCTGACACTTATCGCGTGCGTCAAAGGCGACATCTTCTTTGTCCCACTCTTTTTCAGCACGTTTGTTGACCTTCTGACGAAGGCTGCGGGTGTCATTCCATTGTTCTTTGTCCATCGCGGCGTTCTGGCGGCTTTGCGCGCTGTCACCAGACTCAATAATGAGCTTGCTGGTTTCCGCTGTCGCAGAGGCGGCAAAGGCGAACGATGACAGCGCCAGCAGGGCTGTCAGACAAAGGCGTTTGCTTAATGTAGTCATAGCGTTTCCTTTTAAATGGGTGCAGATGAGCAAGTTTCCCCGTTCAGATTCTACACCAAAGAGCAATAACGGCATACCCGCGGAGCAAGTATGGAAAAGTAAAGGGCATCATCAGGTATGATGGTTAAATAAATCCTCACCTGACGTGAAATATGCTCAAAACGACGCTGCTTTTTTTTGCCACCGCGCTATGCGAAATCATCGGTTGCTTCCTGCCCTGGCTCTGGCTGAAGAAGGGGGGAAGCGCACTGCTGCTGATCCCGGCGGGCGTCGCGCTGGCTCTGTTTGTCTGGCTGTTAACGCTGCATCCGGCGGCCAGTGGGCGCGTTTACGCGGCTTACGGCGGCGTCTATGTCTGCACGGCGCTGCTGTGGCTGCGCGTGGTGGACGGCGTCAAACTCAGCGCATATGACTGGGCCGGGGCGCTGATTGCCCTGTGCGGTATGCTGATTATTGTGGCGGGATGGGGCCGTGCTTGAGCCCCCCGGGTTTTGTGATCGTTAGCTGATTTTATGATCATTATACTTGTATGGTAGTAGGGTTGATGGGTAAATTTCCAGCATCACAACGAACGATGTAAGGAAAGGAATTATGAAGATTGTCGCGGCTGACGTGTTTGTTACCTGCCCGGGGCGGAACTTTGTCACCCTTAAAATCACTACCGATGAAGGGATCGTTGGCCTCGGTGACGCCACGCTGAACGGGCGTGAGCTCTCCGTTGCTTCCTACCTGAAAGATCATCTCTGCCCGCAGCTGATTGGCCGCGACGCGCACCGTATCGAAGATATCTGGCAATTCTTCTATAAGGGCGCCTACTGGCGCCGCGGGCCGGTCACCATGTCGGCTATCTCCGCCGTGGATATGGCGCTCTGGGACATCAAAGCCAAAGCGGCCAATATGCCGCTCTACCAGCTGCTGGGCGGAGCATCCCGTGAGGGCGTAATGGTCTACTGCCACACCACCGGGCACACCATTGACGACGTGCTGGAAGATTACGCCCGCCATAAGGAGATGGGCTTTAAGGCGATCCGCGTCCAGTGCGGCGTGCCGGGCATGAAAACCACCTACGGCATGGCTAAAGGGAAGGGGTTGGCCTACGAGCCCGCCACCAAAGGCGACTGGCCGGAAGAGCAGTTCTGGTCCACCGAGAAATACCTCGATTTCACGCCAAAACTGTTTGACGCGGTGCGCAGTAAATTTGGCTTCAATGAGCATCTCCTGCACGACATGCACCACCGCCTGACGCCCATCGAAGCGGCGCGCTTCGGCAAGAGTATCGAAGCGTTCCGCATGTTCTGGATGGAAGACCCAACGCCTGCGGAAAACCAGGAGTGCTTCCGCCTGATCCGCCAGCATACCGTCACGCCAATTGCGGTGGGCGAGGTGTTCAACAGCATCTGGGACTGCAAGCAGCTTATCGAAGAGCAGCTTATCGACTATATCCGCACCACTATTACCCATGCGGGGGGGATCACCGGGATGCGCCGCATCGCGGACTTCGCGTCGCTCTATCAGGTGCGTACCGGCTCGCACGGTCCGTCCGATCTGTCGCCGATCTGCCACGCGGCCGCGCTGCATTTCGACCTGTGGGTGCCGAACTTCGGCGTGCAGGAATATATGGGATACTCCGAACAGATGCTGGAAGTCTTCCCGCACAGCTGGCGCTTTGATAACGGCTATATGCATCCGGGCGAGAAGCCGGGGCTGGGCATTGAGTTTGATGAAAAGCTGGCGGCGAAATACCCGTACGATCCGGCCTATCTGCCGGTGGCCCGTCTCGAAGACGGCACGCTGTGGAACTGGTAACCGAGGAGCAAACGATGAAAAGCGTAGTGATTCAACAGCCGAACCAGCTGGTAATTGAAGAGCGTCCCCGCCCGGAGCCAGGCGCAGGGGAAGTCCGCGTCAAAATCAAGCTGGCCGGGATCTGCGGGTCAGACAGCCACATCTACCGCGGGCATAATCCGTTTGCAAAATATCCGCGCGTGATTGGCCACGAGTTTTTTGGCGTGATTGACGCTGTGGGCGAGGGCGTCGACAGCGCACGACTGGGTCAGCGCGTTTCGGTTGATCCGGTGATCAGTTGCGGACACTGCTACCCGTGTTCCGTCGGGAAACCGAACGTCTGCACCTCGCTGGTGGTATTGGGCGTCCATCGCGACGGGGGCTTCAGCGAATATGCGGCAGTGCCCGCTAAAAATGCCTGGCCCCTCCCGGATGCGATCCCGGATAAACACGCCGTCATGGTTGAACCCTTCACCATTGCCGCCAACGTGACGGGGCAGGCTAGCCCTACCGAAGAGGACGTTGTGCTGATCTACGGCGCAGGGCCAATGGGACTGGTCAGCGTGCAGGCGCTGAAGGGCGTTTATAAGGTGAAGCAGGTTATCGTCGTCGACCGTATAGAAGAGCGGCTGGCGATGGCCCAGCGCAGCGGCGCGGACTGGGTCTTTAATAACGGCGAAAAGTCGCTGCAGGCCGCGCTGGACGAAAAAGGCATCAAGCCGACGCTGATTATTGATGCCGCCTGTCATCCGTCGATTTTGCAGGAGGCGGTCACCCTGGCTTCCCCGGCGGCGCGCATCTTGCTGATGGGCTTCTCCAGCGAGCCGAGCCAGATAGTCCAGCAGGGGATTACCGGTAAAGAGCTGGCGATCTTCTCCTCGCGCCTCAATGCCAACAAATTCCCGGTCGTCATCGACTGGCTTGAAAAAGGGCTGATCGACCCGGAAAAACTGATCACCCATACCTTTGACTATCACCATGTAACAGACGCCATCGAACTGTTTGAAAAAGACCAGCGGCAGTGCTGCAAGGTTTTACTGACGTTCGGGCAATAACCCTACACGCGGTTAAGAGCCCGCGAAGACGGGCTCTCAGTGGTACGCATCTTACCTTTTAGAGATAGCCATTATGACGCAAGCACAACCTCAAAGAACCACCTCAGATCTGGTGAAAGCCGCCGTCTCCGGCTGGCTGGGCACCGCGCTGGAGTTTATGGATTTCCAGCTCTACTCGCTGGGGGCGGCGCTGGTATTTCATGAAATCTTCTTCCCGGAACAGTCGGCCGCGATGGCGCTGATTCTGGCGATGGGAACCTACGGCGCGGGCTACATCGCGCGTATCGTCGGGGCATTTATCTTCGGCAGAATGGGCGACAGCATTGGTCGTAAAAAGGTGCTGTTTATCACCATCACCATGATGGGGATCTGCACCACGCTGATTGGCGTGCTGCCGACCTACGCGCAGATCGGCATTTTTGCGCCCGTACTGCTGGTGACGCTGCGTATCATTCAGGGGCTGGGCGCCGGGGCGGAGATATCTGGCGCTGGCACGATGCTCGCGGAGTACGCTCCGAAGGGGAAACGCGGCATTATCTCCTCGCTGGTGGCGATGGGGACTAACTGCGGGACGCTGAGCGCCACGGCGATCTGGGCCATTATGTTCTTCGCCCTCGATCGTGAACAGCTGCTCGCCTGGGGCTGGCGCGTGCCGTTCCTTGCCAGCGTCGTGGTGATGATCTTTGCCATCTGGCTGCGAATGAACCTCAAGGAGAGCCCGGTCTTTGAGAAAGTAAACGATGCAGAAACCGTGCAGCCGGACACCTCGCTGGGTTCAATGGTGAAAAGTAAATCCTTCTGGCTGGCGACCGGCCTGCGTTTCGGTCAGGCGGGCAACTCGGGGCTGATCCAGACCTTCCTCGCGGGTTATCTGGTCCAGACGCTGCTGTTCGATAAAGCGATTCCCACCGACGCGCTGATGATAAGTTCTATTCTCGGGTTTATCTCCATCCCGCTGCTGGGCTGGCTTTCCGACAAAGTGGGGCGCAGGCTGCCGTACATTATCCTCAATATCTCCGCCATTATTCTGGCGTACCCGATGCTGTCGATTATCGTCGATAAGAGCTATGCGCCGGGGACAATCATGCTCTCGATCATCGTTATCCATAATTTCGCCGTGCTGGGGCTGTTTGCGCTGGAAAATATCACCATGGCGGAGATGTTTGGCTCGCGAAATCGCTTTACCCGTATGGCTATCTCGAAAGAGGCGGGCGGTCTGGTGGCGGTGGGCTTTGGCCCGGTACTGGCGGGGATTTTCTGCAATATGACGGGTTCCTGGTGGCCGATTGTAGCCATGCTGGTGGCCTATTCCGTGATTGGGCTGGTTTCGGCGTTCCTGATGCCGGAAGTCCGCGACCGCGACCTCAGCGCGGCTGAAGATGCCGCCGAGGCCGCGCCGAAAGAGCGCGTGAGTTACGGCGCGGTCTCCACGCGACGCTAGCGGTTTATATCTTTCGTGATTTATCACACAACTTTTTGTTTATGTCACACCACCTGAGCAAAAGTTAATATAAATCAAAAACTCAAACGGCAGTATCAGTATGGTTGATGGCAGTAATTTTTTACCCCGACTGCCATTCTAGTTGGTGTAGTCAGCAGGCGCTGCCGCTCTGGACTGGGGGCGGCAGCGATCCACAGCTTTCTAATTAGCGAGTCTTAATCATGGAAAACACCTTATTAAAGGCCAACGCGACGCTGCCTCAGTACGATCGCGACAGCCTTAAAGCACGCATTGTACATTTAGGCTTCGGCGCATTTCACCGCGCGCATCAGGCGGTGTATGCGGACATCCTCGCGGCTGAACACGGCAGCGACTGGGGTTACTGTGAGGTTAACCTGATTGGCGGCGAGCAGCAGATTGCCGATCTGAACGCGCAGGATAATCTCTATACCGTGGCGGAGATGTCTGCCGATGCGTGGACCTCCCGCGTGGTGGGCGTGGTCAAAAAGGCTCTGCACGCGCAGGTCGACGGGCTGGAAAGCGTGCTGGCGGCAATGTGTGAACCGCAGGTGGCGATTGTCTCGCTGACCATCACCGAAAAAGGCTACTGCCACTCTCCGGCAACCGGGCAACTGATGCTCGATCATCCGTTTATCGTCGCCGACCTGCAAAACCCGCATCAGCCGAAATCCGCGCCGGGCGTGGTGGTGGAAGCGCTGGCGCGCCGTAAAGCGGCGGGGCTGCCCGCGTTTAGCGTGATGTCCTGCGACAATATGCCGGAGAACGGTCACGTGATGCGCAATGTCACCTGCGCGTACGCCCGGGCGGTAGACGGTGAGCTGGCGGACTGGATCGAGGCTAACGTCACCTTCCCGTCAACCATGGTGGACCGCATCGTACCGGCGGTCACACCCGATACGCTGGATAAAATCGCGCAGCTGACCGGCGTACGCGATCCGGCGGCGGTGGCCTGCGAGCCGTTCCGCCAGTGGGTTATCGAGGATAACTTTGTGGCCGGGCGTCCTGAATGGGAAAAAGCCGGAGCCGAACTGGTTTCAGACGTGATCCCGTTTGAAGAGATGAAGCTACGCATGCTCAACGGCAGCCACTCTTTCCTGGCGTACCTCGGCTATCTGGCCGGTTATCAGCACATCAATGAGTGTATGGAAGACGAACACTATCGCGTCGCCGCGCACGCGCTGATGCTCAACGAGCAGGCGCCGACCCTGAAAGTGAAGGGCGTCGATTTAGAACGCTACGCTGACCTGCTGATCGCCCGTTACAGTAACCCGGCCCTGCGCCACCGTACCTGGCAAATTGCGATGGACGGCAGCCAGAAGCTTCCGCAGCGGATGCTGGATCCCGCGCGCTGGCACCTGGTGCACCAGACGCCTTTCCCACTGCTGGCGCTGGGCGTGGCTGGGTGGATGCGCTATGTCGGCGGCGTGGACGAGCAGGGTAACGCTATCGACGTGAGCGATCCGCAGCTGGCGGTGATTCAGGCGGCGGTGAAGGGAAGTGCCGAAGGGGAAAACCGGGTTAACGCGCTGCTCGGCATTGAGGCCATTTTTGGGAAAGAGTTGCCGCGAGAAAAAGCCTTCACAGATGCCGTGATGAGCGCGTATCAGACGCTGCTGCAGAAGGGGGCTAAGACCACGGTGGCGGAGTACGTGTCGCACCTGTAATTCAACACATGCCGCCGTTCGCGGCGGCATGTCGGCGCACAATTTAGTGCATACCCAGACGAATCAGTTCAATTGGTTCGAACTTACCTTCGCATCCTTCCACTTCCACCGTTTTGCCACGGCGCACCTGCGCGGCATCCAGCCCGTCGCTGTGGATCGCCTTAATCACGCCGGTTTTGCCGGTGCCGCTAATCATGACGCGGCTGCCGGTGGTGATTGCATTGCGGTTACGGTCGTATGTCATCATGGTATTTTCTCCTCTCTAAACTATCCGTTACGGCGCTATTTCAGGTTTTGCCGTTCACGGGGCACTATAAATACGCCTGTCTGCCAGTCATGTTTTTGTTTTTGATCAAACTCACACTTTTTTCTTTATTACATGGGGCGTTGACGCTTCACGACAGCAATTTACAAAGCAGACCGTTATTTTCACTTATTGATAGTTTCTACGGGGAAGCGTTGAGGATTGGTTTATATTCCCGATGCCATTCTGGTTGCAGGAAATAACCCTTCATCGGAATAAGGAGTCAGGCTTATGTATAAGAAGATTTTGATGCCTGTTGACGTGTTTGAAATGGATTTAAGCGACAAAGCGGTTCGCCACGCGGCTAACCTCGCGAAGGCCGAGGGCGCGTCGATTACCCTGGTCAATATTCTGCCTGCCAGCAGTCGGTCTCTGCTGCGCGGATTCAACGCCGATATTAAAAAGTTTGAAGAGTATATGAGCGCAGAATCCGGGAAGAAAATGAACGAGTTAAAACGACTGTTCGATATCTCCCCGGAGAATATTCACACTCTGGTTCGTTTTGGCAGCGTCCGCGATGAAATTATCAAGCTGAGCAAAGAAGGGGAATATGACGTGATTGTCATCGGGTCAAAAAATCCGGGCATCACCACCCATCTGCTGGGGTCAAATGCGGAATCTATTCTGCGCTACGCCACAATTCCGGTGTTAGTCGTTCGCTAATTACGGCGCCGCCCGCGAAAAGGGCGGCAAATATCACTCTTCGCTAAACCACTCGCTATTTTCCTGACGAATAAGCTGCACGGATTCGCCTATCTCCTGCAGATGCAGGGTCATCGCTTTTTCCACGCCGTCCGGGTCGCGTTTTTCCAGCGCGCTGAAAATATCGTGATGCTGGCGGAGCAGCATTTCCGGCGGGGAGACGTGATCGAGGCTCATGTAGCGCACCCGGTCAATGGTGGCCTTGATATTCTCGATGGTATCCCAGGCCAGCTGGCAGTCTGCAATTTGCGCCAGCTTCTGGTGAAACTCATCATCAAGCTGGAAGAAATCGTTGAGCTGTTTACGGTCAATTGCAATGCGCTGCTGATGCAGGTTTTGCTCCAGCAGGTAACACTGGTTGTCATTAATGAGCGTCGCGGCACGGCGCACCACCGCGCATTCAATCGCCTGGCGTACGAAACAGCCGTTGCGCACCTGTGAGAGTGAAATTTTGTTCACGTAGCTGCCGCGCTGCGGGCGGATCTGAATCAGACCGTTCTCCGCAAGCTTAATAAACGCTTCACGCACCGGCTGACGGGACACGTCAAAACGCACGGAGACCTCTTTTTCAGAAAGCGGCGTTCCCGGTGGGATCAGGCAATGGACAATATCACGTCGCAAAATGCGATAGATTTGCTGGTTTACGGGCTGGGTGGGATTGAGTTGCGATTCAGCGGCCATGAGTTGTCATTTCTCAGAGAGTTAGCCCGAACATACTACCATTCTTTTATGACCCGAAACAGACCCGGCCCGCGGGCCGGGAAGGGCTTATTTAGCCACGATGGACGCTAAGTCCGGCAAAACTCTGGCTGACCGGCATCATTTCCACGGTATTGATGTTGACGTGTTTTGGCAGCGTTGCGACCCACCAGACCGTTTCGGTGACGTCTTCCGGCGTCAGGGCGTTGGCGTTTTCGTAGGTTTTATCCGCTTTCGCGTCATCGCCCTTGAAGCGCACGTTGGAGAATTCGGTGCCGCCTACCAGCCCCGGCTCGATATCGGTGACGCGAATGGCGGTGCCGTGCAGATCGGTGCGCAGGTTCAGGCTGAACTGGCGCACAAACGCTTTGGTCGCGCCGTAGACATTACCGCCCGCGTAAGGCCAACTCCCGGCGGTAGAACCGATGTTGATAATGTGGCCGCGGTTGCGCTCGACCATGCCCGGCAGCACCGCGCGGGTCATGTACACCAGCCCTTTGTTGTTGGTGTCGATCATGTTTTCCCAGTCTTCAACGCTGGCTTTGTGGGCAGGCTCCATGCCCAGCGCCAGACCGGCGTTGTTGACCAGCACGTCGATGGCGCGCCACTCTGCCGGCAGGCTGGCAATCATCTCTTCAATGGCCGCACGGTTACGCACGTCCAGCTGCGCGGTCAGGATACTGTCACCTAAATCGTCCTTCAGCTCCTGAAGGCGCTCCTGACGACGACCCGTTGCAATCACCTTATGCCCGTTGGCGACGAAGCGACGCGTGATGCTTTCACCAAAACCTGCCGTTGCCCCGGTAACTAAAATAATCATCTCACTGTTCCTCAACGCTTTTTGTGTGGTACTAACATAGCACGCCCGCAGAGGGTGCGTTAAGGCAACATTTGTATGACGGCGTTGCAGGCGATGGCGGCCTGGCCTACTCTGGGAAGATATCCGTTCGGAGGAGTGAAAGATGACGGCCACCAACCCCTTTTTTGACATCAGCCTGCTGCCTTACCAGGCTCCCCATTTTGATACCATCAAAGACGAGCATTATCGTCCGGCCTTCGATGAAGCGCTTCGCCAGAAGCGGGCGGACATAGAGGCGATAGTCTCTCACACCGCTGCGCCAGACTTCACTAACACCGTGCTGGCGCTGGAGAAAAGCGGCGTCATGCTCGCGCGCGTCAGCAGCGTTTTCTTCGCCATGACCTCCGCGCACACTAATGCGTACCTGCAGGAACTGGAGGAGCAGCTCTCCACCGAACTTGCCGCGCTGGCGAACGACATCTGGCTGAACGACACTCTTTTCGCCCGCGTCGAGAGCGTCTGGCAGGACCGCGCCGCGCTGGATGCCGAATCCCGTCGGCTGGTCGAGGAGACGTACCAGCACTTTATTCTGGCCGGCGCGCGCCTGAATGAAGCGGAAAAAGCCGAGCTGAAGGCGTTGAATACCGAGGCCGCGTCCCTGACCAGCCAGTTTAACCAGCGCCTGCTGGCCGCAAACAACGCGGGCGGGCTGGTGGTGGATTACGCGCACCAGCTTGAAGGCCTTAGCGCCGAAGAGATTGCTGCTGCGGCGCAGGCCGCCGCGGAAAAAGGGCTTAACGACCGCTGGCTGATCCCGCTCCTGAATACGACACAGCAGCCTGCGCTAGCCGCGCTGCGCAATCGGCAGACGCGCGAAAACCTGTTCAACGCCGGCTGGACGCGCACCCAGAAAGGGGATGAAAACGACACCCGCACGCTGATCCTGCGCCTTACGGCGCTGCGGGCGCGCCAGGCCCGTCTGCTCGGCTTTGAGGATTACGCCAGCTGGAGCATTGCCGACCAGATGGCGAAAACCCCGGCCGCCGCGCTGGAATTTATGCGCGGCATTGTGCCTGCCGCCCGCGCCCGCGCGGAACGCGAGCAGGCCGATATTCAGAAGGTCATCGACGACGAGCAGGGTGGCTTCACCGTGCAGGCCTGGGACTGGGCCTTTAATGCCGAGCGCGTGCGTCAGGCGAAATACGCCCTCGATGAATCGCAGATTCGACCCTATTTTGCGCTCAATACCGTTTTACAGGACGGTGTATTCTGGGCGGCCAGCCAGCTGTTTGGCATTCGTTTTGTGGAGCGTTTCGACATTCCGGTTTATCACCCTGACGTCCGCGTATGGGAAATTTTTGACCACACCGGTGAGGGCATGGCGCTGTTTTACGGCGACTTCTTCGCCCGCGATTCCAAGCAGGGCGGGGCCTGGATGGGCAATTTCATCGAGCAATCCTACGAGCTTGCTGCCCGCCCGGTGATCTACAACGTCTGCAACTACCAAAAGCCGGGTAACGGCGGCGTCGCGCTTCTCTCCTGGGATGACGTGATAACCCTGTTCCACGAGTTTGGCCATACCCTGCACGGTCTGTTTGCCAGCCAGCGCTTCGCCACGCTATCCGGTACCAATACGCCGCGTGATTTCGTTGAATTCCCGTCGCAAATCAATGAGCACTGGGCCAGCCATCCTCAGGTGTTTAGCCACTATGCCCGTCATTACGAAACCGGTGACCCCATGCCGGACGCGCTGCGGGAAAGCATGCTCAACGCGACCCATTTCAACAAGGGTTATGACATGACGGAGCTGCTGAGTGCGGCGCTGCTGGACATGAACTGGCACGGCATCAGCGAAGCCGTGTCGAGCGTTGAAGAATTCGAAGCCGCGGCGTTGAAAAAAGAGGGGCTGGATCTGCCCGCTGTACCGCCGCGCTATCGCAGCAGCTACTTTGCCCATATCTTCGGCGGCGGCTACGCGGCGGGGTACTACGCCTACCTGTGGACGCAAATGCTGGCGGACGATGGCTATCAGTGGTTTGTCGAACAGGGTGGATTGACGCGTGAAAACGGACAGAAATTCCGTGAGGCGATTTTGTCTCGCGGCAACAGCGCTGATTTAGCCGAACTTTATCGAAACTGGCGCGGACACGATCCGAAGATTGAACCGATGCTGGAGAATCGCGGGTTGAGCGCATAAAGTCACTTTTAGCTAAGAAGATAACCGGGCCCCGCGCCCGGTTTTTTTATAGGTCTGAAAGTCCGAAAATGGTCAAAAAAAGAACTGAAATTTACATTTATTAATAGTTTGAAATATATTTATATTAAATGTGCTTAAATTTAGGCGCTTTTACCAATCTCAATTTTATAATGCTCGCAAGTTTATTTAATTATTTATGCTGATTGGTACATGGCCGTTTATTGCATATAAGAATCATCGCAAAAAGATGATTATTATATTTTTATCTCAGCCTAAAGTATTAATTTTCTCTGCCGATTAGCATGGGTGTGGTCGTGGTGGAAACCCATATCCATTAACCACAAAAAATAAGCCGTTATTAAAATTCATCTCCAGAAGATGAACCTATGCT
This sequence comes from Enterobacter cloacae complex sp. P47BA, assembly GCF_014930485.1. Lineage (NCBI taxonomy): Bacteria > Pseudomonadati > Pseudomonadota > Gammaproteobacteria > Enterobacterales > Enterobacteriaceae > Enterobacter > Enterobacter cloacae complex sp. P47BA. The sequence continues at coordinate 454,361 of NZ_JADBRF010000001.1, read as the reverse complement.
AATTATTAAGGAAGAGTCATGTTTAAAAATCTCAACATCGGCACCCGGCTTACCATAGCATTTGGCGCAATTGTGGTTTTAATGTCCGTCGTCTGCGGGCTGCTCTATTTGAGCTTTGACAGAGTGACGGCCGTCAGCAAGCTCAACGTTCATAGCTATAAAGTGGTCGATAACCTTCGCTCCGTAACCGAAAACCTGATCAACATGGAAACCGGCATTCGCGGTTTTGCGCTCACCGGCAATCAGGACGTTCTTCAACCCTTCACGCAGGGTGATGAGAGGTTTAAAAGCAAAGCTGACGAAATTGCAGGGCTTACGCGTGATAACCCGTCGCAGCAGCAAAAATTAACCACCCTCTCCAGGCTTGAAGAAGAATGGAAAAGATCATTTGCGCTGCCGTTAATCCAGCGAAGAGAGAGCGTATCCCGCGGGGGGGAAGATATGGATGCGTTCATCAGTAGCCTGGAGCGTAATACCGGAAAAGAGCAAATGGACGCCATGCGGGGTGTTATTCAGCAAGCGCTGAACGACGAGTACCGCATTATGGCTGAACGTCAAACCCGACTGGCTGAAGAACGCTTCCGTACGCGCATGATGATAATCCTGGGAATGATTGCGGCGGTTGTCACCGCGCTGCTGACGGGCATTTTGCTGTCGCGCAGTATTCTCCGACCGCTAAAGCAGGCCGTGAATACGGCGAACACCATTGCCGCTGGCGATCTCACCTCAACCATACGTATTACCCGGATGGATGAAACCGGCACGCTGCTTGCGGCTCTGGACAACATGCAGACCCAGTTGAAAACCCTTGTCACTGAAATCAAAGAGGCCGCGACGTCGGTGGATCTGGCTGCCGGTGAGATCGAGCAGGGCAATATGGAGTTATCGTCTCGTACCGAGGAGCAGGCGGCGGCGTTGCAGCAGACTGCCGCCAGCATGGAACAGCTGACGATGACCGTTCGGAACAATACCGAGGTCGCGGAGCATACGGCAACGTCAGCAAGAAAGACGGAAGCACTGGCACGTGAAGGTGAGTCTGCCGTGGGCGAAATGAGTGAAACGATGCAGAATATCTCGGCTAACGCCCTGAAGATAAAGGAAATCACCAGCGTTATAGAAGGGATTGCTTTCCAGACTAATATTCTGGCGCTGAATGCGGCGGTCGAGGCTGCACGTGCCGGTGAGCATGGTCGTGGCTTCGCCGTGGTGGCGACGGAAGTCAGAAATCTCGCTCAGCGCAGCGCAACGGCGTCCAAAGAAATTGGGGCGCTGATTGAGCATGCCGTTGAGGATGTCGATAACGGTGTGTCGGTGGCATCCAGAACGGCAGAGACGATTTTGCGGGCTGCGAGCAACGTGGCTACGCTTGCTGAAACTATGGACAGTCTTTCAATGGCCTCGGTTGAGCAAATGCAGGGCATCATGCAAATCAGCGCTGCTGTCACCCAGATGGATGGCGTGACGCAGGGTAATGCGGCGCTCGTTGAGCAGTCCGCAGCGGCATCGCAGGCGCTGACCGAGCAGTCCAGGGCACTGAAGCAGATGACAGAAAACTTTGCTATTTGAGCAGCAAAAGCATAATCAAAAGGTAAAGCTCCGGCGTTTTAAACGAGAATTTTAATCAAACCAGCAACGGGGGCGCTAATAAAAAGGGGCGTCCCCGTGAATAATGAAGAAAATAGCCGAGCGTCAGTGACAATTTAAAAATACTGACTACGATTTCGTAAAACGAAAATTTAAAAGGAGTTTCTGATGGCGATTGCTGTGGTGACAGTTTTACTCTTCCTGTTGATGTTCCCGGCGGCTATTCACATTTTGCTACAGCTCGTTGGAGGCTGGTGTGACGCGTAGCCTCCCTGGTTAATCCGGTCTTTTGGGCCGTCATCTGATTTTCAATAAGCAGCGCTACGCTACATTTTAAACTTTATTGTACGAGCGTCTGGACGCGGGTCATCGCGAAACGCGAGCCGGATAATTTACAGGCAGGAAGTATGTCTCTTCGTTCGCTGCGGGCGTTATGCCTGACAAGTTTTTTCATTGCGGATGTCCGTGATGGCCTTGGTCCTTTTCTCGGTATCTTTCTGACAGAACGCCACTGGAGCCCCGATGATATCGGCATCCTGATGACTGCCGGTGGGCTGGCGGGATTGCTGGCTACGCTCCCGGCGGGGGTAATTACTGACACTTCGCGGAACAAACGCGCCGTACTGGCGCTGCTCTGCACTTTGATCACCCTGAGCACGCTGCTGCTCTGGTTTAGCCAGCAGACCAGCGTTGTTGCCGTCTCACAAATGGTCACCGGCATCTGCGCGGCGTTTGTCGGGCCGCTCGTCGCCGGGATTACGCTGGGCCTGACCGGCCAGCGCGGGTTCAGCGCGCAGATGGGCAAAAATGAGGCGTTTAATCACGGCGGCAATTTTGTCACCGCAGTGATAGCAGGCGGCATTGCCTGGTACTGGGGCGTCGGGGGGATTTTCCTGCTGATGACCTGCACGACGCTGCTGACGCTCTGCGCACTGCTTGCCATCCGCAACGGGGACATTGATAACGATGCGGCGCGAGGGCTTTCATCCTCAGGTAGCGTTCCTGTCCCCGGCTTCGCGGTGCTGATTAAAAACCGGGCGCTGTTTGTGACCGGACTGACGCTACTGCTGTTCCACCTGGCGAATGCCGCACTGCTGCCGATGCTGAGCATGAGGGTGGCCGCGGCACCCGCCTCGATCAATCCTGGCCTGTACGCGGCAGGCACCGTCATCATCTCGCAGGCGGTGATGATCCCCGTTGCCATCTGGGTTGCAGGCCGAATAGAACGCTACGGCTACTGGCGCTTGATTATGCTGGCGCTGTTGGTTATGCCGGTTCGCGCGGCGCTGGCGGCATCGACCGACGCGCCGTTAATGATGATCCCAGTACAAATTCTCGACGGTCTCGCCGCCGGGATCCTGGGTGTCGTCGTACCGTCGTTTATTGTGGTGCTGCTGCGCGGAAGCGGGCACGTTAATGCCGGGCAGAGTGTGGTGATGCTGATGCAGGGAGTGGGGGCAGCCATGAGCCCGGCGTTAACCGGCACGATCGCCGGTCATTACTCGTTTGCGACGGCATTCAGTGTCCTGAGCGCGATTGCGCTGGCCGCCGTCCTACTCTGGTGGCGCGTTGCTCACCGAAGCTGGGAAACAAACGCGCCGGATGAAGCTTAGCCCCACCCGGCGTAGCATTTAAGCCAGTTCGTTAGGGCACGGTTCACCCTTTTCTAACTGCTGAAGATTCCCCAGAGTGGTTTCTGAAATGCTGATCAGCGCTTCGGCAGTCAGAAACGCCTGGTGGCCGGTAAACAGGACGTTATGGCAGGCAGACAGACGGCGGAACACGTCGTCCTGGATCACATCGTTGGACTTGTCTTCAAAGAACAGATCGCGCTCGTTCTCATACACGTCCATCCCCAGCGCGCCAATTTTCTGGGTTTTCAGCGCTTCGATAGCAGCCTGAGAGTCAACCAGACCGCCGCGGCTGGTGTTGATGATCATCACGCCGTCTTTCATCTGGTCAAACGCCGCCTGGTTAAGCAGGTGGTAGTTTTCCGGCGTCAGCGGGCAGTGCAGGGAGATCACGTCGGACTGCGAGAACAGCGTCGGCAGGTCGACGTACTCCACGCCCAGATCCAGCGCTGCGGCGCTCGGGTACGGATCGAATGCCAGCAGACGCATGCCGAACCCTTTCAGAATGCGCAGGGCAGCCACGCCAATTTTACCGGTGCCGATCACGCCCGCTGTTTTGCCGTACATGGTAAAGCCGGTCAGCCCTTCGAGCGAGAAGTTGGCGTCACGCGTACGCTGATAAGCGCGGTGAATACGACGGTTGAGCGACATCATCATGCCAATCGCATGTTCTGCTACCGCTTCCGGGGAGTACGCCGGGACGCGAACCACCTTCAGACCCAGCTCTTTTGCCGCGTCGAGATCCACGTTGTTGAAGCCGGCGCAGCGCAGGGCGATATACTTCACTCCCTGCTTTTTCAACTCTTCCAGCACCGGACGACTGCCGTCATCGTTAACAAAAATGCAGACGCCTTCACAGCCGTGCGCCGTTTTGGCGGTTTTTTCGGACAGCAGAAAGTCGAAAAATTCAAGCTCAAACCCGTAAGCTTCGTTAACATGTTGCAGATACTTTTTGTCGTACTGCTTTGTGCTATATACCGCGAGTTTCATAAGACTTTCTCCAGTGATTTTGCATTCACGTTAGCATGATTAAAATTATCTTACAATTTATAAAATATTATTGAATTCAATAAGTTCTATCAATTATTCTAGAGCATATATACACCCTAACTCCATGATATTCTTAGTACGAGAAATCTTCGGCGCGACTCGGTTCAAATCAGGTTGGGCAAAACGGAGTGGGTAACGGGTGCGAAAAACGCATATCGGTATTACTTGAAAGAATGGCAATAGGGTATGAAAACTGCAATCCTTCCGGATGTGATGGGACGATATTAGGAACCGGATGAGTTTCTGAAAAGAGGGAGAATGATGCATGTCGCAACAAGTGGAGTTATCCTTATCTGCGCCGATGTTGCCTGTTTTGTACTATTTTATAGCATCTATTGCGGTTTTCTTCTTACTGTTGATTGGAAAACTCAAGGTCAATAGGCTCCGTAAATATCCATTGTTCATTGCCTATACGCTGTTTGTGATAGCGATTGCAGTCATCCAGATTAATGTTTTTGCCAACGGCTATGAGTTTGTTCGCGGTTTTTTACATATCGATTTTGATCCATGGCGGTACGATTCAGTGTATTGGGGGTCGTTGATATTCGCCATGCTCTACCTATTGGCAATGCCCAGGAACAGGTATTAGTTACGCAGTGTTTTCCCGTTTTTACGTCTGAGATAATGCGTAACCCACTGAATCTAAAATGTGTTCTTTAGGTTACGCATTGCAAAAAGTTTTCTCATACTCTTTACAGCATCTATCCTTTATCTTGTGGTTAACTTCAACTCAACCGCCAAACATGCGACAATATTCGGCATTGCCGGCTTAATTCTTTCGAAAAATCAGGACATTAACTGCCCATGAAGGGTAAATACAAAGCCGCCATTGCGGTTTTACTGCTGTTGATTTTGGTGCCGCTGACGCTGCTGATGACGCTCGCCCAGTGGGTGCCGACGCTCGCCGGGATCTGGCTCCCCGTCGGGACGCGCATTGCTTTCGAAGAAAGCCCAAAACTGACTCGCCACGCGCTGGTGATCCCCGATCTTCGCTATCTGGTGGAAGACTGCGAAATTGCCCGCATCGATAACGTGACGCTGTCACATCCGAGCCGCTGGAAACTGGATATCGGCGCGCTGGATCTTAACACCGTCTGCTTGAGCAAAATTCCCCAGTCTGCACCCTCAACGGTCGCCCCCAAAACGCTGGCCCAGTGGCAGGCTGTGTTGCCCAATACCTGGCTCACCATTCACCGTCTGACGCTCTCGCCCTGGCAGCAGTGGCAGGGAGAGCTTAATGCGTCACTGACGCCCTCCATCCAGGAGATCGTTTACCGAGGCGAACAGGTCAGCATTAAAGGCACGCTTCGCGGCCAGACGCTCTCGGTCAGCCAGTTCGATGTTCAGCTCCCTGACCAGGCGCAGCCGATTAAGCTGGTGGGCGAGTTCACTTTGCCGCTGGTGCCGGACGGCGTGCCGGTGAAAGGCCATGCGGTCGCGACCTTTAACGTGCCACAGTTAACGTCTCTGGTCGATGCCGATCTCGACTGGGAAGACAATCAGGGACAGCTGGTGGTGATCGCAAGGGATAACCCCGATCCGCTTCTCGACCTGCCGTGGCAGATCACGGCGGAACAGCTGAACATCAGCGACGGGCGCTGGAACTGGGATCTTTCGGGTATGCCGCTGAGCGGGCGGGTGTCCCTTCGCGCCGACAACTGGCAGCAGGGGCTGGAGAAAGCCACCCTGACCGGACGACTGAACGTGTTGACGCAAGGCGATGCGGGTAAAGGTAACGCGGTACTGAACATTGGGCCCGGCAGGCTCAGCATGGAAAACAGCAACATGCCGCTGCATCTGAGCGGCGAGGCGAAGCAAAACGATCTCATTCTTTACGCCAAATTGCCCGCCACACTGACCGGCAGCCTGTATGAACCGCAGCTTGCTTTTGAGCCCGGCGCGCTGCTCCGCTCGCGCGGGCGCATTATTGACTCACTCGATATCGATGAAATCCGCTGGCCGCTGGCGGGCGTGAAGCTCACCCGGAAGGGCGTGGACGGGCGTCTGCAGGCTATTCTGCGTGCCCATGAAAACGAGATGGGCGGTTTTGAACTCCACCTGGACGGTCAGGCCAACGACTTTTTGCCTGATAACGGCCTGTGGCAGTGGCGCTACTGGGGAAAAGGCGGCTTTACGCCGATGCATGCCCGCTGGGATGTCGCCGGGAAAGGCGAGTGGCGAGACAACCTTATTGAGCTGACGGCGCTCTCCACCGGTTTTGACAAGCTCCAGTACGGCACCATGGAGGTCAGCAAGCCGCGGCTTGTGCTGGATCGGCCTGTACGCTGGCTGCGCGATGCCGAAAAACCCGCATTCAGCGGCGCGCTGTCGCTGAATGCCGGGCAAACCCGGTTCTCCGGCGGCAGCGTATTGCCGCCCTCGGTCCTGACCTTCAGCGTCGACGGTACCGACCCGACTGTTTTTCAGTTTAAGGGCGACCTCCATGCGGACAACATCGGCCCGGTACAGGTGAACGGACGCTGGGATGGCGTGCGCCTTCGCGGGCAGGCCTGGTGGCCGAAACAGTCGCTCACCGTCTTCCAGCCGCTGGTTCCGCCGGACTGGAAAATGACGCTGCGTGACGGTGAACTCTATGCGCAGGTTGCCTTCTCGGCGGCCCCCGATCAGGGCTTTCAGGCGGGCGGACACGGCGTGCTGAAATCCGGCAGCGCCTGGATGCCGGACAACCAGATCAACGGCGTCGATTTTGTGCTGCCGTTCCGCTTCAGCGAGGGGACCTGGTCCCTGGGCACGCGCGGCCCGGTCACGTTGCGCATTGGCGAAGTGGAAAACCTGGTGACCGCGCGCAACATTACCGCGGACCTGCAGGGGAATTACCCCTGGACGGAGGACAACCCGCTGCTGCTCACCAACGTTAAGGTAGAAACGCTCGGCGGGAAGATCACCATGCAGCAGCTGCGGATGCCGCAGCACGATCCGGCCCTGCTGCGCGTGGACAATATCTCCTCAAGCGAGCTGATCAGCGCCGTCAACCCGAAGCAGTTTACCCTGTCGGGCCCGGTGAGCGGGGCGCTGCCGTTCTGGCTGGACAATGAAAAATGGATCATTAAAGATGGCTGGCTGACCAACCCGGGGCCAATGACGCTGCGCATCGACAAAGATACGGCAGACGCCATCGTGAAGGATAATATGGTCGCGGGCGCAGCGATTAACTGGCTCCGCTACATGGAAATTTCGCAGTCGTGGACGAGAATCAATTTAGATAACCTGGGTGAATTAACCATGCAGGCGACCATCAAGGGGACCAGCCGCGTGGACGGCAAAAGCAGCTCCGTCAATCTGAACTACACCCATGACGAGAATGTCTTTACCCTGTGGCGCAGCCTGCGTTTTGGCGACAACCTGCAAACCTGGTTTGAGCAACACGCGGCGATTCCCGGTCTCCGCAGTTCGACTGGCAAGGAAAGTGAGGAACAACAATGAAAAAGATGGCTGGTGCGCTCACCGTTGCCGCGCTACTGACCGGCTGTACGCCGCGCATTGAAGTCGCTGCGCCAAAGGAGCCGATTACCATCAATATGAATGTCAAAATCGAACACGAGATCCACATCAAGGTCGATAAAGACGTTGAAGCCCTGCTGAAATCGCGCAGCGATCTGTTCTGAGGATGACATGAAACGATTAGCGTTAATTTTATTGGCCCTGAGTATAAACGTGCAGGCGGCTGCGCTGACCTTAAACGATGCCCGCGCGCAGGGGCGCGTGGGGGAAACCCTGAGCGGCTATCTTGCTCCGATCCAACAGGATGCCGAGACGCTGGAGCTGGTGAATCGCATTAACGCGGCGCGCACGGAGAGCTATCAGAAGCTGGCCGACAGCAATAATTTGCCGGTTGATGAAGTGGCGAAAATGGCGGGGCAAAAGCTGGTGGCCCGCGCGCAGCCGGGCGAGTACGTGAAGGGCATTAACGGTAAGTGGCTGAAAAAATAGCTAGCGGTAGCGCTTGCGGTATTCACCCGGCGAGACGCCAAAACGCTGCTTAAAGGCCGTTGAAAAGTGGCTATGGTCGGTGAATCCCCAGCTGTAGCCAATGCCCGCCAGCTTTTCATCGTCACCGGTTGACTGCAATTCCTGCGCGCAGAGATCCAGACGACGGTTTTTAATGTACTGCGCTACCACCAGCCCCTTCTCGGCAAACATGCGGTAGAGGCTGCGTACGGACATTCCGCTCTCGGCGGCAATCCATTCCGGACGCAGCGATTCAGACTGAATATGGTCATCAATCAGCGCCACAACGTGCTGAAACTGGCGCTCCTTGCGCGGCTGAATCACGTCGCGCTGCTGGAACGCGGGGCGCAGCAGGCAGACCATCGCCTCAAGCGCCGCTTCACTCTCCCGGTCACTCAGGTCGCGGTTGTTCATACTCTCCATCAGCAGGCGATGGCTCAGCTGGACCGTGGGTAAGGTGCGGGAAAGGGCGAGCGCGCAGCTTATCTCCTGAAAGCGGCACTGCTGCTCGATAATCTGACGGGGAACCAGCAGCGAAATCTGGCGGGACTTTTCCTGCCAGTTGATCGAGCAGGGACGAGAGGCGTCAATCAGCGTGATATCCCCGGTTTTGAGCACCGCGCGACGCTCGTCCTGCTCAATTTGCGCGCTGCCTTCAAGCTGGAACACGGTGTAGAACCAGGCATCATTACTCTGTGCGATCTCCCGTCGGGAGCGGAACAGGTTGACGCCGCCGGCGGTGACGGTACTGAGCTTCAGGCTGCGCGCATAGCTGGTCTCCAGCTCGCCGTAGAACTTTCCCTCGGTGGGCTGCGCGTTAAAACGCCCGCAAACCTGGTTAATTTGCGCCAGCCACTGCTGATACTGTTCCTGCTCGCTTGCACACGCCATCGTTTCTCTCGCTGCACCGTCAACGTTTTCGCATTGTTGCATTTGTGTTGCATTTTGTCAGAGCTATGAGGCTGACTATAGGAAAGAACACTCACCGGTAACAGCGATATAAGCGGCGATTATCGCGATTTGCGGCACCTGTCACAGGTGGCAAAGCGAATGTCACAGAGACAAAAGCGAGAATGCAAAACCCCACATAGACTGGATGAACACCCTGCGAAGAATAACGAAGGAGTATCCTATGTCTGAATCACAGGTGGCTGTTCTGCCTGCCGTGCAGCAGTTTTTAGACCGACACCACGGCCTGTGGATTGAAGGGCGTCAGGCCGCGTCGGACAGCGAAAAGCGGCTGAACGTCTACAACCCGGCCACGGGCGAGGTAATTGCCTCGACCGCCGATGCCAGCGTCGATGACGTTGACCGGGCCGTTATGTCCGGCTGGCGCGCCTTTGTGGCCCGCACCTGGGCCGGAAAATTACCGGCGGAGCGCGAGCGGATCCTGCTCCATTTCGCCGATCTGGTCGAACAGCACGGCGAGGAGCTGGCCCAGCTTGAAACGCTGGAGCAGGGCAAATCAATTAACATCTCCCGGGCTTTTGAAGTGGGCTGCACCCTTAACTGGATGCGCTATACCGCCGGGCTGACCACCAAAATTGCGGGCAAAACCCTCGATCTTTCCATCCCGCTGCCGCAGGGTGCGCGCTACCAGGCGTGGACGCGTAAGGAGCCGGTTGGTGTGGTGGCCGGGATTGTGCCCTGGAACTTCCCGCTGATGATCGGGATGTGGAAAGTGATGCCAGCGCTGGCCGCGGGCTGCTCTATCGTCATTAAGCCGTCTGAAACCACGCCGCTAACCCTGCTGCGCGTGGCGGAGCTGGCCAGCGAAGCGGGCATCCCGGACGGGGTGTTCAACGTAGTAACCGGCAGCGGCGCGGTGTGTGGCGCAGCGCTGACCTCGCACCCGCATATTGCGAAGGTGAGCTTCACCGGCTCAACGGCGACGGGTAAGCAGATTGCCCGTGCGGCGGCGGACACGCTAACCGGAGTGACCCTGGAGCTGGGCGGGAAAAACCCGGCCATCGTGCTGAAGGATGCGGACCCCGCGTGGGTGATAGAAGGATTAATGACCGGCAGCTTCCTGAACCAGGGGCAGGTGTGCGCGGCGAGCTCGCGCATCTACATTGAAGCGCCGCTGTTTGACACGCTGGTGAGTGGGTTCGAACAGGCGGTTAAATCCCTGAGCGTCGGGCCGGGCATGTCGCCGGAGGCGTTTATCAACCCGCTGGTGTCGCGCGCCCACTGCGATAAGGTGCAGACCTTCCTCGACGAAGCGACGTCCCGCAATGCGGAGCTGATCGTCGGTAACCGCGGCCCGGAGGGCAAAGGCTATTACGTGTCGCCTACGCTGGTGGTGAACCCGGATGCCGCGCTGCGGTTAACCCGAGAAGAGGTGTTTGGTCCGGTGGTCAACCTGGTACGCGTCGCCGACGGGGAAGAGGCGCTCCAGCTGGCGAACGACACCGAATATGGCCTGACGGCCAGCGTCTGGACGCAGAATATCAGCAAGGCGCTGGAGTACACCGACCGGCTGCAGGCGGGCACCGTCTGGGTGAACAGCCATACGCTGATTGACGCCAACCTGCCGTTCGGCGGGATGAAGCAGTCCGGTACAGGACGTGATTTTGGCCCGGACTGGCTGGACGGCTGGTGCGAAACCAAGTCGGTTTGCGTGCGGTATTAAAAAACAAGCCGGGTAAGGCGTAGCCGCCACCCGGCGTTATTCAAAGCGACCACCGATCCCGCCCGGCCTCTTTCGCCCGGTACAGCGCCGCATCGGCGCGGGCAATAATCTCGGTACCCGCAAGCCCCTCGACCATACCCGCAATCCCCATGCTCACGGTGACACGATCGCTGACGGATGACGCGCTGTGCGGTATCGACTCCGCGCGCAGGCCGTCCTGAATGCGTACCGCAACTTTTTCCGCGATATTTTCCGGGCAGTTAAACAGGATCACCACAAACTCCTCGCCGCCGTAGCGTGACACCACATCGTCGGGCGTTCGCACTGACTGCTTCAATACCCGCGCCACGCGCGTCAGACAGTCGTCACCCGCCTGGTGACCGTAGGTGTCGTTGTAGCGCTTGAAATAGTCAATATCCAGCATAATCAGCGAGAACGGTTTCTTCTGCTCAACCGCGTTCTCCAGCACCACTTCCATCTTCCGGCGGTTGGCGGTTGTGGTTAACGGATCCTGATGCGCCAGCGCATCCAGTCGTGAGATCAGCAGCTGGTTTTGCTGGTTACGTCGCCAGGCCTCGTCAAACCAGCTTAAGAGGATGAAGCGCCCGCAGATCAGGATCAGCGAAAAGACGCTCCAGATGATAACGAAGTGAAGATTAAGGCCATTATTCAGTACCCAGCTTGCAATCGGCAGGGTTATCCAGAGCGGGAGCACGAAGGCGAGCAACCCCACAGGGTAAAAGTATAGGGCCGTTAACCCAGCGAGTAATAAAATAACGCACAGCGGCCAGACGTGGGGCAGCAGTAAATCGGTGATAAACCAGAAGCATGATATTGACCAGATAGCGCTACAGATACACAGCACTACGCTGATACCGGCGATGCGCCGCCAGCCCATAAGGATCAGTGCAGCCGAGAGGATAATAATGCCGAGCATCGAAGCGTCGACCATTTTCATCATATGCGGCAAGTGGGGATAAAGGGGATCGCTGGCGTTAAGCAGAACATGGCGCAGCAGAATCATCACGGCGAAGCTGATGTTGACGAAAGCCAGCCAGGGCAGGTTCATCGCCAGCCCGTGCATAACCATGGCGTGGCGCGTCGGCCAGGTTGCTCGCTCAAGTGTCGGTTTTTTTCTTTTTTCCATTGACGCTGTTTACCCCGTCCAGGGAATAAGTTAAGCAGAAAAGGGCGGACAGGCCGCCCTTACGTATGCATCGTTACGGCGTCACAATGTTAAACCAGAAATCAAATTTATCCATATAACCGAGCATGGTGTCGAGTTTTGCACCGTCGCCGACGATTTTCACATCACCGTTGTCTTGCGCCTGTTTGAGCGTCATCTCTTTGAGGATAATTTTGTTCAGCGTATCGCGGCTAAGGGTGATGGTAGCATCAGCATCTTTTGCCTCGGCGTTCGCCGTATGGTTCAGCACGCCATTTTCCAGTTCCAGCTTATATTTCCCGCCATCATTACCTAGATCAATATTAAACACCGATTTGGCATCGCCCGCTTTTTGTCCGTTGATGTGTACGGCAAGATAATCGAAGAACATCTCCGGGGTCATTGCCCGTACGGTATCCGGGCTGGCGGTATTCGGGGTTGGCCCTTTCACCACGCCATTACGCAACTCCTGCGCTCCGGTCAGATAGAAGTTACGCCACGGGCCGGATTCTGCCTGATAGCCAAGCTGTTCAAGCGCATCCGCTTCCAGGTTGCGTGCAGCCTGGTTGTTCGGATCGGCAAAGACCACTTTGCTCACCACCTGCGCTACCCAGCGGTAATTTCCCTGATCGAAGTCGGTTTTCGCTTTGCTCAGTATGGCATCCGCGCCACCCATATACTCCACGAATTTCTTCGCGGCTTCTTCCGGCGGAAGTTCGTCAAGCGTCGCCGGGTTGCCGTCAAACCAGCCCAGGTAAAGCACGTAGGTGGCTTTCACGTCGTGGCTCACCGAACCGTAATAGCCGCGGTTAGCCCAGGTATGCGCCAGCGAATCCGGGAGCTTGAAGTTAGCAGCGATTTCGTCACGCGTTAGCCCTTCATTCGCCATACGCAGGGTCTGGTCGTTAATGTAACGATAGAGGTCACGCTGACTTTTCAGCAGGTTGACCACGTTTTCGTTGCCCCAGGTCGGCCAGTGGTGCTGTGCCATGATGATTTCGGCTTTATCACCCCAGCGTACAATCGCCTGGTTGATGTATTTCGACCACGGTAGCGGCTCGCGGATTTTGGCCCCGCGCAGCGAGTAGGTGTTATGCAGGGTGTGGGTCACATCCTCAGCGGATTCAATCAGTTTTTTCTCTTCGATATACCAGAGCATTTCTGACGGTGCTTCGGATCCCGGTGCGAGCATAAAGTCATAGGTCAGGCCGTCTATGACCTCTTTCTGGCCGTCTTTTTCAATGATGTTTGTCGGGGCAATCAGCGTCACTGTCCCGGCGGAGGTGGTGGTCCCGAGACCGGCACCCACCTGGCCTTTAGCATCGGGTTTCAGCAGGTTGCCATACATATAGCTGGCGCGGCGGCTCATCACGTTACCCGCCATGATGTTCTCGGCAACGGCCGCTTCCATAAAACCGGCCGGGGCGTAGATTTTTACCTTGCCGGACTTCACGTCAGCTTCTTCCACCACGCCGCGCACACCGCCATAGTGATCAACGTGGCTGTGGGTATAAATTATGGCGACGACAGGTTTTTTGCCGCGATTTTTAAAATAGAGCTCCATCCCGACTTTCGCCGTTTCTGCCGAAACCAGCGGGTCAACCACGGTAACACCTTCTTTCCCTTCGATGATGGTCATATTCGACAGGTCGAGATTTCGAATCTGATAAACGCCGTCGGTTACTTCAAACAGGCCGCTAATATTAATCAGCTGAGATTGACGCCATAAACTGGGGTTAACAGTCTCAGGAGCTTTATCTCCCTCTTTAATAAACGAATATTGTTGTGGATTCCAGATAACATTTCCTTGCTCCCCTTTGATAATGTCCTGAGGAAGAGGCGCAATAAAGCCTTTATGGGCATTCGTAAAATCGGTGTTATCGGAGAAGGGAAGCTGATTAAACAGGGCGTTATTGACTTGCTGTGTCGCTGCAGTGGCGTCCTTCGGGGCTTCTGCGGCAGCGGAACTGACGGAAATAACAAGTCCAGCCAGAGCAAGACTCCTGACGATCAAATTGAATTTCATCCTAAAACCTCTCAATGATGTATTACGTCGCTTGTGGAAAATTCGCGTCCTGGCTGAAAGTGATTCGAAATGAAATAAAAAAATGAAGTAGAAGTAACTATAATCGGGGAGAGGTATTCAGCAAGTAAATGGATAAAACCGGGCATTGTGCCCGGTACGTTATTTATTTCTGTTCGTCTTTTTTCTTCCCGAGCGTTGGCGTCTCGTCGAAGAAGTTCCACGGTTTAAGCAGGGTATGCACCCATTCCGTCGGCATAATCGGCCACTCCTCAGCGCGCGCCACGTGGGTGGTACCGGTGGTCATCCAGACCACGTCATCCTGATCGTTGAGCGACTCGTTATCCTTGCTGTACTGGCCCAGACCCGTATCGTGGATGGAGCGGTTAGGGAATTTCCCTTCCGGATACAGCTCGTCCGGGTGGTAACGCGTCACCCACAGCTGTTTATCCATAAAGCTCAGACGATGGTAGATCCACTCGTCCGGGGCAAATTTCGCGCCTGTCGCCACCGGATGGGTACCGCCCGCGTAAGGGATAATCTGGTACGAGACCGGGTTGCCCATGCGGTTCTCCTTGCTGGTGTTGCTCAGCAGTCGGATGGTGCCTGGGTCAAACTTCTGCGCCGCCTGCTGTTCGGTATCAATATCGTACTGATTGACCTGCATGGTGCTGGTGCGCGGGCCGCCGGCGGTATTCGGCTTCACCTCCGGATCCATCGCCACCAGCTTGTTGTTGATGCCGTCCACGTCCATATCAAGACGGAAGTTATAGATGTGCTGGTGCGTGGTGCCCACGATATTATGATCGATCAGCGTGCCGTACTTTGTGTCGTCTTTGGCGGTGGCGTCATGCATGGTTTTCGCCTGCACGCCTTTCACCGCCTCGATACCCGTTGCACCGGCGTCAATGCCGATGGTGCCGTTTTCGTAGAACACCCAGTCGAAGATGTAATCGTAGTTGCCCACGGTACTCACCCAGCGCACCACCAGCTCGCGGCGTTCGGCGCTGACGTTCGGCTTGCCCATCTCCTGATGTTTATATTCCGGCCCCGCGTAGCGTTCGAAAATGGCGATCGCGCGTGGGATCTCCATCGGCGTGCCGGTGTAGTCCGGGATGGTTTCGTTGAGCATCACGGCGTTGGACGGCACGTCTTTACCGCGCACCAGCGGCGAGGTCAGAGTGCCCATGCCGTAGTCGCCGGAGTCGAGATAGGCCTTGAAGTACCAGCCCACGTCCGGATCGCCGTAAGGGACAATCATGCCGCCGAGCGATCCCTGATACATCACCTGACGCTTTTTCCCGTTGTCGTTATACGTGACGGTCGAAATCATCGGGCCGACGCGGGAATCCAGGCTCAGGTGGAAATCCCAGTTCTGCCAGTGCACCATGTCGCCGGTAATGGTGTAGTTCTTGCCTTCCGGCTCAATGATGTTGAGCGGTTTTTTCGGCGTCTCGACACGGTCGCGGCCGTCATAGGGGCGCGGAGTCATCGGAACCGGCACAACGGCACCTTCTTCAATCTTCTGAATTTTTTTCTGCTCAAGATCGACCACGGCCACGAGGTTCTCGATCGGGTGGGCCCAGTAGTTGCCGTCGCCGACGTCCAGATAGCTCACCACCTTAAGCAGGCGATCTTCCTGCTTCAGGCCGTCTTTACCGTCGAAGTAGCCGACGGTAAGCGGCGTGGTGATCACTTTTTTCGGGTCGGTGATGCCGTGTTTTTTAAGCACCTCGGCAAACTCCGAGCTCTCGTTAATGATCTGCTGAACCGCGGTGAAATCATCCAGCAGCACCATGCCGTGCGCGTCCTTCACCGGCTCCCAGCGCAGGATTTTTTTATCCTTCAGGTCCACTACGCTTTCGATAACGTGCTTGCCGTCGAGCATGACGATCTTTGCCTGGCGAGGGGCGTCCACTGCCGTACCGTTGAGCACAAAGTCCCACACTTTGGCTTTCTCTGGTTCCGCAAGGGCGATCTGGGTAAAGCGGGTATTGGGTTTAAAATCCGCAGAGGCTTTCACAACCCCGACAGCCTGCTTAATTTCGTCCGCCGTGAGCGCGTTTAGCGGGTGAGGGCGTTTTTCAACCTGGAAGGTCTGGTCAAGACCAGACTGGAAAACATCGTTGATGAAGGTCTCTGAGATAAAGGCTTTTTTGTCCTTCATCACTACCGGCACTTCAAGCTTGAGGGGGTGACCGTTGACGATGGCCGTCTTTGCGCCCGGTTTGACCTTCACGAAGGCGCCGTCTTTCGCAATGGTGAACATCTGTGCGTAATCATCCCACTGAACGTCCGCGCCAAAATCCTGCAGTGTTTTGTCCATCGGGACCATATGCGCCTCGCTGCCGTGGGCGAAAGCAGGGGATTGCCAGGCGCAACAGAGCGCAACGGCCATAGCCAGTGCCGTTCTACGGGCAGAAAAAGAAGAATTGCTTCCCATCGTAGACCTCATCTTGTTGTGTTTTTAGGGTTTATTGTGTTGTGACAGCCTTATCCTGACAGGCGCCTGAGAAAAGCGTTTGCCTGCTTCTGCCAGGTTATTTGTTGGTATTGCCAGGTTAAAAAAGGCGCTGAGATAAATCACAGGTCGTGCAGAGCAATCTCCTCTCCCCGTTGGGGAGAGGGTCAGGATGAGGGAGAACGTTAGCTGAAATCACCCCGCTGGCGCGCCACCAGCGTCAGAATGGAGTAGAGCGCCACGGCCTGCTGGTGCTGGTTGAAAATCTCTACCGCCCATTCCACCACGCCGGTCGGTTTTTCCTCGGCGGTACGCTGTTTCTTCAGCGTTTTGCGCTTGCAGGTCAGACGCACCTGGATGGTGTCGCCCGGCTTGACCGGCTCGATAAAGCGCAGGTTTTCCATGCCGTAGTTGGCAATCACCGGCCCGACGCCTGCATCAACGAACAGTCCCGCCGCGGCGGAGATCAGGAAGTAGCCGTGAACCACGCGCTCGCCAAAGATCGACTCTGCCGCCCCGATCTTGTCCATATGGGCGTAGAAGTGGTCGCCGCTCAGGCAGGCAAAATTGACGATGTCCGCCTCCGTCAGCGTGCGGCGCGGCGTCAGCAGGCTATCGCCCGGCTGCAGTTCCTCAAAGTATTTACGGAACGGATGGACGCGATCTTCCTGCACCGCTGCGCCACGCACCCACTGCTTGCCGATGGCGGCCAGCATCGTCGGGCTGCCCTGAATCGCGGTGCGCTGCAGGTAGTGTTTCACCGCGCGCAGGCCGCCCAGCTCTTCGCCGCCGCCCGCGCGGCCAGGGCCGCCGTGCATTAGCTGAGGAAGCGGGGAGCCGTGGCCGGTAGACTCTTTTGATGATTCTTCGTTAAGGATCTGAATACGCCCGTGGGCGCGTGCCGCGCCGGCAATAAACTGGCGGGCAATGTTCAGGTCTGCGGTGACAAGCGTCCCCGCCAGGCTGCCGCCGCCCGCGCGGGCAAGCTGCATGGCGTGCTCTGCACTGCGATACGGCATCAGCGTGGCGACCGGGCCGAAGGCTTCGGTATCGTGCACCGCCGGGGTTTCATCCGGCTGCGGGCAGAACAGCAGGGTCGGCGGGAAGAACGCCCCCGCGGCCTGCAAATCCGCTTTGCCGCCCAGACGGATCTGGCAGCCTGCGGCGACCAGCCGATCCACTTTCTCCTGCACGTCTGCGCGCTGTTCAGCGTTGACCAGCGCCCCCATCTTCACCCCTTCCTGCGCCGGGTCGCCCATCACCACCTTTTCCAGACGGGCAATCAGCGCCTGGCTGACGGCATCAACCTGGCTTTGCGGGACGATAATCCGGCGAATGGCGGTACATTTCTGCCCGGCCTTGGCGGTCATTTCGCGGACCACCTCCCGAATGAACAGGGCAAACTCCGGCTGCTCCGGCGTGACGTCTTCACCCAACACGCAGCAGTTCAGGGAGTCGGCTTCCATGGTGAACGGTATCGAATTCGCCACAATATTCGGGTGCACGCGCAGGCTTTGCCCGGTGCTGGCGGAGCCGGTAAAGGTCACCACGTCCTGGCTGTCGAGCTGGTCGAGCAGATCGCCCGCGCCGCCGCAAATCAGGCTGATGGCGCCGTCCGGCACCAGTCCGCTGTCCACGATGGATTTGACCATCGCCTGCGTCACCTGCGCGGTAGCGGTGGCGGGCTTGATGATGGCGGGCATCCCGGCAAGCCAGGTCGGCGCGAGTTTTTCCAGCATTCCCCAGCAGGGGAAGTTGAAGGCGTTGATGTGTACCGCCACGCCGGATTTCGAGGTCAGAACGTGGCGCGCCGCAAAGCCGCCTTCTTTCGACAGCGGGATTAGCTCATCTTCCGGCCACAGCGTGTCGTCCGGCAGCTCGCGGCTGCCCAGGCTGGCGTATGTGAAGAGGGTGCCGATGCCGCCTTCAATATCGACCCAGCTGTCCGCCTTCGTCGCGCCCGTCTGGGCGGACAGGGCATAAAACGCCTCTTTTTCGCCGAGCAGGTGTTTCGCCACCGCTTTCAGCATGGCGGCACGTTCAATAAAGGTCATGGCGCGCAATGCCTCGCCCCCATGCTCAATGGCATAGCAACGGGCGGCCGCCATGTCCAGCCCTTCGCTGGTCACTTCCCAGAGTGCTTCGCCGCTGATGGCGTGATGAATCGCGCGTTCGCGGCCCCGGCCAGACTGCCAGGTACCGGACAAGAAGCTGGCTAACTGCTGCATCGCTTATCTCCAAATGTTTCGTGATTTCACCATTAATAGTTTGATCGCGAATCATAAAAATCAAGCTGTGTTTTTAATGAATTGTTAACGTTGTGATCTGGCTTGCCGAATCGCGTCGCGTAAAGGCGCTTTGTAAAAGGCCTGGAGTGAAAGCCTTGAGAGCAGCATCACAAAACCGGGAAACAATTCTTGGGGTTGTATTTAACCTTTGTGTAACTTTTAAAAAACAAAGTGATTCAACATTTCGCTTTGATTTGCAAACTAACGAATCATAAAGGTGATGACGTGACGCAAGAACAACGGTTTGAGCAGCGCATAGCGCAGGAGACGGCGATTGAGCCTCAGGACTGGATGCCGGAAGCCTACCGTAAAACGCTGATCCGCCAGATTGGTCAGCACGCGCACTCCGAAATTGTCGGCATGCTCCCGGAAGGGAACTGGATAGCCCGCGCGCCGACGCTGCGCCGAAAAGCGATCCTGCTGGCGAAAGTGCAGGACGAAGCCGGACACGGCCTTTACCTCTACAGCGCGGCGGAAACGCTGGGCTGCGCGCGGGAAGACATCTACCAGAAGATGCTCGACGGCAAGATGAAATACTCCTCCATCTTCAACTATCCGACCCTGAGCTGGGCCGATATCGGCGTGATCGGCTGGCTGGTGGACGGCGCCGCCATCGTTAACCAGGTGGCGCTGTGCCGTACCTCCTACGGCCCGTATGCCCGGGCGATGGTGAAAATCTGTAAAGAAGAGAGCTTTCACCAGCGTCAGGGCTTTGAGGCCTGCATGGCGCTGGCGCAGGGGAGCGAGGCCCAGCGTCAGATGCTGCAGGACGCCATCAACCGGTTCTGGTGGCCGGCGCTGATGATGTTCGGGCCGAACGACGACAACTCGCCGAACAGCGCCCGCAGCCTGGCCTGGAAAATCAAACGCTTTGGCAACGACGAGCTGCGCCAGCGCTTTGTCGACAACACGGTGCCGCAGGTGGAGATGCTCGGCATGACGGTGCCGGATCCGGACCTGCGTTTCGATGAAGAGAGCGGTCACTACCGCTTCGGCGAGATCGACTGGCAGGAGTTTGACGAGGTCATTAACGGGCGCGGCATCTGTAACCACGAACGTCTGGCCGCGAAACGCAAAGCCTGGGACGACGGGGCATGGGTGCGGGAAGCCGCGCTGGCGCACGCCGAAAAACAACGTACCCGTCAGGCCGCATAAGAGGAAATAACCATGAGCAATGTCTACTGGCCGCTGTACGAAGTGTTTGTACGCAGCAAACAAGGGTTATCCCACCGTCATGTGGGCAGCCTGCATGCCGCCGACGATCGCATGGCGCTGGAAAATGCCCGTGATGCCTACACCCGCCGCAGCGAAGGCTGTTCTATCTGGGTAGTGAAGGCGAGTGAAATTGTGGCCTCCCAGCCGGAAGAGAGCGGCGAGTTCTTCGACCCGGCGGAAAGCAAGGTTTACCGCCATCCTACGTTCTACACCATCCCCGACGGCATCGAGCATATGTGAGGCAAAGAATGAACTCAGTGACTGCCTATGCCCTGCGTCTGGGCGATAACGGACTGGTGCTTTCCCAGCGTCTCGGCGCCTGGTGCGGCCACGCGCCGGAGCTGGAAATCGACCTCGCGCTCGCCAATATCGGCCTCGACCTGCTGGGCCAGGCGCGCAATTTCCTGACCTATGCCGCGGAATTAGAAGGCCAGGGCGATGAAGACACGCTGGCGTTTGGCCGCGACGAGCGCCAGTTCCGCAACGTCCTGCTGGTGGAGCAGCCGAACGGCAGCTTCGCCGACACGATTGCCCGCCAGTACCTGATGGATGCCTGGAACGTGGCGCTGTACGAACGTCTGACTCAGAGCCGCGACGGCCAGCTTGCCGCCATCGCCGCCAAAGCGATTAAAGAGGCGCGCTACCACCTGCGCTTCAGCCGCGGCTGGCTGGTGCGGCTGGGCGACGGGACCGAAACCTCCGCGCAAAAAATGCAGCAGGCCATCGACAGCCTGTGGCGTTTTACAGCGGAGCTGTTTGACGCCGATGAGGTCGAGCTTGAGCTGATTGACGCCGGCGTGGCGGTGGATCCACGAACCCTGCGCCAGCCGTGGGAAAGCGAAGTGTTTGCTGGTCTGAAAGAAGCCTGTCTGCAGGTGCCCGCAGAGGTGGCGTTCCGCACCGGGGGCAAGCAGGGGCTGCATACCGAACATCTGGGTCCGATGCTGGCGGAAATGCAGTATCTCCAGCGCGCGTATCCCGGTCAGCAGTGGTAAAGGAGAACGCTATGCAACGCCTCCTCGACATCGCGCCTGCGCAAATTCCGCAGATCTGGGCGCTGTTAAGCCAGATCCCCGATCCGGAAGTGCCGGTGTTAACCATCACCGATTTAGGCATGGTGCGCAGCGTGAAGGCGCAGGGGGAAGGCTGGGTGATTGGCTTCACGCCAACCTACTCGGGCTGCCCGGCAACGGAACACCTGCTGGGGGCAATCCGAGAGGCGATGACCGCGCACGGCTTCACTCCCGTGCACATCGTGCTCCAGCTTGAACCCGCCTGGACTACCGACTGGATGACCGCCGACGCGCGCGAGCGCCTGCGGGCGTACGGCATCAGCCCACCCGTGGGGCATAGCTGCCACGCGCACGCCCCGGCAGAGGTGAGCTGCCCGCGCTGCGCCAGCACCGACACCTCCCTTATCAGTGAATTCGGTTCGACGGCCTGCAAAGCGCTCTACCGCTGCAATACCTGCCGCGAGCCCTTCGACTATTTCAAATGTATTTGAGGCTGCCATGACAACGTTTAATTCATTAACAGTGGCAAAAGTGGAACCCGAAACCCGCGACGCGGTAACCATCACCTTCGCGGTGCCGCAGGCGTTGCAGGAGGCCTACCGCTTCCGCCCCGGCCAGCACCTGACCCTGAAAACGACGTTGGGCGAAGACGAGCTGCGCCGCTGCTACTCCATCTGCCGCAGCACCGCGCCGGGTGAGATCAGCGTGGCGGTCAAAGCGATTGAAGGCGGGCGCTTCTCCCGCTATGCCCGGGATGAGATCAAAGCAGGCATGGCGCTGGAGGTGATGGTTCCTCAGGGCCAGTTTGGCTACCAGCCGCAGGCCGAACGCGAAGGCCACTACCTGGCAATTGCGGCAGGCTCCGGGATCACCCCGATGCTGGCGATTATCTCCGCTACGCTGGCGACAGAACCCAACAGCCATTTCACCCTGATCTACGGCAACCGCAGCAGCCAGAGCATGATGTTCCGTCGGGCGCTGGCGGACCTGAAGGACAAATACCCGCAGCGGCTGCAGCTGGTCTCCATCTTCAGCCAGGAGCGGCTGGACAGCGACCTGCTCTTTGGCCGCATCGACGGGGAAAAGCTGCAGGCGCTGGCGAAAACCCTGATCAACTTCCGCCAGTATGACGAGGCCTTTATCTGCGGCCCGTCGGCGATGATGGACGACGCCGAAGCGACGCTGAAGGCGCTGGGGATGCCGGACAAATCCATTCACCTTGAGCGCTTTAACACCTCCGGAATCACCGTTAAGCGCGCGGTGCACGTGCAGGCGGAAGGTCAAAAAGTGACCGTGCGCCAGGACGGGCGCGACCGTGAAATCACCCTGACGGCGGACGACGAAAGCATTCTTGATGCCGCCCTGCGGCAGGGGGCGGATCTGCCGTATGCCTGCAAGGGGGGCGTGTGCGCCACCTGCAAATGCAAAGTGCTGCGCGGCAAGGTGGACATGGCAACCAACTACAGCCTGGAGCCGGACGAGCTGGCCGCCGGGTACGTACTGAGCTGTCAGTCGCTGCCCTTAACCGCCGACGTGATTGTCGACTTTGACGCGAAGGGGATGGCATGAGTGAGCTGATTGTTACCCGTCATGGCCGCGTGCTGCAGCTGACGCTGAACCGTCCGGCGGCGCGCAACGCCCTTAACAATGCGCTGCTGGCACAGCTTGCGGAACAGCTTGAGGCTGCCGCCGTGGATGCCGACATCGCCGTCTGCGTGATTTACGGCAGCGAGCGCTGCTTTGCCGCCGGGGCCGATCTCAACGAAATGGCGGAGAAGGACCTGCCCGCCACCCTGAACGATATCCGCCCGCAGCTATGGGCGCGCATTAACGCGTTTAACAAACCGCTGATTGCTGCCGTGAACGGCTTCGCGCTGGGTGCAGGCTGCGAGCTGGCGTTGCTGTGCGACGTGATCATTGCTGGCGATAACGCCCGTTTCGGCCTGCCGGAAATCACGCTGGGCATCATGCCCGGCGCGGGCGGCACCCAGCGTCTTATCCGCAGCGTCGGTAAATCCCTGGCCAGCAAAATGGTGCTGACCGGCGAGAGCATTACCGCAGAGCAGGCGCTGAGCGCCGGGCTGGTGAGCGATCTCTTCCCGGCGTCTCTGACACTGGAGTACGCCCTGAAGCAGGCGGCGCTGATGGCGCGCCACTCTCCACTGGCTCTGCAGGCGGCGAAGCAGGCGCTGCGCCAGTCCCAGGAGGTGCCGTTGCAGGCCGGGCTCGCGCAGGAGCGCCAGCTGTTTACGCTGCTTTCCGCCACCGAAGACCGCCGGGAAGGTATCGACGCCTTCTTACAAAAACGCACCCCCGACTTTAAAGGACGCTAATTGTGGAATTTATTCTCAGTCACGTAGAACAGGGCGTAATGACCATTACGCTGAACCGTCCGGAGCGTCTGAACAGCTTTAACGACGTGATGCACCAGCAGCTTGCCGATTGCCTGAAGCAGGCCGAGCGCGATGACGCCATCCGCTGCCTGCTGATCACCGGGGCAGGACGCGGGTTCTGCGCCGGTCAGGATCTGAACGACCGTAACGTCGACCCCAACGGCCCGGCGCCGGATCTGGGAATGTCCGTGGAAACCTTATACAACCCGCTGGTGCGCCGCCTGGCAAAGCTGCCGAAGCCGGTCATCTGCGCGGTTAACGGGGTGGCGGCTGGCGCGGGAGCTACGCTGGCGCTGGGGTGTGACATGGTCATTGCCGCCCGGTCGGCCAACTTCGTGATGGCCTTCAGCAAGCTCGGCCTGGTGCCGGACTGCGGCGGCACGTGGCTGCTGCCGCGCGTGGCCGGACGCGCCCGCGCCATGGGGCTGGCGCTGCTCGGGGACAAACTCAGCGCCGAGCAGGCGCAGGCGTGGGGGATGATCTGGCAGGTGGTGGACGACGACCAGCTCTCCGCCACGGCGCAGCAAATGGCGCTGCACTTTGCCTCGCAGCCGACCTTCGGCCTGGGCCTGATCAAGCAGGCGATCAATGCTGCGGAAACCAACACCCTCGACGCGCAGCTTGACCTGGAGCGCGACTATCAGCGTCTGGCCGGTCGCAGCGACGACTACCGCGAGGGCGTCAGCGCTTTCCTCGCGAAGCGCGCGCCTAACTTTACGGGGAAATAAGATGCTCAACATACGGACTGTCGCCGTGATTGGCAGCGGCACGATGGGCGCGGGGATTGCAGAAGTGGCGGCCAGCCACGGGCATCAGGTGCTGCTCTACGATATTTCCAGCGATGCGATATCCCGCGCTATCGAGGGGATCCGCCAGCGTCTGGCCTCCCGGGTGACGCGCGGAAAACTCTCCGCCGATGCCGGGAGCCAGATCCTCGCCCGGCTGCTTCCCGTCACGGATATCGACGCGCTCTCCGCGGCCGAACTGGTGATTGAAGCGGCCTCGGAACGGCTGGAGGTTAAAAAGGCGCTGTTTTCGCAGCTGGCGGAAATTTGCCCCCCGCAGACGGTGCTGACAAGCAATACCTCTTCGATCTCCGTCACGGCGATT
This sequence comes from Enterobacter cloacae complex sp. P47BA, assembly GCF_014930485.1. Taxonomy (NCBI): domain Bacteria; kingdom Pseudomonadati; phylum Pseudomonadota; class Gammaproteobacteria; order Enterobacterales; family Enterobacteriaceae; genus Enterobacter; species Enterobacter cloacae complex sp. P47BA. The sequence continues at coordinate 429,827 of NZ_JADBRF010000001.1, read as the reverse complement.
GCTGCGGATATCCACCATCCTGAGCGCGTCGCCGGGATGCATTTCTTCAACCCGGCGCCGGTCATGAAGCTGGTGGAGGTGGTCAGCGGGCTGGCGACCTCCCCGGAAGTGGCCGACGCGCTGTGCGAGCTGGCGCTGAACTGGGGCAAGCAGCCCGTGCGCTGCCAGTCAACGCCGGGGTTCATCGTCAACCGCGTCGCGCGTCCGTTCTATTCCGAGGCCTGGCGCGCGCTGGAAGAGCAGGTGGCTGCGCCGGAGGTGATTGACGCCGCCCTGCGCGAAGGCGGCGGCTTCCCGATGGGGCCGCTGGAGCTGACCGACATGATTGGTCAGGACGTGAACTTCGCGGTGACCTGTTCGGTATTTAACGCCTTCTGGCAGGAGCGTCGTTTTCTGCCCTCGCTGGTGCAGCAGGAGCTGGTGCTGGCAGGCAGGCTGGGCAAAAAAAGCGGGAAGGGCGTTTATGACTGGCAGGGCGACAGGCCCGGGGTGCGCTGGGCTGATACCGTGAACGACAGCTACAGTCCGATGCGCGTGGAAAGAAGGTGTGACAGTGTCACAGAAATTGATGATGTGTACCTGATTGAAACGCAGGGCGAAACCGCGCAGGCCCTGGCGCTGCGGCTTAACGGCCCGGTGGTGGTGGTGGACCGCATCGAGCGCGACGTCGCGATCATCGCCGCAGCCGCCAGCAACCCGCATACGGCGACGCAAAAGGCCATCCGCTACCTGCAGCAGCAGGGGCTTCGGGTGGTGCAGATTGCCGATTATCCCGGCCTGCTGGTCTGGCGCACGGTGGCGATGATTGCCAACGAAGCGCTGGATGCTCTGCAAAAAGGGGTCGCCAGCGAGAAGGACATCGATACCGCCATGCGCCTGGGGGTCAACTACCCGAGCGGGCCGATCGCCTGGGGTGAGCGTCTGGGCTGGCAGCGCCTTCTGACGCTGCTGGAGAACCTGCAGCGTCATTACGGCGAAGAACGCTATCGCCCCTGTTCCCTGCTGCGCCAGCGCGCGCTTCTGGAGAGTAGCTATGAGTCATAACGCCTGGCACAACGCCCGCGCCATGTACGAACGGGACGCCTGCGCGCAGGCGATGGGGATGGACATTGTCGATATGGACGACGGCTACGCGGTGGTGTCCATGACCATCACCCCGCAGATGCTCAACGGCCACCAAACCTGCCACGGCGGACAGCTGTTTTCGCTGGCAGACACCGCCTTTGCCTACGCCTGCAACAGTCAGGGGCTGGCGGCGGTGGCCTCCGGCTGCTCAATTGATTTTCTGCGTCCGGGCTTTGCCGGGGACACGCTCACCGCCACTGCGCGGGTGAAGCATCAGGGCAGGCTGACCGGCGTGTACGACATTGAAATTCAGAACCAGCAACAGAAAACCGTCGCCCTTTTTCGCGGAAAATCTCACCGCATCGGCGGCAATGTGACAGGAGAGGCCTGATGCGTGACGCATTTATTTGTGATGGCGTTCGAACCCCGGTTGGGCGCTACGGCGGGGCGCTTTCCGCCGTTCGGACTGACGATCTCGGCGCCGTGCCGCTCCGCGCGCTGCTGGCCCGCTATCCGCAGCTCGATCTGGAGCGGATTGACGACGTGATCTTCGGCTGCGCGAACCAGGCGGGTGAAGATAACCGCAACGTGGCGCGTATGTCGTCGCTGCTGGCCGGGCTGCCGCAGACGGTGTCCGGAACCACCATTAACCGCCTGTGCGGGTCGGGGCTGGACGCGATTGGTTTTGCCGCACGCGCCATTAAGGCGGGCGACGGCGACCTGCTGATTGCGGGCGGCGTGGAGTCCATGTCCCGCGCGCCGTTTGTGATGGGCAAAGCCACCGCCGCGTTCCAGCGACAGGCGGAGATCTTTGATACCACCATCGGCTGGCGATTTGTGAATCCGCTCATGCATCAGCAATTCGGAACTGACAGCATGCCGGAAACGGCAGAGAATGTAGCTGAATTGTTAAATATCAGCCGTGCCGATCAGGACGCGTTCGCGCTGCGCAGCCAGCAGCGTACCGCGCAGGCGCAGCAGAACGGCATTCTGGCGCAGGAGATTGTGTCGGTGCGGGTGCCGGGGAAAAAAGGGGCGGTCAACGAGTTCAGCGAGGATGAACATCCCCGCGCGGACACCACGCTTGAGCAGCTTGCCGGGCTAAAAACGCCGTTCCGCAGGAACGGGGTGGTTACGGCGGGGAATGCCTCCGGCGTCAACGACGGCGCTGCGGCGCTGATCGTCGCCAGCGAGAAGATGGCGCTGGCGCAGGGGTTAGTCCCGCGCACGCGGATCGTGGCGATGGCGACGGCAGGCGTGGAGCCCCGTCTGATGGGGCTCGGCCCGGTACCCGCTACCCGTAAGGTGCTGGAGCGCGCCGGACTCAGTATTAACGATATGGACGTGATCGAGCTTAACGAAGCTTTTGCCGCGCAGGCGCTGGGCGTGCTGCGTCAGCTGGGCCTGCCGGATGATGCCGCGCACGTCAACCCGAACGGTGGCGCGATTGCGCTGGGTCACCCGCTGGGCATGAGCGGCGCCAGGCTGGCGCTGGCCGCGAGCAACGAACTGCACCGACGCGGCGGGCGCTACGCGCTGTGTACGATGTGCATCGGTGTGGGTCAGGGCATTGCCATGATCCTTGAGCGTGTTTGAGCATAAAAACAATGTGAGTACCCTGCGATGACAAATACAACAAAGCTTGATCCGATTGAAACGGCCTCCCTTGACGAACTGCAGGCGCTGCAGACCGCGCGTCTGAAATGGACGCTGCACCACGCCTATAACAACGTGCCGATGTACAAACGCAAGTTTGACGCCGCGGGCGTTCACCCTGACGATTTCAACGAGCTGGCGGATATCCGTAAGTTCCCGTGCACCACCAAGCAGGACCTGCGGGATAACTACCCGTTTGATACCTTTGCCGTGCCGATGGAGCAGGTGGTGCGCATTCACGCGTCATCCGGCACCACCGGCAAACCGACCGTTGTCGGCTACACGCAGGGCGACATCGACAACTGGGCCAACCTGGTGGCGCGCTCCCTGCGCGCGGCGGGCGGCAGCGCGAAGGACAAAATTCACGTGGCCTATGGCTATGGCCTGTTTACCGGCGGGCTGGGCGCGCACTACGGTGCCGAGCGTTTGGGGGCGACGGTGATCCCGATGTCCGGCGGCCAGACAGAGAAACAGGCGCAGTTGATCCGTGATTTCCAGCCGGACATGATTATGGTGACGCCGTCCTACTGCCTCAACCTGATTGAGGAGCTGGAGCGCCAGATGGGCGGCGACGCCAGCACCTGCTCACTGCGCGTTGGCGTTTTCGGCGCGGAGCCGTGGACGCAGGCCATGCGTCGCGAAATCGAAAAACGCTTAGGTATTACGGCGCTGGATATTTATGGCCTCTCCGAGGTGATGGGGCCGGGCGTGGCGATGGAGTGTATCGAAACCGCCGACGGCCCAACCATCTGGGAAGATCATTTCTACCCGGAGATCGTCAACCCGAACGACGGCACGCCGCTGGATGACGGCCAGCAGGGCGAACTGCTGTTCACCACGCTGACCAAAGAGGCGCTGCCGGTGATCCGCTACCGCACCCGCGATCTGACGCGTCTGCTGCCGGCAACCGCGCGCAGCATGCGGCGCATGGACCGGATCGGCGGCCGCAGCGACGATATGCTGATCATCCGCGGCGTCAACGTTTTCCCGTCGCAGCTGGAAGAGGAGATCGTGAAGTTCGAACACCTTTCTCCGCACTATCAGCTGGAGGTGAACCGTCGTGGTCATCTTGATTCACTTTCCGTGAAGGTGGAGCTGAAAGAGAGCAGCTTAACGCTGACGCACGAGCAGCGTTGCCAGGTGTGCCACCAGCTGCGCCACCGAATAAAGTCGATGGTCGGGATTTCCACCGACGTGATGATTGTGAACTGCGGCAGCATCCCGCGCTCGGAGGGGAAAGCCTGCCGGGTGTTTGATCTGCGTAAAGTTGCGGCCAACGGTTAAAACACCTGACCCTCTCCCATTTGGGGAGAGGGTCAGGGTGAGGGGCTTATGCTATGATTCATCCGGGACAAAAATAACAACAGAATGAATCACATGAATAAACTCGACGCCTTTATCCAGCACGCGGTCAGCTCGGTTCCCGTCAGCGGAACGTCGCTTATCTCCTCGTTATACGGTGACGCGCTTTCCCACCGCGGCGGCGAGATTTGGCTCGGCAGCCTGGCCGCCTTGCTGGAAGGCATGGGATTTGGCGAGCGCTTCGTGCGCACCGCGCTGTTTCGCCTCAACAAAGAGGGCTGGCTGGACGTCTCCCGCATCGGGCGGCGCAGCTTTTACCGCCTGAGCGATAAGGGGCTACGGCTGACGCGTCGCGCGGAGAATAAGATTTATCGTGCAGAGCTGCCCGCCTGGGACGGCAAATGGCTGCTTCTGCTCTCCGAAGGGCTGGATAAAACTACGCTCGCGGATGTGAAAAAACAGCTCATCTGGCAAGGATTTGGCACGCTGGCACCGAGCCTGATGGCCTCGCCGTCACAGCATATGGCGGACGTGCAGTCCCTGCTTCACGATGCCGGCGTGGCGGAAAACGTGATCTTCTTTGAAGCCCACTCGCCGCTGGCGCTCTCCCGCGCCGCGCTGCGTTCACGCGTAGAAGAGTGCTGGCAGCTAACCGAGCAAAACGCGATGTACGAGTCGTTTATCAACTCGTTCCGCCCGCTGCTGCCGCTGCTGAAGGAGGCCGCGCCGGAGGAGCTGACGCCGGAGCGCTGCTTCCAGATCCAGCTGCTGCTTATTCACTTTTATCGCCGCGTGGTGCTGAAAGACCCGCTGTTGCCGGAAGAGTTACTGCCCGCGCACTGGGCGGGGCAAAGCGCCAGACAGCTCTGCATTAATATCTATCAGCGTGTCGCGCCGGGGGCGCTGGCGTTTGTCAGCGAGAAGGGCGAAACCTCCGTGGGCGAACTGCCCGTGCCCGGCACGCTCTACTATCAACGCTTTGGTGGTCTTACAAGTGCATAAGGAGTGAAGATGCCAGTTTATCAAATTGACGGTCTGACGCCGGTGGTACCTGACGAGAGCTATGTTCACCCAACGGCGGTGCTGATTGGCGACGTAATTCTGGGTAAAGGCGTTTATGTTGGTCCGAATGCCAGCCTGCGCGGTGATTTTGGCCGTATCGTGGTGAAAGATGGCGCGAACATTCAGGATAACTGCGTGATGCACGGTTTCCCGGAGCAGGACACGGTGGTGGAGGAGGACGGACATATCGGCCACAGCGCCATCCTGCACGGCTGCATCATCCGCCGCAACACGCTGGTGGGTATGAACGCGGTGGTGATGGACGGGGCAGTGATTGGTGAAAACAGCATCGTCGGCGCGGCGGCGTTCGTGAAGGCGAAAGCGGAGATGCCTGCCAACCACTTGATTATCGGCAGCCCGGCGAAAGCGATTCGCGAGCTGAGCGAGCAGGAGATGGCGTGGAAGCGGCAGGGCACGCGGGAGTATCAGGTGCTGGTGGAGCGCTGCAAGCTAACTATGCACCAGGTTGAGCCGCTGCGCGAGGCTGAGCCTGACCGGAAACGGTTGGCGTTTGACGAGAACTTAAGGCCGAAGTCGGCGATGTAGCGGTAAGGCCGTCTTTTTTCGCCATATCCATCAGTAGCGCGATGCCAATATAGTTGCTCCAGTTAAAGATATTTTGCAGCACCACCACCGCATTGCCTTTCTCTTTGTCATAGCCGATGAAGCTGGAGTAGCCGCCGATATAGCCGACCTGATAGGTGATTTTTTCCAGACCGATAAAGTCGGTGGTCCAGGCAATGCCCTGCACCCCGTCGGGGCGTTGAATATTGGTATTTCTGACTTCGTCAAAGACGCTGTCCAGCAAGGGATTGTGGGTCGTAGAGACGTGATAGCGGGCATAGGCCGCCAGATCTTCGGCGTTACTGTACAGGCTTGCTGCCGCCACCATGTTGTTGGAAAAATGCCAGTCTGGCGTAAGCTGCCCGCGCGGGATGAATTTTGGCTGATCGCCCGCGTGGCCGAGCGCCCGCTGGGGGTATCCTTTGAGCTTCTGGGGCGTAAAGCTGCTGTTAGCCATATGCAGCGGACGGAAAATATAGCGTGACGCTAAACTTTGTATATCTTCGCCGGTTTTGTGCTTCAGGATATAGCCAATCAGGGCGTAGCCGGTATTAGAGTATTGCGGCGTTTTATCTCTCGGCGCGCGCCAGTTCGCCAGATAACGCAGCACGTTATCGCTGTCCAGTTCACCGTAGAAATTATCACCCGTGCCTAAGTAGCGGATGAATTTTCCGAGCATCGGAACGTCCATATTCTGGCGCGGAAGGCCGGAGGTGTGGGTTACCAGCTCCAGCAGGGTGATTTTTTGTGCATCCTTACTTAGCGGCGTTCCCGGCGGTAGCAATGTCGCCAGGCTGTCGTTCCAGTTCAGTTGCCCCTCACTCACCAGACAGGCCACCACTTCCGCCGTGATCCCTTTGCTGAGCGAGCCGAGCGCAAACAGGGTATCGGGCCTGACCGGGTAGCGGTTGACCGCATCGGTAACGCCCCAGGTGTAAAACTGAGGCGAGCCGTGATTATGGATCACCGCGACCGTCATTCCTGGAACGGACTTTTGCGCCATGTAGTGACGCACCACGCTGTCAACGTCGCCATCCAGCGATTCATGGGTGAGGAGTTCCTGGGTACCTTCCGGGGAGGACATTTGCGAGAGCGTGCCACAACCGCTGAGGAATGGGATAGCAAGCAGAAGCCAGCGAATTTTTTTTGTGATGTTCTGCATACCTGCTAGCGAGTGTGGTGGTCATTGGCGCGGCGGGAATGTATCACACTTAGCCTGTTTGAATGTAAACTTTCTGTACGGAGGCCGCCGCGTGGGTGGTCATAGCGGCTTTTCGGCCTGCTTTGAGGATTTCAGCATGACACGCTTTTATCAGCTTACCGCCACCCGCCTGGATGGCAGTCTTATCTCTATGGCCGACTATGCGGGTAAGGTGATTCTGGTTGTTAATACGGCCAGCCAGTGTGGTTTCACACCACAGTTCGCTGGCCTTGAAGCGTTATATAAGAAATACGCCGAACAAGGATTAGTGGTGCTTGGCTTCCCCTGCAACCAGTTCGGTAAGCAGGAACCCGGCGACGCCGATGAAATCTCGAAAACCTGTCACATTAACTACGGCGTGAGTTTCCCGATGTTCGAGAAAGTCGAGGTAAACGGCGCCGCAGCACATCCGATGTTTCGTTACCTGAAAGACGAATTGCCTGGCGTGCTCGGTGGGCGGATCAAGTGGAACTTTACGAAGTTCCTGATTGGACGCGACGGTAAACCACTCAAGCGGTTTGCACCGATGACCACGCCAGAGAAAATGGAGGGGGCGATTGTTGCCGCCCTCGATTGAACTCACCGCCAGGAGTGGACAACTGCGAGATGCCTGTACCCTATCATTTTCTTTAATATCAGAGGGCTGTGGCTTTTGTTTCTTTTCTGCGTATCAAAATCGCTGATGCCGTATGAAACATTTTAATAATAAATGAATCTGATGCCGTTCGTGATGACCTGCAATTTAAGATGAGATATAACGTGTTTCGAAAATAAATTAACATTCTCATAACGTCATAAGGTTAAGCAAATGAAGCAGGTTGGCATTGTTGGTTGGCGAGGAATGGTAGGTTCTGTTTTGTTGCAAAGAATGGTGGAAGAGAACGACTTCGACGGTATTTCAGCGCATTTTTACAGTACTTCAAGTACAGGTGCCACCGGCCCTGTTATTGGTGGCGTCAGCTACACGCTCAAAGATGCTCATTCCATAAGTGCTCTGGCCGAAATGGATATTATCATAACCTGTCAGGGTGGTGATTATACTAAAGCAATCTATCCTGCTTTGATTGAACATGGCTGGAAAGGCTACTGGATTGACGCGGCCTCAGCGTTACGGATGGATGAGAGAGCCTGTATTATTCTTGATCCCGTCAATCGTGCCAATATTGATCGTGCAGTCCAGGATGGAATTAAACTCTTTGTCGGTGGCAACTGTTCCATTACGCTGAGTCTTATGGGGCTGGCTGGCCTGATCGAGGCTGACTTGATCGAATGGATGAGCGTGATGACCTATCAGTCTGCGTCAGGTGCAGGGGCGCAATATGTCAGGGAGTTGATCGCTCAAAGCGCTTATATCAGTAAGCATTTGTCCTCCGATGAACTGGCGTCATCAGGATCGGTCCTTCCTTTAGTCAATAAAGTCAGTGAGCTTATTAACAGTGCTGGTATGCCCATCCAGAATTTCGGCGCACCTCTCATGGGCAGCATCATACCCTGGATTGATAGCGATTTAGGTGACGGTAATAGTCGGGAAGAGTGGAAAGGTGAGGCAGAAACGAACAAAATACTTGGTCTTGCTCCTGGTACGATTCCGGTAAATGGTTTGTGTATACGTGTCGGGGTGATCCGGTGCCACAGTGCTGCAATTACACTGAAGCTCAAGCGTGAAGTCAGCGAAGAAGAATTCGCAGCGTTAGTCACGCATTCCCATCCTTGGGTTAACTATGTGCCTAATAATAAGGATGAAAGTGTAAGCAAGCTAACCCCGGCTCATATCAGCGGTTCGCTGCAGGTTGGTATTGGCCGTTACAAGAAAATGTCGCTAAACAATGACCCTATATATTCGGTTCTGACGGTGGGCGATCAGCTATTGTGGGGAGCAGCGGAACCCTTGCGCCGCATGTTGAATATTCTGCTTGGTAAAATCTGAGTCACCATTTTTATTCTAACTTGTTCCTGAATAATTACGGCTGTTTGGGTGAAAGAAGGTAAGTCAACGTCCGTTACACGTACGTAGCGGACCTGAACTTGCCGCTTTGTGCCAGGAACGAACGTTGCGAGAGATAGACATTATGATACGAAATGTTTACGCAAGATTTTTTCTAAGAGTGAAAAAATTACCGTCACCCTTTTTGGAGTAATCGTCTGGTAGGGACGATACAAATAAAATTGCCATTTCTCCTGCCGCAGTTCTGGTAGGGGTTTAACGAGTTGACCACTGGCTAAGTACTCCCTACAGATTAAATCGCTGGATTGTACAACCGCTCTACCGGCCAAAGCCGCCTGAATTTCGGCGTAAGGATCGGTAGTATAAAATTCAACATGACGAGGGACAAAAGTGTTTACCGCGTCATTCATAAATTCAAATATTTTTCCCGTTTCAGGATTAAGTAAACCACTGAATGGATAACGTTGCCGAAGATCTTCTAAATCCGTTGGTACGCCCAGATGCGCAACAAGTTCTGGAGATGCTACCAAAATATGTTCAACCTGCGTGATATTTTTAATGATAAAGTTTGGATTAGGTTCTCGCCCGACGCGTATACCCATATCGATACGATGCTCAACAGTATCTAATTTCATCATATCTAAGCGCCAGTCAATGAATAATTCAGGATATGGGCGTAGCGCGGTCAATAGGTCATATAAGACTTGCTCATGCTTTGGAAATCGAAGCGACGTAATACGGACAATGCCCTTCATTTCATTATCATCTTTCGACTTCTGAAATAGTTTTTCCGAATCTTCAAGCAGTCGCTTAGCCTGGGGTAAAAACAGCTCGCCGAAGCTGGTGAGAAAGATCGAGCGAGTATTGCGTGTGAAAAGAGGTTCATCGAGCTGTTTCTCCAGCTCAGCGATTGTTCGTGTTACAACCGATGGTGAAACCGAAAGCTTCATGGAGGCTTCCCGGAAGTTAAGGGTCTCAGCAGCGGTGATAAAAAACTTCAGAGCATCGAGTTTGTTCATGATTGTTGTGAAAATTGCAATAATGTATTTTGATATTAGCAATTAATTTGCAATTATTCCAGCCATATAATCAAGCCATAAAGTGAGTAATCTATTCTATCTTTTATCAGAACTTAGACGAGTAAATAATGGCAATACAACCCGTGGAATTAAATAAAGCCTATCGTTTATTGCAGGTCGGGCCAACAACGATGATATCGGCTAAAAATGATGGCATTGAAAATGTTATGGCTGCGGCCTGGGTGGGGTTAGTGGGCAATAATAAAGTGATGGCCTTTATAGGCCCACAGGCATTTACCCGTAGACTTGTCGAAAAAAGTGGCTATTACGTTGTTCAGATCCCTGTCGTAAATCAAATGGAAATGATTTTATATGTTGGCGGACGCAGTTATTCTGATACACCCGATAAAAACAGTAAAATCCCACTTTTTTATCAGAAAGAGTTTGATCTGCCTTTAGTTGAAGGTTGCGCTGGCTGGTTAGTATGTAAGGTCATACCCAATGAAGAAAATGAAAAGCAGCACAACTTGTTCTTGGGGGAAATTGTCGGAGCATGGAGTGATGACCGCGTTTTCAGAAATGGGCACTGGATTTTTGATGATGCGCCTGATGAATTACGTACTGTCCATTACGTAGCTGGTGGACAGTTTTATGCCATTGGCAAAGGTACAAAATTTAATTATGGTCCGGGAAAGGACTAATCCTTACTTCTGTATAAATGTAGCCATATAACATGGCTACATAGAGGTAGTAGCAAAAAAAAACAATTAAGATGTCCGCTTTTCGCTCGTAGCGGACCTTCAACGCAAATAGCTCATCCGCTCTGTGACCACAGCGGACGTTCTGAGCTGTGTTTGCGTTGATCAGGTTATCTTGTGCTGAGTGCAAGTTTAGCCGCAAAGCACAAAAACAATCCTCCTGTAGCTCTGTCCATTCCCCTGACAACACTGCTTTTCTTCAGTATGGCTGATGCAAAGTGCGTGGATAAAATGAGCGTCACTGACCACATTGTCCCTATTGCGACATGAATGCTGACAAGTATAAAAGTCCATACAAAAGGGGAATGCCCGGCAGGTATGAATTGAGGTAAAAAAGAGACATAGAAAATACCCATTTTAGGATTGAGTATATTTCCCAGCATTCCTTTTAAAAACCAGTTCCCCGCTGAAGGATTAACGCCATCGCCGTGATTGAAAGATGAACGTGGCCGCCTCATCAGTTGTAAACCCAGCCAGCAAAGGTAAGCTGCCCCACACATTTTCAGCATGGTATAAGCGAGCTCTGACACCGCCAGCAGCGCTCCCAGTCCCAGCGCAACAAGTGCGCCCCAGATAAAACAGCCAGTATCAATTCCAAGAGCTGCCTGAAAAGCCTTCTTTCCACCTTCAGCACATGCCGTTCGTAGAATGAGTGCCGTATCCAGGCCCGGAGTGAGGGTGAGCAGTAGTGCAGCGAGAGAGAAGGCAAGGAGAGAATCAGTAACAGACATTTTCTTTATCCGAAAGAGTGGATGTTACCCCCTTACTTTGCACCAATCAATTAGACAAAGGCAGTTATGTGAATAAATTGTAAATTGCTTTAATGAGACAAGCCCTGCTGGCATACCGGGCTACAACTCAGGACGCTTTCTCATGCACTGTCATGATGAATACCAATGGGTCCTTCTCCCGGTTTTCATAGAAATGAGGAACGTCCGTTCTGGCAGTTGCCGAACAGCCAGTTTTTACCTGATATACGTGATCCTTTACGCCGAGTGTGAGCGTGCCCGACTGAACATAAAACAGTTCAAGCGTTCCTTCCGCGTGGCCGGGTGACGCAAACTTTTCCCCGGGCTGCATTTCCCACATCCAGAGCTCGGTCATATCAGGGCCACCCGACCCTGCGAGCAATCTTGCTCTCCCGCCTGTTTCACCTTTCCACAATTCTGGGATCTCATCTTCAGCAATGAGATGCACGGTCGGTTTGGCACTGACATCCACAAAATCAGCCACCGAAACCCCCATCGCGGCAGCCAGGCGACATAACAGGGCAATGCTGGGATTCGCCCGGCATCCCTCTATCTCAACCAACGCTCCCTTACTTACACCCGCCTGACGCGAGAGTTCATCAAGGGAGATTTTCTTTTGCTTACGATACAGTTTAATTCGCTGCGATACGGCTTCATTCACGGAGCTGGCGATCGAATTTGCATCGGTCATTAAATTGACTTTTTTGGTCATTGGTCATTATCATGGAATAAATTGGTCATTACAGAATTATCACGTGTTAACAGTATCTCCGTCAATTTCTCCTGAAATTTATAGTATTGCTCCCGGTTTTCGGGCGCTCAGTATCCGCGTAAAAGCTGCGCCAGTGCTTAATCCCGGCACTGGAGAAACGGCGCTGCGAGAAGCCTGTGAGGCGGTTCTGGCCGGTGAGCCTGCCTGGGCGGAATCTCATCTGGCGGCATGGGCCGACGTTTTTCAAAAATTTGGGGCTAAACCTAAACGCACCCCTTGCTCAGCGGATGCGTTACGCAAGCGCGTCTTACGTGACGGAACGATGCCAGCGCTCGATCCTGTCGTTGATCTTTATAATGCCGTCAGTCTCCGCTATGCCGTTCCGGTTGGTGGAGAGGATCTCTCTGCCTATCAGGGGGCGCCGCGTCTGACTGTGGCAAAAGGAACAGAGCCTTTTGATACGGTCAAAGATGGAGAGACCGCCGTTGAGCATCCTTCACAAGGTGAGGTTATCTGGTGTGATGATATCGGCGTGACCTGCCGTCGCTGGAACTGGCGACAGGGGATCAGAACCCGCTTAGGCGTGGAAGCGCAGCAAATGTGGTTCATTCTGGAGAGTCTCCCGCAGATGCCGCTGGAGACGCTTCACGAAGCCGGAAAAATGCTGACCGACGGCCTGGAAAAAATGATGCCCGATCTGTGGTTTGACGTTGCTCTCATCGAAGAACAACAGCAGTAATATCCTTCAGGAGAAACATTTATGTTTACCGGCTTGTCGGCATTTCCATTAACCCCAGTCACCGCCAGCGGCGTGGATGAAAAGGGTTTCAGCCATATCCTTTCCCGTCTTACAGACGCTCGGGTTGATTCTATGGGCATCCTGGGGTCAACCGGAAGCTACGCCTATCTGACCCGGGAGCAGCGCAAGCGCGTAGCAACGCTGGCCAAACAGCATGCAGGGAACATCCCCGTGATGGTGTGTGTGGGAGCGGTCAGTACCGATGCCATTCTGCATCTGGCAGATGATGCACAGGCCGCTGGCGCAAATGCGCTGTTACTCCCGGCGGTCAGCTACCAGCCACTCCGTGACGAAGAAGTCTTCTCACTCTTTGAGACCGTTACCCGGCACGCGTCTGTACCGGTGTGTATCTATGATAATCCGGGCACGACGCATTTTACCTTTACGGATGAACTCCACGGTCGTCTCTCATCACTTGAGGGTGTTCGCTCGGTCAAGATCCCTGGCGTCCCGAATAGCCCCGCTGCAGCAACTGAGCGGGTGAAGGCGTTACGTCAACATCTGCGCCCTGGCGTAACAATCGGTATCAGTGGCGACGCTTATGCGGGACTGGGATTAAACGCCGGTTGTGAAGTATGGTATTCCGTGTGTGGCGGTCTGTTCCCTGAGATGGCGAAACAAATCACTGAAGCCGCGGCGGCAAACGATCGTCAACGCGTTACAGCCCTGACAACCCGCCTTGAGCCATTGTGGTCGCTGTTCCGTAAACATGGCGGAAGTATTCGCGTTATTGCCGCTGCGGCTGGCGTGCTTGGGCTTACCGACATGGATTGCCTGCCTCGCCCTCTGCAACCATTGTCAGCTGGCGACATCGCGGATATTGCCCATGTGATAAGCACGCTGGAGCTGAAGTGATCTCCGCAGGATTGGGTGTCTACCGGTCCTTACCGCAAAATTTTATTATTGAAGTGACTCTTCTTCGCCTGATAGCTTATCTGCATCAGAAGAATAATGCTGGCAAACGCACGCCAGTTTATGCCCGTCAGGATCGCGCAGATAGGCAACATAAAAGTCGGGGCCGTAGGCGGTTCGTGTACCGGGCACGCCTTCATTTTTCCCACCCGCACGGAGGCCCGCTGCATGGAAGCGTCTGACAATGTCCGCGTTATCTGCTCTGAAAGCGAACATTGTCCCGTTTCCCGCCGTCGCGGGTTGCTGGTCAAAAGGAGGACAAATGCAGAAGCTAAATTCGTCATCCGGATGATTTTCGTTTCCCCACATTGCCCAACTATCAGTCCAGGCGGGCAGACGTGTATAGCCCAGCACGTTAAAAATAGCGTCATAAAAGTTCACGGCGCGCTGAAAGTCATTTGTCCCAATCGTGATATAAGCCAGCACTTTAAACATCCTCTTTTCCGTCAGTCTGAACAGAGATTATCGCAAAGTAGCTATCTTCATCACCACCCAGGCCAGGATCATCGGCATACCTCAGCTGGACGCCTCGGCGATAAAAAATGTTGGCTGACGTCACCGAGTGCCGATAATACAAAAACTGTATGATTACACCTTCCAAAAAGGGAATGTATGTCTTTACCGCCACTGTATGCGCTGCGCGCGTTCGAAGTTGCCGCACGGCTGAACTCCTTCAGCAAAGCGGCTGAAGTCCTGAATATCACGCCGGGGGCGGTCAGCAGGCATGTCCGCACGCTTGAGATGTGGTTCGACTGCGAGCTGTTTAAACGGCAGGGACCGAGAGTGGAAGTCAGCGACGCCGGGCGTATTCTGGCCGGGCAGCTTAGCGAAAGTTTCTCGAATATTGAGTGGGCCTGTCGCGCATTCAAAAGTGAAAACCATCTTCTGCGCCTCAAAGCCCCCAGCACCCTGACGATGCGATGGCTTCTCAATGTGCTTAAATCCTTTCGGGAGAATCATGCGAAGCCGAAAATCGAAATCGCCAGCGTCTGGATGGACTTCGACACGGTTGACTTCAGCCGCGAGCCCTACGATTGTGCGATCCTCCTCGGTAACGGCTATTTCGGCGAATCAACGGAGAGCAGGCTGCTGTTCAGCGAGTGGCTTATTCCGGTTTGTACGCCGTCTTTGCTGGAGCCTGCCCGGCATCAGCTTCCTGAGTGCGATCTTATTCATCCGTCACCGGACCGACGGGACTGGAAGCGCTGGCTGAAAAGGACGGGCTTATTCCCCGGCCTCGACATGAGCGGTGGGATCGTGTTCGACACCCTGGAGCAGGGAAGCCTTGCGGCCATGCACGGACACGGCGTGGCGATGGCCGATCTCCGGCTCACGCTCGACGCGCTGAAAAGCGGCCTGCTCGCGCTGCCCTTCCGGGAGGCGATAGCAACAGGGGACGGTTACTATCTTGTCTGGCCGAAAAATTCGCTCAGAGGACAGAGTATTGAACGGTTGCTGGCCTGGCTTAACCTTAATGCGCCAGTGGTGCCTTCTTTGGATATTGTCTGTCTTGATTTCAATGAAAAGCGGATTTAATAAATAGCGGAATATTAACAGGGAGATATTCCGCATAGTGTACGTATTTATGCGTAGGGAATATTTGCCATCTTTTTATATCTTTCCGGCAGGGCGCTGTTCAGGTTGAGTAATTTATCCAGTATATAAAGCGTGGGCGTTCCCTTTGCGCGTTCAGCTTCGATTAGCGCAGAACGTAACAGATTGGTAGCCGATGTCATTTCACGGAAGTACTTCTCAGATTCAGGCGTCTGAACTTCGCCTGAAGCGGCGTAGCGCACCCTTGGCCAGTCCGCGAAGTCCAGAAACGGAAGGATCCCGTCGTCTTTGGGTAAATGCGCAGAGAGCAACTCTTCGGCGTTACCCGGATTGCTTTGGGCGAAAGACAGAAGATGCAGTCGATGAATAAAGGGCGAAAGAACCTCAGCGCTATCGTTTTCTGATGAAAGAAAAGTTATTAGCGCATGAATATTTTCACCCGCGATGTTTTTTTCAGGTGAGATCATTTTCATTAGATGAAATAAAACATCGAGTGTCATACGTACTCCATATGCATGCAGGTGTATTTATTATTTGAGTTTTGCTCTCTGTTCCAGGTCAGGAATAGACCGGGAATGAAGGGATGGTATTTCAATGTGATTACGTTTGAAAAACGAGAAATAGTGGGAATCAATGTGAGTTTTACTCAACATAGGTTTTATTATTCAATGAGATTCTCCAGATGTGATGATTAACTTACAATGAATAGCAGAATATCTATCCGACAAGCGTCTACAGAGGCGAGCAAACATGAGATTAGAGAGTGCGTCAGTTTTAGAAGAACTCCGGACCAGGCTAAGACCCGCATCGGTCGCGCAGGTCGGTGGGTTCCGGCCGCCTGAAGATCCCATTACGTCATGGTTTCTGAAGGGCGTTTCTCGTGCAGATGAAGGATTACCCACCTGGAAGGGCAAACCAATGTTTCCACTTCTTCAGATCAGGGTCGACGAGCTTCCTGTTATTCCTGACCAGTTGAAGGGCATAGCCCTTCTGGTGTTGTTTCACAATTTGGAACAACATCCCTTTGACGAACCGCACGGTGAAGGATGGTTAATTCGCGAGTATGCCAGCTTTGAAGGGCTTCAGCCATTGCCTGAATTGCACACGCCGTATCGGCCGTTTCCAGTTCAATGGCAGAGTGTCATTGACGATGCTCCTGGATGGGAGGATGCCTGGGATATTATTGATCTCTCTTGCGTAAATGATGATGAGCAGGCCAGTGATAGTTTTTTTGAAGATTTCAACCGCTACAGGGGAACCAAGGTAGGGGGATTTCCGACTGAGATACAACACGGTGTGGGAATCGAAGAGTTTGTTTTTCAGGTTGGGTCAGAAGAAAAAGTAAGCTGGATGTGGGCGGATAACGGTATCGGTTACTTTCACCGGTCATCAGAAGGGGAATGGCGGTTTACATGTCAGTTCTACTGATGAGCTCCCTGCCGGGGGATTGACCACTCACCCGGTAGCGATTTGTTTCACAAATCCCATCGTTCCTCGACCGTTCAGGATGGTATAACGTCCTGCGGCAACCGGGTTGCCGCAGACAGCCCACATACCTGAAGGTGTATATGAAACAGATTACTTTCAGTGACCTGCAGCAGCAAAGCGAGCAGGCCGCACATTCTCCTCGCTTACGCGCGCACCGTAATTTACACCCTGACCTGAGCGACCCGGTGCAGCGCCTGGCCATTGCAATGGAACCTGGTACCTATGTTCGTCCCCATCGCCATCCGCACACCTTTGAACTGCTGACGGCGCTGAGCGGTCGCTTTCTGGTGCTGAATTTTGACGACAGCGGCAACGTGACCCGGCGCGTGGTGTTAGGCGAAGAGTGTAAAGTCCTGGAGATGGATGCCGGAACCTGGCATGCCGTGCTGTCGCTGGATAGAGGCGGCGTCATTTTTGAGGTTAAACACGGGGCGTATCAGCCCGTGCCCGAGCATGATACCGCCCCATGGTCACCGGCAGAAAACGAGCCCGGCACCGAGAAGCTGATGCAATGGTACGCTCAGGCACAGGTGGGTGACGGTGGTTTTACCCTGTAATTATTCTCTTATGTGCCCGGCGCGCGGAAAGGCGAGCCGGGTAAAGTGATAAGCGCTCAGCTGAGTCAACTCACCGTACTAAAAAGCCAGTCACGAGCAGTCGACAGCGTCACAAACGGGCCTGCCAGCGTGCTGTTGCGATGGGCAATAATGTCGCTGGCGGATAAATAGTCATTATCCATTGTGGTATGCGCATCTGAAATTAATACCGTCCTGAAACCCAGCTCCGGCGCGGCCCGGCAGGTCGTATCGATGCAAAACATATTAATACCTTCGCTGATATGTCGAGTATCGAGGGTGGAAATTACCTTCTCTGAATTGCCACCGAGAGTTCTTTTCAATACCATCAATATGCATGTAAATATGACTAAAATCATACCAACATATTTGTTAGATGCGGGTTTGTCGGTTCGACCTTTAGAACAATCCAACTGTGCGAGAGACTGGATAAAAACCGTTGTGTTTCAATAAAAAAATCACAAAAAGGATGTGCGTATGTTGAAAAGCTTAGTCGCGGGAAAGATGAGCTTACCGATGACTTTCTGGGGATGGGGAATTTGCGGTAATTTTCTACTGGGTCTCATTGGGCTTGCTGGAGTGCAGACCGGTCACCCGGCCATGGTGCCGTTTTCCTATATACTTAAAGCCATTCTGTTCAGTGCTGTACTTTCCGGCATAACTTTCATTCTGCGTCGAAAAATCACAATATTGGGTGGGATCGCTTTTTTTATTATTTTGATTCAGGTGATTATGAGTGTAGTGATGACGATAGGCCTTTTCTCGTTATTTTTTGAATAATCACAAGAAAGAGAGTTCCGGTTTGCCAGCAGGATCCCTGACGGTTAGTAACATCGAGAACTCGTGCCTCCTTTTGGCGAAGGAGGCACGCCGTTGCTGGCTGGATAGCCGATATTATTTTAGGTCGCGGATCTCGTTCAGGAATTCCTCAACCTGCTCAGGCGTAGCCGTGTCTGCCTGGTAAAGGATTTCGAGCTTAACGTTCTTCAACCCGCAGAAGCCAAATACCCCTTCGATTATCTGCGTCTGGATCGCCGTCGAATAGCCGTGCTTGTCGAACCCGGTAAGATCGCTACCGCCGGTGGCAATCAGGCGGACGGGAACATCACGTAAGTTGCCCACAATCCGGCCGTCGTCGGCCACCTTATACGCCCAGTTCAGGGTTAACACGCGATCGAACCAGCCTTTCAACAGCGCGGGAACCGACCACCAGTACACCGGGAAGACGAATACCAGCATATCCGCGCGCTCGACGCGCTTTTGCTCGCGCAGAATATCGTCGGGGAGGGCGCTCGGATCGCCATGATACAAATCGAGATCGGCGCGGGTCATCGCCGGATTAAACCCTTCAGCATGCAGATCGGCGATCTCAACCTGCGTACCTTCCTCGCGTAATTTCCCGGCAATACGGGCTGCCAGCGTATGGGATAACGAATTGTCGATCGGGTGTGCCGTCACGATCAGCGCGTTTTTAATAGCATGGGTTGCAGACATAGCGACCTCCAGATGGGGGAAAAGTGATGCCTATATTACTATTGGTAACTTAGGTGTCAATCCGCCCCCGGCGATCATTTTGTGCTATTCGCGTAGGTCTCCAGCACCCCAGTCATGACTCCGCAGAGCATATCTTCTGCCACATTCCGGGCGAGCACGCCGTTGCCCGCCGAGGTGCTGAGCGCCTCCGCCGCGCCAATGATGGCCGTCAGTACCGCTTCTCCCTGAACGCCTTTTAAGACGATAAAAGGAGAAAGCGCGGTGCGCAGGCAGTCGGCGCATTCGGCCACGCATGCTTCCCGAAACGTCTGCAGCGCGCGAGAACCGGACAGCGCCGCGGCGATTGGCCCGGTTTCAGGCCCTGCGGCAATGGCACAGTCGATATAGGCCGCGCTGAAAAAGCGGATCGTCTTCTCCAGCGTTTTGCTGTCTACCGCCAGCGTCTCCCTGAATTTCGCCAGCTGCCGATCGCTATAGTCCTGGTACAGTGCCATCAGCAGCCCCTCACGATCGCCAAAGTGGTCGTAGGGGATAGGCTTGGTCACGTTGGCCCGTTCTGCCAGATAGCCAAGGGTCAACGCCTCCGTGCCTTGCTGACGCACGATCCCTCGCGCAACCTCCAGCAGCTGCACGCGGCGGTCCTCTTTTCTTAAGCGCTTAACAACCATGCTTGCCTCAGGTCAGTTATCTACTGATGGTAGTTTACACGTTTTCCGTGGCATGCTGCACGCGTTGTTCAGCCGGGCGGATCCGGAACCAGATCGCATACATCGCGGGCAGGAAGACGAGCGTAATGATCGTCCCGCCCAGCGTGCCGCCGATCAGCGTCCAGGCCAGCGTGCCCCAGAACACCGAATGCGTCAGGGGAATGAACGCCAGCACGGCCGCCATGGCGGTGAGTAAGACCGGCCGCGCTCGCTGGACCGTCGCCTCGACCACCGCCTGGAACGGATCGAGGCCGTCCTTCTGGTTATGATCGATCTGACCGATCAGAATCAGCGTATTACGCATCAGAATGCCGGAGAGGGCGATCAAACCGACCAGCGCGTTGATGCCAAACGGCTGATTAAATATCAGCAGGGTCGGCACAACGCCAATCAGCCCCAGCGGCGCGGTTAAGAACACCATGACCATTGCGGAGAGTGAGCGCACCTGCAAAATGATGATCAGCAGCGTCAGGGCAATCATGATCGGGAAGAGCGGTAACATTGCCTGCGTGGCTTTGCCCGACTCCTCAATCGACCCCGCCATGTCAATGCGGTAGCCGGCCGGCAGCGAATCAACGATCGGCTGGAGCTGCTTCATGATGGCGACCGACACGTCCGGCGGCTGAAGATTGTCGGCGATATCGCCCCGTACGGTAATCGTGGGGGTGCGATCGCGACGGCGCAGGATGGGGTCTTCCATGCCGACCTCTATCCTGCCAATTTGAGACAGCGGCACGCGCTGTCCGGCATTGCCGACCAGGGTAAAGCCTTCGATTTTTGCCGGGTCAAGGCGGATATCACCCGCCGCGCGGGCAACGACGTCTACCGATCGAATATCTTCCCGCACGGAGGTGACAGGCACGCCTGAGAGCAGGAACTGAAGCTGCCCGGCAACGGCACTGGAGGTTAAGCCGGTCGCCTGCAGGCGGTTTTGATCGAGGGTGAAATGCAATACGGGAACGCGTGACCCCCAGTCGGTATTGACGGTTCTCATCATCGGGCTTGCCAGGAGCACGGCTTTCACCTTATCAGCGATGTCATGCACCTGTTCGACATCCGGCCCCGACACGCGCCAGGCAACCGGGAAAGGCGAGTAGGGGCCAAACACCAGCTGCGTCACCCGCACGCGGGCTTCGGGCGCAAGGCCGCTGGCGACGGCCTCCCTGAGCCTGAACTTGAGCGCCTCGCGTGACGTCTCGCTGTCCGTCAGGATCACGATTTTCGCAAAAGAGGGATCGGGCAGCTCGGGGGCCATTGCCAGATAGAAACGGGGCGAGCCCTGACCAATATAGGCCGTGACGATTTTGGCTTCTGGCTGCTTGCTCAGCCACGCTTCTATTTTTGCAGTAGCAGCGCTGGTTTGCGCAATCGAGTTACCATAAGGCATCTGTACTTCAACCAGCACTTCCGGGCGATCGGAGGTCGGGAAGAACTGTTTTTTTACCAGCCCCATGCCAAGCACGGCCAGAATGAAAATGGCGACTACGGACCCGGCCACGCGCCATTTTCTGGCGATAACGCGGCCAAGCAGCTGGCGAAAACGGTTATAGCGAGGCGTGTTATAGATGGCGGCATGGCCGCCTTCCACTTTGGGGATCGCCGGCAGGATCTTCACCCCCAGATACGGCGTGAACACCACCGCAACAAACCATGAGGCAATCAGAGCGAGGCCGACAATCCAGAACATATTGCTGGTGTATTCCCCGGCGGTCGACTGGGCAAACCCATTCGGCATAAAGCCAATCGCCGTCACCAGTGTACCGGCCAGCATCGGCGCGGCGGTGTGGCTCCAGGCGTAGGCTGAGGCTTTGATTCTGTCGTAACCTTCCTCCATCTTCACCACCATCATTTCGATGGCGATAATGGCATCGTCAACCAGCAGGCCGAGGGCGAGGATCAGGGAGCCCAGCGTGACGCGGTCAAAGTTTATTCCCGCGGCCTCCATCACCACGAAGACGACCGCCAGCGTCAGCGGGACCGCCGCCGCGACCACCACCCCCACGCGCCAGCCCATGCTGATAAAACAGACCACCATAACCACGAGCAGGGCGACGAAGAATTTGATCATAAACTCATCGACCGACGAGCGGATATTCACGGACTGGTCGGTGACCTTGGTCAGGGTCATGCCAAGCGGCAGGCTATCATTGATTTTCGCCGTCTCCGCATCCAGCGCTTTACCCAGCGCCAGGCCGTTCCAGCCCTCACGCATGACAACACCCAGCAGCAGGGCGGGTTCATGCTGATTGCGTATCAGCATCGTCGGGGGATCTTCATAGCCTCGTTCAACCGTTGCCACATCCGACAGCGTGAGCGTTTTGCCCTGAGCGACTAAAGGCGTATCGCGGATTTTCTGCAGTTCATCGAACGCGCCGTCCAGGCGGATAAAAATCTGCGCGCCCCGGGTCTCAATGGCGCCCGCCGCGGCCAGGGCATTCTGGTCGTTGAGGGCATTGAAAATATCCTGCGGTGAGAGGCCCATCGTCGCCAGACGGTCATGGGAGAAGGCGATATAAATCCGCTCGGCCTGTTCACCGATGATATTCACTTTTTTGACCCCTGGAACGTGCAGAAGCTGCTGGCGCAGGCCTTCGGCATCGCGTACCAGTTGCCGCTGCGGTTCGCCTTTTGCTTTCAGAGCAAAGAGGGCAAAGGTGACATCCGAGAATTCGTCATTGATCATCGGGCCGATGACGCCCGCCGGGAGACGCTGGGATTCATCCCCAAGCTTTTTACGCGCCTGATAGAACTCCTCCTGCACCTCAGAAGGCGGGGTTTTGTCCTGCAGTGACAGGGTGATATACGCCATGCCGGGGCGGGTATAGGTTTCCGTACGGTCATACCATTTGAGTTCCTGCAGGCGCTTTTCCAGCGGTTCGGCCACCTGATCCTGGATCTCCTGCGCGGTTGCGCCCGGCCAGACGGCAATCGCCGTCATCTGCTTCACGGTGAAGGGCGGATCTTCCGCGCGTCCCAGTCCAAAAAAAGCGTAAATACCGGCAATGGTCACCAGAACGATCAGAAACAGCGTGACGGAACGCTCGCGGACGGCCAGCGCGGACAGGTTGAAGCGACTTTGGCTCATGGCGCGTTCTCCGCCGGAGCGGCATGGCGTTGTTCTGCAACCCGGACAACTTCACCTTCGTGCAGAAGATGGGCGCCTAACGCAACAATCTTCTCCCCGGGCTTCACGCCGCCCGTGACCTGGACCGCATCTTCGCCCACGCTCAGCACCTTAACCGGCGTCCATGTGACCTTTGCCGGCTGGGCGGAAATGCGCCAGACGCCGGGCCCTTTACCCGCATCGTAGAGTGAGGCCAGCGGGACCTGCATGGCCTGACCTTCCGCTTTCGGGTCTTCAAGGCTGAGCGTGACGGTCGCCCCCAGCGGCGCGTTCGCCAGCTGGCCAGCCAGCACGTAGCGTGCTTCATACGTCCGGGTTGTGGCATCCGCGGAGTCAGACAGCAGGCGCAACGTGGCGGTGACCGGGTGTTGTTCACGGCCATAAAGCGTGGCTCGTGCTTCGCTGCCGACGGCAGGGCGCAGCGTCTCCGGAAGCTGCACGAGCGCTTCGCGCTGTCCCGCTCTGGCAAGGCGGATCGCCACCTGCCCGGCGCTGACCACCTGACCGGGTTCGGCAAGCGTCTCCATCACCACGCCGTCTGAATCCGCCAGCAGGACGGCATAGCCCGTGGCGTTTTGCGCCACGTTGGCCTGCGCCCGGGCGGCGCTGAGATCCGCCCTGGCCGTATCGGCCGCCGCTTTAATCTGATCGTACTCCGCGGCGGACACCGCGCCGGATGCCACCAGACCGCGATAACGCGCCTCATCGCTGGTGGCTTTTCTCGCCCGCGCCTGGGCAGCATCCACCGCGCGCTGCTGCGCCTGAGCCTGTAATTTCAGGTCAACCGGATCCAGGCGCAGTAAGGGCTGGCCCTGTTTGACAGTCTGCCCGGTATCCACCAGACGTTCGAGGATTTTACCCTGAACCCTGAAGCCCAGGTCGCTTTGCGTTCTTGCCACCACCACGCCCGTAAAGGTGCGAGCGGCTGGATTCGCCATCTCGACGGAGGCGGATCTGACAAGCGGTGGCCTGGTGCGTGGATCGTCACTCGCGGAAATATCGCCGCATGCCGCGAGGGCAAACGGCAGAAGACATATGACAAGGCGGGCTGAAGTGAGCCTGAGCATGGGAAACCCTTTTGAAGTAACAGGACAGTTTCCGCATTCTGTGATTAGTGACCAATAAAGTCAATGGTCACTAATCAGGGGGCCAGGCTTCTTAAAATCAGTGAGGAGAGGAGTACCGCTGCCGTTGGGGCAGTTTCAAGGTTGTACTGCAGCTGAACGGGGTTAATGTAAGGGCACATCACCATGTAAACGGCGCAGGTGACCTCATCCAGCGGCGTCTTCCTTTCGAACTCTCCAGCCTGTCTGCCTTCGATAATGATGCTCTCAATCAGCTTCAGGAGGCTTTCGGTATACCTTTCCGTCGAAGGCCACTTCTCCCGTGACGCGACGGCGGCGATGTCGTAGAGCTTGCGATCGTGGAAAAACAGCTCGCTTCCGGCCTCGGTAAGTGCTTTGAAAAGTCGGCGGATTTTTTCGCTGGCTGACGGCGCATCCGCAATGGCGGAAAGCACGGCCGTCATGATCAGCTCCAGGCGGTTAGCGCAGATCACCTCGCCGATAGCCTGCTTGGAATCGAAGAACTTATAAATGTAGGATTTTGAAAAACCGATAGATTTCGCCAGCTCGGCGACGGTGGTTTTTTCATAGCCGTAGTGACCGAAGTGCTCAAAGGCCGCTTCGACGATTTGCTCTCTGACAGAATGGTCAAGTGGACCACGTATTGATGGGGCGTTCATAGTTTTAGTCATTATGTAAGCTTAGCGTGACGAGCTACGATTGACAACGAGTGACCATTTCGTATTTTGGTTACATCCGTTTTCGTCGTGAGCCGTTCAGACGGGACGATCAACCAGGTGGGGTAAGTGTATCACTGTTTTTCGCGCGCTATGGCATCTATCTGTCTGCGGGGGCGAGGAGGCCGCAATAGCAATGCGGCCTTGTCTGTCAGGCAGCCAGTTCAGGCATTTGCTCCTTTACGAAATTCAACACCTTCTTCGCGTCCAGAGACGCGTAGGGAAGACTCTCAATGATGGCGTTTGAACGTGTATTGCCCACCGTTGCGTGTATCTCGTCGAGTTTGTACTGAATGTGCGGCGCGATAAGAAAACCGTCGAAAGCGGGGGCGACGCTGGCGAAGTTATCCAGCCCAACGGCGCTAATCATCAGTGGATAGCCTTCTTGTTCTGCCAGGGACTGCATTTTTTTGGCAAGAGCGTTTGCGGTATTACCGAACAAACAACATATCAGAAGCTTTTTCATATTTTGTTCCTCCTGAAAACCGCTCATAGGGTAGCCCTGAGGTGGTCACCGAAATGCGCGCTATCTCTGATTTTGGTGACAAAACTATAACCCCAGATCGCTCAATGAGGGATGATCGTCCGGGCGTCTACCCAACGGCCAGTGGAACAGTCGCTCGGATTCTTTTATCGGCATATCGTTAACGCAGGCAAAACGGCGCTTCATCAGTCCGTCCGGTTCAAACTCCCAGTTTTCATTACCGTACGAGCGGAACCAGTTGCCGGAATCATCATGCCATTCATAGGCATAGCGAACGGCGATGCGGTTATCCGTAAACGCCCAAAGCTCTTTAATCAAACGATAATCGAGCTCTTTTTTCCATTTCCGCTCCAGAAACGCCTGTGCCTCTTCACGGTTGGTGGCGAACTCCGCGCGGTTGCGCCATTGAGTATCCAGCGTATAGGCCAGCGCGACCTTCGCCGGGTCGCGGCTATTCCAGCCGTCTTCTGCCAGTCTGACTTTTTCGATGGCGCTTTCACGCGTGAAGGGCGGTAAAGGAGGACGTGCGTTCATTGCGATTACCTCTGTCTGTTATTATGTAGACAGATCTGTCTACTTGCGCTAATCTATGCTTGAAAAATAACGCTGTCAACACTCCTTTTAGAGGCTGCCGAAAAGTGAATACACCCGTCATGAGCAACGATAAAAAAATCAGCGTCAGGGATAAAATATTACATACGGCGCACGATCTGTTTTATTCCACGGGTTTCAAAGCCACGGGAGTAGATACGCTGATTAAAGAGGCGAAAGTGACGAAGGTGACGTTTTATCGTCATTTTCCGGGTAAAAGCTTACTTATTCTTGCCTACTTACAGTACCGGCATGAAATATGGATTAACTGGTTTGAAACCACGCTGCGTCGACATCTCGACGCAGGCCTGACAGCGTCTGATGCATTATCCGCAACGCTTCACGAATGGTTTGTTTCGCCCGAGTTCCACGGCTGCGCGTTTATTAATGCCAGCGCCGAAGCCAAATCCGAAGATATTGAAAGCGAAATAAAAGCGATATGCCGCCATCATAAAATCGAAACTAAGAATATTATTGCGTCGCTGACGAAGATCGCGGATGAGCACGTCGTCAATGAAATCATGTTGCTCATTGACGGTGCCATTATTCATGCGCAGATGGGCATGGAGACGGATGAGGTCATTGCTCCGTTGAAGAGGGCATTAGCCGGGTGTACTTAACGTCGTTCACCGCAATACTATATGCTGCAAGAATTTAACTTTTTTTGTCTTTCTCGTTTCGCACGACATCACACGTAAAGCGGCTAGTAAGGATACCTTCCATGACTCATCGAATTCGACAGGCCACCGGGGCCGATTCTGCGCTCTTAAGCGAACTTGGATACCGCATTTACCCCGCCCATTTTCAGCATCTGTGGGTATCAGACGCCGAGATGAAGGCCTTTCTGGACGGCGAGTACGCCGTTTCTGTACTTGAACAGAGCCTGAAAGAGCAGAATGTGACCTGGTATATTGCACAGACCGATCGGCCAGTGGGATTCATGAAAGTGACCTGGGACGCTATGCTTCCGGAAACGGACAAGAGGGGCGTTCTCCTCAACAAGCTCTACCTCGATCCTGCTGAGACCGGCAAGAACTATGTTCAGGACATGTTCAATAAAATTATCGACATGGCCCGGAGCAGGGAAAAGGACTATCTCTGGCTGGAAGTGCTTGAGCAGAACGCGGGAGCGTACCGGTTCTACCAAAAGCAGGGCAGGCTCTGCATCAAGAACGTCCTTTTCGAAACTGCCTCACAGCAGAGCATACTCAACATTATGGGGATGTCTCTTTAGAACGCGCCTGCATGTCCCGCTGCGCCAGAGACAGCGCGCTGGCGCTGGCGGGGTCGAACAGCGATATGCTCTCAATCTGATTGAGTAAAATCACCTTGCGGAATGACATGGCGCTGCGGGGTTCAGAGTCGAGCGTAATGTCATGCTCCGCATACCACCTGCTGTAATTATTCTCGATACGCAGATTCATCGTCTTCGCATCCCGGTACCCGCTCAACATTGGGATCAGCACAATATTGGCCGTTTTTTCATATTCCAGCGTCGCGGTGTGGATCATACCGACGTAAATCCGCCGCGACCGGAGTGTGACCTGCGCCAGCTCGCCTTGCTCCATACACTGATAGAGCAGTTGTTCAATCCCGCTCGCCTGCGCAAGCCGTTTGTAGAGCTTTTTCCGACTCTCGCCGTCCAGCCTGGCGCTGCCTGCCCAGTTAGAGCGGTAGAGGCAAAACAGGATAGCAAACGCCAGCATCACGACCACCGGCGCCTGAATGCCTAAAAAACTCCAGTTCATAAAGTCGATTTGCCAGTCGGTGTATTTCGGTGAGGCAAAGTGGAAAGCGTTGTTGGCGGCGGAAAGGGCGAACAACAGCAGCCAGAGCAATCCCGTGGCGATTACGCCCTGCAGAACGAAAATACAGCCGTAAAGCGCGACGAGAAAATAGACGTCCCAGCCGAAGGAACGCTTAATTTTAAAGCGGGTCGACAGGTCGCGGCTGGTGTACCAGTACCCGCAGACCATCAGCACCATAAATATCGCCGTTCCCATATCAGGCCCTCTTCAGCGCGTTAACGTGACGCAGAAAGTCCTGCCGCACCTCGTTGCTCTTGTAGTTCACCGAGGCGTTCCCGTCCTGGTCGATAATGATGCGATCGCCATCTTCCACGGCTTCAATAATTTCCTGCTGACTCATCACCTGCAGTAAGGATTCCGGGCTTGAGAATAGGGAGAGAAACAAACGTTTCATGTCAGGCATCCTTATGAATAAAAAGGATAAGCCTGGAAGATGACGGCTGAATTTGCCTTAAGGATAACCTGAAAGTGAAAGTCGGGTGGCGGCTACACCTTACCCGGCCTACAAAACCGTCAAATGATTGTGTTTTCAAATTGTTGATATTTATGGGTAATTAAAAATAAATTTGCACAAACTTGGACAAATATCGTTAATTGTGTAAGTTTTAAATATGCGATTACGCCACGTTGTTTACAGCCAGGATGTGACCCATGAGCACTTTGCCCTCTGTCGTGAGTCGGTTTATTGAGTACTACGCCGCACTGGATAGCCAGCCGCCGACCGCGCTGGTCGGGCTTTACCATTCGAATGCCACCCTTATCGATCCGTTCGGCGAGCACAACGGTATTTTCGCGCTTCAGCGCTATTTCACCCATCTGCTGGCAAACGTCGAGAAGTGCCGTTTTGTCATCGATCCGCCGCTCTGCAGCGGGAACCGGTTTGTTGTCACCTGGGTAATGCACTGGTCGCATCCGCGCATTGCCGGAGGCGAGCCGCTTGAACTGCCCGGATGTTCGGTGGTGGACACCGAAAACAATCTCATCACGCGTCAGCGGGACTTCTACGATGCGGGAGAGATGATCTACGAACACCTCCCTCTGCTGGGCTGGGCGGTACGCGGCGTGAAGCGGAGGGTCAAATCATGAAGACGGTGCTGATTACCGGCGCAAGCTCTGGCATCGGCGCGGGGCTGGCGAAGTCCTTTGCTGCTGACGGCTACCACGTGATTGCCTGCGGGCGCGATCCGGCGAGGCTTGAAGCGCTACATCAGACCTGCCCCTATCTCACCGTTCGCCTGTTCGATATGACAGACAGGGACGCCTGTCGCCAGGCGCTCAGCAGCGTTTACGCCGATCTGGTTATTCTCTGCGCCGGTACCTGCGAATATCTCGACGGCGGCGTGGTGGATGCGGCGCTGGTGGAGCGGGTCATGACCACCAATTTTCTCGGGCCAGTGAACTGCCTGGCCGCGCTGCAGCCGCAGCTGGTTGCCGGTAACCGCGTGGTGCTGGTGAGCTCGATGGCCCACTGGCTGCCCTTCCCGCGGGCAGAGGCCTACGGCGCGTCCAAAGCGGCGCTGAGCTGGTTTGCCGACAGTCTGCGTCTGGACTGGGAGCCAAAGGGGATTGCCGTGACGGTCGTCTCTCCGGGATTTGTCGATACCCCGCTGACGCGCAAAAACGATTTTGCCATGCCGGGTAGGGTGAGCGTTGACAAAGCGGTCAAGGCGATCCGTACCGGGCTGGCAAAGGGCAAAATGCATATCGCGTTTCCTGCCGGGTTTGGCCTTATTTTGCGGCTGCTCTCCGGGCTGCCCGCGTTTTTGCAGCGCACGCTGCTGCGCAGGATGGTGCGCTCATGAACATTGCAATTATCGGCAGCGGCATCGCCGGGCTGACCTGCGCCTGGCGGCTGGCAGGGCATCATCAGGTAACCCTGTTTGAAGCGGGCACCACGCCCGGCGGCCATACCGCGACGGTTGACGTCTCAACGCCCCAGGGCACATACGCGATCGATACCGGGTTTATTGTCTACAACGACCGCACCTACCCGCGCTTTATGGGCCTGCTCAGCGAGCTCGGCATCAGCGGGCAAAAAACACAGATGAGCTTTTCAGTACACAACCCCGAGACGGGGCTTGAGTACAACGGACACACGCTGACGTCGCTGTTTGCCCAGCGCCGAAACCTGGTAAACCCGGCATTCTGGCGGCTGCTCGGTGACATCGTCCGCTTTAACCGCCTGGCGAAACAGGCCCTTGAAGGGGAGGTCGATCCGAACGCAACGCTGCAGACGTTTCTGGACCAGCACGGCTTCACGCCGTTTTTTGCGCGCCACTACATTCTGCCGATGGGGGCCGCGATCTGGTCGTCGTCACTGCAGGAGATGAAGCGTTTCCCGCTGCCGCTCTTCCTGCGCTTCTTTCACCATCACGGCCTGCTGGATATTACCCAGCGTCCGCAGTGGTACGTGGTGCCGGGCGGCTCGCGGGAGTATATCCGCGCCATGCTGGAAAAACTGGGCGACCGCCTGACGCTGCACCTGAACACGCCTGTTCTGCGGGTGAGCCGCCACGCGCACGGGGTCACGCTCCAGCTTGAAAACGGCAGCCACACCTTCGACCAGGTGATATTTGCCTGCCACTCCGCCCAGGCGCTGGCCATGCTTGACGAGCCGACCGCCTCAGAGCGCGAAGTGCTGGGCGATATCGGCTGGCAGCGCAACGAGGTTGTTTTGCACAGCGATCCGCGCTGGCTGCCGGTGCGACAGCGCGCCTGGGCCAGCTGGAACTACCGCCTGAGCGCGCAGGAGCAGGCCAGCGCCTGCGTCACCTACAACATGAACATTCTGCAGGGTCTGCCTGCGGGCAGCCCACTGTTCTGCGTCACCCTGAACCCGGACGAGCCGGTGGATGAACGCTTCGTCCTGCAACGCTTTGTCTATGAGCATCCGCTGTTTAACCCGCAAAGCTGGCGTGCGCAGGCGCGCCGTGGGGAGATCAACGGTCATCACCGGAGCTGGTTCTGCGGCGCTTACTGGTACAACGGTTTTCATGAAGACGGCGTGCGCAGCGCGCTGGACGTGGTCAATGAAATAGCCGCCGGGGAGGGGAACTGACATGAACAGCTGCCTCTATCACGGCGTATTGCGCCACCGCCGCCTTCAGCCGAAAACGCATGAATTCAGCTACGGCGTTTTTATGGCCTGGTTGGATCTTGATGAACTGCCGCTGCTGGCGTCCGTCGGCGTGCGGCGCAACCGCTTTGCCGCCGCCGCGTTCCATGACGCGGACTATCCGCTCGGCACGCCGCTTAAAGAGAACGTGCTGAACAGGCTGGAGAGCCTGACCGGGGAACGTCCCGCAGGGCGGATCATGCTTCTGACGCAGCTGCGCTACTTCGGGTTTCATTTCAATCCGGTCAATTTTTACTACTGCTATGACCAGGAAAACACGCTTCGCTGGGTGTTGGCGGAGGTGCGCAACACGCCGTGGAACGAGCGCCATTATTACGCGGTCGACGGGCAAAATGCCCGGCCCACGGAAAAAGCGTTTCACGTTTCCCCCTTCAACCCGATGGACATGGTCTACCACTGGCGCTTCAACAACCCGGACAACACGTTGCATATGCACATTGAAAATCATCAGGAAGCGAAGGTCTTTGACGCCACGCTGGCCCTGCGCCGGGAGCCTCTGACCCGCCCGGCGCTGCGCGCGCTGCTGCTGCGCATCCCGCTGATGACTCTGAAAACCGTTTTCGCCATTTACTGGCAGGCGCTGAGGCTATGGCTCAAGCGCGTGCCGCTGTATAACCATCCCGTCAGCAGGAGTGAACGCTCATGACCGATCCCGTCTTTGCGCTAGAACCCGATATCCCGCGCAACGTCCGCATCGCGCGATGGCTGCTGTTTCGTCTGTTAAGCGGCATTCGCGGCGGCTCACTTACCCTGCGTGAAGGGGCGCAGACCTTCCATTTTGGCGAGACATCCTCCGCGCTGCACGCCGACGTGCAGATCCTCACGCCCGGCGTCTACTGGCGCGTCTTAACGGGCGGTAGCCTTGCCGCCGCAGAAGCCTGGATGGACGGCGAATGGGAGACCGCGCAGCTTACGCCGCTTCTGCAAATCCTGGCCCTCAACGGCGAGGTGCTTGGTCGTCTGGAGAACGGGTTCCGGCTGCTTGGCCGACCGCTGGAGCGGCTGCGCCACTGGACGCGGCGCAACTCTCGTGCCCAGGCCCGCGAAAATATTGCCGCCCATTACGATCTGGGCAACGCTTTCTATGCCCATTTTCTGGATAAGGAACTGCTTTACTCCAGCGCGCTGTTTACCGCGGACGAGCAGGATCTGACGGCGGCTCAGCAGGCCAAAATGGCGCGCCTGTGCGACCAGCTGGCGCTAAACCCGGATGATCACCTGCTGGAAATTGGCACCGGCTGGGGGGCGATGGCGGAATACGCCGCCCGTCACTACGGCTGTCGGGTGACCACCACCACGCTGTCGCAGGAGCAATATATCTGGGCGACCGAGCGCATTGCCCGCGCCGGGCTGCAGGATCGGGTTGAGGTACTGCTCTGCGACTATCGCGACCTTACCGGGCAGTACGACAAGCTGGTCTCGATAGAGATGATTGAAGCCGTCGGGCAACGCTATCTGCCCACGTTCTTTCGTACCTGTCAGGCGCGGCTGCGCCCCGGTGGACGGATGGCGATTCAGGCCATCACCATTCAGGACCAGCGCTACCGCGACTACAGCAAAAGCGTCGATTTTATCCAGCGCTACATTTTCCCCGGCGGCTTCCTGCCGAGCATTACGGCGATGAACGAGCTGATGACGCGCCACACCGATTTCGTGGTGCGCAATCTCTTCGACATGGGGCCGGACTACGCCCGCACGCTGGCCCACTGGCGGCAGCGCTTTGTCCACGCCTGGCCGGAGATTGAAAAGCTTGGCTTTGATGAACGGTTCCGCCGCATGTGGCTGTACTACTTCGGCTACTGCGAAGCCGGGTTTAACGCCCGCACCATCAGCGTGGTGCAGCTGACCGCCGAGCGCGTATGAGACGCTACCTTCAGGTCTTTCTGCTGGCCGTCGCGTTCGATCTCTACTGGGCGCTGGTAGTGCTGTTTCGCGAACAGGGCCTGATTATCTGGCTCGGGCTGGCGATCCTGGCGTGCCTGCTCTTGCCGACAGCATACCGTCTTTACGCCATTGGGCTGGCCTCGGCGGGCAGCCTGCTGGATGCGCTCTGGGCGCTGACGGGGCTGATTGCCTTCACGGGTGACTCCCTGATGCCGCTCTGGATGGTGGCATTGTGGCTGATGTTCGCCGTGGTCTGGACGCAGCTTGCGCGTACCACCACGTTACCCGGCTGGCTGCTGACCCTGCTGGCGGCCGTGGGAGGCCCGGTGGCCTACCTGATTGGCGAGCGGTTGGGTGCCATCACGTTTCTGGAGCCGACCTTTATCGTCGTCAGCTGGATGGCGCCGGGCTGGCTGGTGCTGATGCTGTTTTTCCACCTGCTAATGGGGAGACAAAAATGAGGGCTGCGGTTCTGCTGTTTTGCCTCATGCTGGTTGTTCCTGGTGCTCAGGCCGCCGACTGGCTGGCCTGGCGCAAGGTGGGCGACGCCACGCTGACCTGGGGGCCGTTCACGGTCTATACCTCTCAGCTTCGCACGCCGGATGGCCGTTACAGCCGGGACGATCAGGATCAGGCGCTGATTATTACCTACGCGCGCGACATAGATCGCGATGAACTGGTTGAGGCGACCCGCGACCAGTGGCAGGCGCAGGGGATCCTGACGCAGGAACCGCAAAGTGAAGCCTGGCTAAGGATGCTCCAGTCCCTGTGGCCGGATGTCAGACCGGGTTCACAGCTGGCGTTTGTTCTCAACGATAAGCAGGGGCAGTTCTGGTACCGCGCGTCGTCGGCGCAAAAATCTTTTATTCCGCTCGGTCCGCGCCAGTCAGAGGCGTTCAGCACCCGCTTTCTGGCCATCTGGCTCGATCCCCGCACGCAATATCCTGAGCTGCGTCAGCAGCTAATCGGAGGCAAAAAATGAAACGAATCCTGACGCTGGCGCTGGCATTCACGATGCTGCTGGCCGGCTGCAGTACGGAGGTGTCCGAGTATCGTCAGCAGCAGCCGCGGCTTGATATCTTCCACTACTTTCAGGGCAAAACCGAAGCGTGGGGCATGGTGCAGGATCGCAGCGGCAAGCAGATCCGCCGCTTTCACGTTGAAATTGCCGGAGACGTTATCGGCGATACGCTTACGCTCAACGAGCACTTCGTTTACGACGACGGCGAGAAGCAGCAGCGAGTCTGGCACATTCGCCGCGTGGGGAACGATCGCTACGAGGGAACGGCAGGGGATATTGAAGGGGTTGCCACGGGACAGGCCGCAGGCAACGCCTTTAACTGGCATTACAGCATAAACGTGAAGGCCAACGGCAAAACGTGGCTGCTGAACTTTGATGACTGGATGTACCTGCAGGATGAGACGCATCTGTTCAATAAAACCGAGATGAAGAAATTTGGCGTCACCGTCGCCACGGTGACGCTGTTCTTTACCCGGAATACGGAAGCTTAGTCGCGAACATCGCCGTTTTTGCTGCTGGAGTAAATGAAGTACAGGGCAATCCCCAGGCACACCACCGCGCCCAGACGGCTCGGTGAAAACGGAATAGCGGGATTGTTCAACCAGCCAAAGTTATCTATCAGCATGCTCATGGCGAGCTGGCCGAATATCACCGCCACCGTGGCGACGGCGGTGCCGATGCGCTGCACGGCGAGCACCATGATCACAATGTAGGGCACGCCGAACATCGCCCCGAGGAGCTGCCATTTCGGCACGTCCAGCAGCGTGACCGTCTGCTTAGGCTCAAAGAAGAAAATGAGCAGGGCGGTCACCAGCGCGCCGACGGAAAACGTCAGAAACGCGCTCTTGAAAACGCCCACGCTGCTGCCGAGCTGTCCGTTAATTGCGGCCTGTATGCTCAGCGTCGCCCCGCCGCAGATGGCCAGAATTATCATCATCAGTGTCATGTGTTTACCCCTTTGCGACCAGTACCAGTGCGGCAATAATAAAAACCAGCGCCACGATGCGTCTTGCGTTTATCTTCCTGTGCGGCGTACCCAGCAGGCCAAAGTGGTCAATGATCAGGCTTTTAAAAACCTGACCTGCCAGAATGCCGATCATCGTCAGAGCGATGCCGATAGCGGGGGTGGCGATAGTCAGAATGACAACGTAAACAGGACCCAGCACGCCGCCAAGCAGCTGCCAGCCGGGCTGTGCGAAAAACGACGGACCGTTGCGCGGGCTGAAAAACAGCATCAGCAGAAAGGTCAGCGCGGCGCCGACCCCGAAAATGCTGAACGTGGCCCATAAATCGCCCACTTCTCCCCCTAACGGCCCCAGCAAACCCGCCTCGACGGAGAGGCCCATCCCGCCGGCAATCACCAGTAAAATCAATACAAACTGCATTATGCTTCCTCCATTATCAGGCGAAGAAGATTACGTCGGTAGACATGTGAGAAAAATGCCATAATGCAGGAAACACCTTTGCAGGAAATGCATTAATGTCAGATGCCGGAAGCATGAACCTTCGCTCACTGCTGCTGTTTATTGCCGTCTATGAAACGCAGAACTTTTCCGTCGTTGCGCGACGGCAGGGCATTTCTGCCTCGCAGGTGTCGCGGATTATTCATCAGCTTGAAGACGCGCTCGGCCAGCAGCTGTTCTATCGCAATACCCGGGCGGTGATCCCCACGGAAAACGGGCATCTTTTTATCCGCTATGCCCGGGCGATGGTCGATAACTTCGAAGAGGCGCGTCGGGAGCTGGATGAACGTTCGACCGAACCCTCCGGCACGGTACGCATTAACGGGCCGGTATTTTTTGGACAGAGGCACGTTGCACCCGGCCTGGCAGGCCTGGCCGAGCGTTATCCACGGTTAACCATAGAGCTGACGCTGACCGATGACTTTATCGACCCGCACCGGGATGCCGCCGACCTCATTTTTCGCATCGGCACGCTGACGGACTCGACGTTCCACGCCCGCATCTTCGGGCAGCAGCGCTACCATCTTGCCGCGTCGCCCGCGTATATGCGTCAACACGGCGTACCGGCCGACCCGGCCGAGCTGAGCCAGCATAAATGCCTGGTGTATCGCGGTTCGTCTGGCCCTAATCGCTGGCTTGTGCGACGCAAGGGGGAGAATTGGGTGCACTATCCCGTCGCGCCGCTGATGACGTCCAATAATGCGGAGTCGCTGCTCATTGCCGCGCTGGGTGGAATGGGGATCGTCCTGTTTCCGGACTGGCTGATTGGCGACAGGCTGCAGCGGGGGGAGCTGGTCGCTCTTATGCCGGAAATGGCGTGCGCTATCAATACGGAGCCGCTGAATATTGCGGCGATCTATCCTCACGCACGTCATCCGCCCCTGAACGTCAGGGCGGTGATTGATTATTACGTGGCGTTTTTCGGCTCGCCGCCGTACTGGCAAACGTAAGGCGATTACGCGCCGAGCTCCTTGCGGATAATTTCTGCGCCAGCGCTAAGCGCTTTCAGCTTGCCGTTAGCCACCTGACGGGAGAGGGGAGCCATGCCGCAGTTGGTTGAGGGGTAAAGCTTGTCGGCGTCGACGAACTGCAGCGCTTTACGCAGGGTGTCGGCGACCTCTTCTGGCGTTTCGACGGTATTGGTTGCCACGTCAATCGCCCCAACCATCACCTTTTTACCGCGAATCAGCTCCAGCAGATCCATCGGTACGCGGGAGTTGTGGCACTCCAGGGAGATGATGTCGATGTTAGAGGTTTGCAGCTTAGGGAAGGCCTCTTCATACTGGCGCCATTCTGAGCCGAGCGTCTTTTTCCAGTCGGTATTGGCCTTGATGCCGTAGCCGTAGCAGATGTGCACTGCGGTTTCGCATTTCAGACCCTCAATGGCGCGCTCGAGCGCGGCGATACCCCAGTCGTTGACCTCATCAAAAAAGACGTTAAACGCCGGCTCGTCGAACTGGATAATATCCACGCCCGCGGCTTCTAATTCGCGCGCTTCCTGGTTGAGGATTTTGGCGAATTCCCAGGCCAGCTTTTCGCGGCTTTTATAATGCGCGTCGTAAAGGGTGTCGATCATGGTCATTGGCCCTGGCAGGGCCCATTTGATCGGCTTGTCCGTGAGTTGGCGCAGGTACTTTGCATCGTCCACGAATACCGGCTTCTGACGCGCAACGGCAGAAACCACGGTCGGCACGCTGGCGTCGTAGCGGTTACGAATGCGCACGGTCTGGCGATTTTCAAAATCGACGCCGCTCAGGTGTTCAATAAAGGTGGTGACGAAGTGCTGACGGGTCTGTTCCCCGTCGCTGACAATATCGATTCCCGCTCGGATCTGCTCGTCAAGAGACAGGCGCAGTGCATCCTGTTTACCCGCCAGTAATTCCTGATCCTGCAGTTTCCACGGAGACCAGAGCGTTTCAGGTTGCGCAAGCCAGGTCGGCTTAGGCAGGCTGCCAGCCGTAGACGTCGGGAGCAATGTTTTCATAATAAAAGACCTTTTTTGATGAATTAAAGCGTGTAGTTATCAGACCACTGCTCGAGAATATGTTTATAAGGCTTAATGAAATATTCTTCGGTAAATCGACCCTGTTCAATCGCCAGCCGGCTTCGCTCTTCGCGGTCATAAATAATTTTGGTTAATGAATGATCCTGCTGGTTCAGGTCCGGGCGATAAAACAGTCCCGCCGCCGAGTTCGCGTTATAAATTTCCGGGCGATAGATTTTCTGGAACGTCTCCATCGTGCTGATGGTGCCGATCAGTTCCAGATCGGTGTAATCGCTCAGCAAGTCTCCGGTAAAGAAGAACGCGAAAGGCGCCACGCTGTTCTCAGGCATGAAGTAGCGGACCTTCAGGCCCATTTTGGCGAAGTACAGTTCCGTTAACGATTCGCCATCCGGCGCGTACTCAATGCCCAGAACAGGGTGCTGGTTACCGGTGCGGCGATAGGTGTCTTTGCTCGAGACGCTCAGGCAGATCACCGGGCCCTTTCTGAAGTTCTCTTTGTATTCCGGCGAGTTCACAAAATGGCGGAAAATATTGCCGTGCAGTTCGCCAAACTTTTCCGGAATACTGAAGTGCTGCTGGTTCTTGTTGTGCTCCAGCAGCAGGACGCTGAAATCATAATCCCGCACGTAAGAGGAGAAGTTATTCCCGACAATGCCTGCGATACGCTGGTTATTTTTCTTGTCGACAATATACGTCTGCAAAATCTCGATGGCCGGGAACGGCTTTTCCGCGCCAATGTTCAAATCGACAGAGATGATTTCAAGCTCAACCGCGTAGCGATCGGCGGTCGGGTTATCCCAGCGCGCCAGGGCATTGAAGCGGTTGTTGATCATCACCAGCGTATTGCGCAGGTTTTCCTGACGTTTTTCCCCACGCGCCAGGTTGGCAAAGTTGGTGGTTGTACGCGTATTTTCTGACGGGTTGTAATTCTCATCGAAGCAACTGCGCTTAAGGGTATATGTGAAAGCTTTGCTCATTGTGGTTATGCATCCTAAGTTCATGTTGCTAAGAAGTTACTAATGCATAATTTATGCCTGAGCCTGTGGCGCAGGGGAAGTGACTTAATTTCAATGCAACATGAGGGAAGTTCATGAACAGGGAGACGCTGAGTGGAAACTTCAGATTGCTTCAGGCAGGGAAGTGAAAGAGTAAGGGGCATCGGGCCCCTTTGGGCTATGCTGTAAGACGTTCGTTCCAGGCGTCGCTGTGCATGATGTTCCCATCGACGATGCGCCAGCTAATTTTTTCATACTGCAGGCTTACGCTTTCAATCACACTTTATTCAGGGCGAACCAACCGTGTTTTGAGGGTGCCAGGAATGAAATAACTCTTTAGCTGAGCGGGTAGCAAAGCAGGCATTGCTATTGTTCTTCCTTCCTCGTCGCAAAATTCGACAAGATAGCCCAGTGTCGGAGTATCGAAAACCATAACAATCGTACCAACAGCCCCTTTTACCAGTCCTTCATCCGGTATATCCTCGTCTAAAACCACAACGTCTAATTCGGCTCTCTTCATTTTTGTTTTCTCATTTAACGAATAGGGTTGTCAGGCGAGGAACTAGCGCGTCAGTTTCATACATCCAGCCTGTACGCACGATCGCTGTTTCACCGTTGACGCCTAAAATGGGCATATCGACAGCCATTGTTTGACCGTAATTGTTGGCCTGCAACACTTTTGCTGGGACCGATAATACGCCTTCCTGAATTTTTGCTGCTAAAACATCTGCATTAGTTGGGTTATATCCCAGCGCTGACTCAAACACCCTGGCTTTGTGCCCACCTGTAGGATGTGTTGAATCTAAAGCATAGGTTGCGAGCTTTTTCGGATCGATAATGGCGTGTTCAGCGTTCACTAACGTACCGCTTTCAGATGTGAAACCTTTTACATAAGGGCTTTCAAACGTTGGTATTTTACTGAGACCCGATATTTCATCTATCTCGCTTAGAGGATTCAACCTGCCCATTGTTAATCCTGCTGCAACAGAGGCACCCGTAATAATTAACCCTTTGTTATTCATCACTTGATCGTAACCCGCTGGAGCATCCCCGCCAAGCTGCTGCGCGGTTTCATGAAACCCTTCAATGTTGCCGTTATATACACCGCCAGCGGCCAGCAGGCGGCCAACGGTTTTACTGTTCAGCGTTTTCCCCGATCGTGCTGTTGTTGGTCCGTAATAATCATAATGTATCCGTTGAGTGGGGGCAGGCTTCCTGCCTTGCCGATCGGCAATAACGTGCCGGTAGGCACTCATGATTGAGTCCTTATACCATGCATGCCAGGATGAGGCTGTAGGAGTAAACATCAGATCGCCGTTGTCGTCGATGTAAAATGGATTCCGGTCGCTGCTCCAGCGCCTGGAGGTATCTACACCAACAAGCCAGCCAATTTGCAGCTCGTGCTCAACCTCATCATAAATCGGATCTGCGTAGCCGCGACCTTTTCGCTCATACGGCCTTTTATATGGGAACACGCTGTATATTTTTTTGGGGAGACCAAAAGAGAGGCTTTGACCGTTAGCTTCATAAGACAGATCATAATGTATACATGCCTCTTTCAGCGAACCTGCCGGCGTGAGAATGTATTGAAAATCTCCAGGGCTTAATTGCCGTGTTAAATCATGTGACCGGTAGAGTCGGAACATGCCGAATCCTTATCGTTAAGCAACATTGTTTCTTTCAAGGGCATATTTTTTCATTCTTTAATAAGAAAAAGCAGCCTACGCCTGAAGCGAACACAGATATTCAACCCACATCATATTTATGAACTGCTCATTTTTTTTAAGAAAATAACCAGGCAATTTTTAACCATTTTTTTAGGCGTTAGCGTGAGTCTATGTTGAATCAATAATGAACCAGATTCAGGCAGCTAAACGGCATATCTGCTTCTCTGGTACACCATCCTCAATTCCCGCTATAATCCCCAAAATTTCCAACCGGTTTAGAAACGATCATGACAAAACTCACCTTACAAGAGCAGATGCTGAAAGCGGGCCTGGTCAGCAGCAAGAAAGCCGCGAAAGTGCAGCGCACGGCAAAGAAATCACGCGTTCAGGCACGTGAGGCTCGGGAAGCGGTAGAAGAGAACAAGAAGGCGCAGATCGAGCGTGACAGGCTGCTGAGCGAGCAGCAGAAGCAGGCCGTGCTGGCGAAAGAGTTTAAGGCGCAGGTGAAGCAGCTGATTGAGATGAACCGTATCACCGTGGCGAAAGGCAACATCACCTTTAACTTCACCGACGGTACGCTGATTAAAAAGATCGAAGTCGATAAGCAAACGCAGACCCAGCTGATCAACGGCCGTCTGGCGATTGCGCGCCTGGTGCTCAATGCTAACGGTGACTGCGACTACGCGATCATTCCGGCAGTAGTGGCCGATAAAATTGCCCAGCGCGATGCCGACAGCATCGTCTTAAACAGCGCGCTCAGCCAGGAAGAGCAGGACGAAGACGATCCGTACGCGGACTTCAAAATCCCTGATGATTTGATGTGGTAAACCGCATTCAGAACGGGGCGGCGTGACGGGCGTTAACCGGCTCTCCGCTCACGGGATGAATAAAATTCAGCTCGCTGGCATGCAGCATCAGCCGGGGCGCGTTTTCTACCCCCGGCGCGTCAAGACCGCCATACAGATCGCAGCCCAGAATCGGGTGTCCCAGCTGCTGGCAGTGAATACGCAGCTGATGGGTTCGCCCGGTCTCCGGGATCAGTTTCACGCGTGTTAGCGGCAGTCCCGCCCCCTGATAAAACCGTTCCACGACCTGATAACGAGAGCGGGCGGGTTTACCGGTGATGGCGCAGATCGACATCAGTGGAAACAGCGCCGGGTCTTTGGCAATCGGCGCATCAATAACCCCTTCATCATTTTCCACGTGGCCGCAAAGCAGGGCGCTGTAGCCTTTCTCCACGCTGCGCTGGCTGAACTGCTGGCACAGCGCCGCGTTGATGGCCTTATTGCGCGCAACCACCATCAGCCCGGACGTGCCAAAATCCAGACGGTGTACCAGCGTGCAGCCGGGGAACGTCTGCACCAGACGATAATGGACAGAATCGAGGTTTTGCGGGTTTTTGCCCGAGAGGCTGAGCAGGCCAGAAGGCTTATTAATCAGCAGCAGATGTTCATCCTGCCAGAGGATCTGAATGTCATCGTGACACGGTGGGGCAATAAAAGAATCAATGATCGCAGACATCAGGCCGCCCGGCTGGAGAGTGGGAGCGGATGATAACGAAATGCGGGGGAAAAGAAAAACCCTCCCACCGGGCGGTGAGAGGGAGAAGTCTTACGCTGCAACCAGGCTGTCGATGGCGGCTTTCGCGTCGGTCTGTGCTTTGGTCGCCACTTCCGGACCGTAAGCGATACCTTCCGCGAACACGAAGTTCACGTCAGTGATACCGATGAAGCCCAGGAAAAGGCTCAGGTACGGCGCAACCAGGTCGGTTGGGGTATCTTTGTGAAGACCGCCGCGGCTGGTCAGCACGATAGCGCGTTTGCCTTTTACCAGACCTTCAGGACCATTCTCGGTGTAACGGAAGGTTACGCCAGCACGCGCCACCAGGTCGAAGTAGTTCTTCAGCTGGGTTGGGATGTTGAAGTTGTACATTGGGGCGTTGATGACGATGACGTCATGTGCCTGCAGCTCAGCAATCAGTTCGTCGGACAGGGCCAGCGCTTCCTGCTGACGCGGGCTCAGTGGCGCATCGCTTGGGCGCAGCGCGCCAACCAGCTCGCCATCGAGCACAGGAATTGGGTTTGCAGCCAGGTCACGCACGGTGATTTCGTCAGCAGAATGCTGTTCACGCCACTGTTCAACGAAGTAATCAGACAGCTGACCAGACTGAGAGTACCCTGCCAGAATACTGGATTTCAAAACTAATACTTTGCTCATGGGTGATTCCTGTTGTTGCATTTGATTGAAGGGGGTTGCCCCGTTGCTTGTTGACACTCTATTCACAATCCTGCCACAGAGATAGCGCAATATATCGAAGCCTATGTTCGAATTTTTTGAATAAGGCACTAAAGGCGTCAGTGTGGTACTCTATAGCAATCATTAAAAAGAGAGTTTATCAGGGCGTGTACTGCCCTTTAACGCTATGACAGAACAACAAAAATTGACCTTCCCGATGCTCCTGCAACAGCTCGATTCTCTGACGCTGCGCGATAAACAGCGCTTCGCCCGCCGTCTGCACGGCGTGAAGAAGGTTAAAAATCCTGATGCTCAACAGGCCATTTACCAGGAGATGGCCAAAGAGATTGAACAGGCGGCAGGGAAGGTTGTGCTGCGCGAAGCCGCGCGACCGGCGATCACCTACCCGGAAAACCTGCCCGTCAGCCAGAAGAAACAGGACATCCTTGAGGCCGTCCGCGACCACCAGGTGGTGATTGTCGCGGGGGAAACCGGTTCAGGCAAAACCACCCAGCTGCCGAAAATCTGCATGGAGCTGGGGCGCGGGGTGAAGGGGCTGATTGGCCACACCCAGCCGCGTCGTCTGGCGGCGCGCACCGTGGCGAACCGTATTGCCGAAGAGCTGCAGACGGAGCCGGGCGGCTGCATCGGCTACAAGGTACGATTCAGCGACCACGTCAGCGACAACACCATGGTCAAGCTGATGACGGACGGTATTCTGCTGGCAGAAATACAGCAGGACCGCCTGCTGATGCAGTACGACACCATCATCATCGATGAAGCGCACGAGCGCAGCCTGAACATCGACTTCCTGCTCGGCTACCTGAAAGAGCTGCTGCCGCGTCGCCCTGATCTGAAAATCATCATTACCTCCGCGACCATCGACCCGGAGCGCTTCTCAAAACACTTCAACAATGCGCCGATTATTGAAGTGTCGGGCCGCACCTATCCGGTGGAAGTGCGCTATCGCCCGATTGTGGAAGAGGCGGACGATACCGAGCGCGACCAGCTGCAGGCCATCTTCGACGCCGTTGACGAGCTGGGCAACGAGAGCGCGGGAGACATTCTGATCTTCATGAGCGGCGAGCGCGAAATTCGCGATACCGCCGATGCGCTCAGCAAGCGCGACCTGCGCCACACCGAGATCCTGCCGCTGTACGCGCGCCTGTCCAACAGCGAACAGAACCGCGTCTTCCAGCCACACAGCGGACGCCGCATCGTGCTGGCGACCAACGTGGCGGAGACCTCGCTGACCGTACCGGGGATTAAATACGTTATCGACCCGGGCACGGCGCGCATCAGCCGCTACAGCTACCGCACCAAGGTTCAGCGCCTGCCGATTGAGCCGGTCTCCCAGGCTTCCGCTAACCAGCGTAAGGGCCGCTGCGGCCGCGTGTCGGAAGGGATCTGTATTCGTCTTTATTCCGAAGACGATTTCCTGTCGCGCCCGGAGTTTACCGACCCGGAAATTCTGCGCACCAACCTGGCGTCCGTTATCCTGCAGATGACCGCGCTGGGGCTGGGCGACATCGCGGCGTTTCCGTTTGTGGAAGCGCCGGACAAGCGCAACATTCAGGACGGCGTGCGTCTGCTGGAAGAACTCGGGGCGATTACCACCGACGAGCAGGCGAGCATCTATAAGCTGACGCCGCTGGGCCGCCAACTCAGCCAGCTGCCGGTCGACCCGCGCCTGGCGCGCATGGTGCTGGAAGCGCAAAAGCACGGTTGCGTGCGCGAGGCGATGATCATCACCTCGGCGCTCTCCATTCAGGACCCGCGCGAGCGTCCGATGGACAAACAGCAGGCGTCGGACGAAAAGCACCGCCGCTTCCACGACAAAGAGTCCGATTTCCTCGCCTTTGTGAACCTGTGGAACTACCTCGGCGAGCAGCAGAAAGCGCTCTCCTCGAACCAGTTCCGCCGCCAGTGCCGCGTGGATTTCCTTAATTATCTGCGCGTGCGTGAATGGCAGGATATCTACACCCAGCTGCGCCAGGTGGTGAAAGAGCTGGGCATTCCGGTGAACAGTGAACCGGCGGAGTACCGCGAAATTCATATCGCGCTGCTGACCGGCCTGCTGTCCCATATCGGGATGAAGGATGCGGATAAGCAGGAATATACCGGCGCGCGTAACGCGCGTTTCTCCATCTTCCCGGGTTCCGGCTTGTTCAAGAAGCCGCCGAAGTGGACCATGGTCGCGGAGCTGGTGGAAACCAGCCGCCTGTGGGGGCGCATTGCCGCGCGCATCGACCCGGAATGGGTTGAGCCGGTGGCGCAGCACCTGCTGAAACGCTCGTACAGCGAGCCGCACTGGGAGCGCGCGCAGGGCGCGGTGATGGCGACCGAAAAAGTGACCGTTTACGGCCTGCCGGTGGTCGCCGCGCGTAAGGTCAACTACAGCCAGATCGATCCGGCGCTCAGCCGCGAGCTGTTTATCCGCCACGCGCTGGTGGAGGGGGACTGGCAGACGCGCCACGCGTTCTTCCGTGAAAACCTGAA
Organism: Enterobacter cloacae complex sp. P47BA; assembly: GCF_014930485.1. NCBI lineage: Bacteria > Pseudomonadati > Pseudomonadota > Gammaproteobacteria > Enterobacterales > Enterobacteriaceae > Enterobacter > Enterobacter cloacae complex sp. P47BA. Next base: position 385,552 of record NZ_JADBRF010000001.1, on the reverse strand, counting down.
GCTGCGCGCCGAGGTGGAAGAGCTTGAGCACAAGTCCCGACGCCGCGACATTCTGGTGGACGATGAGGCGCTGTTTGAGTTTTACGACCAGCGCATCAGCCATGATGTTATCTCCGCCCGCCACTTTGACAGCTGGTGGAAGAAGGCCAGCAAAGCGACGCCGGACCTGCTCAACTTCGAAAAGAGCATGCTGATTAAAGAGGGGGCGGAGTCGGTCAGCAAGCTCGACTACCCGAACTTCTGGCATCAGGGCAACCTCAAGCTGCGTCTGACCTACCAGTTTGAACCGGGCACCGACGCGGACGGCGTAACCGTCCACATTCCGCTGCCGCTGTTAAACCAGGTCGACGAGAGCGGGTTTGAGTGGCAGATCCCCGGCCTGCGCCGCGAGCTGGTGATTGCGCTGATCAAATCCCTGCCGAAACCGGTGCGGCGCAATTTTGTGCCAGCGCCAAACTATGCGGAAGCGTTTCTGGGCCGCGTCACGCCGCTGGAACTGCCGCTGCTGGACGCGCTGGAGCGTGAGTTCCGCCGCATGACCGGTACCACCATCGACCGCGAAGACTGGAACTGGGATCAGGTGCCCGATCACCTGAAAATCAGCTTCCGCGTGGTGGATGATAAAAACAAAAAGCTGCTGGAAGGGCGTTCCCTCAGCGAGCTGAAAGAGGCGCTGAAAGGCAAAGTTCAGGAGACGCTTTCTGCGGTGGCGGACGACGGCATCGAGCAGAGCGGGCTGCATATCTGGAGCTTTGGCCAGCTTCCGGAAAGCTACGAGCAGAAGCGCGGCAACTATAAGGTCAAAGCCTGGCCGGCGCTGGTGGACGAACGTGACAGCGTGGCGATTAAGCTCTTTGATAACCCGCAGGAACAGCAGCAGATGATGTGGCGCGGGCTGCGCCGCCTGCTGCTGCTCAACATCCCGTCGCCGATCAAGTATCTGCACGAGAAGCTGCCGAACAAAGCCAAGCTGGGGCTCTACTTTAACCCGTACGGCAAGGTGCTGGATCTGATTGACGACTGCATCTCCTGCGGCGTGGACAAGCTGATCCACGAGGCGGGCGGCCCGGTCTGGACGGAAGAAGGTTTTGCGAAGCTGCATGACAAGGTGCGCGCCGAGCTGAACGACACCGTGGTGGAGATTGCCAAACAGGTCGAGCAGATCCTCACCGCCGTGTTCAATATCAACAAGCGCCTGAAGGGGCGCGTGGATATGACCATGGCGCTGGGACTGTCGGACGTGAAGGCGCAGATGGCGGGGCTGGTGTACCGCGGCTTTGTCACCGGCAACGGCTTTAAGCGTCTGGGCGATACGCTGCGCTATCTGCAGGCGATTGAAAAACGTCTGGAGAAAATGGCGATCGATCCGCACCGCGATCGCGCGCAGATGCTGAAGGTCGAAAGCGTGCAGCAGTCGTGGCAGCAGTGGTTAAACAAGCTGCCGCCGGCGCGCCGCGACGATGAAGATGTGCAGGAGATCCGCTGGATGATCGAGGAGCTGCGCGTCAGCTTCTTTGCCCAGCAGCTCGGTACGCCGTATCCGATTTCGGATAAGCGTATATTGCAGGCGATGGAGCAGATTTCCGCTTAACGTCCTTGCCCGGTTTTCTCCCTTTCCCTGTGGGAGAGGGTCGGGGTGAGGGCATCAGCCCGCACATTTTTTCACCCATTCACAATCGCCAGCGTAAACCCATCCCATCCCTTAACCCCCACCGTTTGCAGCGCGGTGGCGGTTAAGCGCGGGTTAACCCCCGTCATCTCGATAAAACGCCGTACGCCCAGCACGCGCGCGTCGTCGCTTTGCCCGTTAATGACCTCGCCGTCGCGGACCACGTTATCGCCGATAATCACCGTGCCGGGACGGGAATAGTGAAGCGCCCACTCCAGATAGCCGGGATTGTTTGGCTTATCGGCATCAATAAAGATCAGGTCGAACGGCGGAACGTCACCGAAATTCTCCAGCGAGTTCAGCGCCGGGCCTTCTATTAATTCAATACGATCGTTCAGCCCCGCGAGGCGAATATTCTGGCGGGCAACATCAGCATGCGTTGGGTCCGCCTCGAGCGTAATCAGCTTACCGTCCGGGGGGAGAGCGCGCGCCATCCAGATTGAGCTGTAGGCACCCAGCGTCCCGATCTCAAGAATGCGTCTTGCCTGCGTCATGCGCACGAACAGTGCCAGCAGCTGCCCCTGATTGGCGGCGACATCGTGTTCGGGTAGCCCGGCGCGCTTGTTGTTTTCCAGAACCTGGCTCAGTACGTCATCGTCAGGAATAAGTGACGAAATCATGAAATTATCAACTGCAGACCACTTTTGTTGCATAGATTGTCTCCTGAGGGGGAATCGCCGGGTGGCGGCTGCGCCTTACCCGGCCTACGTGACGAAATCCAGGCCCGTTAAACGCCTTCAGACATTGACCCAGCCGCCGCCCAGCGCTTTATACAAATCAATCTGCGCCAGCAGCAGGTTATTTTTGACCTGCACCACGTTGGTCTGGACCGAGTACAGCGTGCGCTGCGCGTCCAGCACGTCAAGATAGGATGAATAACCGTTGCGATAGCGGTTCTGCGCAATGCGCAGCGTCTCCCGGGCCACATCCTGCTGGGCAAGCAGCTCCGTCAGCTGTTCCTGATAGCGCGTAATGGCATCAAGGCTGTTGTTCACTTCGGCAAACGCGTTACGCACGGTTTTTTCATACGCATACAGCGCCTGGTTACGCTGGGACTGGGAAATATCCACCTGCGCGTTCAGCGCCTGGCGGTTCAGCAGCGGGGCGAGAATGCTGCCGCCTGCGCTCCAGAGCTGGAGCGGGTTGTCCAGCAGGCCGGAAAGGGTGCGATCCTGGATCGATCCGGTTGCGGTCAGGTTGATCGACGGCAGCAGGCTGGCGCGTGACGCGGCAAGCGAGGCATCAGCCGCAACCAGCTGTCGCTCGGCCTGCACGATATCTGGCCGACGATTCAGGAGCGTGGAGGGCAGCTGTGACGGCAGCGTGAGCGGCGTCAGCGCCGCAAAGCTTTCGCTACGCGCTACCGCACCGGGATTGCTTCCCAGCAGCAGGCTCAGGGCATTCTCCTGCTGCGCAATCTGATGCCGCAGCACGGGCACCTGCGCTCGCGTTGAGCGAAGCTCGGAATCCGACTGCATCAGCTCCAGGCGCGAACTGTAGCCCGTCTCAAGCTGGCGTTTGGCAAGCTTAAACGCCTCTTCGCGCGATTTCAGCGTGGACTCGGTCACCCGCAGTTGCTCGTCAAGCGAGAGCAGGGTGACATACCCGGATGCCACAGACGAGGCGACGGTCAAATCCGCGGCGGCGGCGGCGGCTTTTTGCGCCGCCAGCGAGGCTTCGGCAGCGCGCGAGGTGCTGCGGTTGACGCCCCAGATATCAACGTCATAGCTCGCCGTCAGGCTGCCTCTGTACAGCGTGCTGTAAACCGGAAGCCCAGTGGCGGCGGATTGAGAACGGGCGCGCGTCCCGGTTACGCCCGCGTCGAGCGAAGGAAACAGGCTGCCGTCGGCGGCAAAGACCCGCGCCTGATATTCGTTTATCCGCTCGCGGGCAATCAGCACATCGCTGTTATTTTTTAGCGCCTGGTCCACATAGCGGTTGAGGTTGTTGTCATGAAAATTGCGCCACCAGAGCTGTTCCGTCGGGCTGGCTGGCCCTGAGACGGCGCGCCATTGAGCCGGAATTTGCAGGGTCGGCTGCGCCGGCTTGACGTCAACGGACTGGCATCCGGCCAGCATGAGCGCCCCCACCAGCGCGGCTATCGGGCGAAGGATCATCACTTCGCCTCCCGCGTATCGATCGTCACCTGGACCGACATACCCGGACGCAGCAGCGCAGACTCTTCACGCTTACCGAGCACCTCAATGCGCACCGGAATACGCTGGGCGATTTTAACAAAGTTGCCGGTGGCGTTGTCCGGCGTGATGGCGCTAAATTCAACCCCGGTCGCCGGCGAGATGCTCTCTACGCGGCCCTGATACGCTTTGTTGTTTAAGGCATCGACGGTAAACTTCACCGGCTGACCGACGCGCAGCTCTGCCAGCTGGGTCTCTTTGATGTTGGCGATTACCCAGTGCTGCGGCGGTACCAGCGTAGTGAGGTGCGTTCCGGCGGTCACGTACGCGCCGAGACGCACGGCAATCTGGCCGAGCTGGCCGTCGCGCGGTGCGATAATGCGGGTATTTTGCAGGTCAATCTGCGCCAGCTCCAGCGCCGCTTTGGCGTTTTCAACATCCGCTTCCAGCGCACCGCGGTTCACAATCACCGTCTGCAGATCCTGACGCGACATCTCAAGCGTGGCTTTCGCCTGGTCGATATCCGCGCTGCCCTGAGCCGCACTGGCCAGCGCGGCATCGCGCTCGCGAATGGAAAGCGACCCATCCGCCGTCAGATCCTTCACGCGCTTTAAATCCGCCTGGGTTTTCAGGCTCTGGGCGCGGGCATTTTTCAGCGCGGCTTCATTTTTGGCAATGGCCGCTTCGGCGCTTTTCCGCTGCTGCAGGTTGTTATTCAGGGCGGCTATTTTCATCGCCAGCTGCGCCTCGGCCTGATGGACGCGCTGGCGATAGATGCGGTCATCGATCTGCAACAGCAGATCGCCTTTTTTGACCTGCACAAAGTCCTGAACCTTCACCTCGGTGATATAGCCGTTAACCTGGGGGCTGATGAACGTCGTCTGGCCGCGCACGTAGGCGTTGTCGGTAAACTGCGCGTGGCGGGTAAACGGCGGCAGCTGCCAGGCGTAAAGAATGACCAGCACGCCGACAATACCGATGGCAGCGGCGGTGAAAACGGAAACAATGCGCACATTTTTGCGGGTGTTGGCCTGCTCTTTGGCGGCATCCTGCTGACTCATAAACTCTCCAGAAATATTACAATTATTTGTTGCCGGTGGCGTTCTTCAGCGCCATACGGGCAGTAATGCGCAGGCGCAGCAAGCGCCATAAAATCCAGACCAGCGTGGCGGCAGCGATGCTTGCCGTCAGCAGATAAGTATCGTTGTAGGCCAGAATATTTGCCTCAAGGCTGGTCACCGTCTGTAGCTGGGTAATGGCCTGCGTTCCCAGCAGCGTACTGTCGCCAATCAGGCTTTTATACATCTGGGTATAAAGCTGAATCCGCTCGTTGACCAGCGGGTTAAGCGTGGTGAGCTGATCCGCCAGCAGGCTGGAGTGGTATTTCTCGCGCCAGGTCTGGAAGGTGCCGAGAATCGCCGATCCCAGCAGGCCGCCGAGGTTCTGGCTCATGCCAAACATGACCGAAAAGCTGACCAGGTTACGCGGGTCGGCAATTACCCCGCCAATGGCGGCCAGCATGGCGGGCGCCAGGAAGAAGGCGCTGCCGAAGCCCAGCAGGAACTGGCTGACCATCAGCTGATCCGGGCGGGTCAGGTTATTGGACTGGCTGTCCAGCAGCGAGGCAACAATCATCAGCGCCAAAGAGGTGATAATCGGCCACGCCAGCTTTGTAGGCTTAATGGTGAGGCAGCTGGTGACGATCCCGCAGACGATCCCGGCGAAAATAGACCACGCCAGATGGGTCATCTGCTCATTCTGTAACCCCACGTACTGCAGCCAGCCGATGACGCCGGTATTTTGCTCCGCCAGCACGATGCGGATGAGCAGCATGATCAGCCCCAGGCGAACGATGCTGCCGCTCGACAGCCAGCGGGTGTTCAGCAGCGGGTTGGCGCGGTTATGTTCAAACACGATGGCGGAAACAATCAGCACCAGCGATAGCGCCAGCGACCAGCCGATCCACGGCGCCTCAAACCACCAGTCAAGACGGCCTAAAGAGAGCACGGCGCAGAGCAGGGCCATTCCGGGAGCCAGTAAAAAGAAGGTGACAAAGTCTTTCTTCTCGAAGACCTTGCGTCGGTCACCCGGCGGCAGTTTTAAGGCGATTACGCAGGCCAGGGAGATTAGCGCCAGCCCCAGCTCAAAGAAATAGAGCCCGCGCCACTCGTCCAGCTGGAGAAGCTCAGTGGAAAACAGACGCGCCAGCGGAATAGCGAGCGACGATCCGGTGATCCCGATGGTAAGCGCCTTCAGGCGATGCTTCGCAGGCCAGGCCTGGATTTGGTAGTAAATTCCCAGCGAGCTGAGCGCGGCGGCCACCATCCCGTGCGCGGCGCGTACCATCAGCGCGGAGCTGAGGTCGTTAACGAACAGGTGGAAAAAGGTGACCAGCACGTACAGCACCAGAAAACCTTCCGTAAAGGCGCGCAGGCCGTACTGTTGACGAAATTTGACCAGCAGCAGGTTAATGGAGATGTTGGTCATCACATAGACTGCGGGCAGCCAGGCGATTTCGGTCGACCAGGCCCCGAAGGTCCCCTGCAGGTTTTGCAGGTTGGCGGTGACCACCGCATTGCCCAGTGCCCCCGTCAGGCAAACCAGCAGCCCAACGACGCCATAGGCGACGCGTTTTGGCGTACTGTGCTCGGGGGTGGAAGGCGAACCCAGCAGGGCGGGTTTCTCATGGGGCTGCCACTCGCGAGGAGCATAAGGGTCGCGTTCGGGCAGGCGCATAACGTCATTACCTTAGAAATGATTGAATAATTAGCGGGCTAGCGATTCTACGTCTGCCGCAAATGATAATTCAAGTGAATATGATTTGCGCATGTTAATCAAATGTACGAGAGAAATTTAAGGAAAAAGAGCGGCCCGCAGGACGGGCCGGGAAAGGTCAGAGACGTTCGGGCTGCGCCTCGACGAGAGTGGCACGCTTAACGCGGCTGGCGCAGAAAATCGCGATTAAGGAGATGGCTACCGTGACGGCAAGATACCAGGCCACCGGAACCCAGTCGCCGTCATATTTTGCCAGCAGGCCGGTCGCAATCAGCGGGGCGGTACCGCCAGCCAGCGCGGCACCCAGTTGATAACCGAGCGTAATGCCGGTGTAACGCACGTTTGCGCTAAAAATTTCAGAGCACAGCGTGCCGAGTACCGCCGTGACCGGTGCCCACAGCACACCAAAGGCGATCACCGTCGCGAGCACAATCCCCCACGTGGTACCGGTATTCAGCAGCATAAACCATGGCACGATAAACAAACCCAGGATAAAGACGCTCGTGGCATACATACGCTGACGGCCAATTTTATCCGAGAGCAGCCCCATTAACGGAATCATTATCGTGGCCACCAGGGCCCCCAGCGTCACGGCCTCCAGCGCCTGCGATTTTTGATAGGTTAGCGTGCTGGTGGCATAGCTCACCACAAACGTAGAGAAAATATAAAACGGCGCGGTTTCCACGACTTTGAGGCCGGCGGCAATCAGCACTTCACGCCAGTGATGTTTCAGCGTATCGCGCAGGGGAGCCTTAGCCACCTGACCGGACGCTTTCACTTTCTGAAAATCAGGCGTTTCATCAATATCTTTTCGGATCCACAGGCCGAGCAACACCAGAACAGAGCTCAGCAGGAACGGGATACGCCAGCCCCAGGAGAGAAAATCCTCTTCGCTGAACATCGTCATCAGCGACACGATAAAGGTCGCCATCAGCATGCCGATGGTGACGCCCGCCTGCGGAATGCTGCCGAAGAACCCTTTGCGTTTTTCAGGCGCGTACTCATAGGCCAGCAACAGCGCACCGCCCCATTCACCGCCGATACCCATCCCCTGAATGATGCGCATCAGGATCAGCAGCGCCGGAGCCCACATACCAATCATTTCATACGTGGGCAACAGGCCAATCATAACGGTTGCACCTCCCATCAAAGAGAGGGTCAGCACGAGGGTTTTTTTACGGCCAATGCGGTCACCGATGTGTGCGAAAAGTACCCCGCCAATGGGACGTATAAAAAAGGTTAATGAGAAAGAGAGATACGAGAGAATGAGTCCGATCACCGGATCGACCATCGGAAAAAAGATCTTATTAAAGACCAGCGCGGCCGCCGTACCGTAGAGGAAATAGTCAAACCATTCAATGGCGCTCCCGGTAAGGCTGGCGATTAACACCTTCTTATTTTTTCGTAATACCGTCGTCGTACTTTCATGTTCTGTCATGACCTGAAACCCCGCCACGTTGCTGATATATGAGGTGTCACCTGGCGCGCTTCAGGTGCAACCCGTGAAGATGAAAAAGGTTGTGAAATTGTTAAGCAACTTAGGGTTGGATGTTGCATTTAGCAAGCACTGGCGGGCTGAAACTGGTCAGATCACGGTTAAATTAGCAGCGTTGGCTGCTTTTTCATGACGCCTGTACAATACAATGTTTTGTAGGGCTGGAAATTAAAAGCACAATAGGCAGGTGCAACCCGATGATTTTTGGATGTTTCTGGTTATTTCAGAAAAATGGTAAATTAGCTGCTTCAACAACGTGAGGAGTTCACCATGGTTCAGCCCCATTTTCCCCTTCTGGCGAATGCCGCACTGGCGGCCATCAATACTGTCGGCGCATGGCTGGCGCAGGACGACCTGAGCATGACGCGTCAGGCCCCGGAGATTGATGCGGTGATTCTGGCTGGCAACGCGGTGATCCCAACCATTGACGCAGCCTGCAGTATTGCCTCTCAGAAAGACGTGCCGCTTCTGATCAGCGGTGGCATCGGCCATTCGACCCCGTTTTTATATGAAGCGATCCGCAATCACCCGCGTTATCACACTCTACCGGTCGCGGGACGGGCAGAAGCAAACATTCTTGCCGACATTGCGCGGGCGTTCTGGCAGATCCCCGAGGCGCGCCTGTGGGTTGAAGATCGCTCCACCAACTGCGGTGAAAACGCGCGCTTTAGCTGGAACATGCTGAAAGAGCGTCAGCGGACAAGCGGGCGCGTGCTGGTGGTGCAGGACCCAACGATGCAGCGCCGCACGATGGCGACGTTTGCCCGCGTGTGCCGCGATGAACCCGCATCACCGCAGTGGATCAGCCATCCCGGGTTTACGCCAGCGCTGCAAAACGGCACTGAGGGCGTAGAGTTTAGTGGGGGCAACGCCGGGCTGTGGCCCGTTGACCGTTATCTTTCACTGGTTATGGGGGAACTGCCGCGCCTGTATGATGACGTCAACGGCTATGGCCCGGCCGGGCGGGATTTTATCGCCCACGTTGCCTTTCCGGAGGCAGTGACTGCCGCGTGGAAACAGCTACAGCAGGATCCTGTCTTGAAGGGCGCACGTAAAATAATTTAGGCACGGAACAATCCCCTCGCCCCTTTGGGGAGAGGGTTGGGTGGGGAGAATCACAGCGCCGCAAACTTATCCAGCGTCCGCACCAGCTGCGTCACAAACCCATACTCGTTGTCATACCAGGCAACGGCTTTCACCAGCTGCAGATCTCCCGCTTCTGACACCTCCGTCTGCGTGGCGTCAAACACCGAACCATAGTGCGAGCCAATCACATCTGAAGAAACAATCTCGTCATCGGTATACCCGAACGATTTATTCCCCTGGGTCGCCTTTTTCAACGCGGCGTTGATCTCCTCGACCGTCACCTTTTTACCCAGAATCGCTACCAGCTCGGTTACCGATCCGGTTTTCACCGGCACGCGCTGGGCATGACCCTTTAGTTTGCCGCTGAGCGCGGGGATCACCAGGCCGATGGCTTTCGCCGCACCGGTGGTATGAGGAATAATATTTTCTGCCGCCGCCCGCGAGGCGCGCAAATCTTTCCCGCGCGGGCCATCCACCAGCGCCTGGGTGCCGGTATAGGCATGAATGGTGGTCATGGTGCCCACTTTAATTTCAAACGCGTCGTTCAGGGCTTTTGCCAGCGGTGCGAGGCAGTTGGTGGTGCAGGACGCGACGGAAATAATAGTATCACTGGCGTCAATGGTATCGTCATTCACGCTATAGACGATGGTCTTCATCTCACCCGCGGGCGCCGAAATCAGCACTTTCTTCGCACCGGCGTCCAGGTGCGCCCGCGATTTTTCTTCTGAGGTATAAAAGCCGGTGCACTCCACGACGATATCCACGCCCGCGGCTTTCCACGGAATGTGCTTTGCCTCTTTTTCGGCGTACACCGCGATGGTTTTACCGTCGACAATCAGCGCATCCTCGGTGAAGTCCACGCTCCAGGGGAAGCCACCGTAGTTGGAATCATGCCTGAGCAGGTAGGCCAGGACTTTCGGGGAGGTGAGGTCGTTGATGGCGACGACGGTATTGCTGTCCTGGGTTTCAAGAAGGCGGCGCAGCACAAGGCGTCCAATGCGTCCAAATCCGTTAATGCCAATTTTACTCATGGTGTTCTCCTGTGAACGTGTCAATACGACAGTTTGAACTCATCCAGGCTTAGACCATCACGGGCAGGGCAGCAATTGAAGATGCTTCATGCGAGGGGAAGTATTTGAAAAACCATACAGAAAAGTTAATGAATTTTTAAGGAAAGGAGATTATGTTGGCGCGGTGACTGTTTATTTCAGGAAATCCCATGCGCACTAAATATACAAGCCTGCAAATCACGATTCACTGGCTGGTGTTTTTGTTAATCGTCGTCGCCTACTGCGCGATGGAATTCAGGGGCTTTTTCCCGCGTTCCGACCGACCGCTTATTAACATGATCCACGTCTCCTGCGGCATCTCGGTTCTGGTGCTGATGGTGGCGAGATTGCTGATCCGCCTGAAGTTTCCCGCACCGCCCATTCAACCTAAACCCAAAGCGATGATTACCGGGATGTCCCACCTTGGGCATCTGATCGTCTATCTGCTGTTTATTGCGCTGCCGCTGATTGGCATTGTAATGATGTATAACCGTGGAAACGACTGGTTCGCCTTTGGTCTGGCGATGCCTCACGCGGCGGAGGGGAATTTTGACCTGGTGGATGTGCTGAAGGAGTGGCACGTTACGCTGGCAAACCTGGGCTATTTCGTGATTGGTCTGCACGCCTTTGCGGCGCTGATGCACCACTATTTCTGGAAAGATAATACTCTTTTGCGCATGATGCCGAATAAGCGTCAGTAGTCTTTAACTCGTGCCGGGCGGCGCAGCGCCACCCGGCTTGTTTTTTAACCCAGAAGAGCACGCTCTTCATCAGTTAACGCCAGCGTCTGCGTTGACCCCGTCTCTGACGATTTCACCGCCGCTTCCAGAACAGCCATAACCGCTAACGCCTCGACAGGATGAACGGGATTGGCGATCTTCCAGAGCATCGCATCCCGCACGTTGATGTAGTACTGCCGCTGATCGCCCTTTGGCGTGGCAATCGTTTGGGGTTCACCATCAGCTCCGAAGAACACCATGCTGTCGTCGTCTTCGCCCCAGGCGTCGCTGCCGGGGATTACGCCAGCCAGCAGCTGCGCTTCCTGCTGATCGATTCTGGCTTTCACCACGCTGCCTTTGTCCCCGTGAACGGTAAAGCGCGCCGTACCGCCAGCCACCAGCATGCTGGCATGCAGAACCACCTTATGATCCGGGTAATTGAGGACCACGTGCGCCCAGTCGTTAACCTCTGCGCCGTCGCGCAGCGTGGCGATATTTCCCTGAACAGACTCTGGCAGGCCAAACAGCTGAAGCGTCTGGTCGATCAGGTGAGGGCCCAGGTCAAACCACAGACCGCTGCCGGGGACGTTCTGCTCGCGCCAGCGCACGCGCACTTCCGGGCGGAATCGGTCAATATGCGACTCCAGATGTTTAACCTTGCCAACCGTGCCTTGCTCAATAATCTGCTTAATGCCGAGGAAATCACTGTCCCAGCGGCGGTTGTGGAAAACGGAGAGCAGAAGCTGCTTTTCATCCGCCAGGGCAATCAGGTGCCGGGCTTCCTGCATATCCAGGGTGAAAGGCTTATCCACGACCACGTGTTTTCCCGAGTTCAGGGCCAGCGTCGCCAGCGGCGCGTGGGTGGCGTTAGGGGAGGCTATGACCACCAGGTCAACATCAGGATGTTGAATGGCTTCTTCGGGCTTGGCTACCACCAGCACATCCGGAAGATCGCGCTTCACTTTCTCTTCATCACGGGAAGAGACTACCGCCAGCTTGAGCCCGTCCACGGACTGGATCAGCGGGGCATGGAAGGTTTTACCGACAAAACCATACCCGATCAGCGCAATGTTGATTGTTTGAACTTTACTCATGACCTTCTCCACGTTATTGCGCGCACACCGTGACCCGTAATGCGCCAGGGTCCCCAAGCTCAGGCCAGGGACGATCTAAAAAGAGTTGATGAATATCGGTGAGCCCGGAGACCAGATACGGCTCGCAGCGGTTAACTTTCAGGTGATCGGCAACAATCCAGTGTGCATGGCTTGCGGCGAGCATCGCGCGTTTCACCTCGGCATCCGCTTCTTTACCGGCACTCAAACCGAGTTCGGCATGAAGAGCGCACGCACCGAGAATGGCGATATCGGCCCGATAGCGTGACAGCAGGGACAACGTGGCGCTGCCGGCAAACAGGCGCTGCTTCGGGTCCCATTTTCCGCCGAGCAGAATAAGCTCAATGTCTTCCCGGTCGCTAAAATGCTGGGCGATATCCAGCGAGGTAGTGATCACGGTGTGAGGCCCCTGCAAAAAAGTGGCTACGGCCATCACCGTACTGCCGGCATCCAGAAACAGGGTAGAACCCGGCGGAACCGCCTGCGCGACCTGTTTCCCCAGACGCTGCTTGGTTTCCGGCAACAGGGTATTGCGGCCCTGACGATTCATGGCCGAAAGATTCAGAGCAATAGCCCCGCCGTGATTCTTCTGGGCAAGCCCCTGATTTTCCAGATCGGTCAGATCCCGACGAACGGTGTCCGCCGAAACCTGCAGCTTTTCTGCCAGCTCGGTGATGCTGGCCTGACCTTGTTCACTGAGAATATCAAGGACATAGCGTTGACGTGCGGTTTTGTGCATGGGCAGCAATCCTGCAAAATGTCGCAATAAATTGCATAATACAGCATTTTGACGCAGAAGGAAGGAGTATCGTAAACCAGGTTGATGTTTAATTATTGGAATTATATTAAGCGGATATCATTAAGCCGTTCTGAATGTTAACCACAGTGTTAATGTTATGTTTTAATCAACGATTTGGGTTATGTAACCACTGTATTGTGATTAACTGGTGGGATATGCTGATATTTAATTAAAATAAAGCATTTAATGTCTGATTTATGTTTTTTATTAGAATTATTTTTCAACAAATTGATGGCTCTTACTTAAGTTGACACTTCTTTGAAAATCTTTGTGTCTGACCCGCTCAGAAATTAACGCAAAAATGTGCGCAGAGGAGATTAAGAATTTTCCTTAAATTACAGTGTGTTTTGATGTTTCATCTGAAAGGCTACTTTCGGAGTTTTGTCCAGAAACCCCATGTTTTTTCTTATATGTAACACCGCATTAACATTGTGGGTGTAGTGGCCTATACCACATTTTGTTATGCTGCAAATCAACTTATGAAATAAGTAATTTCTTAAATTTAATAAGACAAAGGCGGATCTCATCTCCATCGGAAATGGGTATGGGGAGCTTTACCTGAAATTTAGCGAGGAAGTTAAATAAGATATTTGTCTAATTATCTGTACCTCTTTTTGGGTAATTTCTTGAGTATCACTCAGAGTCAGGGAGATAAAATGACGATATTACGCAAGCCTGTTTCACGCCAATTTATAGCTACGCTGGCGTTAATTTCACTAGCCCTGAATACGGCTTATGCCAATAGTGGCGCGGTAGGTATTGCCCCGATGGCAACGACGACCTTAAAGGAAAGTATTCTTTTCGCTATCGATCGCGATCCGTCAATTAGCCAGCAGGCCGCGCAGTTAGGTATTGGTCAGGCGCAAATAGACGAGGCGCGCAGCGGCTGGATGCCGCAAATAGCGTTGAACGGGAGTACGGGGCATAGCCAGACCACCGATTCCAGCGGTTCGCTGAAGAACTCTGCGGCCTGGGGAGTGAGCCTGACCCAGCTGATATACGATTTTGGCAAGACCAACAACAGCATCAGCCAGTCTTCCGCACAGCGCGATAGCTACCGCTACCAGCTGATGAGCACGCTTTCTGACGTGGCGGAAAAAACGGCGCTCGGCTACGTGGAGGTCAAACGTTATTCCGACCTGCTACAGGCGGCAAAAGAGAATGTTCAGGCACTAAAAAACGTGGAGCAGCTGGCAAAACTGCGCGCCGATGCGGGCGTGAGTTCCACCTCCGATGAACTCCAGACCCGCACGCGTATTGCCGGCATGCAGGCGACGGTGGCGCAGTATAACGCCGCGTTGAACAGCGCCCGCGCAAGGCTTGCGGTATTAACCGGAATGCAGGCAGATCATTATTCGCCGGTACCCGCAAACCTCGCCGTTGAGCCGGATTCGCTTAACCGCATTGATTATTCGTTAATACCGGCGGTAATGGCCGCGCAGAATATGGAACGTTCGGCCCAGTATGGCGTTGAAACAGCGAAGTCCCAGCACTGGCCAACCCTGAGCCTGAAAGGGGGACGCACGCGTTACGAGTCGGACAACCGCTCATACTGGGACGACCAGATCCAGCTCAATATTGACGCACCGCTTTATCAGGGCGGCGCGGTATCTGCACGCGTGCGTCAGGCTGAGGGCGCCCGGGCGATGGCGTCCTCTCAGGTCGATCAGGCGCGTTTCGACGTGCTGCAAAAGGCCTCCGTCGCGCAAGCTGACTGGACCGGCGCACGGGGAAGAATGGAGGCCGGGAAACGGCAGCTGGAAAATGCGCTGCGGGCCCGCGAGGTTTATAAAAATGAATACACCCTGAGCAAGCGGAGCATTAATGATTTGCTCAGCGTTGAGCAGGATGTCTGGCAGGCCACGTCGGCGAAAATAATCGCCGAGTATGATGGCTGGAGTTCGGCAATTAATTATGCTTCCGCGGTTGATAATTTAATGCCGCTTATTGGAATAGAGAAAAACGCTGCCGCAAAATTACCCGATTTGAGTTAACAAAAGCCACGCATAGCTGCACGAAATAAGTCTGAAGATAATGGGTGTTTTTTCCCAGGGATAGCTACATCCGTCTGGTGGATATATCCACAGGGATCCGTACACCTGCAAGGAGAGGAATATGAGTAACGTAAAGGTTGTTGATGTCATCATTCGCAAAACGGCGGAGAAAACGAAATTAACCGGCGAAGGAAATCTGTCGGTCTCTATTTCATCGCCGAGCGTGATTGAAATTCAGGGCTCTGCTCAGGACGTGGTGCGTTATGTCCGCCAGGGTAAAGACCTTCTCATTTATATGAAGGACGGCAGCGTTATTCGCTGCAATAACTATTTTGTTGAAGATCCTGAAACCCAACATCAGTCAGAGCTGGTGTTCAACGAGGGGCAGGAACTGACTCATCTCTCTTTTGCCGATGCCGGGGAAGCGTCAGGCGTTGCCGCTACTGAATTAACCGCGCAGGCCACACCCATTAGCAGCATTGAACCCTTCCTGGAGCAGGGAAGCGCCCTGAGCGATGCCCCGTGGGGCTGGATTGCAGGGGCGGCGTTAGGCGGCGGTGCTATCGGCGCACTGCTGGCCCACGGCGGTGATGGCGAAACCAAAACGAAAGTCATTGATAACACCAAAGAAGTGGAAAGCGCCACGCCGACCTTCCTGCTGTCGGACAAGGTGGGCGACAAGCAGGGAGTGCTGAGCGCAAACGCCCTCACGGACGATAACGCGCCGACCTTCAGCGGTACCGGTCAGCCGGGCGCGACCATCCAGATTAAAGACGGCAGCGGCAGCACCATCGCCAGCGCGATGGTCGGTAAAGACGGCACCTGGACGGTAAAACTCCCGACCCAGGCCGACGGAGAGCACACCTGGTCGGTGGTGCAGATCGACGGCAGTAAAACCACGTCAGCGGGCAACATCACCGTGACCGTTTCTACGTCCGAGGCCACGCTTACGCTGGCGACAACGGCGGGTGACAACGTGATTAACGCCAGCGAACAGTCCGCAGGCTTTACGCTGTCCGGCAGCAGTCAGCATCTGGCGCAGGGAACCGACGTTTCCGTAACGCTGAACGGCAAAACCTACACCGCTCAGGTGGGAGCAGACGGCGCGTGGAGCGTTAACGTGCCTGCGGCAGACGCGCAGGCGCTCAGCGACGGTACCTGGACCGTCAGCGTCAGCGGCAAAGACGCGGCGGGTAACACCGTGAGCGGAAGCCAGACGATTGGCGTGGATACCGCTGCGCCAACGCTCTCCGTCGATACGCTCGCGCAGGACAACATCATTAATGCCGCTGAGCACAACCAGCCGCTAACGCTGAGTGGTAAAACCAACGCGGAAGCCGGGCAGATTGTGACGGTGACGCTGAACGGCAAAAATTATAACGCCACGGTGGGCAGCGACGGCACCTGGTCCGTCACGCTGGCGGCCAGCGAGGTGCAGGCCCTTAATGAGGGTCACCACACCCTGACGGTGAACGTCAGCGACAAAGCAGGCAACGGCTCGTCCGTGACCGCGGATTTCACGGTAGATACCAACGCGCCGGTCGTCACCATCAACACCGTCGCGGGCGACGATATCCTCAACACCAGCGAGCAGGGACAGGCGCAGATTATTTCCGGGCGGGCGAGCGGCGCGGCGGCAGGCGATGTCGTCACCGTGACCGTTGGCGGCCAGACCTTCACCGGCGTCGTACAGGCAGACGGCAGCTGGAGCGTGGGCGTTCCTGCCTCCGTCGTCGGCGCGCTGGGGGAGGGCAACCACACCCTTGCCGTCTCCGTCACCGACGCAGCGGGGAACACCGGTAGCGCCACGCACGGCATTGTGCTGAGCGGTAACGCACCGGAATTTACGATTGACGCCATCAGCCAGGACAACGTGCTGAATGCCCGGGAGGCGATGCAGCCGCTGAGCCTGAGCGGCACCAGCAACCTGCCGGACGGCAGCGCCGTTACCGTGACGCTGAACAACGTCAGCTATCAGGCGACCGTCGAAAACGGTATCTGGGCGGTTCAGGTGCCGGTATCCGACGTCCTGAATCTGGCGAACACCCTTTATAGCGTCAGCGTCAGCGGCACCGACAGCGTGGGTAACAGCGGCTCCGCAGAGGCGAATCTGCTGGTCGATACCGTGCTGCCGAAGGTGATCATTAACACCTTTGCGGGGGATAACCTGGTTAATAACGCCGAAGCGGGCGTGGACCAAACCCTCAGTGGCCGCGTTACCGGCGCGGCGGCGGGCGATACGGTGTCTGTTACCGTTGGCGGTAAGAGTTACAGCGCCACGGTGGGCAGCGATCTGACCTGGAACGTCACGATCCCTTCAGCGGATCTTCAGGCGTTCGGCGACGGGGATTTGACCTTTACCGCCTACGTGACCAACGGGCACGGTAATACTGGCACCGGCGAGCGCGATATCAATATCAACGCGGAACTGCCGGGTCTACGCGTAAACACCATTTCCGGCGATGATGTGATCAACGCCATCGAGCAGCAGCAGGATCTGACCGTCACCGGCGCCAGCACCCATCTGGCCGCAGGTACGCCGATTGTCGTCACCATCAACAATGTCGACTATCACGCCGTGGTGACCGCCAGCGGCGGCTGGAGCATTGGCGTTCCTGCTGCGGATCTGCAGGCCTGGACGGCCGGAGGTATGACGGTCAGCGTCAGCGCGGAAGATGCCTGGGGCAACACCGTTGCGGCTGAACACCCGATTGAACTCGATCTCAACGCCGTGGCGGTCACCATTGATACCGTCTCCGGCGATGACCTGCTGAACGCGGCAGAAAAAGGGAGCGACTTAACCCTTTCCGGCCAGACGCAGGGCGTGGAGGCGGGGCAAACCGTGGTGGTGAAATTTGCCGACCAGACTTTTACCGCGCAGGTGCAGCAGGATGGCTCCTGGAGCCTGACCGTCCCGGCGAACGCCATGGAAACGCTGATTGACGGGCGGGCGCAGGTAAGCGTCAGCGTGACTAACGTCAGCGGCAACAGCGCGGACGCCTCACGCGTGGTGACTGTCGATACGCAGCCGCCGGCCATTACGCTCGATAATCTGACCGACGACAACATCATCAATGCGGCAGAAGCGCAGCAGGATCTGGTCCTCAGCGGCAGCACAACCGCTGAAGCGGGCCAGACGGTCACCGTGACGCTGAACGGCAAAAACTATCAAACTACCGTGCAAGCTGACGGCACCTGGACGCTGAACGTGCCTGCCGCCGACGTTGGCGCGCTGTCAGACGGCACTGTCACCGTGACGGCCTCCGTCAGCGACGTGGCAGGTAACAGCAGCAGTGCGGACCGCGTTGGGCTGGTGGATGCCACCGTGCCGCAGGTGACCATTAATGACTTTGTCACCGACACCAACACCGTTAACCAGCTGGCCCATTCTCAGGCGCAGATCCTGAGCGGCTCCGTCACCGGCGCTGCGGCGGGCGATTTGGTCACCATCACTATTAATAACGTGGACTACACCACCGCGGTGGACGCGGCGGGCAACTGGAGCCTCGGCCTGCCTGCATCCGTCGTTCAGGGGCTGACGGACGGCACCTGGACCATTAACGTCTCCGTGACCGATCGGTCCGGCAACACCGGCAGCAGTTCTCTGGATGTGGTGGTGAATACCGTGACGCCTGTTATCGGTATTAACACGCTGGCCGTAGATGACGTGATCAATGCGGCAGAGAAGGGTGAAGATCTGCTGCTTTCCGGCACCAGCAACCAGCCGGAAGGGACCACAATCACCGTAAACCTGAACGGTATCAACTACACCGCCAACACTAACGCCAGCGGCAGCTGGAGCGTCACCGTGCCCGCCTCTGCGGTGAGCGCGCTGGGCGAAGCCAATTACACCGTGACGGCGAGCGTTACCGATAATGTAGGCAACAGCGCCTCAACCTCGCACGATGTGCTGGTGGACAGCGCGTTGCCTGTAGTCACTATCAACACCTTCGCGACCGACAATATCGTCAACGCGGCGGAAGTCACCGCAGGGCAAACCCTGACCGGGAAGGTCTCTAACGCGGCATCGGGCGATACCGTCACGATTATCCTCGGCGGGCAGACATACACCGCTACCGTGCAGGACGATCTCTCATGGAGCCTGCCGTTAACCGAGAGCCAGTTAACCGCGCTCGGCAACGGCGAACTGACCGTATCGGCCAGCGTCACCAACGCGCACGGCAACACCGGTTCGTCTTCGCTGGACTTTACCATCGACGCCCAACTGCCGGGCCTGCGTATTGATACCGTGGCGGGTGATGATGTCATTAACGTCATCGAGCACGCTCAGAACCTGATTGTTTCCGGTTCAAGCACCGATCTGGCATCGGGCAGCACCGTCACGGTGACCATTAACGGCAAGATTTATTCCGCAACCGTACTGGCGGACGGTACCTGGCAGGCGGCGGTTCCGGCAGCGGACGTGTCCCAGTGGGCGGACGGTTCGCTGGATATCAAGGCAAGCGCGCAGGATCCTTCCGGCAACCCGGTGACTATCGGCACCGTCGTGGACGTCGATCTCGCGCCGGTCGCCGTCAGCATCAACAGCGTGACCGCGGACAACGTGCTCAACGCGGCAGAAAAAGGTCAGGATCTTGTGCTTTCCGGCTCCTCCGCGAACGTAGAAGCGGGCCAGACCGTCACCATCACCTTTGCGGGTAAAACCTACACCACGACGGTGAACGCCAACGGCGACTGGACGTACACCGTACCGGCAGCCGATTTGAGCGGCCTGAAGGACGGCGGCGCCAGCGTGCAGGTCAGCGTGAGCAACGTGAACGGCAACGCGGCGTCGTCTGCGCAGGAGTTCAGCGTCGATACCGCCGCGCCAACGGTGACCATCAATACCATCAGCGGCGACAACATACTGAATGCGGCTGAGGCAGCGCAGGATCTGACCCTGAGCGGGACGTCCACTGCCGAAGCAGGCCAGACGGTCAGCGTAACCTTCAACGGCAACCAGTACACCGCGCAGGTGCAGGCTGACGGTAGCTGGACGCTGGTCGTGCCGGCAGCCGATCTGGCGGGCATCACCGACGGCAGCGCGGCGGTCACGGCGACCGTGTCCGACAAAGCCGGCAACCCGGCCAGCGCGGATGCCTCCGTGCTGGTGGATACCACCGTACCGCAGATTAGTTTCAACATCGTCGCGGGCGACGACATCGTGAATATTGCCGAGCACGGCCAGGCGCTGATCGTCTCCGGCAAGGTCACGGGCGCGCAGGCGGGTGACGTCATTACCGTCACCCTGAACGGCAAAGACTACACCGCGATGCTGGACGCGTCCGGAAGCTGGAGCGTGGGCGTTCCGGCGGCAGACGTGGGCGCGCTGGCTAACGGCGAGCAGACGATCTCCGCGACCCTCACCGACAAAGCGGGTAACAGCACCACCGCCACGCATGAATTTGACGTCTCCCTGGCCGCGCCGGAGATTGCCATCAATACCCTGGCGCTTGACGACGTGATTAACGCGGTCGAGAAAGGCCAGGATCTGCAGATTTCGGGCACCAGCAACCAGCCGGAAGGTACAGCCATTACGGTGACCCTGAACGGCATCAGCTACGCCGCGACCACCAACGCCAGCGGCGGCTGGAGCGTGACCGTTCCGGCGGCGAACGTCTCTGCGCTGGGCGAAGCGAGCTATACCGTCACGGCAAGCGTGACCGATAGCGCAGGCAACGGCGCGAACGCCAGCCACAGCGTGCTGGTCGACAGCACGCTGCCGCAGGTTACCATTAACGCAATCGCCATCGATGACGTGATTAACGCGGCGGAAGTCGCTTCCGGACAAACCCTGAGCGGGAAGGTGAGCGGCGCGGCGAGCGGTGACACTGTCACCCTTTCAATCGGCGGCAATACGTATACCGCGACGGTTCAGGACGATCTGAGCTGGTCGGTCAACGTGCCGTCCGCGGTCTTAACCGCTATCGGTAACGGCGATCTGACGGTGTCAGCCAGCGTCACTAACGGCCACGGCAACACCGGCTTCGGCGAGCGCGAGATCACCATCGACGCCAATCTGCCGGGCCTGCGCGTCGATACCGTGGCGGGCGACGACGTGATTAACAGCATTGAGCATGCGCAGAACCTGATTATTACCGGCTCCAGCGACGGCCTGGCAGCGGGCGCGGCGCTGAGCGTGATCGTCAACGGCAAAACCTACGCGGCCACGGTGCTGGCAGACGGTACCTGGACGGCGGCCATTCCGGCGGCAGACGTCAGCGCGCTCGGCGCAGGCACGGTCACCGTGAAGGTCGAGGGAAATAGCGCGGCAGGCAACCCGGTCTCCATCAGCCACGACGTGAAGGTCGATCTGGCGACGGTTGCTATCAGCATTGACGCGATTGCTACCGACGACGTGATTAATGCGGCAGAAAAAGGCGCAGATCTGGTGCTTTCAGGTTCCACCAGCAACGTGGAAGAGAACCAGACGGTTTACATCACGTTCGGCGGCAAGTCCTACACGGCGAAAGTGGATGCCAGCGGCAACTGGACGGCGACCGTGCCGTCGGCAGATCTGGCTGGCCTGAAGGATGGCGATGCCAGCGTGCAGGTGAGCGTCACCAACGTGAACGGCAACAGCGCCTCTGCGGGACGCGAGTACGGCGTGGACGCCACCGCGCCGACGGTCTCCATCGAAATCGTCAGCGACAACAACATCATCAATGCCGCCGAAGCGCAGCAGGATCTGGTCGTCAACGGCGTCTCTAACGCCGAAGCGGGCCAGACCGTGACCGTCACGCTGAACGGCGTGGATTACACCACCACCGTGCAGGCAAACGGCAGCTGGAGCGTGACTGTGCCTTCTGCGGATCTGGGCGCGATTACCGACGGGAACTATACCGTCAGCGCCACCGTGTCGGACAAAGCGGGCAACCCGGCCTCCGCGGCACGCGATGTGCTGGTCGATACCACCGTGCCACAGCTGACCATCAACACCGTTTCCAATGACGATGTGATCAACAGCGCCGAGCATGGGCAGGCTCTGATCGTCACCGGCTCAGTGACCGGCGCGGCGGCGGGCGACGTGGTGACCGTCACCATCAATAACAAAGATTACACGGCGACGCTGGATGCGTCCGGCAACTGGAGCGTGGGCGTGCCTGCGGTGGACGTCGGTACCCTGACCGCCGGGGATTACACCATCACCGCGGCGCTGACCGACAAAGCCGGAAACAGCAACAGCGCGACGCGCGAGGTGGAAGTCAACCTGAGCGCGCCGGTGCTGACCATCGACACCGTCTCCGGTGACGATGTGATCAACAGCAGCGAGAAAACGCAGGATCTGACCATCACCGGTACGGCTTCCGGACTGGCGGCGGGCGCGGTGGTGACCGTGATGCTCAACGGCAAAGCCTACAGCGCCACGGTTGAGGCCAACGGCCAATGGTCCACGACCGTTCCGGCGAGCGAGGTAGGAAAGCTGGGTGAAGCGCTTTACACCGTCACTGCCTCCGCAACGGACAGCGTCGGCAACAGCACCAGCACCTCGCACACCGTCAACGTGGAGTCCGTTCTGCCGGGCGTCACGATCAACACCGTGGCAGGCGATGACGTCATCAACGCGGCAGAAGTGGCCGCAGGCCAGACTATTAGCGGCACCGTGGTGAATGCCGAAGCGGGCAACACCGTGACCGTGACGATTGGCGGCAACAGCTACACCGCAACGGTACAGAGCGATCTGACCTGGTCCGTCGATGTACCGGAATCGGTCCTGACGGCGCTGGGCAACGGCGATCTGACTGTAACCGCCAGCGTGACGAACGGCGTGGGCAACAGCGGCAGCGGCGAGCGTGAGATCGCAATAGACGCCAGCCTGCCGGGCCTGCGCGTGGACACCGTGGCGGGCGATGACGTGATCAACAGCATCGAGCACGGACAGAACCTGATTATCACCGGCTCCAGCGACGGGCTGGCGGCGGGTGCGGCGCTGACCGTGACCGTAAACGGCAAAACCTATCCGGCGACCGTGCTGGCGGACGGCACCTGGAGCGCCGCAATCCCGGCGGCGGACGTGGGTGCGCTGGCAGCGGGCACGGTCACCGTGACCGTTGAGGGCCAGAGCAGCGCCGGTAATCCGGTTTCCATCAGCCACGATGTGACGGTGGATCTGGCGAACGTCGCTATCAGCATCGACGCCATTGCCACCGACGACGTGATTAACGCGGCGGAGAAAGGGGCGGATCTGGTGCTCTCCGGCACCACCTCAAACGTGGAGGAAAATCAAACCGTCAACATCACTTTCGGCGGCAAGAACTACACCGCCACGGTGGACGCGGCGGGTAAGTGGACCGCCACGGTGCCGGCTGCGGATCTGGCGGGCCTGAAGGACGGTGACGCCAGCGTGCAGGTAAGCGTCACCAACGTCAACGGCAACAGCGCCTCGGCGGGCCGCGAGTACAGCGTGGATGCCACCGCGCCATCCGTCACCATTAATACGATTGCGGCCGACGACATTCTGAACGCCACGGAAGCGCAGTCTGACCTGGCGATTTCCGGCAGCAGCACCGCCGAAGCGGGCCAGACCGTGACCGTGTCGCTGAACGGCAAGGACTACACCACAACCGTCGGCGCGGACGGCAGCTGGACGCTGAACGTTCCGGCGGCGGATCTGGCCGCGCTTAATGACGGCAGCGTCACCGTTACCGCGAGCGTGAGCGACAAGGCGGGCAACCCGGCATCCGTAAACCATAACCTGACGGTGGACGTGACCGTACCAGCGGTCACCATCAACACCGTGGCGGGCGACGACGTGATTAACGTCGCCGAGCACGGTCAGGCGCAGATCGTCAGCGGCACCGCCACCGGCGCGGCAGCGGGCGATAAGGTCACCGTCACCCTCGGCGGCCAGACGTACACCACCGTGCTGGACGCGGCGGGGAACTGGAGCGTGGGCGTTCCGGCGAGCGTGATTTCTGGCCTCAGCGACGGCACCGTGACCGTCACTGCGTCTGTTACCGACGCGGCGGGCAACACCGGCAGCGGCACCCATAACGTGACCGTCGATACCGGTCTGCCATCGGTCAACTTCAACGTCATCAGCGGCGATAACGTCCTGAATGCGGTGGAAAAAGGTCAGGATCTGAGCGTCAGCGGCACCAGCGCCAACCTGGCGGAAGGCACCGTGGTGACCGTGACCCTGAACGGTAAAAACTACACCGCGACGACGGCGGCGGACGGCACCTGGAGCCTGACGGTTCCGGCTGCGGATCTGGCCGGTCTCGGTCAGGCCAGTTACACCCTCAATGCTACCGCCACCAACGGGGTGGGCAACAGCGTGAGCAGCGCTGCGAACCTGCTGGTCGACACCGCGCTGCCGACCGTCACCATCAACACCGTGGCGGGCGATAACGTAATCAACGCGGCGGAAGTGGCGGCAGGCCAGACCCTGAGCGGTACCGTGGCGAATGCTGAAGCGGGCAACACGGTGACGGTGAACATTGGCGGCAACAGCTATACCGCAACGGTGCAGAACGATCTGAGCTGGTCCGTGAACGTGCCGTCTGATGTGCTGACCGCACTCGGCAACGGCAGCCTGAGCGTGACGGCAACCGTCACCAACGGCCACGGCAACACCGGCAACGGGGAGCGCGAT
Source organism: Enterobacter cloacae complex sp. P47BA (assembly GCF_014930485.1). Taxonomy (NCBI): domain Bacteria; kingdom Pseudomonadati; phylum Pseudomonadota; class Gammaproteobacteria; order Enterobacterales; family Enterobacteriaceae; genus Enterobacter; species Enterobacter cloacae complex sp. P47BA. The sequence continues at coordinate 361,124 of NZ_JADBRF010000001.1, read as the reverse complement.
ATTACGATCGACGCTAACCTGCCGGGCCTGCGCGTGAACACCGTGGCGGGCGACGACGTGGTCAACAGCATTGAGCATGCGCAGAACCTGATCGTTTCCGGCTCCAGCGACGGGCTGGCGGCGGGCACGGCGCTGACCGTTACCGTGAACGGCAAAGACTATGCGGCGACGGTGCTGGCGGACGGCACCTGGAGCGCGGCGGTTCCGTCTGCTGACGTGAGCGCGTGGCCGGAAGGCACCGTCAAAATCAGCGTCACCGGCGACAGCGCGGCGGGTAACCCGATTACCATCAGCCACGACGTGACCGTCGATCTGGCTACCGTTGCCATCAGCATCAACGCCATTGCCACCGACGACGTGATCAACGCGGCGGAGAAAGGGGCGGATCTGGTGCTGTCCGGCGCGACCACCAACGTGGAAGCCGGGCAGACCGTCACCCTGAGCCTGAACGGTAAAATCTACACCACTACCGTAGAAGCAGACGGCAACTGGACCTATACCGTGCCGGCTGCGGATCTGGCGGGCCTGAAGGACGGCGACGCCAGCGTGCAGGTGAGCGTCACCAACGTGAACGGCAACAGCGCTTCGGCGGGCCGCGAGTACAGCGTGGATGCCACCGCGCCGTCCGTCACCATCAATACGATTGCGACCGACGACATCCTGAACGCCACGGAAGCGCAGTCTGACCTGACGGTTTCCGGCACCAGCACCGCCGAAGCGGGCCAGACGGTGACTGTGTCGCTGAACGGCAAGGACTACACCACAACCGTCAGCGCGAACGGCAGCTGGACGCTAAACGTTCCGTCGGCGGATCTGGCCGCGCTTAATGACGGCAGCGTCACCGTGACCGTGAGCGTAAGCGACAAGGCGGGCAACCCGGCATCCGTAAACCATAACCTGACGGTGGACGTGACCGTGCCTGCGGTGACCATCAACACCGTGGCGGGCGATGACGTGATTAACCTCGCTGAGCACGCGCAGGCGCAAATCATCAGCGGCACCGCCACCGGCGCAGCAGCGGGCGATAAGGTCACCGTCACGATTGGCGGCCAGACGTACACCACCGTGCTGGACGCGGCGGGTAACTGGAGCGTGGGCGTTCAGGCGAGCGTGATTTCCGGGCTCAGCGACGGCACCGTGACCGTCACTGCGTCTGTTACCGACGCGGCGGGCAACACCGGCAGCGGCAGCCATAACGTCACCGTGGACACCGGGCTGCCGTCCGTGGGCTTTAACGCCATCAGCGGCGATAACGTCCTGAACGCGGTGGAAAAAGGTCAGGAACTAAGCGTCAGCGGCACCAGCGCCAACCTCGCGGAAGGCACCCTGGTGACCGTGACCCTCAACGGAAAAAGCTACACTGTAACGACCGCCGCAGACGGCACCTGGAGCCTGACGGTTCCGGCGGCGGATCTGGCGGGTCTGGGCGAAGCGAATTACACCCTGAGCGCAGCCGCGACCAACGGCGTGGGCAATAGCGTCAGCAATACGGCGAACCTGCTGGTCGACACCGCGCTGCCGACCGTCACCATCAACACCGTGGCGGGTGATAACGTCATCAACGCGGCAGAAGTGGCGGCAGGCCAGACCATCACCGGTAAGGTGGCGAACGCGGAAGCCGGTAACACGGTGACGGTGAACATCGGCGGCAACAGCTACACCGCGACGGTGCAGAGCGATCTGACCTGGTCCGTGAGCGTGCCGGAGTCCGTCCTGACGGCCTTGGGCAACGGCGATTTGACCGTGTCGGCGACCGTCACCAACGGCCACGGCAATACCGGCGCGGGCGAGCGCGAAATCGTTATAGACGCCAGCCTGCCGGGTCTGCGTATTAATACCGTGGCGGGCGATGATGTGATCAACAGCATCGAGCACGGACAGAACCTGATCGTCACCGGTTCCAGCGACGGGCTGGCGGCGGGCACCACGCTCACCGTGACCGTTAACGGCAAAACCTATGCGGCCTCCGTGCTGGCGAACGGTACCTGGAGTGCGGCGATCCCGGCCGCAGACGTGGGTGCCCTGGCAGCAGGCGCGGTGACCGTCACCGTGGCAGGTCAGAGCAGCGCGGGCAACCCGGTCTCCATCAGTCACGACGTCACCGTCGATCTGGCGGCTGTGGCTATCAGCATCGATGCGATCGCCACCGACGACGTGATTAACGCGGCGGAGAAAGGCGCGGATCTGGTGCTCTCGGGCAGCACCTCGAACGTGGAGGAAAACCAGACCGTCACAATCGCCTTCGGCGGCAAAACCTACACCGCGAAAGTGGATGCCGACGGCAACTGGACGGCCACCGTGCCTTCCGCGGATCTCGCGGGCCTGAAGGACGGCGACGCCAGCGTGCAGGTGAGCGTCACCAACGTGCACGGCAACAGCGCGACGGCAGGCCGCGAGTACAGCGTGGATGCGACTGCGCCAACCGTGACCATTGATACGGTGGCAGGTGATAACGTGATTAACGGCAGCGAAGCGGCTGCGGGCGTGGCCATCTCCGGCACCACCACGGCGGAAGCCGGGCAGACGGTCACCGTGACGCTGGGCGGCAAGAGCTATACCGCTCAGGTGCAGCAGGGCGGTATCTGGAGCGTCAACGTGCCGGGCACCGACCTCTCCGCACTGGCCGATAACGGCTACACCGTGCAGGTCAGCGTGAGCGACGCCGCGGGTAACCCGGGCAGCGCGGGCAAAGCGATTACGCTTGATACCACACCGCCGTCCGTCAGCTTTAACGTCGTGGCGGGCGATGACGTCATCAACAGCGTGGAGCACGGGCAGGCGCAGATCGTGAGCGGCACGGCAACCGGCGCGAGCGTCGGCGATAAGCTGGTCATCACCATCGGTTCAAACCAGTACACCACCACCGTTGACGCCAGCGGCAACTGGAGCGTGGGCGTTCCGGCCAGCGTGATTTCTGCCCTGACCGACGGCACCGTGACCATTAGCGCGACCATTACCGACAGCGCGGGCAACAGCAGCACCCAGACTCACGATGTGGTAGTGAACACGGCTTCCGTGGCGCTGACGGTGAACACCCTCAGCGGTGACGACGTCATCAACGCGACAGAAGCGGGTAGTTCGCTGGTGATTAACGGCTCCAGCGCCCAGTTCGCCAGCGGGACGCAGGTCACCGTGACGCTGAACGGCAAGACCTATACGGCCACCATCCAGAACGACGGCAGCTGGACGACCACCGTTCCGGCCGCAGACGTGGGTGCCCTGGCCGATGGCGCGAGCTATCAGGTATCAGTGTCGGCGCAGGACAGCGCGGGCAACAGCGCCTCGGCGACGCACGGCATCAGCGTGGATACCACCGCGCCTGTCGTGAGCATTGCGACGCTGTCGGGTGACGACATGCTGAATGCGCTGGAAGCGCAGCAGCCGCTGACGGTACACGGGTCGACCAGCGCGGAGGCGGGCCAGACCGTCACCGTGACGCTGGGCGGCAAAACCTACACTGCGCTTGTGGGCAGCGACGGCACCTGGACGCTCGATGTGCCGGCGGCAGATCTGGCTATCCTGAGCCAGGGGGCGTTGACGGTCACCGCGTCGGTCAACGACAAAGCCGGTAACGGCGGCCAGACCACGCACACCTTAACGGTGGATACCGCTGCGCCGACCGTGACCATCAGCACCGTGGCGGATGACGATATTGTCAACAACGCGGAGCAGCTGGCGGGTCAGACCATCCGCGGCACCACCACGGCAGAACAGGGCCAGACGGTGACCGTTTCCTTCAGCGGGCACAGCTATCAGGCGACCGTCGGGGCGGACGGAACGTGGTCGGTCTTCGTGCCGGGGCGTGATTTCCTCGGCCTGAGCGACGGGGATTACACCATTACCGCGTCGGTAAGCGACAGGGCGGGCAACCCGGGTAGCGCAACGCATGACGTGACGCTGAATGGCGATGTCCCAACCATCACCATTAACACCTTTGCGCAGGACGATATCGTCAACGCGGCCGAACACGGCACGCCGCTGGTCGTCAGCGGCACCACCGACGCGCCTGCGGGCCAGACGGTGACCATCACCCTGAACGGCAAAACCTACGCGGCGACCGTGCAGAATGACGGTACCTGGAGCTACAAGGTGGGCAGCGCAGACGTCACCGCGCTGGCAGACGGCGGTTCGTACGTGATTAAGGCGCAGGTCAGCAACGCCATCGGCAACAGCGCCAGCGATAACCACACCGTCACCGTCGATCTCACCGCGCCGTCGATGGGCATCAGCATTGATTCGCTGCAAAACGACACCGGCCTGAGCGCAACGGATTTCATCACCAACGACAGCCAGGTCGTCGTCAACGGCTTGCTGACCTCGCAGCTCGGCAATAACGAGAAGGCGCAGATCAGCCTCGACGGCGGCACCACCTGGATTGACCTGACGGTGACCGGCACCACGTGGCGCTACACCGATGGCCGCACCCTGACGGACGGTACGTATCAGTACCAGGTGCGGGTGATCGATAGCGCGGGCAACGTGGGGGCAACGGACAGCCAGGACGTGGTAATTGATCTGACGAAGCCTGCGGCAACGACCATTACCGTGGATTCCGTCACCCAGGATACCGGCCTGTCCGGCAGCGACTTTATCACCAGCGACAACCAGATCAGCCTGAAAGGGACGCTCGGCGCGGCGCTGGGCAGCGGCGACCACGCGCAGATCAGCCTCGACGGCGGCGTCACCTGGACCGACGTCAGCGTGAGCGGCCTGACCTGGACCTACGTGGACGGTCGTACGCTGGCCGACGGGGATTACAACTACCAGCTGCGCGTGATTGACGACGCGGGCAACATCAGCGCCACCGCCAGCCAGGTCGTGACGATTGATACGGTTGCGCCGGACGCCAGCAAAACGATCGCTATCGACAGCATCAGCGACGATACCGGCCTGAGCAGCAGCGACTTTATCACCAACGATACGTCCCTGACGCTGCACGGCTCGCTCGGCGCGACGCTGGCCGACGGCGAGTATGCCCAGATCAGCATCGACGGCGGCGTCACCTGGCAGAACGTGATTGTCACCGGCAACAGCTGGTACTACGTGGACGGACGTACGCTGGGTAACCAGACCTATGACTACTACGTGCGCGTGGTGGATGCGGCGGGCAACGTGGGCGCCAGCGCCCATCAGCAGGTGACCGTCGATACGGTCGCCCCGGATGCGGCGATTACGGTGACGGTGGATAACATCACCGTGGATACTGGCTTCGACAATAACGACTTCCTGACCAGTTCGACCTCGTACACGCTGCATGGCACGCTTGGCGCAGAGTTAGGGGCGGGTGAGTACGTGCAGGTGAGCTTGGACGGCGGCAGCACCTGGGTGTATGCCACGGTAAGCGGTACCCAGTGGCGCTATAACGACACGCGCACCCTGGCCGACGGGGATTACAGCTATCAGGTGCGGGTAGTCGATCAGGCGGGCAACGTCGGTGCCACTACCACCCAGACCGTGACAGTGGATACCCAGGCGCCGCAGTACGGCATCACCATCGACAGCATCAGCGATGATACCGGGCAGTCCGGGAGTGATTTCATCACTATGGACACCACCCTGACCATCAACGGCTCGCTGGGCAGCGCGCTGGCGAGCGACGAACGGGTGCAGATCAGCCTCGACGGCGGAAACACCTGGGTTGACGCCACGGTCACCAACCAGCGCTGGAGCTACACCGATACCCGCGCTCTGCCTGACGGAGACTACACCTGGCAGGTGCGGATTATCGACCAGGCGGGCAACGTGGGTTCCACCGCGTCTCAGGTCGTCACGGTAGACACCACGCCGCCGACCACGGTTGGCACGGTAGTGAGCTATACCGACGGTGAAGGCGAGCGTCAGGGCACCTTTGGCAGCACGGTGGCCACGGACGATAACGCACCGCTGATCAACGGTACGCTCAACCGCGCCCCTGAAGACGGCGAGATCGTCCAGCTATACCGCGACGGCGTTCTGCTCGGTCAGGTGACCATGAACGGCAGCGCAAGCTGGTCCTTCCAGGATAACGGCCTGAGCGATGGCAACCACACGTACATCGTGCGCGTGACCGACAAAGCCGGTAACTACACGGAATCTGACGGCTTCGTGCTGAACGTTGATACCAGTATCCCGACCACCACGGCGGCGATTACCGCCCAGACCACGTCGGATACCACCCCAATCGTCAGCGGTACCGTCTCCGCTGACCTGGTGAACGGCGAATACCTGGTGGTGACGGTAAACGGCAAAACCTACACCTCCCAGACGGGCGGTGCGGTGGTGGTCGACCCGGATCACAACACCTGGTATCTGCAGATCCCGGACGGCGATGCCCTGAGCGTGGCGAGCTACAGCGTCACGGCGCAGGTGAAGAGCAGCGCGGGTAACGGCAACACCACCGGTACGACGACCGGCAGCCTGGTGATTGACACCACCTCGGTGAATACCGACTGGGCAACCACGGCGGGGAACAGCAATAACTCCACCATGACGCTCGGCATCAACAGCAGCGGTCTGTGGAATATCATTGCGAACACTCAGGCTTACTCCAGTAGCGATAGCTCGACCTATGCCGGAAATACGCTGACCAACACCCGCGGCTACTACGTGGTGAGCCAGACCGCCGCCGACTTTGACCGTAACGGCACGCAGGATATCTTCGCGACCGAGAATACCTACGCCGGGTCTACTCAGGTGATGTGGACCTACGATGGCAGCACCTATAACGCCAGCCAGCTGGCGATGGGGACCACCATCTGGTACGGCGGCGTCATTGCCTACGATAAAACCGGCGATGGCTACCTGGATCTGGCGTACGGCGATGCGGGTGCAGACTCCATAACGTACCTGATCAACAACAACGGGGTTCTCTCGCCTGACGGCACCAACGGCGGCGCGGGGTTCTGGGGACAATTCACCACCATGCGCGAAATTTCCGGCGTTGACCTGAACAACGACGGTACGGTGGATATTGTTCAGCACACAAACCGCAGCGGCGCGTACTCGTTAACTGTGATCAACAACAACGGTAACGGCACGCTCTCCATCGGCCAGAACATGACCAACGTATTCGTGGTCAACGCCGCGAACACCACCACGGCGGCGTCCATGACGTGGGCAGACTTCAACGGCGATGGCTACATGGATCTGTACCTTGGCAGCAGCTACAACAACAACGGCGGGGTGATCTACTACAACGACGGTACCGGGAAGCTCTCCACCACCAAGAGCGCAGTGGAAGCCTCTAACGCCACGGCGGGGTATCTCTCGGTGGCGGTGGACTGGAACGGTGACGGGCAGATGGACATCATCAAGCTCAGCACCTACGGCGGTTCACAGACGGCGACGCTGTTCACCAACAACGGCTACGGTTCCAGCTGGACCGCCAGCCAGCTTAAGACTGGCCTGGCCTACGCCACCGGCGTGGCGGCAGTGGACTACAACTGGGACGGCGCGAAGGATCTGCTGGTGTCGCAGCAGAACGGCAAGGTGGTGCTGGTGCAAAACAGCGCCAAAATTGCCGACGGTACCGCGATGCACCTGCACATTGTCGACAGCGAGGGCATCAACGCCTTCTACGGCAACACGGTCAATCTGTACAACGCCGCGGGCGTGTTGGTGGCTTCGCAGATCATTAACGCCCAGTCTGGTATTGGTTCGAACGATACCTCTGCGCTGGTGAGCTTCTACGGGCTGGATCCGAATGAAACCTATTCGGCCGAGATCCTGAAGATTACCAACGGCGTGTCGGATAACGTCACCTGGAGCGGTCTGGAGGCGGGCAACGGCAAAGAGGGCTACGTCCTGACGGCCGAAGCGGCCACCGGCGGCCACAGCGGGACCCTCACCGGGACCGGGTATAACGACACCTTTATCGCAGAGGATGGCACCTATACCTACAACGGCTCCGGCGGCTGGAATACCCATTCTGACTACGACACCTGGAGCAACACCGGCGGGATGGACGTGGTGGATTACCGCAATGCGACCTCCGGCGTAACCGTTGATTTGCGTCTCTCTACCGCGCAGGACACCGGGTTCGGTACGTCACGACTGCTCAACATTGAGGGCATCAACGGCTCGAACTTCGACGACGTCATTACTGGCAACAGCGGTGATAACCAGTTCGAAGGCCGCGGCGGGAACGACACCTTCAACATCGGCAGCGGCGGTCACGATACGTTGCTCTACAAGCTGATCAACGCGTCGGACGCGACGGGTGGTAACGGTCACGACGTGGTGAACGGCTTCACCGTCGGCACCTGGGAAGGGACCGCGGACACGGATCGTATTGACCTGCGCGATCTGCTCTCCGGTAGCGGCTATACCGGCACGGGCTCGGCGAGCTACGTGAACGGCGTGGCCACGCTGGACAGCAGCGCGGGCAACATCACCGATTACGTCCGCGTGGTGCAGAACGGCAGCAATACCGAAATCCAGGTGGATCTGGACGGTACCGGCGGCCAGTTCTCGCCAACCACCCTGGTGACGCTGAACGGCGTGCAGACGGACCTTGCGACGCTGCTGGCGAATCATCAGCTGTTAATTGCGTAAACCAACGCCGCGGGGAGCAATCCTCGCGGCCTTTTGGCGTTTCTTTACACGAATGGCGTTAACCCGGAGATTATGAAGACACATCCACAGTACGAACCCTGGCTGCAGGGCATGCTCATCATCGCGAAGCACTACCGGCTGGACTTTTCGGTGGAGCACGTTCGGGTCACGATTAACCATGAAAGTCAGTCTCCGCGCCAGCTGGTGCTGGAGGAAATGGCGCGCCAGCTAGGGCTGGGAATGCGCGTGGCGACGGATGCAACATCTCTCGATCCGTGGCGCCTGCCGCTGCTGGCGGAATTCACTGGCGGTCAAATCGCGGTCATTAACCGCATGGACAACGAAGGCAACGTCAGCCTGCAGTTCAGCGGCGACGGCGGGCTGGAGACGACGCTAACGCGGGACGCGCTCGGCTCACGGTTGAAAACGCTGCTGGTGCTGCGCCCGCTAGAGTCTACGCCTGATGCACGCGTGGACGACTACATCAAACCGTATGAGAAAAACTGGTTCTGGCAGCTGGCGCTGAAGGACTGGCGCCGCTACAGCGACATCATGCTGGTGGCGCTGGTCGCTAACGTGCTGGCACTCTCCGGCATGGTCTTTTCCATGCAGGTGTATGACAGGGTGGTGCCGTCGCAGTCGGAGGCCACGCTGTGGGTGCTGTTTGGCGGCGTCATGCTCGCCATCGTGTTTGAATTCATCATGCGCATGCTGCGCGTGCATATTTCGGACGTGGTGGGGAAACGCGCCGACCTGCGCATTTCAGAACGCGTCTTTGCCCACGCGCTGCGGATTAAAAACGGGGCGCGCTCCAAATCAACCGGATCGTTTATCGCCCAGATCCGCGAGCTGGAGTCGGTGCGTGAGCTCATCACCTCCACCACCATTGCGGCGATCTCCGATCTGCCGTTCTTCCTGCTGTTCGTCTTTATTCTGTGGATGATTGGCGGCCCACTGGTGCTGGTGGTCCTGCTCGCCGTGCCGCTGCTGCTCATTCCGGGCCTGCTGGTGCAGCGCCCGCTGGGGAAACTCTCCAGCGAAGGGATGCGCGAATCTGCCATTCGTAACGCGACGCTGGTGGAGGCGGTGCAGGGCATTGAAGACATCAAGCTGATGCGCGCTGAGCAGCGTTTCCAGAACCAGTGGAACAACACCAACGACGTGGCCGCCAGCGTCAGCATGAAGCAGCGCTGGCTGACGGGGCTGCTGTTGACCTGGACCCAGGAGGTGCAGTCCATCGTCTATGCGGTAGTCCTGCTGGTGGGCTGTTACCTGGTCATCAGCGGCGACATGACCACTGGTGCGCTGGTGGGAACCTCGATTCTGGCATCGCGTACCATCGCGCCGCTGTCGCAGATCTCTGGCGTGCTCTCGCGCTGGCAGTCGGCAAAAGTGGCCCGCAAGGGGCTGGACGACCTGATGCAGCGCCCGATTGACGATCCGCAGCACGGGAAGAAGGTGCATAAAGCCCACCTGCGCGGGGATTACCGGCTGGAAGACGTCGGCTTCTACTATGACGAAGAAGAGAAACTCACCGTGCTGAACATCAGCAAACTGCAGATTCGCGCCGGTGAGCGCGTGGCGGTGCTCGGGCGTAACGGCTCCGGTAAAAGCACGCTGCTGCAGCTTCTGGCGGGCATGCAGGAGCCGCAGCAGGGGAGCATTCTGCTGGACGATATTGCTCTCAATCATCTGGACCCGGCCGACCTGCGTCGCGACATGCAGCTGCTTAGCCAGCAGGCGCGGCTGTTCTTTGGCTCCGTGCGGGACAATATCCTGATGGGGAACCCGCTAGCCACCGACGATGAAATTCATCAGGCGCTTGTCAATAGCGGCGCGCTGGAGTTTGTGCGCAAACAGAAAATGGGGCTGAACTATATCATCAACGAAGGGGGAGCTGGGCTTTCAGGCGGACAGCGTCAGGCGCTGCTGCTGGCCCGCGCGCTGATCACCTCGCCGAACATTCTGCTGCTGGATGAACCTACCGCCTGGCTGGACGAGATGAGCGAGAAGCAGTTTATTCAGCATCTTCACAAATGGCTGGGCAAGCGCCGGACGCTGGTGGTGGCAACCCATCGCCTGCCGATTCTGGATTTGGTCGACCGCATTATTGTGCTGGAAAACGGCAAGGTGGTGATGGACGGCCCGCGCGACGCGATCCTGCATCAGCACGGGCTGGCGCCGCAAAAGGCGGCACAGCGCACCGTGACCATGAAGCCGGCGGCTGTTGCAGAGGAGGGTGCGGCATGAACGATTTCTCCCGTTATAACAGCCGTCTGAAAGAGCCGCGCCTGCCGCGATCCTCGCTGGTGGCATGGTCGCTGTTCGCCCTGCTGGCGGTGTTTATCGCCTGGGCGAGCCTGTTCCAGCTGGACGAAGTCACGACCGGCAGCGGCAAGGTGATCCCGTCTTCCCATGAGCAGGTGATTCAGTCCCTGGAAGGGGGGATTATCCACAGCCTGCTGGTGCGCGAAGGCGATATCGTTGAGCGTGGTCAGCGGCTGGCACAGCTTGACCGGACTAAAACCGAGTCCAGCGTGCTGGAGAGCGAGTCTCGTCTGAACGCGGCGCTGGCAACGGCTGCGCGACTGAAGGCCGAAGTTAACGACACGGAACTCGCGTTTCCCGAGGAACTGGACGATGACGTTGAGCTGGTCAAACAGGAAACGGCGCTCTATCAGTCCCGTCGCGAGAGCCTTGAAAAAGGGCTGGCCGGCTTACGTCAGGGCGCCGAGCTGGTGCAGCGCGAGCTGTCGTTGACCCGTCCGCTGGTGACCCAGGGGGCGGCCAGCAAGGTTGAGGTGTTACGTCTTGAGCGTCAAAAAAATGAGCTTGAGAATAAAATCACCGAGATGAAAAATCAGTATTACGTCCGCGCCCGTGAAGAGCTGGCGAAAGCCAACGCGGAGATTGAAGCCCAGCGTTCGGTGATGAAAGGGCGTGAGGACTCCCTGACCCGGCTGACCTTCAACGCGCCGGTGCGTGGGATTGTGAAGGATATTGACGTGACGACCGTGGGCGGCGTTATTCCCCCGAACGGCAAGCTGATGAGTCTGGTCCCGCTGGACGACCAGATGGTGGTTGAGGCGAAAATCTCGCCGCGCGATGTCGCGTTTATCCACCCCGGCCAGAAAGCGCTGGTGAAAATTACGGCCTATGACTACTCCATCTATGGCGGGCTGGAGGGCGAGGTGACCATGATTTCGCCGGACACCCTGCAGGACGAGGTGAAAAGAGATGTCTACTACTACCGCGTCTATATCCGCACCGACAGTAACCACCTGACCAATAAGCAGGGCAAAGACTTTCCGGTCTTTCCAGGGATGATTGCAACGGTAGATATTAAAACCGGCAGCAAAACCATCCTGGATTATCTGTTGAAACCGCTGAACAAGGCAAAAGAGGCGCTGCGCGAGAGATAAAGATTGGCGTTCGGGATACCGAACGCCATTTGTATTATACCGTTGACGTTACGTTGTTTGGGTGGCGTCGCTCCTTCGGCACCACGTTAATGTAATGAGTAACATAGGCGAAATATAATCCGGCATAGTTTTCGACCAGTTCGAAAAACGCCGGATACACCGACAGGCGACCGTCACCGCGATCTTTAAGATAACCTGCCTCATGCGCCGATTTGATAATCCGGTTGACGTGGATCCGGGAGACAAAGAATTCTTTAGCGAGCGTACTGGCGGAATATTGAATAACCGCGCCGTGGGCGGATTTGTTTTTTATGGCCTGCAGGTAAAGATACAGCATAATCATGCGGCCTCCATCCTTATCAATAAATAATCCCACTTCCGGTAAAACTTTCCTGAACGTTAATCCCCGGAAAAGATATTCTGCCGCGCGGCGGAAGAAATTATTTCTCAATGTGTCATTATCCAGCAGATTTACATCAATATTAAACGTCGGGTAAAGAATGCTGACGGGTAAAAATGCACCGGACATATAGCGTTTGAGTTCATTCAATCCTTTTTCGGTTGGGGCAATTCTCGTTTTTCGCCGGTCTTCCGTACAGCGCCAGGTCCTGATGCGTCCCGTGGTTCTGAGTATCGTAATGATCGCAATAACGCTGTTAGGGCTGGCTATTTTATAGCGAGAACATAACTCTTTTATCTCTGAGACGGATTCGGCCTGATTGCCAAATATAAAACAACACATGGAAAGAATAATGTTAAACCGTGATTCCTGAAGCATTGTCTTGTAGAACAAGGGTTGTTTTTTGTAGATGGCGTCATTGATTGTGTAGTGCTCTAATATTGCCTCACTAAACCGCGGGTTGCTTTTTATAATATCCCTTCGATGTAGCAAGGCCCTGGATGAGATGTGATTATCCATAGCATTTTTCTCGTATTTGATGAGCCGATAGATGAAGTATCCAGCCTTCTTTTTCGGAATTTTCATTATACCTGAGAAAAAGTGGCTTGCGGTCGGTATTTTAAAAGAAATATAGAGTTATATTTATGCGTGGAAAAGGGTGATTAACGCAAAGATGTTACAGTGCATGGCGTTGATAACAGTATCTTAACCTGATGGTGTATTGTAAAATTATTATACACACCGCTGTTGGTTTACATACTCATAATAATAATGGCGCTTTCGTGCCCAGGAGCAGGTTATGACCCACCAAATTTCTCTCAGGAATGTTGCGTGCAACGAGCAAAGATTTGTCATTTCAACCTGCGGCTTTACGTTTCAGGGATATCACCTGCTGCTCAAAAAGTACGGCATAGAGACTGCGCATATTCACTTTGATGGAGATGAGTTATCCGATCCTGACAAGGAAAATATCCTTATTCATCAAAACGCTCACATCGTAGTGTTCCTGGGAAAAGGTACGGTAGCTCTCCTGGAGAGCCTGACGCGACTGGCATCCGTACTCAATGCACTTCCTGTTATTCGTCGTGTTACCCTGTATGGTGATATACCGGACAGCTGGCTGTATCGAACCCTGGGTAGTCTTCTAAATAACAGTCATCAATTATCATTGATTCGCATAGCCAGCGTATCTGATGTAATAACTTGTTTCCACACCCACAATAATGGCTTTAAAGACCGCTCGCGCTTATTACGCGATTACTATCTGGACTGTTCTTCGTCAGAAAAGCTCAAATGGCTGACAAGAAGAGAGGTTGATGTTTTATTGAACTTCTATCGCGGCATGTCTATAAAAGACCTGTGCGACAAACTGAGGCTTTCTAATAAAACGGTTTACACCCATCGTAAAGAAGGTCTGCAGAAATTACATTGTATCAAGCGATGGTTGAATGAACCGCGCAATGTAAAAGTGGAAAGGCGGATTAAAAGCCAAAATCAAAGAGTGGACTTCACGGATAAAGAAGCGGAAGTTTTTAATGCGCTGGTGAAAAGAGAGATATTTCCCGCCTACCAGATCATTACCGATCGTGACAAGAAAGGGGTGGGGTTTGAGATACTCATTCGCTGGAATAAGAACGGAAAAATAGTCAAGCCAGCCCGTTTTCTGAATGATATCGCTAATTATGAAGTATGGCTAAAGATTACGGCTATGGTGATCCACGCCGCCGTGTCCGGGATTAATAAATATAACGGTAAATTCTATTTTTCCGTTAATATTCCGCCTCGCCTGGCGTCCGGGAACGCGCTGCCAGAGATGGCCAGGAAAGCCATCGGCATGCTGCTTAACCCCCAGTGGGCAGAAAAGCTGGTCTTTGAATTCGCGGAAGATATTGATGTAACGAAAGATAAAAGCATCCCAGAAACCATGCGGCACCTGCGTAATACGGGGTGCAGACTGTTTCTTGACGACTGCTTCTCAAGCCATCATGCCATGTTCCCCGTGAGGCAGGTGCATTTTGATGGGCTGAAACTGGATCGTGACATCGTCGATCATTTTGTGGCGAACGACAACGATTATAATCTGATTAAAGCGATACAGATTTACAGCGACATGACCGGAACAGCTTGCATTGCAGAGGGCGTTGACAGTGAGGAGAAGTTTGAAAAATTAGTCGAGCTGGGTGTGAAAAACTTTCAGGGATATTATCTCTCGCGCGCCGTGAAAGAGGAGGAATTAGACCGCATGGTGAGATTGTTCAGCTAAAAAATAAAGCCCCGAAGGGCCTTGTTTATTTGCGTCCCAGCAACAGGCCAAGCACAATACCGACCGCACCTGCGGCGATAAGACCGGTGAGCGGGTTATTTCTGACCGCTTCAGTCACGTCAGAGACAGCATCGCTGGCCTGTGCGGCATATTTTTTCGCAGCGCCTTTTACCTGATGCTTCGGTGAATCAACGAATTCACCGAACTGCTGCTGGGCTGAACCTGAAAGTTCATCAAATTTATTTTTTGCTTTGTCTTCAGCAAACTGGGTGTTTTTATCAGTACCGAAATCAGACATTTTTGCCTCCTTTTGTTGATAGTTAAAGGATAGCCTCTCTTTGAAAAGATGAGAGGCGGAACGCTAAATTTCGGAGGGAATTGGCCGGTTTTCGGATATATCTACACCAGAAGAGGGCTTTATTTTTCGTTCTCATCCTGGCCGTAATACAGCTTGCCAATGCGGATAAGCGGGCGGCCCTGAGACTTGCGGTGCAGGTTGCTGTCCCGAAGGGAATACACGCAGCCGCAATATTCCTGCTGGTAAAACTGTTCCCGCTTGCTGATCTCAATCATGCGTGATGAGCCACCCTGTTTACGCCAGTTGTAGTCCCAGTAGACCATCCCCGGATAGCGCGCTGCCGCACGCTGGCCGCAGTCATTGATCTGCTGCATATTCTTCCAGCGAGAGATCCCCAGCGAGCTGCTGATAACGCTGAAACCATTTTCCGCCGCGTAGAGCGCCGTACGCTCGAAGCGCATATCGAAGCACATGGTGCAGCGGACGCCGCGCTCGGGCTCCCACTCCATGCCTTTTGCACGCTCGAACCAGTTATCGGTGTCGTAATCGGCATCAACAAACGGCACGCCGTGTTTTTCTGCAAAACGAATGTTTTCTTCCTTACGGATGAGGTATTCCTTTTGCGGATGGATGTTGGGGTTATAGAAGAAAATGGTGTAGTCAATGCCCGAGGCCTGGATAGCTTCCATGACTTCACCGGAGCAGGGGGCGCAGCAGGAATGCAGCAGAAGTTTATCGGCGCCGTTTGGCAGGGTGAGCTGCGGGCGGATGAAGGGGGTTGTACTCATGTTGTTCTACAATATGTTAATGAAATTTATGAAATTGTAGCACAAGTTATTAATGTGTTCAGACGGTACTGGCGGTAATCGAGGATCCGCCAGGTAGGGATCCTCGCGCTGAGCGGTGCCGCTATTCGGCAAATTTGAGCAGCGCTTCGCCGTCAAGTCGGTAGCGCACCCATTCGGACTGCGGCAGCGCGCCAATGCTGAGATAAAAATCGATGGCGGGCTGGTTCCAGTCCAGCACGCTCCATTCAAGGCGGCCACATTGCCGTTTTACCGCGAGTTGAGCGATATGTTTCAGCAGCGCTCTGCCTGCGCCTTTACCGCGGTAGTCCGGGGAAATGTACAGGTCTTCCATATAAATCCCGTTGCGTCCAAGCCAGGTCGAATAGCTGGTGAAGAACACGGCATAGCCGGCGATCCTGCCGTCAAACTCAGCGATCAACGCCTCGGTTTTACTGCCCGCACCAAAGAGGGTTTCCCGGATCTCGTCCGGCGTGGTTACGACCTCTTCGGGGGCTTTTTCATATACCGCCAGCTCATAGATCATGGCGTAAATAGCCGCTGCATCTTCGGGACGGGCCTGACGAAGGGTTATGCTCATTGTTTTTCCTGTTTTTTGCACGGTTCGCGATTGATGACGTTAAGCATACGGAGTATTGTCCGAAGAATTAAGTGCAATGAAATCAACGAATGATGAATATTATGCATCCGGCGCTGAGACGTCTTGATTTAAACCTGCTGCCCGTTTTTGACGCCATTTACCGCCACCGTTCCGTTCGCCTCGCAGCCGACGAGCTGGCGATGAGCACCTCGGCGCTGAGCCATGCGCTGTCGCGTCTGCGCACGGCCCTTAACGATCCGCTCTTTTTTCGGGAAGGGCATCGTATGTCCCCCAGCGTGTACGCCTCTCAGCTTGCGCCTTCTATTGCTTCCGCATTGTCGTTCCTTAATCAGGAGCTGACCCCGCAGCCGGAGTTTGACGCCGCCAGCAGTACCGAAAGCTTGCAAATTGGGATTACGGATTTTACCGCGCTATGTATTTTTCCCGCCCTGATGCACAAGCTGCAGACTGCTGCCCCGGGCTTGCGTTTCGAATTGCGCTATCTGCCGCACAGCCCGGCGCTGACGGAACTCCTGGCCGGTGAAGTGGATCTGGCGCTCGGTTTCAGCACCCCGGAGGACAGTCGCCATCCGGAGCTGGAGGAGATCGGCTGGTTTGAAGATGAGTATGTGGCCATCAGCAACGCACGCCGGACCCGGCTGACGCTGGAGGATTATCTCGCTGCCCGACACCTGGTGGTGACGCCGTGGAATGAAAAGCAGGGCGTGCTGGACGTGCGGCTCGAGCAGCTGGGCTATACGCGGCACATTGCGATCAAAACGCCGTCGATGCTGAGCGCGCCATTTATCGTTGCGGAAAGCGACCTGCTGATGGCCATTCCTCGTTACGCCGCCGAGAAGCTGGTTGCGGCGGCGGAACTGAGGATTTTTGCCTTGCCGTTCTCTATTCCCAAATTTGAGGTGAAAATTTACTCGCATAAGCGCAGCGGCCAGCGGGGGGCGACCCGCTGGCTTAAGGAGGAGCTGCAGGCGCTAGCGCAACAGGGTGATAAATGATTAATGGTATACGTATTAAGAAATGACTTCGCGCCTTCCGCAAGCGACCGTTAATGCATTGAATGATTAGCTATCGCGGGGAACTCTTATTATCAAAGGGGTGGTTTAAAATCCGTGCGGGCATTTGTGCGCATTGCAATACTCAGAGTATGTGCAGCATTCAGCATCCAGGTTTTTATTAAAAGGGCAGGCCATTTTGTTTTTTATCTCATTCCACAGGTTCTCGTTGTATGGTGAAACGTTATAAAGGGATATTGGATTGAATACGCCATTTACAAAAATTCCATTTTTTGTCGTATGTATTCTGTCTCATGGCAAAAGATAGATGCCACTCTCGTACCAAATTATTAATCTTAATAATTTTAAGCCAACAATGTGCGAATAAACGATTCCTGTGTTAGGGCAAATGACAGAACTTAATACTCGCCACGACATCATGCTTTTTTCCATAAGATATTTTTATCTGGATTTAGGTGTAGCACGTGATCAGGTATTGATCAACGATGTAACCCATTGATATTGATCGTTATTTTATGGTTGCATGAATTTTATCTATATATAACAACAGCTTGCGCAATATGGCTTCGGTAATTGTTTTGAATTATTTACCTGACTTGAACGAGGTGTGCTTCGATTTTCCGCTTGCAGGTTATGAATACGGAAAATATTATTTTGTATAGACCTTGATTATTAAAGAGAATTTAATCATGACTGAAATCATTTCATTTCAACACGTTACCTGGTTTAAGGTTTATAAGGTTTTTTGCATTATTATTAATGTTGCTTATCAATTCCGCCGAATAAAGGTTGCTACAGGCGGCTTCTTTTTGCTTTGCTATAGAAAATGGCTGGATTAGAATTTACATGCGTGCATTTCGGAGAGAAACTATTCAGATTTACTTATGTAAGGGAATGCCCGAACCTGGATTCGATGAAACCCAGGATACTGCCGGGCAAGCGCAGCGCTACCCGGCAGAAGAGGTGGTGAACAAGGGATAATCAATTTATCGCAGGTAGATATCCGTTTGCAGCGCATGTTCCGGCACCTCGTGAATAAAATTGAGGTAATGGAAGAACACAGGCGCATCACGCAGCGTTTCGCCGCTTGCGGGCAGCCAGTCCCGGAACATTGCCCATACCGTGGTGGATATGTTATCCAGCGAGCCAGAATGACGCCCAACAGCGTAACGGCCCCCATCAATTACACCGTTGCAAACCCCGAACGTATTTTCCGGTATCGCTTCAAAAACGCTGCCGCATATATCGAAACGAAAGGCTTCTTCAGGTGTAGCCGCCGGATCGTCCCACGCTATACCAAACGTGCTGCTTTCGCGTACTGGCGATAAGCCAGTAGCTTTACGCCAGGCGATTAATTTCTCCGCACTGTCATTAACCCGATTGGGACTGCCACGGTGTTGCAGCATCGCTACTCGGGTTTGGGGAAAATCGACAATCTTAACTTCCCATCGTTTTTTGCTCCTGAAAGGTCATTTTCGGTACGCGCTTGTGCCAGCTTAGCCAGTCCGACTGCTGCCGAAACTGACGCGGGCTTTTTCCAAACGCGTTTCTGAAGGCGCGGCTGAACGACTCAGGGCTCTGGAATCCAGCATCGAGCGTAATATCAATCACCTTATCCTGTGGATTAAACGCCAGTCGCCATGAAGCACGGCGCAGGCATAGCCACTGGATATAGCGATACAGCGGCAGGCCGCTGAACGCCAGAAACTGACGGTGAAAATGATAAGGTGAACAGCAGGCTAACGCGCTGAGCTTCTCCAGTGAGAGCGGTTCATCGAGATGGAGGGCGATATAGTCGCACACCATCGTGAAACGCACGCGGTACGCCATATTGTTTGTATCGTTCATTGCATCCTCCTGATGACCCACTTTGCCTGACCGGTCGGCCAGAATCCTGACCGATCTTGCTAATCAAATTCATTACAGGAAGGGCGGTATGATACAAATGCCAGGTCGATGCCCTGGCATTGCAGAAGGCAGAATGATTATGGGGAGGGTATACTGGCGGCATATCGTTGTGCGGCCGCAATAGCCTTCTCGTCAAAAATATTCTGTTCGAAATGATGGCTCGCATCGGTGACGCGATAAATTTTCCATTTACTGTCTTCATTGCGCAGAAACACTTTTAACTGCGTTTTCTCTCCGTTACCCGTACCCAGTTCAACGTTAACAACTTTTCCAGATGCATAATTTATCGCTTTACTTACGTTTAGGTCAGGGATCCACTCAGCTGCATAGTCCTGTGTATAGGTAAAATAGTCGGAATCGATAATTTCCTGCTCATAGAGAGAAAGAATTTTCTGTAGTCGGGAGAGGGTATCTCGCGCGATATACTCATGCATTTTTGGTGAATCGAGCTCATCTTCTTTGCTGTCAGTAACAAAGGCTGTGAGGTAGAAAGTATAGAAATCATGAGTACGTTTTTCCGGCGTATCCATCTGGGATGCACATCCTGTTAGTAACAGGCCTATCAAAAGAACATAACGCATCAGTTTTTCCTGTAAATTTTGTAAGCAGGGTGCGCAGAACGATATCCAGGACCAGACCACATATCTCGTTGTCTGAAATCAGAGTACCAGTTAATGCCGTCATAAATCGCCATGTGGCCTGCAGGGTTACCTCCTTCATAAGGCTGAATAACGACCACATCGCCTTCCTGTAATGTTTCGCCTTGCCCTAAGACACGAAATCCTGCCCGTTCAAGGTTATTGCCATAGTCTTTAGCGTGAGGTGCATTTCAGATATCAATTCCACCTGCCTGAATTGCCTTACGAGTAAATTCCCCACAGCGTTTTTGCGATGAAATGCCGGCATTCTGGCGTGCATGCACGGCTGCTGCGTGTTTGTTCCATGTCATGTGCTAACTCCTGTTGTAGATGAAAGCGTCAATAGACAACGAGAAATTTAATTCTGTTAGGCAATTAATGTTATTAAAAAATTATATATTTCAGCGGGTTATTGGTTGTTGTGTTTGATATATGTAGTTAATGAAATGCTGAAAATGATCTGTTGTTATCACAATCCAAAATGGAAGGTTTACATCGTCTGGTCAATGCAATAACGTCCTCATATGTTAGGTGAAAGTTATCAATCCAACTTGAATTTGATGACAAAATAAGAGCTTCTGATGGTGGGGGATATAAAAAACGACGTCCAAATCGAGCGTTTATTAATCATTTCCACATGCTCGCGGTAGAACTCTTTAACCCAAGTTAGATAAATGAGATACGCTCTATTGAAACTTTATCTGCTTAAACCGGATAGAAAAAGTAACTAGCACAAAAGCGAGTTGTGAGCTGGGCGAGGAAATTTTTATATGTTGCAGTCTGAATTATGTAAAGTATGTGACAGCAAAATTATTGGGCCTGCAAAAGCAGTTTTTCATTTTGTCCACAATTCCATTATGCCCGTTAGGATGTTATCTTAGTTCCTCATCATCATACAGACGTAAGGATAATCTATGTCTTGGCAAGGCGTACCATTCAAGCTTCTTGAAGCAGGCAGTGTTGAACAGCTTTTTTTGAAACTAACGTCTCTTCCTAAAATAACTATCGACACGCCTACTGACTACAGTCAACTCTGGTTAACGGTTGGAGCTACTTTCCTTGGCGGTATCATACCTGCACTGATTGCTTGGAGAACGTTTCACGTAAATGCAAAAAATGTAAGAAAAGAAAGAGATGAACAGCAGCGGTTCTTAAAATCTGAAAGGGCAAAGCAACAGTTGTTTATGATGGGAGAGCGTGCTTCTCAATTTGCCTCATTGAAAGAAGAACGTGAAATACAAAAAATGCTAACCCAAAAGACAATTAATGCACAAGTTGTTTCTGCTAACAGACAGAAATGGATTAATGATTTTCGTGATCATATTGCTGAGTTTTGTTTGTTAATGTTCAATCACTACGATGCCCGTTCAAGCTATCTGATTACTGAGCGTAAGTTGCGGGTAATAACTGATATATATAAAGGCACTAATTACTCAGAGGATTTAAGAGCTCGTTATCAGGATGCAAGTGATGAATTTGCAAGTTGCCTGGAGAGATCTCAATCAACTCACAATGGAATGGATAAAATGAAATTCCTTATACTGCTAAGTTTGAATCCTAAAGAAAAAGAAACTCATGAAATTAAACGATTGATGATTTTTTTAAAGACCTCAATAAATAGATTGGTTATTGATGAAGCTTCGGGTGGATTGGCTAATGTAACCGAAGTTTATACAGACTTATTAAACGGTTCAGAAGAATTAATGGAGGTAGTGGGGGGGATTCTTAAGAGAGAATGGGAAAGAGTGAAGTTATGTGAATAGACTAAAGCTTTTGTGAAGGCTAAATATTAGATTTAACAATTTCGAATTGATGCATGATAACCATGAAAAACGTAATGTTTACAGACGATTGTTTGTGATAGTACCATACCCCCCTATAGTATCAGGAGGGCATATGCCGCACTCACCCGAAGATAAAAAACGTATTCTTACCCGCGTCCGCCGCATTCGGGGTCAGGTTGATGCCCTTGAACGCGCGCTGGAGTCGGGCGACCCCTGTCTGGCCATCCTGCAGCAAATTGCCGCCGTGCGCGGCGCTGCCAATGGCCTGATGGGCGAAATGGTTGAAATACATCTCAAAGACGAGCTGGTGACGGGAGACACAACGCCGGATCAGCGAGCCGTACGCATGGCGGAAGTCGGCCATTTGCTGCGCTCTTATCTAAAATAAATCCACACACCTGACAAAAAGGGAAGACATGATGAAATCTCGCGCAGCTGTTGCATTTGGCCCCGGCCAGCCGCTGAAAATCGTCGACATCGACGTAGCGCCGCCGAAAAAAGGCGAAGTGCTGATCAAAATCACCCATACCGGCGTGTGCCATACCGATGCATTTACCCTCTCCGGTGACGATCCGGAAGGCGTCTTCCCGGCGGTGCTGGGTCATGAAGGCGGCGGGATTGTGGTGGAAGTGGGCGAGGGCGTGACCAGCCTGAAGCCAGGCGATCACGTTATCCCGCTGTACACGGCGGAATGCGGCGAGTGTAAGTTCTGTAAATCCG
Organism: Enterobacter cloacae complex sp. P47BA; assembly: GCF_014930485.1. Taxonomy (NCBI): domain Bacteria; kingdom Pseudomonadati; phylum Pseudomonadota; class Gammaproteobacteria; order Enterobacterales; family Enterobacteriaceae; genus Enterobacter; species Enterobacter cloacae complex sp. P47BA. Next base: position 338,739 of record NZ_JADBRF010000001.1, on the reverse strand, counting down.
GCAAAACTAACCTCTGCCAGGCCGTGCGCGCTACTCAGGGGAAAGGGCTGATGCCGGACGGCACCACCCGTTTCTCCTACAACGGTGAGCCAATCTATCACTACATGGGTACCAGCACCTTCAGCGAATACACCGTTTGCGCGGAGATCTCGCTGGCGAAGGTCAACCCACAGGCGCCGCTGGATAAAGTCTGCCTGCTGGGCTGCGGCGTAACCACCGGCATTGGCGCGGTGCATAACACGGCAAAAGTCAAAGAGGGCGACACCGTGGCGGTGTTCGGTCTCGGCGGCATTGGTCTGGCAGTGATTCAGGGTGCGGTGCAGGCGAAGGCCGGGCGTATCATCGCGGTCGATACCAACCCGGAAAAATTCAAGCTGGCGGGTGAAATGGGCGCGACCGATTTCGTGAACCCGAAAGATCACGAGAAACCGATTCAGGACGTCATCGTTGAGATGACCGACGGCGGCGTGGACTTCAGCTTCGAGTGTATCGGCAACGTCAACGTAATGCGTTCTGCGCTGGAATGCTGCCACAAGGGCTGGGGTGAGAGCATCATCATCGGCGTGGCCGGGGCAGGACAGGAGATCAAAACCCGTCCATTCCAGCTGGTGACCGGACGCGTCTGGCGCGGCTCCGCCTTTGGCGGCGTGAAGGGGCGTACCCAGCTTCCCGGCATGGTGGAAGACGCGATGGTCGGTAAAATTCAGCTCGACCCGTTCATTACCCACCGTTTACCGCTGGAACAGATCAACGAGGCGTTCGATCTGATGCACGAAGGAAAATCCATCCGTACCGTCATTCATTTCGGCGACAAGTAACTCTTCTGCCAGCGGTTTTTAGCCGCTGGCATTTCTTTAATAATCTTCTCTAAAGTGTGACCAGTGCGGCGTTTTTAGCCGTAATCTAAATCTCTGCCGTGCCGATGACTATCTAACAGGCGTGTTTTTGCGCATCTTACCTATAAGAGAGTCGACGGTCATGGACAACACTTCTTCGATGCAGGCGCAGCGCAAGCTGAGCTTCCTGCATCACATCAGGCTGGTTCCGCTGTTTTCCTCCATTCTCGGTGGCATTATTCTGCTGTTTGCCTTGAGTTCGGGTCTGGCGGGGTATTTCCTGCTACAGGCCGACAACGATCAGCAGGACGTTACGTCCGAAATTCAGGTGCGTATGGGGCTGTCGAACAGCTCAAACCATCTGCGCACCGCGCGTATCAATATGATCCACGCCGGCGCGGCAAGCCGTATCGCGGAGATGGAGGCCATGAAGCAGAACATCCGTGAGGCGGAAACGCGCATTAAGCAGTCCCAGGATAGCTTTACCGCCTATATGCATCGTTCCGTCCGTAGCGCTGCGGACGAAGCGCTGGATGCAGACCTGAAGGCACGCTACGACGCCTATATCGCGGGCCTCCAGCCGATGGTCAAATTTGCCAAAAACGGCATGTTCGAGGCGATCATCAACCACGAAAATGAGACCGCGCGCCCGCTGGACGACGCTTACAACGCCGTTCTGCTGAAGGCGATTAAGATCCGCACCGACCGCGCCAATGCGCTGACGGCGCAGGCGCACAGCCGCACGCAGCTGGGTCTGATGTTTATGGTGGGCGCGTTTGCGCTGGCGCTGGTGCTGACCGCGATGACCTTCGTTGTGCTGCGCCGCACGGTCATTAATCCGCTGCAGCGTGCAGCGAAACGTATCGAGAATATCGCCAAAGGCGACCTGACGATGCCGGACGACGTGGCCGGACGCAGCGAAATTGGCCGCCTGACGCGCGATCTGCAAACCATGCAGCACTCCCTTGAAACAACGGTCGGCACCGTCCGTCAGGGGGCGGAGGAGATCTATCGGGGTACCAGCGAGATCTCTGCCGGTAACACCGATCTCTCATCACGCACCGAGCAGCAGGCCGCGGCGATTGAGCAGACTGCCGCCAGCATGGAGCAGCTGACCGCGACGGTGAAGCAGAACGCCGATAACGCCCATCATGCCAGCAAGCTGGCGGAAGATGCCTCCGGGAAAGCCAGCCGCGGCGGCCAGATGGTCTCCGGTGTGGTCAAAACTATGGGCAATATCTCAAGCAGTTCGAAGAAAATCTCTGAGATTACCGCGGTGATCAACAGCATCGCCTTCCAGACCAATATCCTGGCGCTTAACGCGGCGGTGGAAGCGGCGCGGGCGGGCGAGCAGGGACGCGGGTTCGCCGTGGTGGCCAGCGAAGTTCGTACCCTGGCAAGCCGCAGCGCCAACGCCGCAAAAGAGATCGAAAGCCTGATCAACGAATCGGTCTCGCTGATTGACCAGGGTTCCGGTGAGGTCGTTGCCGCAGGCAATACCATGAATGAGATCGTCGAGGCGGTGAAGCGCGTCACCGACATCATGCTGGAGATTGCCGCCGCGTCTGACGAGCAGAGCCGCGGTATCGTGCAGGTCAGCCAGGCTATTTCGGAGATGGATAAAGTGACCCAGCAGAACGCCTCGCTGGTGGAAGAGGCCTCCGCGGCGGCGGCGTCGCTGGAAGAACAGGGCGCGCGTCTGACCGAGGCGGTCGGGGCGTTTCGTCTGAGCGGCAAGGCTCAGGGGCGTACTCAACAGCAGAACTCTGCGGCAGTAAAACCTGCCGCACTACGTCCGGCGGTAGTGCATAACGGTGATAACTGGGAAACGTTCTGAGTCGCCGGCCGTGTCGGGTGGCGCTTCGCTTACCCGGCCGACAAAAAAGGGACCTTTCGGTCCCTTTTTTCATCCGTTACTGCTTATCAGGTAACGCGTACGCGATAACGTAATCACCGCGATCCGGCGACTGGCGAGCGCCCCCGGCGTTAATGACGATGTACTGCTTACCGGTTTTCGGCGAGACGTAGGTCATCGGGCCGGACTGGCTGCCGACCGGCAGGCGGTCCTTCCAGATCTCTTTCCCGGTGGCGGTATCAAACGCGCGCAGGTAGAAATCCTGGGTGCCGGCGAAGAACAGCAGGCCGGACTGGGTTGACAGCGACGCGCCCAGCGTTGGCATCCCGATTGGGATTGGCATGTGCATGCGAATGCCCAGCGGGCCGGTATCTTCTACGGTACCAACCGGTACCTGCCACACCAGCTTGCCGGTTTTCAGGTCAACAGCCGACATGGTTCCGAACGGCGGCTTCTGGCACGGAATGCCCAGCGGCGACAGGAAGCGCTCGCGCATTGCGCCGAACGGCGTGCCGTCCATCGGGACAATCCCCATCTCAATGCCGCTGGCGTTTTTCGCCACGTTCGCGCGCGGCACCATGTAGTTTGCCAGCCCCAGACGCATATCGTTGACGAACATCAGGCTGTTGTTCGGGTCAACGGAGACGCTGCCCCAGTTCATACCGCCGAGCGAGCCGGGGAACTGCAGGGAACGGTCGAGACCCGGCGGGGTGAAGACGCCCTGATGACGCATCTCTTTAAACTGAATGCGGCACAGAAGCAGGTCGACAGGCGTCGCCCCCCACATGTCGGACTCGGTCAACGTCTGGTTGCCAATCATCGGCATGCCCACGGAGTACGGCTGGGTCGGAGAGTAGCGTTCACCTTCAACGTTACCCGCCGGAACTGGACGTTCCTCCACCTTCGCCACCGGCTTGCCGGTTTCACGGTTGAGCATAAAGATCATGCCCTGCTTGCTGGTTTGCACCAGTACAGGCGTGGTGCCGCCTTTGCCGTCCGGCAGGTCGTACAGCAGCGGCTGGGAAGGCAGGTCGAAGTCCCACAGGTCGTGGTGGGTGGTCTGGAAATGCCAGCGCACCTGTCCGGTGGCAGCGTCAACGGCGACGATGGAGGAGCTGTATTTATCGTCCAGCGGGGTGCGCTCGCCCGCCCAGAAGTCGGGGGTGGCGTTGCCGGTTGGCAGGTAGATCAGGTTCAGCTTAGCGTCGTAAGACATCGCAGACCAGACGTTCGGCGTACCGCGGGTATAAGTCTGGCCTTCCGGCGGCAGGCCGGTCAGGTTCGGGTTACCCGGATCCCACGCCCAGGCCAGTTTACCGGTGTGAACGTCGTAGGCGCGCACCACGCCCGGCGGCTCGCCGGTAGAGTAGTTATCCGCGACGCGACCGCCGACGACGACAACGTTTCCGGCAACCAGCGGCGTGGAGGTCTGCTGATAATAGCCCGGCTTGATCTCACCCATGCCGATGCTCAGGTCAACGGTGCCATGGTTACCAAAGTCATCGCAAACCTTGCCGGTATCCGCGTTGATGGCAATCAGACGGGCGTCGGTGGTCGGCAGGAACAGGCGGCGAGGGCATGCCGCTGGCGATGTCCCGGTCTGTGACGCTGTCACGTTTGCATGATCTTCAAAGTAGCCCAGGCCACGACAACGCTGCCAGTTCGGGGCGGTGGCTTTCGAATCATAACGCCATTTTTCTTTACCTGAATCCACGTCCAGCGCCAGCACTTTACTGTACGGGGTACAGACATAGAGCGTGTCGCCAATCTGCAGCGGCGTGTTCTGATCTTCCGCACCGGAGCCGTTGCTCTGCGGAATATCCCCGGTGTGCGCCACCCAGGCGACTTTCAGATCGCTGATGTTTTGCTTGTTAATCTGGTCCAGCGCGGCGAAGCGGTCGCCGTGGGTGGTGTTGCCCCAGTGTTCCCAGTTTTTCTGCTGTTCGCCGGGAGCAACGGGTTTCACCGGAACGGGCTCGTTCGCCGCCACGAGGGTTTGCGGCTTAAACATCCAGCCGAGGCTGACCAGCATCGCCAGTGCGAGAACCGCCGCAACGCTATAAGCCGGGGCTTTATTCGCTGCGCCGCGGTTGGCCGCGCGCAGGAAAGGCCAGACGATGGCGCAGAGGAAGGCCAGTACGGCAAAGGTGAACAGGCGCGAGAAGAGCGGCCAGAAATCCCAGCCCGCATCGCTTACCGCCCAGAACAGCGAGGCAACAAACGCGATGCCGTAAAGCACGATCCCGCTGCTGCGATTGAGGAAAATCAGGAGCGCGGCAATGACCATCACCACGCCCATTATCACGAAGTAAAAACTTCCGCCTACGGCGGCGAGCTTGAAGCCCAACCCGCCGACCGCCAGACCGATGAGCAACATCAGTCCGGCAAGGAGCCACTGCAAAATACGAGGTATCCCGCGCGGCGCGCTGCCAAATGCCATTTCTGTCTCCTTTGAATCTCTCCGCATTGCCTGGTATGTACCATCTGGATAATAAATGCGGGGAGAGCAATGATTAAAACGAGTTAATTCTTGTTTATATAACGATTCGCGAACCAAATGGTGAATCCGCCGTTATGATAAAACTGTTAATTTGTTTTACGCAATTGTTAATGAATCATTCCGCATTATTTGATTAACGCACAGCCCAGTTCCCTCTCCCTGTGGGAGAGGGAACTGGGTGAGGGGTGAAGGGAATCAGACAGGCATTGATTTACGGATAGCGCTCAGCAGCGTTTGTGCGCCCGTGGAAAGGGGAGTATCCACCCGGGTCAAAATACCGATGGGTTCACCCGCACCCGGGGAGGCGATCGGCAGGGCGGTCAGCGTGCCCTGACGCAAATCATCTTTTACCGCACCGGAGGGGACGAACCAGACGTAGTCATAATCCAGGGTAAGCTGGCGCGAAAGAGAAGCCGAAAGCGTTTCGATGCACCCTGAGGGGAGCGTACACCCCTGCATCTGCAGCAAGGTTTCGGCGGCCTGGCGCGGGACGGTCCCTTTCGGGCAAACCACCACCGGCCACTCCATCACCCGGCTTAACGTCACCGTGTCCTGCAGCAGGGGATGATCGGGTCGAACCACCAGCTTCAGGGATTCCAGGAACAGCAGTTCATAATTGAGACCGCCCATCAGCTCGGGGTCGGACATTCGACCGATACCAAGATCAAGCTCACCCGATTTCAGCCCCGCGAGCAGCATGGTGTTATTCATGGTGGCAACCTGAATAGTGGTATTTCGCTGCTGCCTGTGGAACTGACCAATAACGGGCGGCAGGATCCCCAGCGCCGCGGTTGGCAGGGCGCCGACGCGCACCACCTCGCTGGTCTGCTCTTCTTTTCGGTGCAGGGACTGGCCTGCGGTGTTGAGCGCATCCAGCACCTTCACGGCGTGCGTCAGGAACTGTTCGCCCACCAGAGTCAGCTGTGCCCCCAGCCGACCGCGGTCAAATAGACGGGCGCCGGTCAGCTGTTCCAGCTCGTTAAGGGTTTTTGAGAGCGCGGGCTGGCTCAGGTTAAGAGTTTCAGCCGCGCGCCCCAGCGTTCCCTGTTGAGCGACGGCCACAAATGTATGCAAATGGCGCAAGCGTATGCGCTGACTGAACAGACCATTTTTTTCCATAGGCGATGTTAAAAACAGAGCGATGCGGGTGACAAGTTAAGTTGTTTAATTTTGATAACTTGATAGCAAAATATTTTTAACATTTGATCTGTTTGAGTTACAACATGTTTTTCAGGCGAGGTGGGTGATGAACGTCCTTGTTCATTTATTGCTCACTGCGGAGGGATAAACTGCAAACCGGTTTAGATCACGCCGTCGCCGCCGTCAGAGCACCATACCTGACCGGAGGTAAAGGAACACTCATCCGAGGCCAGCGTGACGTACAGCGGGGCAATCTCGACGGGCTGTCCTGGACGACCCAGCGGGGTATCACCCCCGAACTCCTTCACTTTCTCCATCGGCTGGCCGCCGCTGGACTGGAGTACCGTCCAGTACGGGCCGGGGGCGACCGCGTTGACGCGAATGCCTTTCGGACCCAGCTGTTTGGCTAAGGATTTAGTAAACACCGCCAGACAGGCCTTCGTCTGGGCATAGTCCAGCAGTACGGGGCTGGGCTTCACCGCCTGAACGGAGGAGGTGTTAATGATCACGGACGACGCTTTCAGGTGGCGCAAGGCGGCCTTGGTGATCCAGAAGGGGGCGTAAACGTTGGTTTTAAACGTCGCGTCAAAATCTTCGGTGGTCAGCTCTTCAAGGGATTCCCGGAACTGCTGACGGCCTGCGTTGTTGACCAGAATATCCAGCCCGCCCAGCTTCGAAACGGCTTCTTCGACCAGATTCTGGCAAAAGGTCTCGTCCCGGACGTCTCCTGGCAGCGCGATGGCCTTGCGGCCTTCCGCTTTGATCAGGTCGATGACCTCGGCGGCATCTTTCTCTTCTTCAGGCAGATAGTTGATGGCGACGTCTGCCCCTTCACGGGCGTAGGCGATAGCCACTGCGCGTCCAATCCCGGAGTCACCACCGGTGATCAGCGCTTTTTTGCCGGCAAGGCGGCCATGCCCTTTATAGCTTGTTTCACCGTGGTCGGGTACAGGCTGCATTTCAGACGCCAGTCCCGGCGGCGTTTGCGGCTGTTCCGGGAACGGGGGGGTCGGGTAAGCGTTCGTACGTTGTGTAGTATCACTCATAGCTGACTCCTTAAGCCAAGGGGTGAGATTTGATGGATAGTTGCAGCGTTAACGCTTCGCTGAATTATTTCTGCAAACGATCAACACGAACGACGGCAGGCGATGATTTTTTATCAAGCGAACCGTTGATACTGATCATCTGATCGGGTTTTACCGTTCTGCCGTCGAAGACTGCCTGGGGAATAATAACGTCGATTTTTCCGGTTTTATCCTGGAATACAAACTTATCGCCGCTACCGTCAATAAGATTACCGCGCAATGAAATTGTCGCGCCATCGTGCAAATGTTTTGCCTGATCGATGGTCATAATACGCGCGTCGTCGGTTCCACGATATCCGCTGTCCAGCGCGTGGGGCGGTGGCGGTGCTTCACCTTTTTGTAACCCGCCGTTATTATCGGCCCATGCAACTGGAACCAGAAATATCAAAAAAGCGGAAATAAGTGATAATTTCATCTGATATCCTTCATTTTTGAGTGTCTTGACTTATTAAGTATTGTTGCTATTCCTTTATGTGGCAAATGTGATAAGTCTTAAAAACATTCTCCTTGGAAATCAAATCTATCATGAAATAAGCGAAACGGTGACAACGACCATGAAGCATGAAAATGAAAAGTTACCCGGGATAGATGAGAGTTATCGCTTGTTGAGGTTTGAATATTCATTTCGCCAGGTGGGTTTTGTGGTCCTTCTGGCTATTATCATCGCAGCGGTTGCTGGTCTGTTTTCCAGCGGGATGGTGAGCGATACGGCCAAAACCAATTCCGCTAACTCATTGAGCATAAACTATGAACGCTTCGGCCGGCGGGAGACGGAGTCAAGAATGCAGGTCACCTTCCCGGTGAAGACGGAGGGCAGCTATACCCTCAGCCTGACCACCGACAGCAGCGACGTATACGAGCCCGGCAGCGTCTGGCCGCAGCCAGACAAAATGTATAGCCACGGCAAAACCCTCTATTTGGTCTACGATGACCTGCAAAAATCAGACAACTTCTCTGTTTTATACTTCACGACACCTTCCAGAGCCGGTAAATGGAACACCGTCATCCGCGTCAACAACGAGCCGGAGATTAACCTCTGGCAATTTATTTACCCCTAGGAGGCTGATATGGATATGGTCTTTCGCGCGCTGGCGATTTATCTGTTTCTCGTGGTGGTATTTAAAGTGGCAGGGCGACGGGCGCTGCTGCAGATGACCAGCTTTGATCTCATCCTCCTCTTAATTATTAGTGAGGCGACGCAACAGGCGCTTTTGGGGCAGGATTTCTCCGTTACCGGCGCAATGATTACCATTACCACGCTGGTGGTCGTTGACATTATATTTGGCCTGATGAAGAAATATTTTTCCCCGGTGGAGAATATTCTTGATGGGACCCCTGTGATTCTGGTTGAGAATGGCGTTCCATTAGCGGATAAGCTAAAAAAAGTCGACGTATCTTGTGATGATATTCTGGTGTCAGCGCGTCAAAATAATGGCATTACAGAACTTAGCGAAATTAAATATGCCATACTTGAGCGCAATGGACATATTTCAATCATTCCTGTTGAAAAATAAGAGGCGGCAAGATGAGCAATCTTTTACACGACAGTCATTATACCGTGAGTGAACTCACCAAAAATCTGGCGAGTAAATTAACCGATGCCGGGCTGCGCTTAACCACCGCGGAATCCTGCACGGGAGGAAAGCTCTCGGTGGCGCTGTGTGCAGAGGAAAACACGGCTGATTTTTATGACGTCGGGCTGGTTGTGTTCAGCGATGAGGCCAAATCGCGGATCCTCGGCGTGCGTCAGGAGACGCTGGCGCGCTATACCGCCGTCAGTGAACAGACGGTGACCGAGATGGCCGCCAGCATCCGCGACATTGCCCAGGCGGATATCAGCATCGCCATCAGCGGCTACGCGGGTCCGGAAGGGGGCGATGACGGCACGGCGGCGGGAACGGTCTGCTTTGCCTGGAATATCTGCGGTGAGACGAAAACCCGCACCGTCCTTTTCTCCGGCGACTGCCAGGATGTGGTGGAAAAAGCGGTGCAATTTTCGCTCGCTGAACTGGTGACAACATTGTCGGACGGCAATAACGGCTAAATTCACGCGGAGGTTCTATGGCGGTCATAGTGATTACCGGCGGGACGGCGGGCGTAGGAAAAGCCACGGCGCTGAAATTTGCAAAGGCAGGTTACGATGTGGGGCTTATCGCCCGCGATGAAGCCAGCCTGCACTCTACCCAGGAAGAGCTGCGCCGCTTCGGCGTTAATGCCCACGCGGTGCAGGCGGACGTCGCCGACAGCCAGGCGGTGGTGGATGCGGCTAACGAGATCGAGTATCGCCTCGGGGCGATTGATGTCTGGGTCAACAATGCGATGGGGGCCGTACTGGCGCCGTTTCGTACCCTGACGCCGGATGAGTTTCGTCGCGTGACTGATGTTACCTATCTCGGATTTGTTAACGGCACCCGCGCCGCGCTGGAGTTGATGGTGCCCCGCGACAGGGGGGTAATTATTCAGGTGGGGTCCGCGCTGGCCTACCGTTCCATCCCTTTGCAGTCGGCTTACTGCGGGGCCAAAGCGGCGATCCGCGGGTTCACCGATGCGGTGCGCACGGAGCTGATGCATGAGAACAGCCGGGTTCAGCTTTCCATGGTGCAGATGCCGGGGCTCAATACGCCGCAGTTCGAATGGGCAAGGAATAAGTTCGCCTGGGCGATGCGACCGGTGCCGCCGGTCTTTGAGCCTGAAGTGGCCGCCAGCGCCATCTTTAAGGTTGCGCAGAAACCGGTGCGCGAGCTGTGGGTGGGCAGCAGCACTATCCAGTCCATCGTCGGGCAATTCTTCTTTCCGGGCTACCTTGACCGTCTGATGGTAAAAAAAGCCTGGGAAGGCCAGATGACCGACGATCTGAACGCAGCGGATCGGCGGGACTATCTCGACCAGCCGATTGACGACCTGCACAAAATCCATGGTCGTTTTACCGACGAAGCGAAGAACCGCGCTACGTCCGTCACCTCCGGTATGCCTGGCAAGGTGGCGCTGGGGGCCCTCGCGGTGGCGGGGATTATGCTGACGCGTCTTATAACCCGCCGGAAACGCTAATCAGCGCAGCGCGCTGCGGTGCGTCCAGAACCAGCGGTAGCCGTAGGCGCCAATAGTGAGTTCGACGGTTTTGCCGCAAACCAGCGCGTCGTCGTAGCGTTTGTCCGCGAGGCAGGCGGTCCAGGTGGCGTTGCGGATCCCTCTGGCGGTGAACTGCACCGGCTGGTCGCTGAAGTTTACGAAGGTCAGAATGCTGCGCTCGTCGGTCTCGTAATAGATCCCCAGCACCGCGTCATGATTGAGGGTGATGAGGCGAAAGGGCGCCACGGCAATTTCGGGGAACTCCGAGCGGGTATTGGCAATATCAATAATCCGGTGCAGGAGCGAGTTGCGGTGGAGCAGCGAATCGGCGACGTTGATTTTTTGATAGCGGTAGGGCCCGTGGTCGATTATCGGCGCAATAAATTTTTCAGGATCGGCCGCCGAAAAACCACCGCCCTGTGAACCTGCCCACTGCATTGGGGTGCGAACGGCGTAGCGCTCCTCCAGTTCAAGGTCGTCACCCATGCCGATCTCATCCCCGTAGCGCATCACCGGGACGCCCGGCAGGGAAAAGAGCACCGCGTGGCAAAACGCCAGCCGCTTTGGATCGCCATTCAGCATCGGAGCCAGACGTCGGCGGATCCCACGCTGGTAGACGTTCATCTCCTTGTCAGGGGCGAAGGTGTCGAGCACGAACTGTTTATCTTTCTGGCTAATTCCTTCCAGATCCAGCTCGTCATGGTTGCGCAGCCAGTTGGCAAAACAGCATGAATCTGGCGGGACGATCATTTTCTTCACCGCGTTGCGCAGCGGGCGGGCGCTTTTTCTGGCCAGGCTGACGTAGAAATACTTGTTGAGCCAGAAGTTGAGCACCAGATGCAGGCGGTCGTTATTGCCGAAATAGTCTTTATAAACCTCAACGTCTACGTCCACTTCGCCGAGCAGGATCGCGTCCGGATTACGCTGTTCGATAAGACGGCGCATGTGCTCCAGGATCCACAGGCCCTTTTTCTCGTCACCGCTGCCCGCCTGCTTCGTGAGGTGTGATGCGGCATCCAGTCGAAATCCCGATACCCCCAGCTTGAGCCAGAAGAGGATAATATTCTCAATCTCCTTAAGCACGGCGGGCGAGGTCAGGTTCAGGTCCGGCTCGTGGCGGTAGAACATGTGCCGGTAATACTGTCCCGCTTCGTCGTCCCAGCTCCAGACGCTCTTTTCCACGCCGGGAAACATGGGGGGCGTATCGTCGTCGTCGTTATCCGACCAGATATAGTAATCGCGATAGGGCGAGGCGGGGCTGCGGCGGGCCTGCTGGAACCAGGGATGGGCGTCCGAGGTGTGCTGGATCAGCAGCTCAATAATGACCTGCATGCCCAGCTCCCGGGCCTGTTCGATAAAGGCGATGATATCGGCCAGTTTTCCGAAGCGGGGGTCCACCTGCAGATGGTCGCTGACGTCGTAGCCCTCATCGAGAAAGGGCGTGAGGTAAAACGGGGTGATCCAGATAACCGTTGCCCCCATGCGGCGAATATAGCGCAGCTTGGCCGCGATCCCGGCGATGTCCCCGCAGCCATCGCCGTTCATATCGTAAAAAAGCGCGGTATCAATCTGGTAAATAATGGCCCGTGTATGCCAGTCCGTCATAGCGTTCCTCAGTGATAGCCTTCAGTATCCGAAACTTTGCCCCGGAAGACGTAGTAGCTCCAGGCGGTGTACACCAGAATCACCGGAATTATCAGCAGGGTCCCGACCAGCATAAACAGCTGGCTGGCGGGGGGCGCCGCGGCTTCCCACAGGGTGATGCGCGGCGGAATAATGTTTGGCCACAGGCTGATACCCAGGCCGCTAAATCCGAGGAAGATCAGCCCCAGCGTCAGCAGGAAGGGGCGCGAGTGGCTGGCCGGATTGCGGGTCAGCCGCCAGATCAACACGCTAAACAGGCCAACCAGCAGGGGAACCGGCAGGAACCAGAAGAAGTTGGGCAGGGTAAACCAACGGTCGGCCACGTACTGCCAGCCGAGCGGCGTCCAGACGCTGACAACCGCGATCACCACCATCAGGGCCAGCAGCACGTGGCGGGTCAGCTCGCGCATGCGGTGTTGCAGGGCGCCTTCACTTTTCATGATAAGCCAGGTGGTGCCCAGCAGCGTGTAGGCGACCACCAGGCCGATACCGCAGAAAAGGTTAAAGGGCGTCAGCCAGTCAAGCGGCGAGCCCACAAAGCGTCTGCCCTCTACCTCAAAGCCGTTGATCACCGCCCCCACGACGATCCCCTGGCTGAAGGTGGCGAGCAAAGAGCCACCGGCGAAGGAGTAGTCCCAGAACTTGCGGTGCGAAGGCGTCGCTTTAAAACGAAACTCAAAGGCGACGCCGCGAAAGATGAGGCCGATCAGCATCGCGGTGAGGGGGATAGTGAGCGCATCAATGATCACCGCGTAAGCCAGCGGGAACGCGCCGAACAGTCCCGCACCGCCGAGCACCAGCCAGGTCTCGTTGCCGTCCCATACGGGCGCTACGCTGTTGACCATCACATCGCGCTCTTTCGCATCGCCCACGAAGTTAAACAGCAGGCCGATGCCCAAATCAAAGCCATCCATAATGATGTACATCAGGGTGGCAAAGACGATGATGGCAAACCAGATAACAGAGATATCGACGCCCATCAGTTTCTCTCCTGTTCCGGAACAGACTCCGCGGCAGACAGTGGACGGGCGGGGGTGCCCGACGTGTTTGACGTCAGCGTATCGACGGGCTGCGGGCCTTTCTTAATCAGCCGGATGAGGTACACATAGCCCACGCCAAACACCGACGAGTAGACAACGAAGAACGCCAGCAGGCTGATGCTCATCTGCAGGGTGCTGTGCAGGGAGACCGCGTCAATCGTGCGCAGATAACCGTAAACCACCCACGGCTGGCGGCCCACTTCGGTAGTCACCCAGCCGGCGAGCAGCGCCACCAGACCGGCGGGCCCCATGCAGAGGGCAAACCACTGGAACGGACGCGAGTGGTAGAGCCGGTGGCGATAGCGTAGCCAGAGGCTGACCAGACCGAGGGTAATCATCAGCAGGCCCATTCCGACCATGATGCGAAACGACCAGAAGACGATGGTCGAGTTTGGGCGATCCTCTTTCGGGAAGTCCTTCAGCGCCGGGACCTGCTTATCGAGGCTGTGCGTCAGGATAAGGCTGCCGAGCGCGGGGATTTCAAGACCGTATTTGGTGCGCTCCTCGTCCATATCGGGCAGGCCAAACAGCAGCAGCGGCGTGGCCTCGCCGGGCGGATTTTCCCAGTGCCCCTCTATGGCGGCAATTTTGGCTGGCTGATGCTCAAGCGTGTTCAGGCCGTGCATATCGCCCACGACGGCCTGAATGGGGGCAACCAGCAGCGCCATCCACATTGCCATGGAGAACATAGTGCGTATGGCAGGGGTATCGTTACCGCGCAGCAGGTGCCATGCGCCCGACGCGCCGACAAACAGCGCGCTGCTCAGAAATGCGGCGATGGCCATATGAATCAGGCGGTAAGGGAAGGAGGGGTTAAAGATAATCGCCAGCCAGTCCTGCGGAATGACCTGCCCGTTCTCGATAGTAAAACCCTGCGGGGTGTGCATCCAGCTGTTTGAGGCGAGGATCCAGAAGGTCGACATCAGCGTGCCGAGCGCCACCATGCAGGTTGAAAAGAAGTGCAGCCCAGGGCCAACCTTGTTCCAGCCGAACATCATTACGCCAAGAAAGCCGGCTTCCAGGAAGAAGGCGGTTAACACCTCGTAGGTCAGCAGGGGACCGGTAATACTGCCTGCGAACTGGGAGAACCCGCTCCAGTTGGTGCCGAACTGATACGCCATGACCAGCCCGGAAACGACACCCATCCCGAAGTTAACGGCAAATATCTTGAGCCAGAAGTGGTACAGCGAGCGCCAGACGTCGTTTTTGGTGCGCAGCCACATGCCTTCGAGCACGACCAGATAGCTGGCAAGACCGATGGTGATCGCCGGGAAAAGAATGTGAAACGAGACGGTAAAAGCGAACTGAATTCTGGCGAGATGAAATGCATCAAGTTCGAACATGGTCCGTACCTCTGAAGCGATGGGGCACGAGAATTGCCGGGCAGGTCAGTATGCCCGGCAAAACCGATTACGGTTTACTCTTTCCGGCACCCAGCTCGGCACCGGTCAGCGGGTCGGAATGGGGATCGGACTTGGTGCGGGCAGACATCGCCTTAACCAGGGTTGCCTGTTCAGCTGTGAGCGTCACGCTGGCGCTACCGTCTCCGCCATCAACCGCAGGCTGGGGGGACTCAACGTAATCAAAGTGCTTATCGCTGTTCCAGCTTCCGCGAACCTCTCCACCTTCAGACATATTGTAGTACTTGTTGGTGAATTCCTCGATTGGCGGCAGTTTTCCCGGCGGGAAATTATTACGAATGGACTGCAGCGCCTTCTCAAAGGAGAGCTGATGCGCCGCCTCACGCGTCATCAGAAACGCCAGCGCATCCTTCACTCCGGGATCGTCAGTGACGTTAATCAGCCGTTCATAAATGATTTTCGCCCTGGCCTCTGCCGCCACGTTCGAGCGCAGATCCGCCGTCGGCTCGCCGATGGTATCGACGTAGGCTGCCGTCCAGGGCACGCCCGCCGAGTTAGTGAGCGGGGTACCGCCGCCGTAGAGAAGGGAGGTGATGTGACTGTCGTTACCGTTTTCGGTCATGGACCGATACAGTTCAGCCTCATTTTCCACCCCTTCCGACAGCGCGCCTTTGGCACCTTTGTTCAGCATACCAACCAGCGTACCGATGATTTCGAGGTGGCTTAGCTCCTCGGTGGCGATATCCATCAGCATATCCTTGCGGCCCGGATCGTCATCGCTCAGGCCCTGAGTGAAGTAACGGCAGGCGGCAGCCAGTTCGCCCTGCGGCCCACCAAACTGTTCCAGTAAAAGGTTAGCGAGACCGGGGTTGGGTTCGGCGACGCGAACCGTATATTGCAGCTGTTTGACGTGTCGAAACATAGGCACTCTCCTGTGGATTATTTTTTCGCTTCGACACCGTCTGCGTCTGAACGCAGCAGGAACTGTTCCGTCGTTTGCGGGATATGGCGAATCAGCCAGTCGGCCATTTCGCGCTCTTCTGCGAGGATCGTCTCAATGGCAGGCACAGAGGCGGTATCGCCCGCTTTTTTCGCCGCAGCGAGCAGGGAGGTGTAGCAGGCGATTTCAAACTGTTCGAAGACATAGCCGCTGATCGAGCCCTTAACGATCTCATCGGACGGGAACATACCGCCGATGGATTGACCCAGGGCCGCCATTTTGCTCATCGAGTCTTTTAAGACCGAACGAGAAATATCATTACGGTCGAGGATTTCCTCCAGCAATGTAATTTGCCGTTTTGTCTCATTAATATGTTGCTCAATTCTGGCGCGAACATCAGGATAATTATCAATACGGCTGGCCATGGATTCCAGCATTGATTCGGCTTGCTTTTCCATCGCATGGGCATCGCGTAGCCAGTCATGGTAGTGTTCTACGTGATTCATCATTGTATCCTCATTAAGGGTTCGCTTATTTGGTCTCACTTTCAGCTGCCTGATCGGCACGTGCGGCACTATAGCCAGATAAGTGGCCGACAATATTGGCGTAAATGCTGATGATAATGACCCATAGTACGCTATTCTTCCACCATATTACGGAAGGGATAGCGAGAATGAACCATATTATTGCTGCCGCTAAATGGCACCGTTTAATTGTCCTGGGACTGATGCTCATTTTATTTAACCTGTCTTATCGCGTCATTTCTGCGCTTTTTGGTTAATATTGCCAACGGCCAGGTCGGTGAGTTTAAGGTCGGTCTCTTTCTCTTCTTCCAGCGTTTCGGCAAGAAGTTTAACGGCTTTTTTGTAGCCCAGTTGTTCTGCGAGGGTCGCAAGGGTACCGTAGCTGGCTATTTCGTAATGCTCCACTTTTTGCGCGGCGGCAATTAACGCGGCATCACGCACTTCATTTTTTTCCGTACTTTCGATAACTTCGTTGGCTTCTTCAATTAAGCCTTCCATTGCCACGCACTTCATGCGCTTGAGCTTAATACCGTCTTCCTGTTCGACGATCTGGTCAATACGTTCAATCTGGCCCTGCGTCTCCTCCAGGTGCGCGGTGAAGGCGGCGCTCAGCTTCTCGCTGGAGGCGGCGCGAGCGAGTTTGCTTAACGCTCGGGTAAGTTGTTTTTCAGCGCTGTAGGTATCGGACAGAAGATGAATAAATACATCCTCAACACTTTTCATATTCATATTAATTACGCTCCGGTAAAATAAGGAAAGGGTACTGCGAGCTTTTCAGCCCGCAGCATGCTCTCAGGTTTTATTAAAAGAGTACTAAATAAGATCAGGAGTTATCAGATTTACGGCCTCCGCCGTGACTGTTCTGTCCCCCTTTCTTACCCGCTTCAGATGCGCGTTGCGGATCGTTTTTGAAATTACCACCGCTGTGCTGGCCGCCTTTACGTCCAGCTTCTGATGCTTTTTCACGGTCTTCAGCGAAATTACCGGAACCACCACGATGCTCTGCCATATTAAACCTCATAGTCATATATTGGTTATGTCAGTACGATACGAAAATATTCCGTATCACTCGTCGTTCGAGTAATAACTCTAGTCGCTGTGAGGCATACGTCAAATTCGTTTCGCCATTAGCGGTTGCGTTATATTTAATTATTGCTGCGTTTGCGCTTCGCTTGGTTTGGAAATATGGAAGTGTGGGAAGGACTTGTAAACAAATGTTCAGATTAGTCCTAAGTTTCATTTAAAAATCGGAAGGTTGAGGCCAATAATAATGGCGTAGCAAAAACGAATAATTTGCAAGCGGTGATTTGGGGAAAATTACCCCTTTGGGGCTAGAAAAAATAGCCGCTACGAATCATAAGGAAAATCCTGGAAAAAGATGACGAGGCGCCTGACAGGGGCCGGTAGCACACGGTTTAACCACTGGCGTCTTAAGATCACAAATCGGAAATTCTTCCCCCCGGAAGGAACGGGTTTCTCTACACTCCAGGTAATATTCACTGGAGGCATGACATCATGGCGAACACCATCACGGCTGATGATATTCGGGAACATTTTTCGCAGGCTATGTCGGCGATGTACCAGCAGGAAGTTCCGCAGTACGGCACCTTGCTTGAGCTGGTCGCGGACGTAAACCTGGCGGTTCTGGAAAATAATCCGCTATTACATGAACAACTGGCGAACGCCGACGAGCTGGCACGCCTGAACGTGGAGCGTCACGGGGCGATCCGCGTCGGTACGGCACAAGAGCTTTCCACCCTGCGTCGTATGTTTGCCATCATGGGCATGTTCCCGGTCAGCTATTACGATCTTTCTCAGGCGGGGGTACCGGTCCACTCAACGGCGTTTCGTCCGGTTGACGATGCGGCGCTGTGCCGCAATCCGTTTCGTATCTTTACCTCACTGCTGCGCCTTGAGCTGATTGAAAACGTGGCGTTACGCGAGCGGGCGGCAGAAATTCTCTCTCAGCGGAACATCTTTACGCCGCGCTGTCTGGAACTTATTGACCTCCATGAGTCGGAAGGGCACTTTACCGAAGCGCAGGCGCACGAGTTTGTGCAGGAAGCGTTAGAAACCTTCCGCTGGCACCGTCATGCAACGGTCGACCAGGAGACCTACCTGGCGTTGAGTAACGAGCACCGCCTGATAGCTGACGTGGTCTGCTTCCCGGGGTGCCATATCAACCACCTCACGCCGCGCACGCTGGACATTGACCGGGTGCAGGAGCTGATGCCGAAGTACGGGATTGAGCCCAAAATTCTGATCGAAGGGCCGCCGCGTCGTGAAGTGCCGATCCTGCTGCGTCAGACCAGCTTTAAAGCCCTCGAAGAGCCGGTGCTTTTCGCCGGGGAACATAAAGGCACCCACACCGCGCGCTTCGGTGAAATTGAACAGCGCGGCGTGGCACTGACCCCGAAAGGCCGTGAACTGTACGATAGCCTGCTGGCCCAGGCCGGAACCGGAAAAGATAACCTCACGCACCAGCTGCATTTGCGGGAGATTTTCAGCGCCTTCCCGGACAGCGAAATGTTCCTGCGCCGTCAGGAGCTGGCGTATTTTCGCTATCGCCTGACCCCGGCGGGAGAGGCCCATCGTCACGCGTTTCGTCCGGGGGATGACCCGCAGCCTCTGATTGAGCGCGGGTGGGTGGTGGCCCAGCCGATAATTTACGAAGATTTCCTTCCGGTCAGTGCGGCGGGGATTTTCCAGTCCAATCTCGGGAATGAAACCCAGGCGCGCAGCCACGGGAATGCCAGCCGCAATGCGTTTGAAGCCGCGCTCGGCTGCCCGGTGTATGACGAATTTACGCTCTACGAGGAGGCGGAAACGCGCAGCAAACAGCGTTGCGGTTTGCTCTGAAATCGTTACTCTTCAGGGGTGTGATGGAAAAAATAAGGTCGTTATGCAAAATCCTTCCGCCCCTGTGGTTGAAACGCGCCAGGGCGCACTGTCTGGTTTAACCGATGAAAACGTTCACCTCTGGCGCGGTATTCCTTATGCCGCACCGCCCGTTGGCGACTGGCGCTGGCGCTCACCCCGGCCGCCGGAACGCTGGGATGGCGTGCGTGCAGCTACCGACTTTTCGCCCTCAAGCTGGCAAAGCAGTGAATATTGTCAGGAGCTGGGCGGGGGCGATCCCGGCCAGTTTTCTGAAGACTGCCTCTATCTGAACGTCTGGTCCCCTATCGACCGTACCGGGCCGCTGCCGGTCATGGTCTGGCTGCACGGCGGCGGGTTTACGATCGGCGCCGGAAGCCTGCCGCCGTATAACGGCAAAGCCCTGGCATCCCGCGGGGTGGTTGTCGTCACGATTAACTACCGTCTCGGCCATCTCGGCTTCTTCGCCCATCCCGCTCTGGAAGGTGAAGAGGAGCGGGTGGTGCATAATTTTGCCCTGCTGGACCAGATCGCCGCGCTCGAATGGGTGCGGGATAATATCGCCGCGTTTGGTGGCGACCCGAATAACGTGACCCTGTTTGGTGAATCCGCCGGCGCGCGCAGCGTGCTGTCTCTGCTGGCCTCGCCGCTGGCGGAAGGACTATTCCATAAGGCGATAGTGCAAAGCGGGTACACTTTGCCGGATACGCCGCGCGCGCAGGCCCTGCAAAAAGGGGAAGCGCTGGCCACCCACTTCGGGCTGGAAAATGCGACGGCCGAGCAGCTGCGCGCGATCCCGCCCGAGGCGTTCTGGCCGCTGACCGCGCCGCTGAACGTCGCCCCGGCCCCTATCGTTGGGGATTGCGTTCTGCCGGAGGCGATGCTGGACGTCTTTTTCGCCGCCCGCCAGTATCCCGTGCCGGTGATGATTGGCTCCAACAGCGATGAAGCCAGCGTGATGGCGGTGTTTGGTGTCGATCTCGCCGGGCAGATCCAGAAGCTTCGCCGGGAGCGCCGCTTCGGGCTGGGGCTCATCAAGCTGCTTTATCCGGGCGTGAAGGGCGACGAGGAGCTCGGCAGGCAGGTGTGCCGCGACATGGCCTTCACCACTATGGGCTACGTGGTGATGCAGGCCCAGCAGCGCGTCGGCGGGCTTTGCTGGCGCTACTGGTTTGACTATGTGGCCGAAGCGGAACACGCCACCTATATCAACGGTGCCTGGCACGGCAATGAGGTGCCGTACGCGTTCGATACCCTCGGGCTGGTGGAGCCTTCGCGCCAGTACGTTAACGAACGGGATCTGGCGTTTGCCGCCCAGGTGGCTGATTACTGGGTGAGCTTTGCGCGCGATGCCGGAACGCATGACAGCCTTCACGGGCCGACGCGCTGGCCCGCCTGCCGCAAAGGTCGGGACGTGCTGTTACGTATTGGTGTGAATAAACATGCAGGTTTCAGGCTTGAAAACCGCTTTATGCGCGCCCGCATGAGCCTCTTCAAGCGCGTAATGAAGCACCACGTCAGCCTCGATTAAGCAAACAGGCGCGAAACGCCGCCAGACCATTCTCCTGACAAGGCGTTTCGCGCAGCACCAGCCGGTAGCTCGCGCCGGTTTTAACGCTGGTCTCATAGGGCCGCATTAGCCTTCCGGCGCGGATATCTTCTGCCACCAGCGTTTCGTCGGCAATGGCTACGCCCAGCCCCTGAATGGCGGCGGTAATGGCGAGATCCATCGTATCGAAGTGTTGATTTTTGTGCATAGCAAAGCCCGGACCTTCCTGATTCGCCAGCCACAGTGACCAGTCTGTTTTATCCCTTGTCGGATGAAGAAACGTCAGCGAACCCAGCGCGGCACCCGTTCGCACGGGGCTGAACACCGGCGTCAGCGCCTCTTCGAACAGCAGATCGCCTGCGCTCATGTGCGTGCCGAAGACGATGGCGGCATCGTAAGATTCGGTTTTGAAATTGACGTTATGATCGGTCGTGGTGGTGAGCGCGATCTGCAGATCCGGCTGCTCGCGCTCCACTTCCAGCAGGCGCGGCACCAGCCAGCGCATCGCGCAGGTGGGGGCCTTGAGGCGGATCACCGTATGCTGGCTGCGGGCCTGGTCGGCCACGTTCAGCAGCTGTTCGAAGGAGGACTGCAGTTCGGGAAGCAGGGCGCTGCCCTGAGGGGAGAGGCGCAACCCGCGCGCGTGGCGCTCAAACAACGGAAAGCCAAACCAGGCTTCAAGGGAGGCAATCTTACGGCTCACGGCCCCCTGCGTCAGGCAGAGTTCCGCGGCGGCGTGGGTAAGATTCAGATGACGCGCGGTGACTAAAAATGCGTCGATGGCATTGAGCGGGAGCGAACGGCGTGACATTGAAACACCTCAGCTATGCATTTTTCTCATGGCTATTATGACAACAATTCGATTGTCCCGGCAACGAAGTTGTTGTTTGAATAGTTATGCAATATCCATGAGAAGGGAAAGAGGATGACTTTACGAACGCCGGTGCAAACGCGCTCCAAGCTGCCAGACGTGGGGACCACCATTTTTACCGTTATCGGCCAGCTTTCGGCCCAGCATAACGCCATCAACCTTTCTCAGGGGGCACCGAATTTTTCCTGCGACCCGAAGCTGATCGCCGGCGTTACCCGCGCGATGGAGGCAGGGCATAACCAGTATGCGTCGATGACCGGCCTGCAGCCGCTCAAAGAACGCATTGCCGATAAGATTGCCGCGCTCTACGGCACGCAGTATCACCCTGCCAGCGAGGTGCTGGTCACCGCCAGCGCCAGCGAAGGGCTCTATTCGGCGATAAGCGGGTTGGTGCACCCTGGGGATGAGGTGATCTACTTTGAGCCGTCGTTTGACAGCTACGCGCCGATTGTTCGTCTGCAGGGGGCAACGCCTGTCGCCATCAAGCTCACGGTGCCGGATTTTGCCGTCAACTGGGATGAGGTCCGTGCGGCAATCACCCCGCGCACGCGCATGATCATCATCAATACGCCGCACAACCCGAGCGGCCAGGTCTTCTCTGCTAATGACCTGCAGCAGCTGGCGGCGCTGACGCGCAATACCGACATCATTATTTTGTCTGACGAAGTGTACGAACACGTCGTGTTTGATGGGGAACCGCACCACGGGATGGCCACGCACCCGCAGCTGGCGGAGCGTAGCGTGATTATTTCTTCTTTCGGAAAAACCTATCACGTCACCGGCTGGCGCGTGGGTTATTGTGTGGCACCCGCAGAGCTGATGGACGAGATATGTAAAGTCCATCAATTTTTGATGTTCTCTGCCGATACGCCAATGCAATACGCGTTTGCAGAACACATGACCGATCCGCAAACCTGGCTGTCGCTGTCGGCGTTTTACCAGCGTAAGCGCGATCTGCTGCACGGCCTGCTGGCCGATTCGCCGTTTACCCTGCTGCCGAGCGCCGGGTCGTTCTTTATGCTGGCGGACTACAGCCAGTTCAGCGACGAGCGCGACAGCGAGCTGGTGAAGCGGCTGATTGTTGAGTACGGTGTTGCCACCATTCCGCTGTCGGCGTTTTATGCCGACGGCACGGATAATAAATTGATTCGCCTCTCTTTTGCGAAAGATGAGGCGACGTTACGGGCAGGTGCTCAAGCCCTGTGTCGGGTTAAACCACGCTGAGATAGGCTCTGAGGAGTTTGAGATGAAAATACGCGCGCTAGTTGTCGGCATGGGATTGCTGTGTACCTTTTCCTCCTTCGCGGCCACCGAGCTGCGTTATGGTCTGGAAGCGGAATACCCGCCGTTTGAGAGTCGCAACGCGGCAGGCGAGCTGGAAGGGTTTGACGTTGAGCTGGGAAATGCCATCTGCAAAGCGGCAGCGCTGAAGTGCAGCTGGGTCGAAACCTCGTTTGACGCGCTGATCCCGGGGCTGGTGGCGAAGAAGTTTGACGCCATCAATTCGGCGATGAACATTACCGAGCAGCGCCGCAAGAGCATCGATTTTACCCAGCCGATCTACCGCATTCCGTCTCAGCTGGTCGGCAAGGCCGGTACGGCGGTCGAAGCAACGCCTGAAGGGCTGAAGGGCAAAACCATCGGCGTGCTGCAGGGGTCTATTCAGGAAACCTATGCCAAAGAGCACTGGGAAAAGCAGGGTGTCACCGTGGTGTCGTATAAAGATCAGAATATGGCTTGGGGCGACCTGCTGAATGGCCGCATTGACGCCTCGCTGGTCATGTCCGCGGCCGGGCAGGCGGGTTTCCTCAGCAAGCCGCAGGGAAAAGGGTTTGGCTTCATCGGCAAACCGGTGTCTGACGACACTATCCTCGGCAGTGGGATCGGCTTTGGGTTGCGCAAAGGTGACGAGGACACCAAAAAGCAGCTTGATGCCGCCATTGATAAAGTACGTGCCGACGGCACGATCGCCAAACTCGCTGATAAGTACTTCCCGGGTATCGATGTCAGCGTAAAATAACCGCCTCATTGGCCCCGTCAGCTGATGTCCTGACGGGGCATTTTTCTACACATTTTCCAGGCTTTCTTTACACCACTTTCGGGCCGTTCTGGTCGACAGAAAATATTTCTCACTTTGTTCAGATAATCACCGGCCAACAATTGGATTCTTAACCATTTTTGTTTAGGCTGTGCGTTCTTTCTTGCCGTCATTTCGCCGAGCGCGAAACACATTCACACGACCATAAGGACGTTTTTCCAGGCATGAATCGCAGACGTTTTCTAAAAGGCTCGCTGGCTGTGGCAGCCCTGAGCGGCACCTCCGGCCTTGCTTCCCTGTTTTCCAAAGCGGCATATGCGGCTGACTCTGACATCGCTGACGGTCAGAGCCGTCGGTTTGACTTCTCCGTACTGCAATCCATGGCGCATGACCTGGCGAAAACCCCGTGGGGTGGCGCGCCGCGTCCGCTGCCGGAGACGCTGGCGACCATGACGCCGCAGGCGTATAACGCCATCCGCTACGATGAAAAACAGTCTCTGTGGAACAATATTGAAGGGCGTCAGCTGGACGTGCAGTTCTTCCATATGGGAATGGGGTTCCGCCGCCGCGTGCGGATGTTCTCGCTGGACCAGTCTACCTCTATGGCGCGCGAGATCCACTTCCGCCCTGAGCTGTTCAGCTACGGTGACACGGGTGTCGATACCAAACAGCTGGAAGGGCAAAGCGATCTCGGCTTCGCGGGCTTCCGCGCCTTTAAAGCGCCTGAGCTGGCGCGCCGCGATATCGTCTCTTTCCTCGGGGCGAGCTATTTCCGCGCGGTGGACGACACCTACCAGTACGGCCTTTCCGCGCGCGGTCTGGCGGTAGATACCTTTACCGACACCCCGGAAGAGTTCCCGGACTTCACCTCCTTCTGGTTTGAAACCGTCAAGCCTGGCGATACCACCTTTACCGTCTATACGCTGCTGGACAGCCCGAGCGTCACCGGTGCCTATAAATTCGTGATCCACTGCGAGAAGAGCCAGGTGATCATGGAGGTGGAAAACCATCTCTACGCGCGTAAGGACATTAAGCAGCTGGGCATCGCGCCGATGACCAGCATGTTCAGCTGCGGCAACAACGAACGCCGCATGTGCGACACCATTCACCCGCAAATCCACGACTCCGACCGCCTGGCAATGTGGCGCGGCAACGGGGAGTGGATCTGCCGTCCGCTCAATAACCCGCAGAAGCTGCAGTTTAATGCCTATCTGGACAAAAACCCGAAAGGGTTCGGCCTGCTGCAGCTCGATCGCGATTTCTCCCACTATCAGGACGTGATGGGCTGGTATAACAAGCGCCCGAGCCTGTGGGTTGAGCCGCGCAACGACTGGGGGAAAGGATCTATCGCGCTGATGGAGATCCCAACCACCGGTGAAACGCTGGATAACGTGGTCTGCTTCTGGCAGCCGGAAAAACCGGTGAAAGCGGGCGACGAGCTGGACTTTAAATATCGTCTCTACTGGAGCGCGCAGCCGCCGGTGCGTTCCCCGCTGGCCAACGTTTACGCGACCCGCACCGGCATGGGCGGATTCCCGGAGGGCTGGGCGCCGGGCGAACACTATCCGAAAGTGTGGGCCCGTCGCTTTGCTATCGACTTCGTCGGCGGCGACCTGAAGGCCGCTGCGCCAAAAGGCATTGAGCCGGTGATTACGCTCTCCAGCGGTGAAGCGAAGCAGGTTGAGATCCTTTACGTTGAGCCGTTTGACGGGTATCGCATTCTGTTTGACTGGTACCCAACGTCGGATTCGACGGAGCCGGTGGATATGCGCCTGTTCCTGCGCTGCCAGGGCGATGCCATCAGCGAAACCTGGCTGTATCAGTATTTCCCGCCAGCGCCGGATAAACGTCATTACGTTGATGACCGGGTAATGCGTTAACGATCGATTCCCTCTCCCACAGGGAGAGGGTTAGGGTGAGGGGCAATGACCGCAATACAATCCGAAACTATTCCCGTATCTAACGCGCTCGAGCTTCGCGCCGTCGAAGAGCGCTACACCGCCGAACTGCATAACCTCGTCGTCAAAAACAGAGCCTATCTGCAAACCGCCTTTGACTGGGCGCAGCACGTGGGCAGCGAGGACGATACCCGACGCAACGTGCAGAGTAACCAGATGCTGCACCAGCGCGGCTACGCCAAAATGTTTTTGATCTTCAGGGAGGATGCGCTGGTCGGCGTACTGTCGTTTAATGCGATTGAGCCTGCCAACAAAGCCGCGTACATCGGCTACTGGCTGGATGAAGCGCACCAGGGGCAGGGGATCCTCTCGCAGTCGCTGCAGGCGTTTATGCGCTACTACGCTGAGCGCGGTGAGATCCGCCGATTTGTGATCAAGTGTCGGGTGGCGAATCAGCACAGCAACAGCGTGGCCCTGCGCAACGGTTTTACGCTGGAAGGGTGCCTGCGGGAAGCGGAATATCTGAATGGCGCCTATGACGATGTGAACATCTACGGCAAAATTTATACCCTATAGCGCTCCCAGCAACGGCGTGCGGGTGATGCGCTGGTCGCCGTTGATCACCTTTTCACCGCGCAGGTGAATGCTCTCACCAGCAAAGGCCTCTATCACCGCATCGTCGGTGATTTCTACCCGATGCTCAATCAGCACGTCGCCGCTGATCCGCGCGCGTCCCTGAATCACCACTTTATCATCCAGCATGATCGGCCCGCCGCGCAGCCATGCCTGACCGCCGATCAGGACGTGGTGCTTGATGATGCAGTTTCCTTCTACCACGGCGTTCTCGGCAATCTGAGAGCTGTAGCGCAGGGTAGGGATGGCGTCATCGTCGAAACCGGCTATCACGCGGGCGTTGCCGTACACTTTGGCGCAGTCGCACACCCAGACGTTGTTGAGTTCGTTACCTTCGAGGATCGCACAGTCGAACACTTCGGCGCGGTGCTCAACAAACGCGTTATTCACCATCGCCTCGCCGTATATTTGTGCCTGATGCACAATGCGCGATCGGCTTACCGTCGCCTTGCCGTAGATTTGCAGGATCTGGTCGTGGTCCGGCGTGAGGCCTTTAGCGGCAATGATGACGCTGTTGTGCAGCACGCGCGCATCGCCGTAGAGATGGCACTCACCCCGCACGCAGGAGTGCTGAATAGTGACGTTGTCACTTATTCGCGCCCCGTGGCTGACCTCTGCGGCGTCAAGCCAACAGTTATCGCCGATATGCGCGTCATGGCTGACGGTGCACGGCAGGGTCAGGCGCGCGTTGCCGGACACGGTTGCGCCAGCGAATACCACGCTGTTTTCATCGTAGATCCAGCAGTCTCCGTCCTGCGCAAGGGCGCGCTCATCGTCAATCCAGCCGCCTTTCGTGCCGGCCTTCACATCGTTAAAGTCCACCGTAGCGATAATCTGCCGCAGCGTCGCTGAGTGGGATGTTTCGCCATTTTTCCATTGCCAGAGCCGGGTTTCATCGCTGAGCCGATACTTATTCATCGTGGGGTCCCTGATATGCGTCCTCACTAAACGTAGCAAACTTTTGGCTTTCCGTTGTGCTGGCATCCATCGCGGAAACCCCTTAAAATGGCATTTAAAATACATTTTAAAAATTCAAATTAATGGATAAATTAAACAAACCTGAACAGGCGCTTAACCTTCCCGCAGGCTATTTTGGCATGGTGCTGGGCATCATCGGCATGGGTTTCGCCTGGCGATACGCCAGCACCCTGTGGCCGGTGACGCGCTGGCCGGGTGAGATTCTGGTCGCTCTCGCAGTTGCCTGCTGGTTTTTACTGACGACGGCGTTTATTACCCGTGCGATCCGTTTCCCGCACAGCGTGCTGGCAGAGATGCGCCACCCGGTGATGAGCAGCTTCGTCAGCCTTTTTCCGGCCACCACCATGCTGGTCGCCATCGGTTTCGTGCCCTGGTTCCGCCCGGTATCGCTGGCGCTGTTCGGCGTGGGCGTGGTGTTACAGCTTGCTTATTCCGCCTGGCAAAGCGCCGGGCTCTGGCGAGGCAGGCACCCGCAGGAGGCCACCACGCCCGGATTGTATCTGCCGACGGTGGCGAATAATTTCATCAGCGCGATGGCGTGCGGTGCTCTGGGGTTCAACGATGCAGGGCTCGTTTTTCTCGGCGCGGGCGTCTTTTCCTGGCTCAGCCTGGAGCCGGTGATCCTCCAGCGTCTTCGCAGCGCCGGGGAGCTTCCCACCGCGCAGCGCACCGCTTTAGGCATTCAGCTGGCGCCCGCGCTGGTGGCGTGCAGCGCCTGGTTTAGCGTCAACGGTGGGGAAGCCGACACCTTCGCCAAAATGCTGTTCGGCTACGGCCTGTTGCAGTTGCTCTTTATGCTGCGCCTGCTGCCGTGGTATGTGTCTCAGCCGTTTAACGCCTCCTTCTGGAGTTTCTCGTTTGGCGTGTCGGCTCTGGCTACCACCGGGCTGCATCTGGGTCACGGCAGTTCGTCTGGATTCTTCCACGCCATTGCCGTGCCGCTGTTTATCTTTACCAATCTCATCATTGGGATGCTGTTGGTCCGTACGTTTATTCTGCTGATTCAGGGCAAACTTCTGGTGCGCACTGATAAGGCACTGCTTATGCAATCTGAGGAAAAATAATGGCTGTCGATGAAAATTACTTCACAGAGAAATATGGCTTAACCCGTACGCATTCAGAGGTGCTGTACAGCGCGGGGATCGTAAAGCCCGGCAAGACATTGGATCTGGGCTGCGGAAATGGCCGCAACAGCCTTTACCTGGCGGCCAACGGCCACGAGGTGACCGCCTGGGATAAAAACCCGATGAGCGTTGATAACATTGAGCGTATCAAGGCGGCAGAAGGAATTGAGAATCTGCACACTGCCGTCAAAGATCTTAACAGTCTGAGCTTTGACGGCGAGTACGACTTTATTCTCTCCACCGTGGTGCTGATGTTCCTGGAGGCGAAAACCATTCCGGGCCTTATCGCCAACATGCAGCGCTGCACCAAACCCGGCGGCTACAACCTGATCGTTGCCGCGATGGACACGGCGGATTACCCGTGCACTGTCGGCTTCCCGTTTGCGTTCAAAAGCGGTGAGCTGAGCAGCTACTACGAAGGCTGGGAGCTGCTCAAATACAAAGAAGAGGTTGGCGAACTGCACCGCACCGATGAAAACGGCAACCGCATCAAGCTGCGCTTTGCCACCATGCTGGCGCGCAAGCCCGCTTAACGGGCGGCCAGCAGGCAGATCTGCAGGGCAGTCTTGTAAGACGCCTCGAACGACGACAGCGGCAGGAACTCAAACTTCGAGTGGAAATTATGCGCGCCGGTGAAGAAGTTCGGGGTGAGTAGCCCTTTTGCCGACAGCGCCGCACCGTCCGTGCCGCCGCGCATAGGGATCGGTTTTGGGGTGATGCCGAGCGATTCCATAGCCTCAAACATCAGGTCGATGGCGCGCCGGTCTTCACCAATCGCATTGCTGATGTTGCTGTAGGTATCTTCAATGCGATAGTCGACCTTCGCCGTCGAGTGTTGGGCGGCAATCAGCGCGGCGACGTCCGCAATCTGCTGCTTGCGGGCGTCAAAGCTGGCTTTATCAAAATCGCGAATATTAGCCTTTAGCACGGCGTCGTTCTGTCCGGCCTGAATGCCGTTAAACCAGATATAGCCTTCGCGGCCCTCGGTGCACTCCGGGGTTTGCTGGCGGTCGAAATGGCTGATGAAGTCGGTCGCCATCAATAACGGGTTCACCAGTACCCCTTTGGCGGACATCGGGTGCGCCGTCACGCCGGTGAAGTGGATCTCTGCCGCTGCCGCGTTAAAATTCTCGTAAACAATTTCTCCCAGCTCACAGCAGTCGATGGTCCAGGCAAAGTCCACGTCGAAGCGTTTCAGATCCAGCGCCTTGGCGCCGTTCAGGCCAATCTCTTCGTCGGGCACAAACGCGACCACAATGTCGCCATGCTGATGCTCAGCGGTGAGGTTTTCCAGTACGGTCATTACCACCGTCACCGCCGCTTTATTGTCTGCGCCCAATACGCTGGTACCGTCGCTGAAAATAATCTCCTCATTTGGATAAGCCAGAATTTCCGGGTGCTCGTTCACGCGCAGCCAGATGTCTTTTTCCTTATTCAGACAGAGATCTTCACCATTAAACGTTAATATTTGCGGATGAATATTCGGTGATAAACCGACGTCTACGGTATCAATGTGGGTAATAAAGCCGATGCGCGGCGCGCCGGGCACGTTGCCTTTTTTCACTGCCGTCACGGTCGCGAATTCGTCAATCACGATGTCGTCTAACCCCAGCTGCGCCAGCTCCTGCGCCAGCTCTCGCGCCATGTCGTGCTGGCCCAGCGTCGAGGGCAGAGTTTTCACTTTCGGATCGCTCTGGCTGGTAATTGCAAGATAGCGGAAAAAACGGTGCGTTAATTGTCTGGAAAGCGGCGAGCCCATAGTGTTTTCTTCCTTATTTATTTTTCGGGTGTTTGCCACTTCACTTTAATGTTATTTATGAAATGGCAAAAGAATTAATTAGCCGTCGAATTAAAAAGACAGGAATAAATGATGACAAGCAAACGCACAACGTTAACGCTGGCACTCGCTGCGCTCACGGTCAGTTCCACCGTAGCCGCGAAAACGCTGGTGTATTGCTCCGAAGGGTCACCGGAAAACTTTAATCCCCAGTTATACACCTCGGGCACCAGCGTGGATGCCAGCGCAGTGCCGGTCTACAACCGGCTGGTCGATTTCAAACCCGGCACCACGGAGCTGGTGCCGAGCCTGGCAGAGCGCTGGGAGGTGAGCGACGACGGTAAGGTTTATACCTTCCATCTGCGTAAAGGGGTGAAGTTTCAGAGCAATAAATTCTTCACGCCGACCCGCGATTTTAACGCCGATGACGTGATCTTCTCGTTTATGCGCCAGAAGGACGTGAACCATCCCTATCACAACGTCTCTAACGGCAGCTATTCCAACTTCGAAAGTCTGGAGTTTGGCAGCCTGATTACCGCTATTGATAAAGTCGATGACCACACGGTGCGCTTTACCCTGGCGCACCCTGAAGCGCCGTTTGTTGCGGATCTGGCATGGTATTTTGCCTCGATCCTCTCCGCGGAGTATGCCGATGCAATGTTGAAAGCGGGCACGCCGGAGAAGGTGGATATGCAGCCCATTGGCACCGGGCCGTTTAAGCTGGCGCAGTATCAGAAGGATTCCCGCATTCTGTTTACGGCGTTTGCCGACTACTGGCAGGGGAAATCAAAGCTGGACAGGCTGGTCTTTACCATCACCCCGGATCCTTCCGTGCGTTTTGCCAAAATTGAGAAAAACGAATGCCAGGTGATGCCGTTCCCGAACCCGGCGGATCTGCCGCGCATGAAGGCCAATAAAGATATTACGCTGATGAGCAAGGCCGGGCTGAACACGGGTTTCCTGGCGTTTAATACCCAAAAGCCGCCGCTGGATAACGTGAAGGTTCGCCAGGCGCTGGCGATGGCGATCAATAAGCCGGCCATTATCGACGCGGTGTTCCACGGCACCGGCACCGCGGCGAAAAACCTGCTGCCGCCGGGCGTCTGGAGCGCTGACAGCGAGCTGAAGGATTACGACTACGATCCTGAAAAAGCCAAAGCGTTGCTGAAAGAGGCCGGCTTTGCCAGTGGCGTCAGCATCGATTTATGGGCGATGCCGGTCCAGCGGCCCTATAACCCGAACGCCAGACGGATGGCGGAGATGATTCAGGCTGACTGGGCGAAGGTGGGGGTGCAGACCAAAATTGTCACCTACGAATGGGGCGAATATCTCAAGCGCGTGAAGGACGGTGAACATCAGGCTGCCCTGATGGGCTGGACGACCGCAACGGGCGACCCGGATAACTTCTTTGGCCCGCTGTTTACCTGCACCTCGGCCAACGGCGGTTCGAATTCGGCGAAGTGGTGCTATAAGCCGTTTGATAAAATTATCGCGGAGGCAAAATCAACCACCGATCGCGACAAGCGCGTAGCGCTGTATAAAGAGGCGCAGCAGATCATGCATGACCAGATGCCGGCGGTCATGATTGCGCATTCAACGATCTTCGAACCGGTGCGCAAAGAGGTGACAGGTTACGAAATCGATCCGTTTGGCAAACATTTGTTCTGGCAGGTGGATATTAATCAGTAATTTTCTCTGCCCGGTACGCTGCCGGGCACTCTTTTCGCAATTTGTGCTCCGCACGTCATTTTTTGTCACAACAAACCCGCCGAACTTTTGCTATAACTTCAAATGCATACTTGCAGATTACATGGAAAACTATCATGCGTACTCAAACTTTTTTTAAAGTTGCAGTGCTTACTGGTTTATTGGCAGTGGCGGGCTGTTCTTCAAAAGTCGCGGCTCCAGAACAATATTCAGGCTTTTTAAAAGATTATTCCGGCTTGCAGCAGACGACGTCTGCAACGGGTAAACCAACGCTGCGTTGGGTTGACCCTTCTTATAACGAAGCCAACTATGACAGCATTATCTGGACGCCGATTACCTATTATCCAGCGCCAAAACCAACCACTCAGATTGGTAAAAGAACGCTTGATGAGCTGCTGGATTACACCAATAACAAAATGAAAACGGCTATTGGTACCCGTAAGCCGATTGTGACCACACCGGGTAAACACAGCCTGATTTTCCGCGGTGCTATTACCGGGGTGAGTTCGCAGAAAGAAGGCCTGCAGTTCTATGAAGTGGTGCCGGTCGCGCTGGTGGTAGCAGGTACGCAGATGGCAACCGGCCATCGCACCATGGATACCCATCTCTACTTTGAAGGTGAGCTGATCGACGCGGCCACCAATAAACCGGTGATGAAGGTGGTTCGTAAAGGTGAAGGTAAAGAGCTGAATAACGAAAGTACGCCGATGACCTTTGCGACGCTGAAGCAGGTTGTTGACGACATGGCGACGGACGCCACCATGTTTGACGTGCATAAAACAGCGAAATAACGTTAAGCGGCCTGCATTGCGCAGGCCGTTTTTTTTACGCCGTACGCAGGCGCCTGAACCAGGTCTCTGGTTTCGTGAACATCACCATATTCCCGCCCAGAATCAGCAGCAAACCGACGATACCGTTGATGTGCCAGACGTAGCCTTCATACACCGTTGAGATAGAGAGCGCCACCAGCGGGAAGAGCAGCGTACTGTAGGCCGCTTTCCCGGGGCCGATACGTCCCACCAGCGTGAAGTAGGCGCCAAAGGCAATCACCGAGCCGAAGAGGGCCAGATAGAGCAGCGCGCCCATGTAGGTGACCGTCCATTCCGGGGTAAAACTGTCGCCTCTGAAGAGCGCAATAACCCCCATCACCAGCGTGCCGTAAAGCATAGCCCAGGCGTTGGTGGTCATGGTTTCCAGACCTCTGCGCTGATGGCGCATGCTGATCATATTGCCCAGTGAGAAGCCGTACGTGCCGAGGGCGGAAAGGCCAATGCCCGTCAGGAGCGATACGCTCCAGCCGCTGGCCAGCAGGTCGTCCCAGAAAAGGGTCACGATCCCCACAAGACCCAGCGCCGCCGCCGTCCAGAAACGCGCGGGCGGGCGCTGTCCAAAGAAAATAAAACAGTTAATGGCGTTGTAGAGCACCGCCATGGAGAAGATCACCGATTCCAGCCCGGTGTTGATGTGTGCCGCCGCGGTATAAAAACACCAGAAGTTAAAGCAGAAGACGCAGCATCCCTGAAGCATGCAGAACAGATGATCCCGCAGCGCCAGCTTACGCAACCGGCGCAGGGCAAGTAACACCACCATCATCGTGGCGCTGGCCACCGCGAAACGCCAGAAAATAGAGACGGGGGCGGGTACGGGACCCTGCTGCAGGAAAATGGCAATCCAGGTGGTTCCCCAGATGATCACCACCAGTCCGTATAATAACGCGTTCATATTTTTTCTCTTCTCAAACCACGGAAGCCCGCAGTATGGCGCTGTCCTCAGTCTGGGGCTTTCACCGGCTTGCGCTAGACTTGCAAAATCTTGCGCTTTTTTCTTTTCCGGGGGCTGGCAACGGGGGACAACAGTTCTTAGACTGACAGTTCACTCAATAACGCGCTAACGGTTATGTCTCACGCTTACGATACCTTTGAAACGCTTCGCCAGCAGAATGCGGTCCTGCGGGAAACGGTCGCGCTCAATTCCGGCATTCAGCTGGCGGCGTGGTACAACAAGCACGATACGATAACGGTTAAAAGCAATCATCATACCCTTAGTCTGTACGTCGCCGACGGTTACGAGAGCTATCAAAAGACGCCGGGCGGCTGGAAGAACGGCGGGGGACCGGACCGTTTCTGTCTGATGCCGAAAGAGAGCGAATCGACGTGGGACATCCGCGATGACCTGTCGTTTGTCCATCTCTACTGCACCGATGAACACCTGCGTGATGTGGGCGAAAAAATCTGGGACAAGCGGCCCCTGTCGCTGACTCTGGATGAGCGCATTTTTGGCAGCGACCCGAAGATCACCGCGCTGTACCGCCAGTTTCTGCTCGGCTGCGACTGGCAGCAGCAGGCCAACCAGCTCACCCTGAGCACGGCCTCTACGCTGCTGTTGACCCACCTGCTGCAAAACTACGCCAACGTTCAGTGGAAGCTCCCGGTCGTTACCGGCGGGCTATCGCCGTTTGTTCTGCGCAACGTGCTGGCATTTATTGAAGAAAACCTCGGACAGCCCCTGACGCTGGCCGATCTGGCGGCGCAGGCCGCACTCAGCGAATACCATTTTGCCCGCATGTTCCGCCAGTCGACGGGGCTGGCGCCGCATCAGTACGTTATGCAACGGCGCATGGAAAAAGCGAAAAACCTGGTGCAGCATACCTCGACGCCGCTGACGGATATCGCGCTGGCCTGCGGGTTTAACTCCGCCAGCCACTTCAGTAACCGTTTTCGCAGCGTCATGGGCATCACGCCGTCACAGCTGCGCGCGGCGAGCGCGTGAAAACAGGGCATAGCTTAAGCCGCCCAGCACCAGCCCCCAGAATGCCGAGCCGATGCCCAGGATCGTGACGCCGCTTGCGGTCATCAGAAACGTGACGATAGCCGCGTCGCGCTCCGCTTCATGATTCAGCGCCTGATATAAACTCCCGCTGATGGTACCCAGCAGCGCCAGACCGGCCAGCGTCTGGATCCAGCTGAGCGGCAGCGCAGCCATTATCCCGGTGATGGATCCGCCGAACACTCCCGCCAGCAGATAAAACCCGCCGGCCGCGATGGCCGCCAGCCAGCGTTTACCGGCATCGGGGTGGGCATCCGGGCTTTGACAGATAGCGGCGGTAATGGCGGCTATGCAGATGGAAAAGACGCCGAAGGGGGACAGCAGCAGCGCCAGCCCGCCCGTAAAAATAATGAGCGGTGAGACCGCCAGCGGATAGCCGGACGCTTTCATGGTCGCGAAACCGGGCGCATTTTGCGAGGCCATGGTTACCAGGAAGAAGGGCAAGCCGATGCTCACCAGGCTGGTGAAGGTGAACGTGGGCGCAATAAACTCAGGTGTGACGAAGGAAATGGTGATTTTATCGGTGACAACGTCACCTCCCGCCCACGCCACGATCCCGCCCACCAGCAGCGTAACGACGATCGCATAGCGCGGTGCCAGCGCTTTCGCCAGCAGCCACGCGGCAATCATGCTGCCGCACAGCAGAAAGTGCCTGTACAGATGGGCAAACGCATGCAGCCCAAACTGCAGGAGTACGCCTGCCAGCATGGCCGCAGCCAGTGAGTGTGGGATCAGCTTCATCAGACGGGCGAAAAGCCCGGTCATGCCGCAGAGTAAAATGAGCGCGTTGGCGAAGATAAACACGCCGATTGTCTCGGCCAGCGTTAAGCCGTGCAGGCTGGTGGCGAGCAGCGCCGCGCCGGGCGTAGACCAGGCGGTCAGCACCGGAGCTTTATACCACCAGGAGAGCGCCAGCGTGCTGACGCCCATCCCAACCCCCAGCGCGGTCATCCAGCCCGCAATCTGCTGCGCGCTGGCGCCTGCCGCCGCGGCGGCCTGCCAGATGATAGCTGCTGAACTGGCGTAACCGACCAGAACGGCGACAAATCCAGCCAGTACGACTAGAACGAGATGAGAGGTAGGGCGCATAGAAACTCCGCTGTGCGTTATAACGTCCGCGATAAGGTAACACTGTGCGCTATAGCGTACAAGTGGTATGCTCAGGGCCATCAGGAGGGAGCATGGACATTACACAACATCTTGCAGCAACGCTGAAAACGCTGCGCCAGGCGCGCGGCTGGAGTTTGTCGAAGCTGGCGGACGAAACGGGCGTGTCGAAAGCGATGCTCGGGCAAATCGAGCGCAATGAGTCCAGCCCGACGGTGTCGACGCTGTGGAAAATTGCCACCGGGCTGAACGTCCCGTTTTCCGCTTTCATTACGCCTGAGGCGGACAGGCCGGCTGTGTTTGATTCACAGCAGCAGGCGATGGTGGTCAAACCGCTCTTTCCCTGGGATGAGACGCTCCGGTTCGATCATTTCTCCATCACGCTGGCACCGGGTGCCCTGAGCGAGTCCACGCCGCATGAGGCAGGCGTGATTGAACATGTGGTGGTCATCAGCGGCGAGCTGGAGATGAACATCAACGACGAGTGGCAGACGGTGCATGCCGATTCTGGCGTCCGTTTTGCCGGCGATAAACCGCACGCCTACCGCAACAGCAGCGACAGGCCGGTGCATTTTCACTCTCTGATCCATTATCCCCGCTGAGGCTACGCAAAACTGTTTCGCTGGCGCATACTTCTGACTACAATAGCCGCCATTTTGACCATAACGGATAACGACGAAGTATGCGCCTGCAATCCCATCATCTTGAACTTTTAAGCCCGGCCCGCGACGCCGCCATTGCCCGTGAAGCGATACTTCATGGCGCTGACGCCGTCTACATCGGCGGCCCTGGCTTCGGTGCCCGCCATAACGCCAGCAACAGCCTGCGCGATATTGCCGATCTGGTGCCGTTCGCCCACCGTTTCGGGGCGAAAGTGTTCGTGACCCTGAACACCATTCTTCATGATGATGAGCTGGAGCCCGCGCAGCGTCTGATTACCGATCTCTACCAGACCGGCGTCGATGCCCTGATTGTTCAGGATATGGGCGTGCTTGAGCTGGATATTCCGCCTATCGAACTGCATGCCAGCACCCAGTGTGATATCCGCACGGTTGAGAAGGCGAAGTTTCTCTCCGACGTGGGCTTTTCGCAGATCGTTCTGGCCCGCGAGCTGAACCTCAATCAGATCCGCGATATTCACCAGTCAACCGACGCGACGATCGAATTCTTTATCCACGGCGCGCTGTGCGTGGCCTATTCCGGCCAGTGCAACATTTCCCACGCCCAGACGGGCCGCAGCGCCAATCGCGGCGACTGCTCGCAGGCCTGCCGTCTGCCGTATACCCTGAAAGACGACCAGGGCCGCGTGGTGGCGTTCGAAAAACACCTGCTTTCCATGAAGGATAACGATCAGACCGCCAACCTGGGCGCGCTGATCGACGCGGGCGTGCGTTCCTTTAAGATTGAAGGGCGCTACAAAGATATGAGCTACGTGAAGAACATCACCGCGCACTATCGCCAGATGCTGGACGCCATCATCGAAGATCGCGGTGACCTGGCGCGCGCCTCGGCCGGTCGTACCGAACATTTCTTTATTCCGTCAACGGACAAAACCTTCCACCGCGGCAGCACGGACTATTTCGTGAACGCCCGCAAAGGGGATATCGGCGCGTTTGACTCACCGAAGTTTATCGGTTTACCGGTCGGTGAAGTGTTGAAAGTGGCGAAAGATTACCTGGACGTTGAAGTGACCGAGCCGCTGGCGAACGGCGACGGCCTTAACGTAATGATTAAGCGTGAAGTGGTGGGCTTCCGCGCCAACACGGTCGAAAAAACCGGCGAGAACCGCTACCGCGTCTGGCCGAATGAAATGCCTGCCGATCTCTACAAGGCAAGGCCGAACGCGCCGCTCAACCGTAACCTGGATCATAACTGGCAGCAGGCGTTGCTGAAAACCTCCAGCGAGCGTCGCATCGCGGTGGACATTGAGCTGGGCGGCTGGGAAGAGCAGCTGATCCTGACCATGACCTGCGAAGACGGCATCAGCGTAACGCATACGCTTGATGGTCTGTTCGAGGTGGCAAACAACGCGGATAAAGCGCTTAACAGCCTGAAGGACGGCGTAGCGAAGCTGGGCCAGACGATTTACTACGCGCGCGCCATCGAGGTTAATCTGCCGGACGCGCTGTTCGTGCCGAACAGCCTGCTGAACCAGTTCCGCCGCGAAACGGCAGAGATGCTGGATGCCGCACGCCTGGCGCAGTATCCGCGCGGCAGCCGTAAGGCCGAATCCGTTCCTGCGCCTGTGTATCCGGACACCCATTTATCGTTCCTGGCCAACGTTTACAACCATAAAGCGCGTGAATTTTATCATCGCCACGGCGTGCAGCTTATCGACGCGGCCTATGAAGCGCACGAAGAGAAGGGCGATGTGCCGGTGATGATCACCAAGCACTGCCTGCGCTTTGCTTTTAACCTGTGCCCGAAACAGGCGAAAGGGAATATTAAAAGCTGGAAGGCCACCCCCATGCAGCTGGTCAACGGTGACGAAGTCCTGACCCTGAAGTTTGACTGCCGTCCTTGTGAAATGCATGTTATCGGCAAAATGAAAAACCACATTTTCAAAATGCCACCGCCGGGCAGCATCGTTGCGTCCGTGAGCCCGGACGATCTGATGAAAACCCTTCCGAAACGCAAGGGCAGTTAATTACCTTACGTGCGTGTCCGGTTTGCGCGATTTCTGCCACAGGTGGTGTTCGCGCAAACCCTCCGCTGACTCTTCCGCTGCACTGCGTAACTCGTCACTGTCGGCCTCATGCCGCAGCTGATGTTCCACATTCTTTACCCAAACATATTCATGCCCTTTGTGCCCGGCCATCAGCTGGCCGGAAAACAGCGCACAAATAAGCATGACGAGAGATAACCCTTTTTTCACCATGGTTTCACCGCTGAATAACATTGCGGGAATAAGCATGCCGATTATTTCTTCTCGTTATTATTCAATAATTCAAAGTACGGCAAAGAAAGTGTCAAATACTGTAGGATCGGAATTCTTCTTAAGAAATATCCTAAATACGAATTACGCGTTGTAAACTACCTGTTCTGGTACGGAAACAGACATTTACTTTAAGGATAATCCTATATAATAGAGGTTCTCTGGCTAAGGAATGAGTCTAAATAAATGAAAAAAATAATCGCACTTGCGCTCCTCGTGGCTGCCGTTGGGGCTACCGCAGGATTTCGCTATATCGGTAATGACGAACCAGAATATATTCAGTCCGCTGAAATTCGCGTTGGTTCCTATTTAACCAGCGACTATGGACGCGTAGCCTGCACTAGTAAAAGAGTAAATGAACAGCGCTGGGAATTAGACTGCACCCATCCGGCACGGGGAAAAACATTCCAGTTTGCGGTATATCCCTCTGAAAAGGCTCCCTATGGCGTATCGCGATCGTTTTATCTCGAGGCCCTTAACGATGATGCCAGGCAGAGCGCTGAGCAGGGCCTGATGCGCTATTTACAAATCAACACCAGCGCGAGTTAATCAGGCTGTTTAGCTTTCGTTGAGACAGCCAGTGTTAGTTTGTATGAGATCCGCTGCCCGACCATGGAGCGTCGGGGACGTAGAGACCAAAATACAAATCTATCCATGCAAGCATTTACCGCCAGATAATGGCGGTTTTTTTTGCGCTTTTGCCGCTAGCGGGCAGTATCAGAACGTGAAAATTGTTTGCGATACTGAGCCGGGGAAAGCGCGAACTGCTGACGAAAATGATGACGCAGCGTCGACGCCTGACCAAACCCGGTCTGTTCCGCGATGCTGTCGATGCTTAAACGGCTGCTCTCCAGATAATCTTTTGCTCTCAGCAGGCGTTCATTAAGCAGCCAGCGTGCGGGCGTCGTGCCCGTTGCCGCCTCGAAGCGACGAAGAAAGGTGCGCTGGCTCATGCCGACCCGACGCGCCAGCGAGTCGACGCTGTGCGGCTCGACAAGGTGCGTGTGCAGAAAATCAAACAGCTGGCCCAGGCGCTGGCTCTCACGCAGCTGCGCCACCGGGCGGCTCAGCTGCTGCGGCTGTGAACCATCCCGGTGAGGGGGGATCACCAGCCGACGCGCCACGCTGTTGGCGGTTTCCATGCCATAGTCCCGCCGGACGACGTGCAGACAGAGATCGATTCCCGCCGCGCTGCCCGCGGACGTCAGGATATCGCCCTCGTCCTGGTAGAGCACATCCTCAACCACCTCGATGTCAGGGTAGCGGACCTTAAGCGCGTCAATGTAGCGCCAGTGCGTCGTGGCTTTACGTCCGTTCAGCAGCCCCGTAGCGGCCAGCACGAACACGCCCGAACAGATGGACAGCAGCTGACATCCGCGCGCGCTGGCCTGGCGCAGCGCCTCGCAGAGCGCCGGAGGAACCGGTGAGTCCAGCCCCCGCCAGCCGGGAACCACGATCAGGTCCGCCGACGCAAGCAGGCTCAAGTCCCCATCGGTAACGATGCGGATCCCGCCGGTCGCCCGCAGTTCTCCGCTATCCACGCTCGCCACCGCAAAACGATACCAGTTGTCGCCCAGCTCCGGACGCGGCAGGCCAAAAATCTCAACCGCCACGCCAAACTCAAAGGTACATAGCCCGTCATACGCCAGCACCACCACCTGTGGGCGAGTAACCTGTCTTAAGTTTGTCATCTTTTTGCTGTTTTCTGGCATAAGCGAGCGCATTCACGGGCTGAATTTGTGGATAGAGTAGTGTTAACACAAACGCCAAAGATGAGGAAGGATCATGAGCTATGTTACTGAATTTCCGGCTGCCGAGCCGCAGGAAGCCGTTACCCATTTTCTGCGTCGCCTGAGCGTCGAAACCGACTGCGCCGACGTGCATCACGCCATCGCCAATAATGAGCAGGACTTCGTGTTGCTGCACGTGGTGGGGAGCCCGGAACAGTTTGCCCGCCGCCATGTGCCGGGCGCACTGCATATGCCCTGGAGCCAGATGACCGCTGAGCGCATGGCCCAATGGCCGGAAGGTACGCTGTTTGTCGTCTACTGTGCGGGACCACACTGTAACGGCGCGGACAGGGCGGCGCTGAAGCTGGCGCGTCTCGGGCTGCCGGTCAAAATCATGCTCGGCGGCATCACCGGCTGGGAAGATGAACGCTACGCCTTTGCCAGCCAGGCCCACGCTGACGCGCTGTGAAGATGAATTTTTCTCAACACCCGTGAAATTTTCTCGTTTGCCGGAAACGGTAAGGTATGACATCTTTTTTGGACATTTAGACATCCAGAAGTCTAAAGATTCAAATGATGAATTATCACTGCGGGCAATTAATACCGGCAGACTGAGGAGATTTCCATGCAACGACAGCACGCCCCATACCGCGCCGACGTAGTCGGCAGCTTTTTACGCCCGGATGCCATCAAGCAGGCTCGCCTGAAGTTCGCCAGCGGCGAGATTGATGCCGGACAGCTTCGCGCGGTGGAGGACGAGGCTATTCGCCACGTCGTCGAGCAGCAGTGCGCGTGCGGCCTGCATGTGGTGACCGACGGTGAATTTCGCCGTGCCTGGTGGCACTTCGATTTCTTCGACGGTCTTCAGGGCGTTGAGCGTTACGATTCACAGCAGGGGATTCA
Organism: Enterobacter cloacae complex sp. P47BA; assembly: GCF_014930485.1. NCBI lineage: Bacteria > Pseudomonadati > Pseudomonadota > Gammaproteobacteria > Enterobacterales > Enterobacteriaceae > Enterobacter > Enterobacter cloacae complex sp. P47BA. Next base: position 297,792 of record NZ_JADBRF010000001.1, on the reverse strand, counting down.
GTTCAACGGAGTACAAACCAAAGCCCACGGCGTGCGCGTGACCGGCAAGCTGGGCTTTGGCGACCACCCGATGCTGGAAGACTTCCGCTATCTGAAAAGCATCAGCGGCAATGCCCAGCCGAAGATGACCATTCCCAGCCCAAGCGTGCTCCATTTCCGCGGCGGGCGCAAAGACATCGACGCGACGGTGTACCCGGATCTGAACGACTATTTCGACGATCTGGCAACCACCTGGCGCGACGCGATACGCGCATTCTACGACGCAGGCTGCCGTTATCTGCAGTTGGACGACACCGTCTGGGCCTACCTCTGCTCGGACGACCAGCGCCGTCAGATCCGCGAGCGCGGCGACGATGCCGATGAGTTGGCGCAAATCTATGCCCGCGTACTGAACAAGGCCCTGGAAGGAAAGCCGGAGGATCTGACCATCGGGCTGCACGTCTGCCGCGGTAACTTCCGTTCAACCTGGATTTCCGAAGGCGGCTACGAGCCGGTGGCGGAAGTGCTGTTCGGGACGGTCAACGTTGACGCATTCTTCCTGGAATACGATAACGACCGCAGCGGGGATTTCGCGCCGCTGCGCTTCGTTCGCCCGGGCAAGCAGCAGGTGGTGCTGGGCCTGATCACCACGAAAAACGGTGAGCTGGAGAACCCGGAAGGCGTGAAGGCCCGTCTGGAAGAGGCGGCGAAATACGTGGCGAAAGAGCAAATCTGCCTCAGCCCGCAGTGCGGTTTTGCCTCCACCGAAGAGGGCAACAGCCTGAGCGAGTCCCAGCAGTGGGATAAGGTCCGTCTGGTGACGCAGATCGCCAGCGAAGTCTGGTAAAAGCGCTTCCTCAGCGCTGCATTATAAAAGTGCAGCGCTGTGCCATTCTGAGTCGTTCTCTTTACATCCTGCCGTCTGTCTCCTGCAATAGCGCTTCCTCCATTCTGGCATCCTTTTTGCTCCTGCTTCGCTGACACCTTTATTTCCGCGTCCATGCCGTAACGGGCGTTTTCGCACAGCGTTCTTTTTCAGGAGTGAAAATATGCAGCGTCGTACCTTATTAAAAGCCTTTGCGTTATCCGCGTCCGTCGTGGCGATGGGAATGAGTTTTGGCGTGCAGGCGGCCGACACCATCAAAGTGGGGATCATGCACTCTCTGTCCGGCACGATGGCCATCTCCGAAACCCCGCTGAAGGACGTCGCCCTGATGACCATCGACGAGATCAACGCCAAAGGCGGCGTGCTGGGTAAGAAACTGGAGCCGGTGGTGGTGGATCCGGCCTCAAACTGGCCGCTGTTTGCCGAGAAGGCGCGCCATCTGCTGAGCCAGGATAAAGTGGCGGTGGTGTTCGGCTGCTGGACGTCGGTTTCGCGCAAATCCGTACTGCCGGTTTTCGAGGAGCTGAACGGCCTGCTGTTCTATCCGGTGCAGTATGAGGGCGAGGAAATGTCGCCAAACGTCTTCTATACCGGCGCGGCGCCGAACCAGCAGGCTATCCCGGCGGTGGAATACCTGATGAGCGAAGACGGCGGCGGGGCGAAGCGCTTCTTCCTGCTGGGGACCGACTACGTTTACCCGCGCACCACCAATAAGATCCTGCGCGCGTTCCTGCATTCGAAAGGGGTGGAGGATAAGGACATCGAAGAGGTTTACACCCCGTTTGGTCACAGCGACTACCAGACCATCGTCGCCAGCATCAAGAAATTCTCCGCCGGCGGCAAAACCGCCGTGGTGTCGACCATCAACGGCGACTCCAATGTGCCGTTCTACAAAGAGCTGGCTAACCAGGGGCTGAAGGCCACCGACGTGCCGGTGGTGGCGTTCTCTGTCGGCGAAGAAGAGCTGCGCGGAATCGACACCAAACCGCTGGTGGGTAACCTGGCGGCGTGGAACTACTTTGAGTCCGTGGATAATCCAACCAACCAGGCGTTCGTCGCGGATTACAAAGCCTATGCGAAGGCGCACAAGCTGCCGAATGCCGATACCGTGGTGACCAACGACCCGATGGAAGCGACTTACGTGGGGATCCATATGTGGGCACAGGCGGTTGAAAAAGCGGGCACCACCGACGTGGATAAGGTGCGCGCGGCGATGGCCGGTCAGTCATTTAAGGCGCCGTCTGGCTTTACGCTCACCATGGATGCTACCAACCATCATCTGCATAAGCCGGTCATGATCGGTGAAATTGAAGGCAACGGGCAGTTCAACGTGGTCTGGCAGACGGAACAGCCGGTACGCGCCCAGCCGTGGAGTCCATTCATCGCCGGGAATGACAAAAAGCCCGACCAGCCGATGAAAACCGCCAGCAACTAGGCCATTGCCTCAGGGAGAAACGTCATGAACGCCATGCGCATGTTCATCGCTCTTGTATGGCTTTCCGGACTGCTGCCAGGGATGGCGCAGGCATCGGATGCCGATCGTTTTGTTGCCGCCAGCCGCGGCCAGCAGGCGGAGCTCCTCACGCAGTGGGCCGCCGCGCCGGATGCCGCCAGGCTTCCGCTGCTTCAGTCTCTGCAAAAGGAAAACCTGTATACCGACAGCCAAAAGCACGCCTTTGCGAAGCGTAATGGCGAAATGGTTTCGCTCGGTGAGGCCCGCGCGGCAGTAGGGCAAACCAAAGCCGTACGCCTGACAAACCGGCTGCGCGTGCTGGCTGCAACGGCCAATGCCACGCATCAGCTTGTTAGTGACAGTGTCACCGAAAGGCGGGCGGCAGCCCGTCAGCTGCAGCGAGATGCTCAGCCCGACATGCTCGCTTTTCTGGAAAAGCGCGCCGGGGATGAAGCGGACGCTGTGGCGCGTCAGGCGCTGCTGCTGGCGGTGGCAAACCTCCAGCTGGCGAGCCCGCAGCCGGAGGTGCGCCGCAGGGCCGTCGAACTGCTGGGCCAGTCAGACGATCCGGACGTACAGTCCAGACTCACTCCGTTTACCCAGGCGCAGACCGAGCCGGATGCCGGCGTGCGCGCGGCCGCAGAAGAGAGCCTTAGCCAGATTACGCATCGCCTGATGTGGGGCGATCTGCTGGGCCAGGCGTTTATGGGGCTTTCTCTGGGGTCGGTGTTGCTGCTGGCCGCGCTGGGGCTCGCGATCACCTACGGCCTGCTGGGCGTCATTAACATGGCCCACGGCGAGATGCTGATGCTGGGGGCGTACGCTACGTGGATGGTGCAGCAGGCAATGGCCGGGATTGCCCCTCAGTGGCTGGCGCTCTATCCCGTTATCGCCTTGCCGGTAGCGTTCTGCCTGACGGCGGGCATTGGAATGGTGCTGGAGCGCACCGTGATCCGTCACCTGTACGGTCGTCCGCTGGAAACGCTGTTGGCGACATGGGGGATCAGCCTGATGCTCATCCAACTGGTGCGGATGACCTTTGGTGCCCAGAACCTGGAGGTGGCAAACCCGGCATGGCTTTCCGGCGGGGTACAGGTTTTTGCCAACCTGACCCTGCCGTGGAACCGCATTGTGGTGCTGGGCTTCGGGCTGCTGGTGCTGTTCTTCACCTGGCTGATTCTGAATAAAACCCGTCTTGGTCTGAACGTGCGCGCGGTGACGCAAAACCGCAGCATGGCCGCCTGCTGCGGGGTACCGACCGGGCGCGTCGATATGCTGGCGTTTGGGCTGGGCTCAGGGATCGCCGGGTTAGGCGGCGTGGCGTTATCCCAGCTTGGTAACGTCGGGCCGGAGCTTGGTCAGGGGTACATCATCGACTCGTTCCTCGTAGTCGTTCTCGGTGGCGTAGGCCAGCTGGCAGGCAGCGTGGCCGCCGCGTTCGGGCTGGGCATTTTCAATAAAATCCTTGAGCCGCAGATGGGTGCGGTGCTGGGCAAGATCGTGATTCTGGTGGCGATCGTCCTGTTTATCCAGAAGCGTCCTCAGGGGCTGTTTGCGCTGAAAGGGAGGGTGATTGACTGATGAGCCAGCCGCTGACCTTAACGCTGGCGCGTAAAGCGCCGCGCACGACACAGATTGCAGGCAGCCTGCTGGTGGCGTGTCTGCTGATATTACCGTTTTTCGCCTTGCTGCCCGCCACGCATCCGCTGGCGCTGTCGACCTGGATGCTGACGCTCATCGGCAAGATCCTCTGCTATGCCATCGTTGCGGTGGCGCTGGATCTGGTGTGGGGCTACGCCGGCATGCTCTCTCTTGGACACGGCATCTTCTTCGCCCTGGGCGGCTATGCGATGGGCATGTACCTGATGCGCCAGGCGTCAGGCGACGGCCTGCCCGCGTTTATGTCGTTTCTCTCCTGGAGCGAGCTGCCGTGGTTCTGGTGGGGCACCCAGCACTTTGCCTGGGCGCTGGTGCTGATCGTGATGGTGCCGGGTTTGCTGGCGCTGGTGTTTGGCTGGTTTGCCTTCCGCTCGAAGATCAAAGGGGTTTACTTCTCGATTATGACCCAGGCGCTGACCTACGCGGGCATGCTGCTGTTCTTTCGCAACGAAACCGGCTTTGGCGGCAATAACGGCTTTACCGGTTTTACCACGCTGCTTGGGTTTTCGGTGACGGAAACGACCACCCGCATCGCGCTGTTCCTGGCGACGGTGCTGTTGCTGCTTCTGGCGTTGGGCACCGGATTTGCGCTGGCGAAGAGCAAGTTTGGCCGCATCCTGACCGCCGTGCGCGACGCGGAAAACCGCCTGACGTTCTGCGGGTACGATCCGCGCGGGTTCAAGCTGCTGGTATGGACGCTCTCCGCCGTGCTGTGCGGCCTGGCGGGGGCGCTGTACGTTCCGCAGGTGGGCATCATTAACCCCGGTGAAATGTCGCCGACCAACTCGATAGAAGCCGCCATCTGGGTGGCGCTGGGCGGGCGCGGCACCCTGGTGGGGCCGGTGATTGGCGCGGCGCTGGTGAACGGGGCGAAAAGCTTCTTTACCGTTGCCATGCCGGAGTACTGGCAGCTGTTTCTGGGGCTGATTTTTATCGCCGTCACGCTGTTCCTGCCGCGCGGCGTCTACGGTCTGTTGCGTAAGGGAGAGAAATAATGCAGCCAACGGAAGAGTTATTTACCCGCCAGTTGCCCGGCGATCGCTACCGGGACCAGACTGACCCGGTGCTTCAACTTGAGGCCATTAACGTCAGTTTCGACGGCTTCCAGGCGCTGACCGATCTCTCCCTGAATATCGGCGTGGGCGAGTTGCGCTGCGTGATTGGCCCCAACGGGGCGGGTAAAACCACGCTGATGGACGTGATCACCGGCAAAACCCGACCCAAAAGCGGGAGAGCGATTTACGACCAGTCCATCGACCTGACCGGGCTGGAGCCTGCGGCCATTGCTCGCCAGGGGATTGGCCGAAAATTCCAGAAACCCACGGTCTTTGAAGCGCTGACGGTGTGGGAGAACCTTGAGATCGCCATGAAAACCGATAAATCCGTCTGGGCGAGCCTGCGGGCAAAACTCAACGGCGAGCAGCGGGACCGCATTGACGAGATGCTGGTTCTTCTGCGCCTTGGCAGCGAGCGGGACCGTCGCGCCGGGCTGCTTTCGCACGGGCAGAAACAGTTCCTGGAGATCGGCATGCTGCTGGTGCAGGACCCGCACCTGCTGCTGCTGGATGAACCCGCCGCCGGGATGACCGATGCGGAAACGGAATACACCGCCGAGCTGTTCAAAACCCTGGCGGGCAAGCATTCGCTGATGGTGGTGGAGCACGACATGGGCTTTGTTGAAACGATTGCCGACCACGTCACGGTGCTGCATCAGGGGCGCGTGCTGGCGGAAGGCTCGCTTCGCGAGGTGCAGGCCAACGAACAGGTGATTGAGGTCTATCTGGGCCGCTAAGGAGCGATGATGTTACAGGTTAACGAACTGAATCAGTACTACGGCGGCAGCCATATCCTGCGCGGCGTGAGCTTCGAAGCCGCTCCCGGTGAAGTCACCTGTCTGCTGGGGCGCAACGGCGTCGGGAAAACCACGCTGCTGAAGTGCCTGATGGGGCTGATCCCGGCGAAAACCGGGGAGGTCATCTGGCAGGGTAAAACGATCACCCACAGCAGGCCGCACCAGCGGGTGCAGTCCGGCGTGGCGTATGTCCCGCAGGGCCGCGAGATTTTCCCGCGCCTGACCGTGGAAGAGAACCTTTTGCTTGGGCTGTCGCGTTTTTCCGCCCGCGAGGCAAAGCAGGTTCCTGACGAGATCTGGCAGCTGTTCCCGGTTCTCAAAGAGATGAAGCACCGCCGCGGGGGCGATCTCTCCGGCGGGCAGCAGCAACAGCTGGCGATTGGTCGCGCGCTGGCGAGCCGTCCGCAGCTGCTGATTCTGGACGAACCGACGGAAGGCATACAGCCTTCCGTCATCAAAGAGATTGGCCAGGTGATCCGCACCCTGGCAAACAGAGGCGACATGGCAATCCTGCTCGTCGAGCAGTTTTACGACTTTGCCGCCGAGCTGGCCGACAGCTATCTCCTGATGTCCCGCGGCACTATCATTCAGCGCGGGAGGGGCGAAAATATGGAGCAGGAGGGTGTTCGCGGGCTGGTTGCGATCTGAAATGTTATAATATAACATCCTCATTCTTATAAAACGGAATGAGGGTGTTACTTTGGCTGCACATATTGGAAAATTTGCCATGACTCTGGGGGCGCTGCTGGTCAGTGGCCAGCTGTTTGCTCACTCGCACGGCCATCAGATGACCGAAGCGGAACAGAAGGCGGCAAACGGCGTGTTTGAGGATAAAGACGTAAAGGACAGAGCGCTGTCCGACTGGGATGGCACCTGGCAGTCGGTGTATCCGTTCCTGCTGGACGGTTCGCTGGATCCGGTCTTCAAACAGAAAGCGCAGAAGGATAAAAGCAAAACCTTTGACGAGGTGAAAGCGTATTACCGCAAGGGATATGCCACGGACGTGGATGCCATCGGCATTGAAAATAACGTAATGGAATTCCACAGAGGCAAGGCGGTCAGCAGCTGTCAGTATGACTACAGTGGCTACAAAATTCTGACCTACGCATCGGGCAAAAAAGGCGTTCGCTATCTGTTTGAGTGTAAGGATGCCGACAGCAAGGCGCCGAAGTTCGTGCAGTTCAGCGACCACATCATCGGGCCGAAAGCCTCATCGCACTTCCATATTTTTATGGGCAATACCTCCCACGAGGCGCTGCTGAAAGAGATGGACAACTGGCCGACCTATTATCCAAACGAGATGTACAAAGAGCAGGTGGTGGAGGAGATGCTGCACCACTGATGCGTTATTGCCGGGGGGCGGCTTCGCCTTACCCGGCCACTATTTTTTACGCCGCTTTGGGGGATTCGTTCCACGCCTTCACGCTCATTCCCCGCAAAATCATCAGCCAGGCAACGACGATGGCAACCATCATGATTGCAAACAGCGACCAGTGCGGCAGGTTGGTCAGGATAATGCCGGTGATCATCGGGTTTGCCGCCGCGCCGAGCCAGCCCAGCGCCTGCGCGGAAAAATAGCTCGCCTTCATCCCCGGCGGGGCGATGTTGTCGATCAGCATGTATTCACCCGGTGCGTAGATAATCTCACCCAGCGTAAAGATGGCGGCGGCGATGCCCCAGTAAATCAGGTTCTCCCCGGAGAGCATAAAGCCTCCCAGCCCCAGGATAAAAAACAGCGTTGCGGCGGTCATTAAAGGCCGAATATTGCTGGCGGAGATCTTCCGCCCCAGCGCGTACTGCAGCGTCACCACCACGGCGGCGTTAACGGGCAGCACCACGGCGACCACCTTCTGGGCAAAATCGCTGTCGGCATTGGCGGCCAGTACGTATTGCGAAATGCAGCTGGCGAACGATCCGCCCACGTAAGACGCGAGCAGGCCGGAGAGGGTGAACCAGAACAGGGCGCGATCTTTCAGCAGCACCGACGGCTGCCAGGGCATCTTCTCCTCGGCGGTATCCAGCGCGACGCTTTTTTGCACGAAGAAATGAATAAACCCGAGCGGCAGCGCGGCGCAGAAGGCCGCCAGCCAGAACGGCAGCTGCAGGCTGTACAACACCAGCAGGGTGCCAATCGGCGGCCCAATCGTCCAGCCAATGTTCAGAAAGCTGTAGTTGAGCGAGAAGACGCGCGCTTTCTGGCTGGAGGTCAGCACGTCCGAGAACCAGGCTTTCAACACCGTCGAAAAGACTGAATAGGCGCAGTTAATCAGGGAAAAGAACAGCACTACCAGGGTGACGTTATCCACCAGCGGAATCGCGACAAAACCGGCGATAAAAGCCACGATCGCGATCAGCATGTAGCGTTTTTTATCAAACTTATCGGCCAGAATACCAAATCCCAGGCTGAACACCACGCCAACGGTCAGCGCAATCGTCAGGGCATAACCAATATTCTCGACGCTCATATTAAACACGCGCGTGAGATAAATGGTCATGAACGGCAGCGTTGCCCCCCGACCGATGGTTAATAACAATGACGATGCCAGCAGCGCTGCGGTTGAGCGCCTGAGAGATGGTTTCATATTCCTTCCCGACGGTTGCTTATGCTTTTTTTAGACGAGTGTTAACAGGATTACCATGACATAAGGGGCTTGTATAGCACCCGATTTATCCCTAAGTGCTTCAGCTGCCTGCCAGAAATAATGATCTTCTCGCGGCACACTTTTTTCTGTTACCTTGAAGTGTTAACAAATTATTAATAATTCAGGGGCAGGGTATGACGCGTAAAGACGGACTGCTGGCGTTGCTGGTGGTCGTGGTATGGGGGCTCAATTTTGTGGTCATCAAGCTGGGATTGCACAACATGCCCCCGCTGATGCTGGCCGGTTTGCGTTTTATGCTGGTGGCGTTCCCGGCGCTCTTTTTCGTCGCCCGTCCGAAAATCCCGTTAAAACTGCTGCTGGGCTACGGTCTGACTATCAGCTTTGGCCAGTTCGCGTTTCTCTTCTGCGCCATCAAGTTCGGCATGCCGGCCGGTCTGGCCTCGCTGGTGTTACAGGCGCAGGCGTTCTTTACCATTATTCTCGGCGCATTTGTGTTTGGCGAACGCCTGCAGGGCAAGCAGCTGGCGGGGATCACCCTGGCGGTATTTGGCGTGCTGGTGCTGATTGAAGCCAGCCTGAACGGTCAGGATGTGGCGCTGCTCGGGTTTATGCTCACGCTGGCGGCGGGGCTGAGCTGGGCGTGCGGCAATATTTTCAACAAGCTGATTATGCAGCACGTGGCGAGGCCTCAGGTGATGTCCCTGGTGGTCTGGAGCGCATTGATTCCGATAATCCCGTTTCTGGTGGCGTCGTTTATTCTGGATGGCCCGGAGGTGATGCTGAACAGCCTGGTCGAGATCGATCTGACCACGATCCTTTCTCTTATCTATCTGGCGTTTGTCGCCACCATCGTGGGCTACGGGATCTGGGGTTCGCTGCTGGGACGCTATGAGACCTGGCGCGTCGCGCCGCTGTCTTTGCTGGTTCCGGTAGTGGGGCTTGCCAGTGCGGCGATACTGCTGGATGAAACGCTGAGCGCGCTGCAGCTGCTCGGTGCCGTGCTGATTATGGCCGGGCTGTACATCAACGTGTTTGGCCTGCGGGTTCGCCGGGCGGCGCGGGTAAGGGGATAGGGCATAAAAAAGCCCCGCGGCTGCGGGGCAAAAACGAATCAGAGGCCGTGCTGATTATAATAAGGCACGCCTAATTCGTCGGATTTGTCGCTACCAGCACCCATGTGGTTGAAATCATAAGGCGACTGGTCATGTGCTGACGGCAAAATCATCGTGTCATGATTATTTTGCTGCGTTGCACCTGGGGTTTGCTCCGCGAAGGTCTGGCTGGAAAACAGCACCAGCAAGGCGAGGGCGGCGGAGGCGGTAACTTTCATTTTTTCCTCGGTTACGTCTTTTACAGGCGATGATTAACTACAGTGTTTTAACGGATACAGGTAACGGGATTCACCCGGCACGCTGGTGATTCGGTACTTATGAGGCGGCACGTCAAAATAGTTCTTGAACGTACGCGTGAGGGTTTGCTGTGATTCAAATCCGTAACGCTCCGCCAGATAAAGGATCGGTTCATTGCTTTCTTTCAGTTTCTGGGCAATTTCCGTCAGCTTGCGGCTGCGAATATATTGACCTAATGAATGACCGGTCTCTTTTTTGAACATCCGTTGCAGGTGCCATTTGGAGTAACCTGAACGCTCAGACACTTTTTCAAGGGAGAGCGGCGATTCCAGGTTATCTTCGATCCAGTCCAAAATGCTATGAATAGTGATAGCGTCAGTATTGCGTCTGGACATCGTCATACCTCTTTTTCTGTTTACGGCAGTATTTTCTTCAGCAAAAGCTCAAGGGTAGCCACTTCATCTGCCGTTAAGTTTTTTGTTAGTTCCTGATGCAGTGTTTGTCCTACTAATTGATGACATTGCTCGCACATAGCCGCACCATCGCTGGTGAGCCTGACCAGTACGCCGCGTTTGTCATTCGGGTTAGGGCTTCGTTCTACCCATCCTTTGCAGACGAGACGATCGAGCATGCGAGTTAACGCACCCAGATCGACAGAGAGCACCTTTTTCAGCTCAACCGGCGTGATACACACTTCGCAGCGAATGGAACACAGCACTTTGAACTGTGTTGCGGTGATATCCAGCGGTGACAGGTAGTCATTGAGCAGGCGATCTTTTTTCTGGTTAACCATATGAATAAGACGACCCAGCGGAACAACGTCGTTAAAGATATCACTGGTGCTTTTCACAATGGTTGCCCTGGCAAGTAGTTTAATCACGGCAGATATTATTGCTCAGGCAAGTATAAGTCAACTGAATGAATCAGCCGATGCCACGAATTGCTAAAACGTTTCATGAACGATTTTTGCAACCTTTCAAATCAGGAAGATAACAAACGGGTATCGTTCCCAAAGGAAAACTATCGTTACGTTGCGCCGATGGCTGAACGTCACACTTTCACCCTATAATTGCGATGTTAAATATGGATAAGGACAACGACGCACTATGTTGGATTTGATTAAAGCAATTGGTCTCGGGCTGGTGGTACTGCTGCCGTTAGCTAACCCGTTAACGACGGTGGCGCTGTTCCTGGGGCTGGCAGGGAATATGAACAGCGCCGAGCGCAACCATCAGTCGATGATGGCTTCGGTGTATGTGTTTGCCATTATGATGGTGGCCTACTACGCCGGACAGCTGGTGATGAACACCTTCGGGATTTCAATTCCCGGGCTGCGTATTGCGGGCGGGCTGATTGTGGCCTTCATCGGCTTCCGCATGCTGTTCCCGGCGCAGAAAGCGCACGAGTCTCCGGAGGCAACCAGCAAATCTGAAGAGCTGGAGTCCGAACCGAGCGCGAATATTGCTTTTGTACCGCTGGCCATGCCGAGTACGGCCGGGCCGGGTACCATCGCGATGATCATCAGTTCTGCATCGACGGTGCGCGACAGCTCTACCTTCCCGGACTGGGTACTGACCGTTGCGCCACCGCTAATTTTTGCGCTTATTGGGGTTATCGTGTGGGCGTCTCTGCGCAGTTCCGGTGCGATCATGCGCTGGGTGGGCAAGGGCGGTATCGAGGCGATTTCCCGTCTGATGGGCTTCTTACTGGTCTGTATGGGCGTGCAGTTTATTATTAACGGCGTGCTGGAGATTATTAAGACTTACCACTGATGTCATTGCCGGGCGGCGGCTACGCCTTGCCCGGCACAAGCGCACCTCACCCGTGTTGCCCCTGTTCCTCCAGCGCCACCGGCCACTTGCGGAAGATGAGTACCGACCAGACGAGCGCGACGAGCGCCGGAATCGCCCCCAGATAGCCAATCGCCGACATCGATACGTGCAGGCTAATCTGATTGCCCACCAGCGCCCCCGCGCCAATCCCCAGATTGAATATCCCCGAGAACAGCGACATCGCCACGTCCGTGGCATCCGGTGCCAGGGCCAGGACTTTCACCTGCATGCCAAGACCAATAATCATGATCGCCACGCCCCAGAACAGGCTCAGGATCGCCAGCTGGCTTTCGCTGCCTGACGCAGGCAGCAGCAGCACCAGGCACGCCAGCAGCAGGCCGATGGCGCTGCTCACCAGCAAGGAGGCATGCTGGTTACCCAGTTTACCAAACAGCACGCTGCCAATAATGCCCGCGCCGCCGAGAATGAGTAGTAAGAGGGTGGCAAAGTTTGCGCTAAAACCCGCGACCACCTGCACAAACGGTTCAATGTAGCTGTACGCCGTGTAGTGCGCGGTGACCACGATAACGGTAAGCAGGTAGATACTCAGCAGCGCCGGGCGACGCATCAGCAGCGGCAGGCTTTTCAGCGAGCCGGAGTGTTCGCTTGGCAGCGCGGGCAGCAGCTTAATCAGACACACCAGCGTCACCAGCGCGCCCATGCCGATGGCAAAGAAGGTGGTACGCCAGCCGAAGTACTGTCCCACGATGCGGCCAATGGGCAGCCCCAGCACCATCGCCAGCGCGGTGCCGGTGGCAATCAGGCTCAACGCCTGGGCGCGTTTACCCGCCGGCGCGAGCCGAATAGCCAGCGACGCGGTGATCGACCAGAATACCGCGTGGGCAAAGGCAATGCCGATGCGGCTAATGACCAGCACCGTAAAATTCCATGCCATAAACGACAGGATATGGCTGGCAATGAACAGGGCAAACAGGCCGATCAACAGCCTGCGCCGCTCCATCTGGCTGGTCAGCAACATAAACGGCAAAGACATCAGCGCCACCACCCAGGCGTAGATAGTTAACATAATCCCCACCTGCGCCGTTTCCATCTGGAAGCTTTCTGCTATGTCAGACAACAGCCCAACCGGAACAAATTCTGTGGTGTTAAAAATAAATGCGGCAATGGCCAGCGTGACCACGCGTAGCCACGCGACCCTGCGGGAAACTGTGTTCGTTGTCATAGGGATGTCGGAGATTCGTTGCTGGAAAGATGAGAAGGCGATCTTAAAACGCCATACGGCGAAAACTCAACCATTATGTGACGCAGATCTCAATATTTACCTTATGAAAGCGGTAGCCGGGGGCGTTGTTTTCATTGAATATAAAAGTACAACACAGCACAGACAGGCGGTAAGACAATGCAGGAGATTGATTTTTATCTGGTAGATGCATTCAGCAATACTTCGTTCGGCGGCAATCCGGCAGCGGTTTGCCCGCTGAACGAATGGCTGCCGGATGAAACGTTACTGAAAATGGCGCAGCAGCATAATCAGTCGGAAACCGCATTTTTCGTCTGCACTAAGGGCGGCATTGAGCTACGCTGGTTTACCACGCTCACTGAAGTCAATCTCTGCGGTCACGCCACCCTGGCTGCCGCGTACGTTCTGTTTAATGAACTCGATTACCCCGACTCGCGGATCCACTTTGATACCGCCTCTGGCCGACTGACGGTCAGCCGGGAGGGAGAGTGGATGACGCTGGACTTCCCGGCGTGTCCGACCCGAGAAGAGACGCCGCCGCCGGAGATGCTCGCGGCGCTCGGTATCCGCCATTACGTTGAAGCCCGTAAAGGCCGCGCCTGGGTGATTGTGCTGGAAAATCCCCGGCAGGTTGAAGCGCTTGCGCCGCGCTTTTCGGCGATGACGCCGGGCGAGCATAAAGTGAGCGTGACGGCACCGGGTGAAGGGGAATATGACTTTGTCAGCCGCTTCTTCTCACCGGGCGTTGCCGTTCCGGAAGATCCTGTGACTGGATCCGCGCACACGATGCTGATCCCCTACTGGAGCGAAAAGCTGGGGAAAACGGCAATGTTTGCCCGTCAGGTTTCGGCGCGCGGCGGGGATGTGCGCTGCGAGCTGAAAGGGGAGCGCGTATTGATGAGCGGTCAGGCGTCGTGCTACCTGAAAGGCACTGTGTATCTGCGCTAAAACTGATAACAAAAGAGGAAGAGACAATGCGGGAAATTGATTTTTATCTGGTGGATGCCTTCAGCGACAAAACCTTTGGTGGCAACGCGGCAGCGGTATGTCCTCTGGAAGAGTGGCTGCCGGACGAGACGCTTCTCAAAATGGCACAGCAGCATAATCAGTCGGAAACCGCGTTTTTTGTGCGAACCGACGGCGGATTTGAACTGCGCTGGTTCACCACGCTGCATGAAATTAACCTCTGCGGCCATGCGACCCTCGCGGCATCACACGTCATTTTTGAGTATCTGGACTATCCGCATACGGAAATCCACTTTACCACGCGCTTCGTGGGGGAGCTGACGGTCAAACGCAGCGGCGACTGGCTGACGCTGAATTTCCCCGCATGGTCCACGGAGGTCGTCGATAACCCACCGCCTGCACTGTTTAGCGCGCTGGGCATCCCGGCGGCAAAAGAGGTGCGCGTCGGGCGAGACTACTGCGTGGTGCTGGAGAGCCAGCAGCAGGTGGAGGCATTAATGCCGGATATTGGCGCGATGGTTCCGCTGGGCAAAATGGTCTGCGTAACCGCGCCGGGCGAAGGGGAATATGACTTCGTCAGCCGCTTTTTTTGCCCGGGCGAAGGGGTACCGGAGGATCCGGTTACCGGGTCCACGCACAGCATGCTGATCCCTTACTGGAGTGAAAGGCTGGGTAAGACGTCGCTCAACGCCCGCCAGGTGTCGTACCGCGGCGGGGATCTTCGCTGCGAGCTGAAGGGCGACCGCGTACTCATTGCTGGTCAGGCCACCCTGTACCTGAAAGGGCGGATCTTTTTACGCTAGCGGCTGCGCGATAAGTTAATACTATGAAGCAGCCTGGCAGGCCTGCGCTATGTTGACATTGAGTTTCACAAATAAAGCAAGGAGCCTGCCATGTATTCCATTACCTCTGAATCTGCACGTCACCCGGACATTCTTATGCTGATTGCGGCCCTCGACCGTTATCAGAGCGAACTCTATCCCGCCGAAAGCAACCATCTGCTCGATCTTTCAGAACTGCCCGCGACATCTCTTATACTGATGATCGTCCGCGACCCGCAGCTTCAGGCCGTTGGCTGTGGAGCTATCGTGCTCAACGGCGACGGAACGGGGGAGATGAAGCGGGTTTATATCGATCCGGCCCATCGCGGGCAACATCTGGCTGAGAAGCTGCTGGCCGCGCTGGAAGATGAGGCCCTGAGCCGTCACTGCCATACCGTACGGCTGGAAACGGGCATCAAACAGCATGCCGCGATTCGTCTTTATGAACGAAGCGGCTACGATCGGCGTCTGGCGTTTGCCCCGTATGTGGACGATCCGCTCAGCCTGTTTATGGAGAAGGCGCTGGTTGAAGACGTTCGTTTAGCAGCGCTATAAACGCTTCCAGCTGGCGGGTCATCGCCCCGCGTCGCCACACCAGCCAGGTAGTGAGCCAGCGCCAGTTTTCCGCCAGCGGCCAGGCTTCAACCTGATGGTGGCCCGGCATACTTTCCAGCATTGTGCGCGGCATCAGCGCGATGCCCGCGCCCGCGATGACGCAGGCGAGCATGCCGTGATAGGACTCCATCTCATGAATGCGTCCCGGCGCGGCTCTGTCTGCATGAAACCAGCTCTCCAGGTGTCGGCGATACGAGCAGTTTGCGCGAAAGGCATAAACATCGCTGCCGCTCACCTGCGCAGCGCGCGTTACCTCCGTCTGCCCGGCAGGGGTGACCAGCATCATCTCTTCCCGATAGACCGGCATCCCCTCCAGCTCCGGGTGCGACAGCGGCCCGTCGACAAAGGCGGCGCTCAGGGTTCCCTCCAGTACGCCATCAATCATCGTCCCGGACGGCCCGGTAGAAAGGGCAAACTGGATGCGCGGATAGCGCTGGTTAAACTGCGCCAGCGTCTCAGGGATGCGCACGGCGGCGGTGCTCTCCAGCGCCCCGAGGGCAAACAGCCCCTGCGGCTCATCGCCCGCGACGACCATGCGCGCTTCATCCACCAGCGCCAGGATCTGCCTGCTGTAGCGCAGGAAGTTATGTCCGGCGGGAGATAAGCGCAAGCGCTGGTTCTCACGGATAAACAGCTCCACGCCAAGATCGGCCTCCAGCTGGCGGATGCGGGTCGTCAGATTCGAAGGAACGCGATGCACCTTCTGCGCCGCCTGGGTGATGCTGCCCGTCAGCGCGACGGCGTTGAACATTTCAAGCTGGGTTAAGTCCATAGCATTCTCGTTTCGTGAATAAGGTGGTCAGTATTATTCATTTTTAAGAAATAGCAGAGTGAGCCACACTTAATCAACCGAAATGCGTGGAGAACATCATGAAATATTCATCTGCTACACATGCTCTGTCCGTTAACCCTGCAACGGGTGAAACGCTCGCCTCGTATCCGTGGGCGACGCAGGGAGAGGTTGAACGTGCCATCGCGCTGGCTGATGCGGGCTTTCGTCACTGGCGGTGCGAAAGCGTAGCCCACCGGGCGCAGAAGCTGCGAGATCTCGGCACCGCGCTGCGCGGTCGCGCGGAAGAGATGGCCCGGATGATGTCCCGCGAGATGGGAAAACCCATTCAGCAGGCGCGGGCGGAAGTGGCGAAATCAGCGGGCCTTTGCGACTGGTATGCCGAACATGGCCCGGCGATGCTGAATGCTGAACCCACGCAGGTCGAGAATGACAACGCTGTCATCGAGTATCGTCCGCTGGGGCCAATTCTGGCGGTGATGCCGTGGAACTTCCCGCTCTGGCAGGTGCTGCGCGGCGCGGTGCCGATCCTGCTGGCAGGTAACAGCTATCTGCTCAAACACGCGCCCAACGTGCTTGGCTCGGCGGAACTTATCGCGCAGATTTTTGCGGACGCCGGCTTCCCTGAAGGGGTATTCGGCTGGGTGAACGCCACCAATGACGGCGTAAGCCAGGCGATTAACGATCGTCGCATTGCGGCGGTAACCGTCACCGGCAGCGTGCGCGCCGGGGCAGCCATTGGCGCGCAGGCGGGGGCGGCGCTGAAAAAATGCGTTCTTGAGCTGGGGGGGTCTGACCCGTTCATCGTTCTCAACGATGCCGACCTGGATCTTGCCGTGAAGGCGGCGGTAGCAGGGCGCTACCAGAATACCGGGCAGGTGTGCGCGGCGGCCAAACGGTTCATTGTGGAAGAGGGTATTGCAGACACCTTTACCCGACGCTTCGTTGACGCCGTCGCCGCGTTAAAGATGGGCTCGCCGGATGAAGAAGAGAACTACCTTGGCCCGATGGCGCGCTATGATCTGCGCGATGAACTGCATCAGCAGGTGCAGGCGAGCCTGGCAGAAGGGGCAACGCTGCTGCTGGGGGGAGAGAAAATCAGCGCTGAGGGGAATTATTACGCGCCAACCGTGCTGGCGAACGTTACCCCGTCGATGACGGCCTTCCGCCAGGAGCTGTTTGGTCCGGTCGCGGCCATTACCGTTGCGAAAGACGCGGCGCACGCCCTGACGCTTGCCAATGACAGCGACTTTGGCCTGTCTGCCACGGTCTTCACCGCCGACGCAGCGCTTGCGGATAAATTCTCTCGCGAGCTGGAGTGCGGTGGGGTGTTTATCAACGGATACAGCGCCAGCGACGCGCGCGTGGCCTTTGGTGGCGTGAAGAAAAGTGGCTTTGGCCGCGAGCTTTCCCATTTTGGTTTGCACGAGTTCTGTAATGTGCAGACGGTGTGGAAGGATCGCGTGTAATTTATTCGGCCCTCATCACGAGGGCCGTTGTCATTTATCTGCAATGGTTCTGTCATTTTCGTTTCGTAGACTCGCACGCGTCTAACGTCTTGTTACTGAAGAAAATTATGAACCTAACGCAAATTTTTCGCCGTATTGCGCAGCGTCTTATCCCTCGCCAGTTTGGCCTGCTGACGGGTATCTTTTGTATTATTGGCCTTTTCTCCGCGCTGCAGCTCTCCTCATCCTTTCTGCTGAACGCCTCCCTGAAGGAAGCTCAGCGCAATGAACGACAAAACCTGCTGGCGTATCAGCAGCAGAGCAAGCTGGATCTGGCGCGCGTCTCCCTGCTGGCGGCGAGCGATCTGCTCAACCGCTCCGGCGTCTGGTTTATGCAGGATAAAGAAACCGGCTCGGAAGGAAGCTGGCACAGCCTGATGGACGACGCACAAAAGTCGCTGGCGGTTTCTCAGCAGGCATGGAAGGCCTGGCTGGCGCTCAGCCCGCCAAAAGATGAGGCGCTGATTAACAGTTACCAGCTTTTCTACGATGCCATTAAGGAGCAATCGGAAGCGCTTGTCAGAACCAACTCGATTGATGCCTTTTTTGCCGTGCCGGCACAGGCGTTTCAGACCGACTTTAACGACAACTACGCGCGCTATCAGCAGGCCAGCGAGAAGCAGGCCATGCAGGGGCGTCAGGCCTTAATGGCGCAGCTCTCCGGTCTGCAAACGTTGTTCCTGCTGGCGCCGGTTCTGCTGCTCGCCATCGCCGCAGCCGTCTGGTTCGGCATGTCCAGGTGGGTGATTACGCCGTTGCGTCGGCTTATTGCACATATTAACCGGCTGGCCGCTGGAGATCTCTCCGGCACGCCGCCAAACGTGATGCGCTTTAACCGGGAGACGGGGCAGCTTAGCGACAGCGTTGCCACCATGCAGCGCGGCTTGCAGCAGCTGGTGACGCAGGTCAGCCACGCCACAGCCACGATGGTGGAGAATATTGGCTCCCTCGCGGAGGGAAACCAGAAGCTGTACCAGCAGTCGGCGCGTCAGGCAAAGGAGCTGGAGGAGGTCACAGCGCATATCGCGGCGCTGGAAACCCACGTGGAAGGGAATACCGGCTATGCCCGGCTCGCCAGCTCGCGCGCGGATGAAGCGCGTCAGGCTGCCGTAGGAGGCGACCAGATGATGTCGACCGTGAATGCCTCCATGCAGGCGATCGTCGAGCGATCGTCAGAGATGCGCGGGATCGTGGCGATGATCGACAGCGTGGCGTTTCAGACTAACATTCTGGCGCTCAACGCCGCCATTGAGGCCGCCCATGCCGGAAACCAGGGGCGCGGGTTTGCCGTTGTCGCCCGTGAAGTCGGGCTCCTGGCGCGAAAGAGCAGCCACTCGACGCAGACCATTCAGGAGTTGATCAACCGCTCCGTGCAGGGCATTGAAGACGGCTCCCGCGCCGTGAATCTGATGGAAGAGAACCTGCAGCAGGTCACCGGTCTGGTGGGCAATTTAAGCAGTTTGCTGAATGAAATCTCGACCGCCACGCTCAGTCAGGGAGAAAGTATTCACCAGATGACGCGCCAGCTTCAGGCGCTGAATCAGGTCTCGCGCCAGACGGATCTGCTGGTTTCAGACGCCTCGGAGGCCTCTGAACGCCTGCAAAAGCAGTCCGATCTTTTATTGCAGGCCGTTTCGCGTTTTCGTCTTAGCGCCTGACGCAATACATTAGCCTCTGTTATACTCGCAGCCCGTTTTAGCCTGAGGGCAAGGAGCAAAGAGTGGCTGCGGTCATCCATAATGAGATGCTGGACGAGATTCTGGCGCAGGTTCGTCCGTTATTAGGAAAGGGGAAGGTGGCCGACTACATTCCGGCCCTTGCCTCGGTGAGCGGGAATAAGCTGGGCATCGCTATCTGTACTATAGACGGACAGCGATACCAGGCAGGCGATGCTACTGAACGCTTTTCTATCCAGTCTATTTCTAAAGTGCTGAGTCTGGTCGCGGCGATGCGCCAGTATGAGGAAGAAGAGATCTGGCAGCGCGTGGGAAAAGATCCGTCCGGTCAGCCCTTTAACTCACTGCTTCAGCTCGAAATCGAGCAGGGTAAACCGCGTAACCCCTTTATCAACGCCGGGGCGCTGGTGGTCTGCGATATGCTGCAAAGCCGCCTCAGCGCACCGCGTCAGCGAATGCTTGAGATTGTTCGTCAGCTTTCTGGCGTGGACGACATTGCCTATGATTCGGTGGTGGCGCGCTCGGAGTTTGAACACTCGGCCCGCAACGCGGCTATCGCCTGGCTGATGAAATCCTTCGGCAATTTCCACAATGACGTGGCGACCGTGCTGCAAAACTACTTCCATTACTGCGCCCTGAAGATGAACTGCGTTGAGCTGGCTCAGACGTTTCTGTTCCTTGCGCACCAGGGGCACGCGCCGCATCTCGATCAGGAGGTGGTTTCCCCGCTTCAGGCGCGTCAGGTTAACGCCCTGATGGCTACCAGCGGCATGTATCAGAACGCCGGGGAGTTTGCCTGGCGGGTTGGCCTTCCGGCCAAATCGGGCGTTGGCGGCGGGGTGGTGGCGATAGTGCCGCATGAAATGGCGATTGCCGTCTGGAGCCCGGAGCTGGATGAAACGGGAAATTCACTTGCCGGCGTGGCGGTTCTGGAGAAGCTGACCCAGCGCCTGGGACGTTCTGTATACTGATGCCTGACCTGGATCCCCTCTTTTCCCGCCTGGCGCGATCGACGTTTCGCTCGCGCTTCCGCTTAGGCAATAAGGAACGACAGTACTGCTGGGACAAAGGCCCCGAAACCATTGACCAGCATACCGCCGATTTTGTCGCTAAACGCCTTGCACCCGCGCAACCCGCAAACGACGGCAAGCAGACGCCCATGCGTGGCCACCCGGTGTTTATCGCCCAGCATGCCACCGCGACCTGCTGCCGGGGCTGTCTGGCAAAATGGCATAACATTCCCCAGGGGGTGCAGCTGAGCGCGCAGCAGCAACATTATATCGTCAGCGTGATCCACCGCTGGCTGGTGATACAGATGAACGCCCAAAAATGATATTTAATGCGTTCTGCGCTTACCGCCTGCTGCCTCATACCCGGCTGGCGGACGAGCAAATCGTCATAACGCATTGACGTGAAATGGATAGCGGCTTAACAGGACGTCGAACGCTGACAATGTCTCGGTTTAAGCTACGCTTTGAGTAACGCTTTACGTCAGGAGACATTATGAAAGCACCTGCAACACCTGAAAATGAAATTGACAGACTTAACGCGCTGCGCGAATCGGGTCTGCTTGAGATTGACAGTTCCCCGGCGTTTGACCGCTTAACGCGTCTGGCAAAACGCTTTTTCCAGGTACCGCTGGCCATGGTCAACCTTATTGATGAGCATACGCTGATCGTAAAGTCGGCGGATGGGCAGGCCCCCGATTCCGTTCCGCGCAACATCTCTTTTTGTGGTCATACCATCCTCACCGAAGCACCGCTGATCGTCGGGGATATGCTTCAGGACGATCGTTTTGCGGATAACCCGCTGGTGGCCGGCGAACCTCGCGTGCGGTTTTACGCAGGCTTTCCGCTGCGCTTACGCAACGGCGCAAGCGTTGGCTCGCTTTGCCTGATTGACTACGCACCGCGGGAGTTCTCAGCGACCGATCTCGCCGTGCTGGGGGATTTGGGCGCGCTGGCTGAAGATGAGTTTGCGGCAATCAGCGCGGCGACCACGGATGAATTGACCGGATTATTCAACCGACGGGGCTTTAACCAGCTCGTGCGGTTCACGCTCTCCATCGCCCGACGCCGGGCGGAGCCGTTAACGCTCGGCTGGCTGGATCTGGATCGTTTCAAGGAGATTAACGATCGCTACGGGCATGAAGAGGGGGATAAGGCGTTAAAGACCATGGCGCAGCTGATGCGCGCCTCTTTCCGCGAAGCGGATATGCTGGTGCGTTTTGGTGGCGATGAGTTTGCCGTGCTGTTTGCTGATACGGATGAGAAGGGCGCGTGGATTGCCATGCAGTATCTCGCCGAGCAGGTCGAAAACTACAATGCACGCAAGCTACATCCATGGTCGCTTCTGTTCTCCTGGGGGCTGAGCGAATTCGATCATAACGGCAACGACCTGCAGCAGTGGCTTAAAGATGCCGATGAAAAAATGTATGCCATGAAGCAGCAGCGGCAGCGGGCCAGATGACATAACAAAAGCGTATGACCGTTCCGTTTGCGTTAATGAAATGTTAAATGCAAAGTGAGGGTATTCAACGTAAGGACAAAAAATGAATACCTCACTGCACATCAAAAACC
Source organism: Enterobacter cloacae complex sp. P47BA (assembly GCF_014930485.1). Lineage (NCBI taxonomy): Bacteria > Pseudomonadati > Pseudomonadota > Gammaproteobacteria > Enterobacterales > Enterobacteriaceae > Enterobacter > Enterobacter cloacae complex sp. P47BA. The sequence goes on along the minus strand of NZ_JADBRF010000001.1, from coordinate 276,023 downwards.
TCACCCGCGACGACATTCGCACCCATCTTGATGCGCTGGCCGGGATCCTCGAAAACTGCGTAAACGGCGGCGCATCCGTCAGCTTTATGCTGCCCTTTAACCTGGAGAAGGCCCGTTCATTCTGGCTCGGCATAGCTGACAGCGTAGGGCGCAACGAGCGCGTGGTGCTGGCCAGTATTGATCCGCAGGAGGGCGTCATCGGCACGGTGCAACTGATTACCGACCAGCCGGAAAACCAGCCGCACCGTGCGGACGTGGCAAAGCTGCTGGTTCATGAAAAAGCGCGTCGAAAAGGGGCCGCAATGGCGCTGATGGAAGCGCTGGAAGCTGAGGCCCGGGCCAGAAACATTTCGGTTCTGGTGCTCGATACCTCCACCGGCAGCGGCGCCGAAACCTTCTACCAGCGTGCCGGCTGGCAAAAGGTCGGTGAGATCCCGCGCTACGCCCTGATGCCGGACGGCGCTATGACGGCCACGTCGGTGTTCTATAAATTCTTATAATTTTTTCACAACCACGCCGGGGATTGATCGAAACAGGGTTTCTGGTCGTAAAGTTTTGATAAGTTATCGTACCAATCTTATCAGGCTGTATGACTAATCATAAAAGGAACCCTCTTGTGAACACGCTCAACCGTCGTGATTTTCCCGGTGCGCAGTATCCCGAACGCATTATTCAGTTTGGCGAAGGCAATTTCCTGCGTGCGTTTGTCGACTGGCAAATTGACCTTTTGAATGAACATACCGATCTCAACGCCGGTGTGGTTATCGTTCGTCCTATTCAGAGCGACTTCCCGCCGTCGCTGAACACGCAGGATGGGTTGTACACCACCATCATTCGTGGCCTGAATGAGCAGGGCGAAGAGGTGAGCGAAGCCCGACTTATCCGCTCTGTTAACCGTGAAATCAGCGTCTATGACGATTACGACGCCTTTCTGAAACTGGCACACAGCCCGGATATGCGCTTTGTTTTCTCGAACACCACCGAAGCCGGAATCATCTATCACGCGGGGGATAAGTTCGACGATGCGCCAGCCGTCAGCTACCCGGCGAAGCTAACGCGCCTGCTGTTTGAGCGCTTTAGCCACTTTAACGGCGCGCCTGACAAGGGCTGGGTTATCATTCCGTGTGAACTGATTGACTACAACGGTGACGCATTGCGTGAACTTGTGTTGCGCTATGCCCAGGAGTGGGCGCTGCCTGCCACCTTTATCCAGTGGCTGAACGAGGCAAACCACTTCTGCTCAACGCTGGTTGACCGTATCGTGACCGGTTACCCGCGGGATGAAGTGGACACGCTTGAGGCCGAGCTGGGTTATCACGATGGGTTCCTGGACACGGCTGAACACTTTTATCTGTTTGTAATTCAGGGCCCAGGCTCGCTGGCTGGTGAACTGCGCCTGGATAAGTACCCGTTAAACGTGCTGATTGTCGACGACATCAAGCCCTATAAAGAGCGTAAAGTCGCCATCCTTAACGGTGCGCACACGGCGCTGGTACCGGTGGCCTATCAGGCCGGGCTGGATACGGTTGGCGAGGCGATGAATGATGAAGACGTGTGCGCTTTCGTCGAAAAAGCAATTTATGAAGAGATTATTCCGGTTCTCGATTTGCCCCGCAGCGAACTGGAGTCGTTCGCCAGCGCGGTAACAGGGCGTTTTCGAAATCCCTACATCAGACACCAGCTGCTTTCCATCGCGCTCAACGGCATGACCAAGTATCGCACGCGTATTCTTCCGCAGCTGCTGGCAGGGCAGAAGGCCTCAGGTCAACTGCCAGCGCGTCTGACGTTTGCGTTAGCGGCACTGATCGCATTTTATCGCGCGGAGCGTAACGGAGAGAACTATCCGGTGCAGGATGATGCGTTCTGGCTGGAACGTTATCAACAGCTATGGGCGCAGCATCGCGATAATCAGCTCGCTACCCGCGAACTGGTGCACGCCGTGCTGAGCGTAGAAGCGCACTGGGAGCAGGACCTGACGAATGTGGACGGTCTGGTTGAACAGGTGACGCGGGATCTTGATGCCATTCTGCTGAAGGGCATGCGCGCAGCGGTGAAGCCGCTTTGCTGATTACGTGACCCGGCTTCGGCCGGGTTTGAACAGGCATTATTTTAGTTACAACATACTATTTACCCTGTTTTTAATATCAAATGCAGCACCGTGCGGTTTTCATTCTTCAGGTGAGAGATTGCAATGTTCCGTTAACATGCTTGCAACCGTGATGGGGATCACGTTTAATAGCCACGCTCTTTTCTTGCCTGAATCTCACTATGATTGTTCGTCCTAAACAGCACTGGCTACAACTGATTTTTGTCTGGCACGGTTCGGTACTCCCCAAAATCTATACCCGACTGCTGCTCAACTTCCTGCTTTCTATCGCCGTTATCCTGATGCTGCCGTGGTATACCTCGCTGGGCATCAAATTTACCGTGGCGCCATTTAGCATTCTCGGCGTGGCGATCGCAATCTTTCTTGGTTTCAGAAACAACGCCTGCTATTCACGCTACGTTGAGGCTCGCCAGCTGTGGGGGCAACTGATGATAGCGGCACGCTCGCTGTTTCGCGAGGTAAAAAACACCTTGCCGGACGATAAGCACCTGGGGGAATTTGTCCGCCTGCAGATCGCTTTTGCCAACTGCCTGCGCATGACCCTGCGCCGGGAAATGAACGCTGACCAGCTCTCTCGCTATCTTGCCCCGGACGTTTTAGCTCAGGTAATGGGCGCCAACTCGCCGGCGAACCGTATTTTGCTGGTCATGGGGGAGTGGCTGGCCGTGCGGCGGCGTAACGGGGAGCTTTCGGACATCCTGTTCCACAGTCTGAACAACCGCCTGAACGATATGTCCATCGTCCTTTCCGGCTGTGAACGGATTGCGACAACGCCAGTGCCGTTTGCCTATACGCTGATTTTGCACCGCACGGTGTATCTGTTCTGCATCATGCTGCCGTTCGCGCTGGTTGTGGATCTGCACTACATGACGCCGTTTGTCTCGGCGCTGATCTCATACACCTTTATCTCGCTGGACACCCTGGCGGAAGAGCTGGAAGACCCGTTTGGCACAGAAGATAACGACCTTCCGCTGGACGCCATCTGCAACATGATGGAACGCGATCTGCTGCAGATGAACGATGAAGAGAACATTCCGGAAAGGCTGATGCCGGATAAGCACTATCAGCTGACCTGATGGGCGTTCCACTCGTCGCGGGTGATCTCCCACAGTTCGGAGTCCAATATCCCGCTGACGTAGGCTTTCTTTTCCGTTCTGATGAGCCGCATGCCGCTGCTGTCTGAAATACGACGGGAGCGGCTGTTCGCGGCGGCCTTCGGCGCCCGCAAAACGGGTTTGTTGAGCGTATTAAACCAGTAATCCGTCGCGGCAATGCTGGCCTCACGCATATATCCCTGTCCCTGAAACTCCGGCGCCAGCCAGAATCCGCGGTTATTATCTTCAACATCGTACAGACAGATAATCCCCATCAACGCATCCGGCACCTCACGACGGCGGATGCTCCAGATCCAGGCTATCCCATTTGCCATATCCGGCAGCGCGACGTTATTCACATAGTTTTCCGCGCCATTATCCGGGTAGGGCCAGGGCACGGAAGAAACCAAATAGCGGACGATCTCCCAGCGCGGATACAGCTTTTGAATCTGAACCGCATCTTCGGCGACCAGCGGTTTCAGCAGGAGACGTTCTGTCGTGAGGGTCGGTATTGTCATCTGCGGATCTCCTTATTTAAGCGTTATGTTTTTGTTTGCGTTCTGGTATTTTCATCTCTATCACATTCTGGTGAGGCGTGCTGTGGTTATTCACTACCAAAAATGGGCAACCTCTCTTTAATGGCAAAATATTGTTGTGACGTTGCGCGAAAACTATCATCACTCGCGTATGGCGGGGGCTGATTTACGCTGTTTTGAAATGGTAATCGACTTGTAATGTGAGGAACGCATGGCTGTCACGGTAAGACCTCTACGCGAAGACGACTATCCCCAGTGGCGACCGCTGTGGGATGGCTATACCCATTTTTATGATTGCTACCTCGAAGAGTCCGTTACCGCATCGACATGGGAAAGGGCGCTCTCAACGCATTCACCGATGTTCTGCCGCGTGGTAGAGAAAGACGCAAAGGTCATCGGTTTCGCAATGTGTGTTCTGCACGAAGGAACCTGGTCAACCGCGCCCATCTGCTACCTGGAAGATCTGTTTGTTGATGCAGCCGAGCGCGGCGCGGGAGCGGGTAAGGCGCTTATTGATGCCTTGATAGCGGAAGGCAAGCGCGAAGGGTGGTCAAAGCTCTACTGGGTAACCCGTGAGAACAATCCGGCACGTAAACTCTACGATCGATACGGTGACGCTGACGATTACGTCCGCTATCGTCTCTCCCTTTAAGGCAGCAGCCTGTGTTTGTATCACACTGTATCCGTGTTCCAGATACATACACAGGCTTGCAATAAACGCGTTTCCGCACATATCCGCTATACATTGAACTGTTGTTATATCACCGTGAAATGTACTCAACCGGAGATACCAACATGTTCAGCAAACTCGCTTATTCAACGCTTGCTCTCACCGTTTCCCTTGGCACCGTCATGTCATGTCAGGCCGAAGTCACCGGCACTAACTTAGCGGCGGCTTTCGATCGTCCACAGCAAATTAACGCCGGCGATCTTAACGTCGGGTATGTCGACATTGGTCCTAAAGACGGCCAACCGGTCATTCTGTTACACGGCTGGCCCTACGATATTCACAGCTACGCTGAAGTCGCGCCTGCGCTGGCGGCAAAAGGCTACCGCGTGATTGTGCCTTCTCTGCGCGGCTACGGTACTACGCGCTTCCTGTCGGCAAAAACGCCGCGCAACGGCCAGCCTTCCGCGATGGCGAAAGATATCGTGAACCTGATGGACGCCCTGAATATCAAGCAGGCGGTGTTTGCAGGCTATGACTGGGGTGCCCGTACGGCCGATATCGTTGCGGCGCTGTGGCCAGAGCGCGTTAAGTCGCTCGTTTCGGTAAGCGGTTATCTCATCAGCAGCCAGCAGATTGGTAAACAGCCGTTGCCGCCAAAAGCGGAGCAGCAGTGGTGGTATCAGTTCTATTTCGCCACCGAGCGCGGCGCTGAAGGCTATGCCAAAAACACGCATGACTTCGCTCGTTTGATCTGGTCTCAGGCCTCACCTGACTGGAAATTTAGCGACGCTGTCTTTAACGCCAGCGCCAAATCCCTTGATAACCCGGATCACGTTGCGGTAACGCTCAGCAACTATCGCTGGCGCTTAGGGCTGGAAAAAGGCGAGCGCAAATACGACGCCTACGAGCAAAAACTGGCCACGCTGCCGAATATCACCGTTCCGACGATCACCATCGAAGGCGGAAACAACGGGGCGCCGCACCCGGCACCGCAGGCCTACGCGGGTAAATTCACCGGTAAGTATGAACACCGTACCTTCGGCGCAACCGTGGGGCACAATCCGCCTCAGGAAGATCCGCAGGATTTCGTCAAGGCAGTTGTTGACGCTGACAAACTCTGAAATGTGCTATTTTCAGTACGTTACCCTTCGGTCTGGAGATTTCGGTGGAGCATATTGATCATATCCTTGTCGTCGATGACGACAGGGATATTCGTGAACTGATTATCGACTATCTCGTTAAGTCCGGTTATCGCGCCTCCGGCGCGGCAAACGGCAAAGAGATGCGCGTCGTGCTGGACAAGCAGCATATCGACCTGGTGGTGCTGGACGTTATGATGCCCGGCGACGACGGGCTTACGCTGTGTCGGCAATTACGCGTCGGGAAATATAAAGATCTGCCCATCCTGATGCTGACGGCGCGCAACGAGGAGACGGACAGGATCCTGGGTCTGGAAATGGGAGCCGACGATTACGTCGTAAAGCCTTTCGTCGCGCGAGAATTGCTGGCGCGTATCAAAGCGATTTTACGCCGTTTTCGCACGATGCCGCCCAATTTACAGGTGACGGAAGCAGGGCGGCTGGTGACGTTCGGCGAATGGCAGCTCGATACCGTTGCCCGCCACCTGATCGACCCGGAAGGGGTGATTGTGGCGCTCAGCGGGGCGGAGTATCGACTGCTGCGCGTTTTCCTTGACCACCCGCAGCGGGTGCTGACCCGCGATCAGCTGCTCAACCTGACGCAGGGGCGTGACGCCGAGCTGTTTGAACGCTCAATCGACCTGCTGGTTAGCCGGGTTCGCCAGCGTCTGAATGAAGATGCCCGCACGCCCGCGTATATCAAAACCGTGCGCAGCGAGGGCTATGTGTTTACCATGCCGGTCACCATCAAAGAGGCTAACGAATGACGCTCTGGCCACGCTCGCTGCTGGCCCGCTTGCTGATCGTCGTGCTGCCCGGCCTGTTGCTCGCCAATGCCCTGAGCCTGACGCTGGTCATGATAGAGCGAATGCACAGCGCCCGAACGGTGATGCTCGGTAATCTGGAATACGATGTCGCGACCAGCGTGGCTATTTTAGACCGCTTACCCGCCAGCGAGCGCGCGGCCTGGCTGCCGCGCCTTGAACGGGGTAACTATCGCTATATTCTGGGGCCGGGAGAGCCCGGCAACGCGCCGACGGACAAGCGCTCCCGGGACGCCATCCGAACCTTAAAAGCGACGCTTGCGGAACAGTACCCGCTAAGCTTCACCGCCGTTCCCGGCGCCATTTCACATATTCAGGCTCATCTCACGCTACATGATGGCGCGCCGCTGACCATTGACCTGAGCCCTCGGATGCCGCCGGTCGCCAGCTGGCTGCCCGTTGTTCTTATTCTGCAGTTGCTCGTGCTGGCTGCCTGCTCCTGGATCGCCGTACGCCAGGTGATACGGCCTTTTTCACAGTTTACCCGCGCGGTAGCCTCCCTGGACCCGGCCGCCAACACGCCAATGACGGAAAAGGGGCCAGTCGAGGTGCAGCGGGCAGCACATGCCTTCAACGCGATGCAGGCGCGCATTCAGTCCTATCTCAGGGAGCGGGCGCAGATCCTGGCATCCATATCGCACGATCTCCAGACGCCCATTACCCGCATGAAGCTTCGTGTTGAAATGGCGGATCAGCCTGACCTGCGCGACAAGCTCTTAAACGACCTTGATAACATGTCGCGTCTGGTGCGGGAGGGTATTGCGTATGCCCGGTCATCAGAATCACTGGAAGAGACCTCGCTGAAGCTGGAGCTGAACGCCTGGATAAACAGCATCGCCTGCGATTATCAGGACATCGGTAAAAACGTGCAGTTTCAGGCAGACGAAAACCGTTTGCCCATCGTCATGCGTCCACAGGCGCTGCGCCGGGTGATGACCAACCTGCTGGATAACGCCCTGAAATTTGGCGACTACGCCACCATTAGCATTGATGACTCGGCTGCCGGAGAGGTGGTGATTCACATCATGGACGGCGGGCCGGGGATACCGGATGCCGAGCTGGAGGCGGTATTACAGCCGTTTTATCGGGTAGAAACATCACGCAACCGCGACACCGGCGGGACAGGGCTCGGCCTGGCGATCGCAGCGCAGCTCACCGCTCAGCTGGACGGAAAGCTAAAGCTGGCGAACCGCGCAGAGGGCGGGCTGGACGTTTCGATTACTCTCCCGCGCCTTTAATTGTACGGTTCTGTATCTCCCCGCGTGGCCGATACAGAGCCAGACAAAAACCCACGCTTTTACACATATCCTGAATACATCCGCACGATGAAATAGCCTCACTGCAGCGTCGCAGGACTTGTATTGTGAGGTATCTATGTTTCTGATAATTGCTTTCCTGGGCGGGATGATAAGCCTGCTCAGTCCATGTACGCTCCCGGTAATTCCTCTCCTGTTCGCCGGTTTTCAGGGGCAGCGGCGACATATTCTGGCGCTGCTCGCGGGGATGATCGTCATGTTCACCCTGGTGGCGATGGTCGTCACCGTCGCCAGCGAGTGGATAGCAGAGGCAACTATCGTCGGGCGCTGGATCGCGCTTATCGTCCTGGCCACGGCCGCGCTGGCCTTAATTTTTCCGGCCTTTGCCCAGCGTATCGCCGGGCCGGCAGTCAGCGCGGGAAATGTCCTCAACACCCGAAGCGGGCAAACGCGTGGTATGGCATCGGCTTTTCTGGCCGGGCTTGCCGTCGGGCTGCTCTGGTCTCCCTGCGCGGGACCGATTCTGGGCGCCATTTTCAGCATCAATATTGCCGGACACTCGGCCATTGCCACAGGAGCCTTGCTGGCCGCCTATGGTAGCGGCTGCGCGCTGATGCTGGGCCTGCTCGTTTTCGGAGGCCGCACGCTGATGGCGCCGCTGAGAGCAAGATCGGCGCTGATGGAAAAAATACGTCAGGGGGCAGGCGTGGTGATGTTAGCGGCCGTTGTCTTTAACGCAACGGGGATGACGTCTGCTCTGCAAGGCGCAAACGGCGTCGCTAATCGTCTTGAAACCGCGCTGCTGAATCTGGCAAAGCCCGCCGCGCAACCGGCGAAGCTTCAACCGGTCGTCATGACCGAGCCCAGCAGCCAGCTGCCTTCATTAAGCGGTGGAACAGGGTGGGTAAATGGTGACCCTGTCACGTCTGAATCACTCCGCGGGAAGGTGGTACTGATCGATTTCTGGACCTGGGACTGCATTAACTGCCAGCATACGCTTCCGCACGTACGCGACTGGGCAACAAAATACCAGTCTCAGGGCCTGGTCGTCATAGGGGTACACACGCCTGAATACCCCTGGGAGAAACCGATCGCCTCGGTGAAAAACGCGGTAAATAAATGGCAGCTGCCGTACCGGGTTGTGACGGACAACAACTATCAGATCTGGAACGCTTTCGGCAACCAGTACTGGCCCGCGCACTACTATTTCGATGCTAAAGGTCAGCTACGCTATACCTCGTTTGGCGAAGGGAATTATGAGCAGCAGGAAAAGGTTATCCAGCAGCTGCTCAAAGAGGCCCGTTCATAGCGCCGTTCAGGGCTGACGCTGGGCAACCATAAACAGTCGAGGAAAAGCCAGCAGTATCTGCCCGTTTTCCTGGAGCGGATACTGCTCTTCCAGCAGTTCATGGTAGCGTTTCAGGAAACGTTGCTGCTCGCTCTCGTTCAGTTCCTGGAGCCACGGGCGCAAACCGGTCGCGCTGACCCAGTCAATAATGGCCTGGTGCGAACTCATTTTATGGAAATAGGTTGTCCGCCAGATATCCACATCGCAGCCGGCCTCCGATAAAATATCGTAATAGGCATGCACGCCAGGCAGCGGCTCGCGGCCACGGTCCGGGTAGCCTTGCTCCAGCGCCACTTCACGCATCGCCACATGCGTGGGTTCAAGCCAGTTGTCCGGCATCTGGATCGCCAGCATGCCATTGAGCGTGAGCAGTGACGCCAGATGCGGCAGGAGATCGTAATGGTCAGGTATCCACTGTAGGGATGCGTTCGCATAGATGAGGTTCAACGGCTGGCCTGGCCTGAACTGGCGGATATCGGCCTCAACGAACTGACAGTCGGGCAGTGCGCTGCGCGCCTCTTCCAGCATAGCCGGTGAGTTATCGACGCCGACAATCTGCGCTTTTGGCCAGCGATGCTGCAACAGCGCGGTGCTGTTTCCCGGCCCGCAGCCCAAATCGGCGATGGTGGCAACGTCACTCAGGGGAATTCTGGCAAGCAGCTCGGCGGCAGGGCGCGTTCGTTCAGCGCCGTATTGCAGATAAAGCGAAGGGTTCCAGTCGGCCATCTTTAGATCTCCGTTTTGCGTGTTTCAGCAAGGATAGCACAGGCCGACACCTGCACCGGGACAGGCGTCGGGCGAGCGGCAGGTTACAGAATGCCTTTCAGTGCAATATGGTAGAGCAGCATGATGGTTTTTCCGTCGACGATTTTGCCCGTTTCAATTCCCCGCAAGGCCTCTTCAAAGGGCATTTCCTGCACGTCGATATCTTCTCCCTCCGCTTTGATACCGCCGCCTGCGCTGGTTTTGTCCTTCGGCTGATACTCGGCAAGATAGAAATAGAGTTTCTCCGTGACGGAGCCTGGGCTCATGTAGGCTTCAAAGATTTTCTGCACGCTCGACACGTTAAACCCGGTCTCTTCTTCCGCCTCTGCTTTAATGCGGCTTTCCGGATCCATGTTATCAAGCAGGCCGGCCGCCGCCTCAATCAGGTCGTCCTCATGGCCATTAATAAAGACCGGGAAGCGGAACTGGCGGGTCAGAATCACGGTTTTTTGGTCACGGTTGTAGAGCAGGATCGTAGAGCCGTTCCCCCGGTCATAAACTTCACGCGTTTGCCGCTGCCATTCGCCATCGCGTCTTTGCAGGTCAAAGGTATATTTTTTAAGTAAGTACCAGTTATCGGACAGGGTTTCACTGTCAATGATGCGCACATCTGCACGTTTTGATTGCACGTTTCGTCCTCCTTACGTAGAGTAACTATCAATATCAGCATTATCGTGCATTTTCAAGATTAAACATGCAACATCAGGAATACATCATGCTCACCAGTCAGCGAAAACAGTTGATCCTTGAAAAGCTCGGCGCCGAAGGACAGGTCCAGTCTAAAGCACTTAGCGTTCTCTTCGACGTCTCTGAAGACACCATCCGACGCGATTTGCGCGAGCTGGCGGCAGAAGGGCGTTTACAGCGGGTTCACGGCGGCGCGCTGCCGTCGTCTTCCGCTACTGTGCCTTTCGCGGAACGACAGTCCGTTAAAATGGATGCCAAAAGAAAGGTGGCGCAGAAGGGGGCGCAGCTGATTTCTTCGGGCCAGGTGGTGATCGTTGACGGTGGAACGACCACTTCAGAATTGATCGCTTTTTTACCGCGTGACCTGCGTATTACCGTGGTGACGCACAGTCCGAGCATTGCCCTGGGGCTTGTTAATCATCCTTCCATCGAGGTGATTCTGATCGGCGGCCGTTTGTATAAACACTCGATTGTCGCCGTCGGCGCGGCGGCCGTCGAAGGTATCGAAAACATTCATGCGGATCTGTTCTTTATGGGCGTGACCGGTATCCATCCGGAAGCAGGGCTGACGACCGGAGATTTCGAAGAGGCGTGCATCAAACGTGCATTTTCCGGCAGAGCCGCCGAGACGGTTGTCCTGGCGTCGCCGGAAAAAATAAATACGGCGTCATCATTTGTTATTGGCGATGTGGCGCTGGCGAATACGATTGTCGTCGAAGGCGATACCGACCGCGACTGGGTCAATGCGGTATCGGAAAAAGGGGTATCGGTCGTATTGGCCTGAGCGTGAGCCAGCCAGAAAACTGGCTGGCGCGGGTACTCGCAAGCGGGTGAAATTAAGTTATCTTTCTTCGGGGGCATGGCATACCGCTTCGATATTATGACCATCAGGCGCAATGACAAATGCGGCATAGTAATTTTTACCGTAGGAGCGTAATCCCGGTGCGCCATTGTCGCGTCCGCCTGCGCGCAGCGCGGCATGGTAAAAGTCATCAACCTGCTGGCGTGTCGTGGCCACAAAGGCCAGATGAAGCGGAGCGGGTTTATCATTCGACTGAAAAAGGCAAAGAGAAACATCGCCGGAACTCATTTCGACGCCATAGTCAGGAGAGCCTTCATCGACGAGTTCGACACCGAGCGGTTGAAGCGACATGAGGAAGAAGGTTTTACTTTTCTCATAATCGCTGACGCCGAATTTTACATGATCAAACATTATGGACTCCTCAAAAGTGATGGTGAAATGAGAAGTATAGAAAGAGAGTGGAGTCCAATACGATCAAGGGGTTGTGAATGTGACCGATATCAATACTCGCTACAAAGCAGACCGTTTACTCCCTACGAATGTCCAACGCAGATAATCATAGAGCCAGTTAAAAAGCATCGTGTATGGCAGGAAAAACAGTACAAGGCCAATCTCAACAAAAAATGCCTCCGCGATCGTCAAATTCAGCATGAACATGGCCACAGGGATTAAGGAGATGATAAGGCCCGTTTCAAACCCAACTGCATGGATGGCGCGAACGAGAAACGTTCGTTGGAACTGATGTTTTTTCTGCAGGGAGTCAAAGAGCTTATTGAAGACAAAATTCCAGACCGTTGCGGTAAGTGCAGATATCACCGACAACGAACCCGACTGGAGTACCGAAACGTTCATCAGCCACGCAAGAGACAGCGCGATGATAACGTTGGCCGTCACTTCAAAAATGACAGCGTGGAAAATCCTTTCTTTAAAGCTTTTATTGAGTTCGATTTCCATAAGTCTACAGCAGCGGTGGTCAAAGCCAGGAGTATATCAAACGTCTTTTAACGTTGGATAAACGTAGAAGTTGGGATTTCACAAGCTATCAATGACCAGGGGCAATCACGACCGTAGAAAGGCAGATTTTGAATGGTATTACGTTGGTGCGCATAATGTATATTATGTTAAATAAGAATGTTGCCGTGCCTCAGGAGGTATCCCTCCTCAGTCTTGAGGATTCACCGTTGGCCACGCAGTTTGTATGTAAAACCCACTGACGATTACGCCCATCTGTGAAAAAAACTCATAACACCATTCGATGGCGCATGCTGGTTCCCTTCATGTCAGTGCAATACCCTGTCACATACAGAATTGCTGGCAATAAAAGAAGGAACATAGAATGAAGTATGTGAATCTGGGTCGTAGCGGTTTGCAAGTCTCCCGTCTTTGTCTCGGTTGTATGAGCTATGGTGAACCTGAACGCTTGCCTCAACCCTGGTCCCTGGATGAAAAGGCGTCACGTCCGCTCATTCGTCAGGCGCTTGAAGCGGGCATTAATTTTTTTGATACCGCGAATATCTACTCGGGCGGAAGTTCTGAAGAGATCACTGGAAAAGCGCTGAGAGAAATGGCCAGACGCGATGAGATCGTTGTGGCGACAAAGACCTTCTTTCCGTGGCGCAACTCACCCAATACCGGGTTTCTTTCCCGCAAGGCCATTTTTCAGTCTATTGACGATAGCCTGATGCGCTTAGGCATGGATTACGTGGATCTCTTTCAGATTCACCGCTTTGACCACTCCACGCCTGTTGAAGAGACCATGGAGGCTCTGCATGACCTCGTTAAATCAGGAAAAGTACGTTACATCGGCGCATCATCTATGGAAGCCTGGCGCTTTGCAAAAATGCAGCATACGGCAGAGCGTAACGGCTGGACCCGATTTATTACGATGCAACCGCAATACAACCTGCTTTACCGGGAAGAAGAGCGCGAGATGCTGCCCCTGTGTGAAGACCAGGGCGTTGGTGTGATCCCCTGGAGTCCGATGGCACGCGGCAGGCTCACGCGCGACTGGAGTGTCACGTCCCGACGAACGCAAAACGATGCCTTTGCGTTAAAAATGTATGAGAACGCAGCCCTTCTGGATAAGCCCGTTATTGATGTTGTTGCCAGCATTGCTGAAAAGCACCATGTGCCAAGAGCCCATGTTGCAATTGCCTGGTTGCTATCAAAAACGGTCATCACAGCACCGATCATCGGCGCGACGAAACCAGAACATCTTTCCACGGCTATCAGCGCGCTGGACTTTTCACTTAGCGATGCCGAAATCATGGAACTCGAGGCACGCTATCTGCCGCACCCCGTCGACGGGATCATTCCCCCGCTTCCGGATACGCCACCTTCACTCACGCCGCCTTCAGCAATACAGGACTGTTAATGCCCTACCCTGGCCCGGCGTTGGTTCGGTGAGTGGATGGACTTGTGAAAAAAATTCAGCAACGGATTAGCCCTGGTCGGTCTATGGTGTATATCATTTCCGTATCAACGCATTCGGGCCTTAACGCACAAGGAAAACGATTCTGTATGCAAATAAGCAGAGCTGATGTCGCCGATCTCATTTATTTCATGGCTATTGCACGCCATCGCAGTTTCAGCCGTGCGGCGATTGAATTAGGTGTCAGTGCATCAGCGCTTAGTCATGCCCTGAAGGGACTGGAAACCCGGCTCGGGGTTCGCCTGCTTAATCGCACGACCAAGAGCGTTACCCCTACGGCTGCAGGTGAAGAACTGGTTCAGTCTGTCCTTCAGCCTTTCGACAAGATAGAAGGCGCGCTTGAATCGCTTAACCGGTATCGTAATACGCCTACCGGGCGTATCCGCATCAATGCAGCCGTTGAAGCGGCCAATCTTTTGCTTGCACCGGTTATGCCCGCGTTTATGGATCGCTATCCCGATATTGAAATCGATATTGTGGCCAATAACCGTATGGTTGACGTCACTGATGCGGGCTTCGATGCCGGTATCCGCTATGGTGGCACCGTCCCGGAAGACATGGTTGCCCGGCGTTTATCTGCCGATATTCGCTGGGTTATCGCCGCATCCCCTGACTACCTTGAACGTTACGGAACGCCTGAACATCCGGATGATTTATTACACCATCGCTGTATAAACAATCGTCTCGGCGATGATCGGATTTATCGCTGGGAACTTGAGCGAGACGGCGAAACGTACCAAATCACTGTGCCTGGCTCAGTGACGGTCAACCAGGCTGAAACGGGTCTTGTGGCCGTATTAGGCGGGGCCGGCCTGATGTATTTTCCGGAGCCTCTTGTTGCACCCTATGTGAAGGATGGACGGCTCCGCCTGGTGCTTACGGAATGGTCCCCGCTGGAGGAAGGTTTTTATATCTATTATTCAAGCCGCCGGCAACTGCCGACCGGGCTTCGCCTTCTGATTGAGTTCATACAGGAGGCCAGGCCGCTGGGGTTGTGAAATAGCGCTTCCATACGGGACAATAGGATGCGGTATCGACGCGCTTCATTCTCTCCGTGCCGAAAAAAGTGGCCTGAGCCGTCAGCGTACAGCGCGGCACACCTCCAGCACCTTTTCTCTGAGCCAGCGATGCGCCGGGTCCTTTTCCATGCGCGGATGCCACATCTGTGACACCGTAATACTCCGGGTTTTAAACGGCAGTTCAAAGACGTGCACGCGCTCGGTCATCGGCTGATTGAGCAGATAGAGCGCCGGCACCATGGCAACGAGATCGGAGACCAGCGCCACCGATAACGCCGTCGGAAACCCTGGCACCACGCTGGCAATTTTGCGCTTCATCCCGCGTTCCGCCAGCGCCTCATCGACAAATCCGTGTAACGAGCCGTCGGGCGAGGCCACCACGTGCCCCCAGGCGACATAATCCTCCAGGCTGACTGACGACAGCGAGGCCAGCGGATGCCCCTGGCGCACCGCGCCCACAAACCGGTCCTGAAAGAGCCGTTGCAGACGAATTTCAGGCCCCATATTGCTCTGCACGCCGATCTCCAGGTCAACCAGCCCCTCTCGCAGATAGCGCGACGTTTTCTCAGGTTTCGGCGAAAAGCGAATGCAGACGTCGGGCGCCACCGCCGCCACTGCGGCAATGAGCAGTGGCCCAAACGCCACCACAAAGCCGTCGTTGGCTCGGATGGTGAACAGGCGCTCCATACGCTCAACATTCAGCGTTTCCGTGGAGGGTTGCAGTACCGCCCTTGCCTCATGCACGGCACTTCTGGCCCGATCCCGGGTGGCTTCGGCCCAGGGCGTCAGCACCATCTGCCGACCAGCCCGCACCAGGATAGGATCGCCTGTCACCTCCCGCAGCCTGCTCAGGGTGCGGCTCATGGCGGAGGTGCTCAGGTTTAAGCGCCGCGCCGCGCCAGCCACGCTGGCTTCGGCCAGCAGAACGTCGAGCGCAACCAGAAGGTTAAAGTCAGGATCGGACACGATGGCTCCTCAGATAAGGCGTCTTATGCAACGATAAAGTGCAAGTACTGCGTCTTCCGCCCTGTATACCTCATGATTATAGTTTCGTCATCACTATTCTTATGCGGAGTAACGACGATGACGCTCTTTTCAAACCAGCCCGGCGATGAAGGCTTACCCAGTCATGAACGCGCCCGGGTGATGGCCGCCGTCATGACCACCACGCTGATGGGCGTCTTTGACGGCACCATGATCAACATCGCGCTGCCCTCCATGGCAAGGGCGATGCAGGTCCCCGCGAACGTTGCGGTGTGGTTTGCCAACGGTTATCTACTATCGGCGGCAATGACGCTGGCCATCTTCGCGGCGCTGGCGGCGCGCGTGGGCTTTCGACAGGTTTTTCTTGCCGGGCTTGCCACCTTTACGCTCACCTCGCTCGGCTGCGCGCTGGCGAAAACGCCCGACATGCTGATCGGGATGCGTATTCTGCAGGGCATCGGCGGCGCGGCTACCCTGAGTATCGCCCCGGCGATCCTGCGGTCCGTTTTTCCGGGGCGACTGCTGGGCCGTATTCTGGGGGTGCACGCCCTGCTTATCGCCTCCAGCACGGCGATTGCCCCTGTACTGGGGGGAACGATACTGGACGCGCTGAGCTGGCAGTGGCTGTTCGCTATTAACCTTGTTCCGGGCAGTATTGCCCTGTTGCTGGCATGGCGGGCCTTGCCGCGGGAATCGGCCGTTGACCGCACTCCCTTTGACGCGCCGGGCGCCGTGCTCTCCGCCGTCCTGTTAGGTTCGGCGATCATGATGGCCGACAGCCTTCAGCACGTGACGGAGCACATTAACCGGCAGGCCGTCTGCTGGGACGTTCTCGCGCTGGTCAGCGCCTTCGCCTTTACCTGGCGTATCCGGCGCGCGCAACATCCGTTACTGCCACCGGTGATGTTCAAAAACGGGCGCTTCACCCTTGCCGCGCTGACCTCGCTGGCCTCGTTTGTGAGCCAGGGGATCACGTTTGTCGCGCTGCCGTTCCTGTTTCAGAGCGTGTATGGCTACAGCCCGGTGGTGTCGGCGCTGCTGTTTACCCCGTGGCCAATGGGCATCGTGCTGATCGCGCCGCACGCGGGTCGCTGGGCGGATACGATCTCCGCGCCGCTGATCTCGACCCTCGGGCTGATCGTCTTTGTCGGTGGGTTGGTCCTGCTGGCCACGTTGCCGGAGAATCCTTCCGTGTGGAATATCTGTCTGCGCAGTCTGGTATGCGGTATTGGATTTGGCTGCTTCCAGAGCCCCAATAACCGGGAAATGCTCGCTAACGTCGCGCGGGAATATGCCAGCTATGCTTCCGGCGTGTTGTCGATTGTGAGGACATTCGGCCAGTGTCTCGGCGCCGCCGTGGTGGGGGTTCTGCTGGGAGCAGCGGCAGGATGGGACCATCAACATGCTATCCAGGTTGCACTGTGGCTAGCCGTCATCGCCTCGACGGGTTCGGTGGTATTCAGCCTGAGCAGGCTGCGCCCTGCGGTTCGGGCATCCGCGTAAATTGTTGCAGCGCCTCTCGGCGCTGCTCGTTTTTACGCCTACGCTGCAGGGCGTTCGTTCCACGCATCAGTGTACTGAATATTTCCGTCCAGAATTTTCCATGTGATTTTTGCATATCGCAAAGATACATTTTCCATGTGACCAGTACCGGGACAATCTCTTGTATCATGCATTATTGGAGTTATTGAAATGACCTTCACCCCTTCCATAAGGATATTGAAGTATTCCACTTCCTGACCAGCATCATTGATGTGGTAGAACTTTAATTCAGCACTATGAAGCGTTTGACCTGTAGCCACAGCTTTGTATAGATAGGGTGAAGATGAATCAATTGCTTTTGTGAGACTGAAAGCAGAGTGTTGCCTTGTACCTGTGAGTTTACCCGTTGCATCATCTGTTGGAATGCTCAGGTTATGAATCAGATCTCTGAGCTCTATACTTCCTTCACGGTCTGCAACATCAGAACCGCCACGGATCATTGCTCCGCCATCGTCTTTCAAAAAGAGGTGTACTGGTACAGCCATTTCTATAACTCCTTATGTTACTTAATCTCTTATTCCATTGGCTATGAGGTTAATTACAGGCATGATCGCTACACCATCTGCATAGAACAGATCAGAATTAGTGAATGAATAAACCTTGCCGGTGATTTTTACATTTACCGTGTTCCCATAAGCTGAAGCAGTAACATTGCTTGTATTGGCTTCAAGGAATGGTGATCGATCTTCAAGGGCTTTCATAATGTTCCCGCTGTTGTCTTTATCTAAATAGAAGCGGTAAACATCCGACACCGTAGCGCCTCCATCATCATACTTAGTTATGTACAGTGTGACGGAATCAGAGAGTTTCTGTTTGCTGACAAAACTATCGTGAGAAGGTGCGTTAAAATAGTATTGATATGTCAGAAACCCACAAACAACGAGCAATAGAATCGTTGTGAGTAAGCAATGAAGCCGTTTAATAACCGTATTTCTTTGCATATTCTATACCTTGCCTTATCCAAAACTGATCGTGAGGATCATCCCCATAAGGCGGTTTTTGATACCAGTGTCCCCATTTCTTTTTGGAGGTTTTAGCTCTTTCCTGCGCCCATCCAGCACCCATCAATAGCGTTTCTGATGGTATCCCGGCAGCATAGCCAGCCGAACCATAATTGAAGTTCCCAAAATTTGCTAACTCCGGGTGTCCTTGCTTGTAATCCCACGGCCCCTTATTTCTTACTTTTTGATAAAACCAAAGATAGGTCGTAGGGATAGCCATGTTTCTACTCATACCATGCGCTCTTGCAATCCTCATGTTTGCCAACACAAGTGCGATTCCTTCTTTAGGCAACAAAGGTATAACAGCCATATTAACCATCCATCCACTGTGGGTATTGGGTATGTGGCCGCGTATCGTACACTTTTGCGATGGTAAAAAAGATATCTGTTTCCAGAGAAATGACGGGAAAATATCCGACTAAGGTATTAATCGCATTAAAAATCAAAGAAATGTAGGCTGCGCCCGGCAAGGCCTACAGGCAAGCGTTGCACAATGTAGGCCGGGTAAGCGCAGCGCCACCCGGCAAGAAAGACGGCGCGTTTGTTTACTCCAGCGCCAGCAGCGCAAAACTCGCCAGCCAGTGCCCGCCGCTATAGTGGCTGCCGACCACATGCCCGACGCTTGCGGCCAGATGTTTCGTCACCGCCTCGCGCAATGCCGGTTGCGCCGGGTGGCTGGCTGGAAGCGCTTTCGCAATATGCTTCATACACCAGGCGCGGCTGAGGTTTAACCCATCCAGATGGGCAATTTTCGGGTCGGTACGGTCGCTCACTTCCGCCGGGTTCATCAGCGCCGCAATGGAGCCGATACTCGGCAGAAACGCGTCAAACCAGGCCGGGAAGTCTTCAGCCACCTTGCTCATCAGCAGCGCCTCCGTCAGCGCACCAGAGATGTACTCATCGCCACCCGGCTCGTAATGGGCCGGGTAGCGCGTATCGGCGAGATAAAACCGCTCCGCCGCCGTCACAATCGCCTGCTCAAGCGCGCTATCTTCCACGGCTCGGGCGTAATCCAGCCCCAGCGCGAGGGCAAACGCCGTGTTGTAGTGCGTTCCGACGCGGATCGGATAGGTTAGCTTGCTGAGGTAATCCACCAGCCGGTTGCCAATATCCTGGGTTAGCGGCTCCAGCGTCTGGTACCAGCCTGCGGCCTGCGGCAGCGACGATTGTTTCAGCTCCTGGGCCAGCGCCAGCAGCCATCCGTAGCCATACGGCCGCTCAAACGAGGCGCGGAACGGCGCGGTGAAATAGGCCAGTTCCTTCACCACATTCTCGTCGGTCAGATGCTCGTCGAAAAGCGCGACGATGTCATTCCGACACGGTAGATCAGGATAGAGGCGCACGCAGCGCAGCAGCAGCCAGTAGCCGTGCACCGCCGAATGCCAGTCGAAACAGCCATAGAAAATCGGGTGCAGCTCGCGAGGCGGCAGAACGTCACCGTCATCATTCAGCAGATGCATGATGTGGTTCGGGTATTCCTGGCGCAAATAGGTTAAAGGCATGCGGGCAAACGCGTCAGCCTGATGTTGCGTCAATTCCATAACAGCTCCTTAGCGAAACACGAGGAAATACATGAGGAACACGTTCACCACCAGCAGGGTTAACGCGGTCGGGATCTGGATCTTGATCACCTGATATTTGTCTTTCAGCTCCAGCAGCGCGGCGGGAACGATATTGAAGTTCGCGGCCATCGGCGTCATCAGCGTGCCGCAGTAGCCCGCGTACATGCCGATCGCCAGCAGCGGCGCCGGGTTGCCGTGATGCACGTTGATCAGGAACGGCAAGGCGATCCCCGCGCTCAGCACCGGGAAAGCCGCAAAGGCGTTACCCATGATCATGGTAAACAGCGCCATCCCCACGCAGTAAATGACCACCAGCATGAAGCGGCTGTCCGGGTTCACGAACAGGCTCACCACCTTCTGCACCGAATCACCGGTATTGGCCGCCACGAACACGCCGCCGAGCATGGCCAGCATCTGCGGCAGGATCACCGCCCAGCCGATGGTATCGACAAGACGACGTGACTGGCGAATGGCGTGCAGCGGCGTGCCTTTGGTCAGCCACCAGCCGGTGAGAATCGCCGCGACGCAGGCCACGCACAGCGCCGCCAGAGTGAGCTGTTTCTGGTCGAGAAGGTAAACGCCGCCAATCGACACCCCCTTCAGGAACAGCGTCCCGATTACCGTCACCACCGGGATCATCAGCGCGGGCAGGAACAGCCAGTTTTTAAGGCGGTTTGACGAGGCAATGCGCTCCTCGTCGGAGGCCATTTTATAGTGGCCTTTCCCGACCAGGCCAAAACCCGCCAGCAGCGCGATAGCGATAACGCAACCGCCAACGATCCGGTATGCCAGCGATTTGCCCAGCTCCTGAACCATCAGGTCACCGAACAGGAAGATCCCGCCGAATAAAAACCAGAACAGCGCGGTGGTAAAACGCTTCGGATTAGCGCGGTCGCGCAGGGTCATGACAACCAGCAGCATCACAACAAAGCCGATCAGGTAATACACGCGATTAATGGTGATAAGCGTCATCATTGCGCGGCCCCCTGCGTACCCTGCTCTGCACGCCAGGCCATGACGTCGCGGCGGATGCTGGCATCCAGGCGCAGCAGGCGCGTCATATGAATAATCAATGCCGCAATGGCGGTGGGAATGGCCCACAGGCCGATATGCAGCGGCTCGATCCCTTCGATCCCGTTTTCCTTCAGAAACGCGTCAATCAGCAGCACCGCACCGAAGGCGATAAAGATATCTTCCCCAAAGAAGACCGCGATGTTGTCGCACGCCGCGGCATGGGCCTTGATTTTGTCGCGAATGTGCTGCGGCAGTTCGCCGTATTCGTTCAGCGCTGCCCCTTCGGCCATCGGGGCCAGCAGCGGGCGTACCGTCTGGGCATGGCCGCCCAGCGACATCAGCCCCAGCGCGGCGGTGCCTTCACGCGCCACGAAGTAGAGCATCAGAATACGCGCCGAGGTGGCGCTGGCGATCTTCGCCACCCAGGCCTGGGCGCGCTCTTTAAGCCCGTAATATTCCAGCAGACCAATTACCGGCAGGATCAGGATGAAGGTCGCCAGCGATCGGCTATTGACGAACTTCTCGCCAAAGGTCTCCAGCAGCATCCCGAAATCCATCCCGACCAGCAGGCCAGTTGCCAGCCCCGCCACCACAACGACCAGCAGCGGGTTGAAGCGCAGTGCAAAACCAATGACCACGATCGGTATCCCGATCAGCGGCAACAGCGTAGTACCGTCCATAACGTTTACCCTATCGAAAGTGAGCGTTGCGCGCCGACGGCTATTTTTTTAATTTGCGGCGAGCGATGTTGTGTTTTTCGTCAGGCTTCACAAAACCTGCGCTAAAAAGCTATATCTGAACCTCAAAAACATGTAAACAAATTATCAATAAAATGTTCTTATTTTATCGACGAGTTTACATTTCTGGCTAAGGAACGTTATGACCTCGAAAAAGAGTGCTTCACCCGATTGCAATGATATCAACGATGGCCGGATCGTCTCCTCCCGCCATCTGGTGTCGGAGCGCTGCGCGGAACTGTCAGAGCTGGAGTACGCGCTGATCATGACCGGCAACGCGTTTAACAAGTGGATGGTGCGCTGCATGGCCGCAGCCGGAGAGCCGGATATGGGCGCTTTTGACGTTTCGCTGCTGCATCACGTGAACCACCGCGACCGCAAGAAAAAGCTGGCCGATATCTGCTTTGTTCTCAACGTGGAAGATACGCATGTAGTGACCTATGCCCTGAAAAAGCTGGTTAAAGCGGGCTACGTGACGAGCGAGAAAGCGGGTAAAGAGCTCTTTTTCTCCACCACAGAGGAAGGGAAAGCGTTGTGCATGAAGTACCGGGACGTGCGCGAAGCGTGTCTGATCGCCATTCATGCGGAGAGCGGCATTTCCGGGAAATCCATCGGCGAAACCGCGCAGCTGCTACGCGCGATCTCCTCCCTGTATGACACCGCCGCCCGCGCGGCGGCATCACTCTGAATTACGGACGTCTGAACAGGGTAATGCTGCGTCCGGCCAGTTCGTACTCTACGGTTTCGGTGAACGCTGTCCCGGCGGCAGCGTCATCCGCCGTAGACAGCTCCAGCACCCATCCCCCTTCGCCAAACTGCGGGATCTGGAACGGCACGGTGCCTTCAAACGGATTGAACAGCATCAGCACGTCGTGCCAGATGCCGTCCTCCTGCTGAAGATCCGGCCTGCTGATGGAGACCCCGAGCGTTGAGCCTTCATCCCACTGCTCGGCCTGCTGCGGACCGCCTCCGGCATTGAACCAGCGGATCTCCAGCCCGTCGCGCCAGCTCTCACGACGCAGCAGCGGCTGCTGCGCGCGCAGGGCAATGAGCCGGCGGGTGAACTCGCGCAGCGCCGCGTCGTTTTCGGACAGCCCCTTCCAGTCGATCCATGAGATCTCGCTGTCCTGGCAGTAGCCGTTGTTGTTGCCCTTCTGCGTGCGGCCAAACTCGTCCCCCGCCAGCAGCATCGGCGTACCGTGGGAGAAAAGCAGCGTGGTCAGGAAATTACGCTTCTGCCGTTCGCGGGTGGCGATAATGTCCGGGTTCTCCGTCGGCCCTTCTTCGCCATAGTTGTACGACCGGTTATCGTTATGCCCGTCGTTATTGTCCTCACCGTTGTCGGCGTTGTGCTTCTCGTTGTACGACACCAGGTCATTCAGCGTAAAGCCGTCGTGGGCGGTGATAAAGTTGACGCTGGCCCACGGGCGACGCCCGCGCAGATCGTACAGATCCCCGGAGCCCAGCAGACGCGCGGCAAAGTCCGTCGAGACGTTGTCCCCCTTCCAGTACTCGCGCACGGTATCGCGGTATTTGTCGTTCCACTCTCCCCAGCCTGGCGGGAAGCCACCGACCTGATAGCCGCCGGGGCCAATATCCCAGGGCTCGCCAATCAGCTTGAGCTTAGAGAGCACCGGATCCTGGGTAACGGCGTCGAAAAAGCCCCCGCGCGGATCGAACCCCTCAGGTTCGCGGCCCAGAATCGTCCCCAGGTCGAAACGAAAACCGTCAATGTGCATGGATTCGGCCCAGTAGCGCAAGGAATCCATCACCATCTGCAGCACGCGCGGGTGCGAGGTATTCACCGTGTTCCCCGTCCCGGTGTCATTAATGTAATACCGGTGCTGGTCCGGCAGCGTGCGGTAGTAGCTGTAGTTATCAATGCCCTTGAATGAAAGCGTTGGCCCCAGCTCGTTACCTTCCGCCGTGTGGTTGTAGACCACGTCCAGAATCACCTCAATGCCCGCGTCATGATAGGCGCGCACCATGTCGCGAAAGCCCTGGATCCCCGCCGGGCCATAGTAGCGCGACGCCGGAGCAAAAAAGCCGAGCGTGTTATAGCCCCAGAAGTTCTTCAGGCCACGGTCGAGCAGATGCTGGTCGTCCGGGAACCAGTGAACGGGCAGCAGCTCCACTGAGGTAATACCGAGGCTTTTGATGTAGTCGACCGAGGCTTTGTGTCCCATCCCCTCGAACGTCCCGCGCAGCTCGGGCGGGATGGCCGGGTTCATCTGGGTAAAGCCCTTCACGTGGCTCTCATAGACGACGGTATGTGGCCAGGGCACGTTTGGCCGGTTGTTGTCCTGCCAGTCGAAAGCGTTCGGGTCGATAACCTTGCATTTCGGCGTAAACGGCGCGCTGTCCCGCGTATCGAAGCTAAGATCCAGTTCGTCATGCCCCAACTCATAGCCGAAATGGGCGTCGTTCCAGTCGATATCGCCCACCAGTTCACGGGCATACGGGTCAATAAGCAGCTTATGCGGGTTAAAGCGGTGACCGTTTTCCGGATCGTAGGGGCCGTAGACGCGATAGCCGTACAGCGCACCGGGTTTCAGGTCAGGCACATAGCCGTGCCAGACCTCATGGGTATACTCCGGCAGCTCCAGCCGGGCGATTTCTGTTTTCCCGGACGGGTCAAACAGACAGAGCTCCACCCGCTCCGCGTGCGCGGAGAACAGCGCGAAGTTAACGCCCTTCCCGTCATAATTCGCACCCAACTGCTGGCCATGACCGGCCCGAATTTCAAACGTAGTTTCCTTTGCCATTTTCGTTCTCCACGATTATTCGCAGGTAAGCAGAACCAGTACACATCCCTTTTCTGACGTTAAATCCAGCGTCTCTTGCAGAATGCGGCTTTCACCGCTGAACAGATCCCGATAGCGCTTCCCGGCCAGTTCGTCGGGTATCGCTACCGTGGTATTGATCCACAGCTGATGATTATCGATGATGCCAAAAACCAGACGCGGCACGGCAACGATCAGCGCCTCCTCGTCTTTAACGCGCGCATAGACAATCAGGTTCTCCTCGCGCTCGCCGGAAACCTTGAGCGGCAGCCAGTCGCCGTAGCGGAAAAGCGCGTCGTAATGCGGTCGAAGCCGCAGCAGCGTGGCGGTGACAAACTGCTTTACCCTGCCATCTCGCCAGCACGCCGGGTGTTCAAACACTGAAGCATCCGCCGCGCTGAGGTTTTGCACCAGCGCGTTGAAGTCCGGCTCCCGCCGGTTATCCGGGTCGACGAGGCTAAAGTTGAGCGCCTCGCTGCCCTGATAGATATCCGGCACGCCGGGCGCCGTCAGCTTGATGACCGTCTGGCTGAGGCTGTTCATCAGCCCGGCGCGGATAAAGGGCTGCATCCCCTCGCTGAAATCGTGCAGGAACGGGGCGTTATCCGGGGAAAGCAGATGCCGCGCATAGCTCAGCACCACGCTCTCATAGCTCTCGTTGCTGTCGATCCAGTCGGTGCGCTGCTTCGCCTCGCGAAGCGCTTTCTCAAGGAAGCCGAGGAAACGCGTCTCCAGCGATGCAAGCCCTTCGGCATCGTCAGGCGACAACGTGGCGGGCCAGACGCCCGCCAGCGCCTGATAGATCATCCAGGTATCGGCGGCGTTCGGCGCGGTGCCGTCGTTGAGAAAACGCACCTGGGTCTGGTTCATCTGCCGCCAGCGGGCGAGATTTTCTCCCCAGCGTTCCGGCGCCTCCGTCAGGGTGTAGAGCCGCGCCCGGGCGTCTTCTCCGCGCTTGGTATCGTGCGTGGAGGTGCCCAGCAGCGCGTCGGGCTGACGGGCGAGACGAATGCGCATCTCCTGGTGAAAGCGGGATAACGAGAACGCGCGCGGTGTCGGGTCAGCGCCCACTTCATTGAGCGCAAGCTCAAGGTTCAGACGGAAAAACAGCGTATCTTCCACCGACTTCGCCATCAGCGGCCCGGTCAACTGCTGGAAGCGAGTTCTGAAAAGCGCGGCGCAGTCGCGGCAATCTTCCGGCAGATCGCCGGTAAGAATGCGCACAATCAGGCTCAGGGCCGCTTCGGAGGTATTTACGCCAGCGACCACGCGGCTAAGCAGCGCCACATCAGGCGGGGTTAATCCCTCGCGAGTGCCGTAGGTGCGGTACACCGGAAAGGCGATAAGCAGCTCGCGCAGCGCGTGGCGGATCTCCTCGCGCGGCAGCGCAACGTCATTGCGGCGGGCCAGATCGTCCGCAAGGTTTAGCAGCGTGGTGAACTCGCCCTCAAAATTACGATCGGTCATCAGACCCTTGGCATCGCGCAGTTCGGCGTGGCGATCAACCGTGACGCCCAGCGTCTCGTCGTGGATTGTCTCCAGGCGCGAGAGATTATCGTCGTCGACCAGCACCTCCGCCAGCGAGGCGATAAACTCGTAGCCGGTGGTGCCGGAAACCGGCCAGTCGGTGGGGAGCTGCTCTCCCTTCGCGAGAATTTTTTCGACCGTGATGTAACAGTCAGATCCAGCTGCCTGCCGCAGCTTCTGCAAATAACCCAGCGGATCGGCCAGGCCGTCAATATGGTCAATGCGCAGGCCGTCAACCACGCCCGCGTGAACCAGCTCAAGAATGAGACGGTGCGTATCGTCGAAGACCGCCTCGTCTTCAACCCGTACGCCTACAAGACCGGTGATCTCGAAGAAGCGCCGCCATGAGAGCTGCTTCGGCGCTTCCCGCCAGGACATCAGCCGCCAGCTCTGCGCCTCATGCAGTTCGGCGATGCTTTTATCCTCGCTGTACTTGCCCGGATTAAGCGGGTACGCCGTGTCGTAATAGACCAGAGAGGCTTTATTCGTGACAGGGTCACGTTTTAACGTAATGGCACCCTTCTCCAGCTCCGCATCAAAGGTGTCGCCGAGAAATGGCAGCGTAAGCGGGCGCGACGCGTCGATATCGAAATAGCGGAAATAGCGGCTCTGCTGGCCGTATTCAATCACGTCCCGCCACCAGGCATTTTCCAGCGAGGTGGACATATGGTTCGGGACAATATCCAGAATCAGCCCCATGCCAGCCTGCCTGAGCGCCGCGGCCATGCGGTCAAACCCTTCCCGACCGCCAATCGCGGGGTCAATTTCATTCGGGTTGGTCACGTCATAGCCGTGGGTGGAACCCGTTGTGGCGGTAAACACGGGCGAGGCGTAGAGGTGGCTGATGCCGAGGTCTTTCAGATACGGCACCAGCTCGACAGCGCGGTCAAACGTCATGCCGTTGCGGAACTGAATACGGTACGTGGCGGAAGGGATCATAACGATGCGTCTCCATCAGCAAAGCGAACGACAATACTGTTCGGCGGCAAAACGTCGTTTACCTCCGGCCAGGCGAAGCGCGTCTCCCCTGCGAGCGCAGGCACGTCGACAGGCTTAGGGCCGATATTGAGCGCCAGAGAGAGCGTCCCGGACGGGAAGCGCCAGCTCACCGCCACCATGCCGGGCGCGGTCTCGATCGTCTTGCCTTCAACGATGCCGCCCTGATGCAGAAGCGGAACAATATAGCGGTGGCGCAACGTCAGCAGGTGGCGGGTGAAGCGCAGCCACGTTTTCCCTTCGTCGGTAGCAATCTTATGCCAGTCGAGCTTTGAGCGAACGAAGGTGTTAACGTCGTTCGGATCCGGGACGGCTTCATCGTGCCCGGCGTGGCCGGTAAACTCTTTCGCGCGCCCTTCCCGCACCGCTTTTGCCAGGTCGCCGTGAAAATCGGTGAAGAACAGGAACGGATGCGTTTCACCGAACTCCTCGCCCATAAACAGTAGCGGGATATGGGGAGAGAGCAGCAGCGCGGCAAGCAGCACCCGCGTCCTGTCGGCCCCCGCGAGGGTGATGAGCCGCTCCCCCTGGGCGCGATTCCCGGTCTGATCGTGATTTTGAATGAAATCGACGAAGAACTGCGGCGGCTGGGTACGGCACTCCACCCCGCGAGATTCCCCGGTTTGCAGCGAAATCTCGCCCTGGTAGACAAACCCTTCCGCCAGCGCACGGGCGAACTTTTTCTCCGGCTCACACGCAAAATCCTGGTAGTAGGCGTGCGTTTCGCCGGTGGCAAACACGTGGGCAGCATTGTGGAAGTCATCATTCCACTCGGCGGTGAACAGCGGCGTGTTGCCCTGTTCATCGCGCGGATGCAGGAAAATCACGTTGCGGCTGTCTTCCGTGGTCAGGTGAACGTGACGGTGCGGGATCGCCTCGCGGATCTTCGCGGCAATCTCCTCCAGAATGTGCGTCCCGGAGCTGTCTTTAATCTGGTCGATGGCATCAAAGCGCAGGCCGTCCAGACGGTACTCCGTCAGCCAGTAGAGCGGTGCGTCGGTGATGTACTGCCTCACCGGCTCGCGCTCGTAAGCGATGCCGTTGCCCCACGGCGTCATCCGCTCCGCATCAAAAAACGCGGGCGACAGCAGAGGGAGATAGTTCCCCTCCGGGCCGAAGTGGTTGAGCACGATATCCAGCACCACGGAAAGCCCCAGCCCGTGCGCGGCGTCGATAAACGCGTGAAAATCCTCCGGCGTGCCGTAGGCAACGTGCGGGGCATACAGCAGCACGCCGTCGTAGCCCCAGCCGCGGGTTCCGCCAAACTGGGAAACGGGCATCACTTCAAGCTGGGTGATACCGAGCTCCGCCAGATAGGGCAGCTTGTCGATGGCCGCCCGGAAGGTGCCCTCCGGGGTAAAGGTGCCGACGTGTAGTTCGTAAATGACCGTCTCTTCCCACGGCCGCCCTGCCCAGTCCCGGTTAACCGGCTGATAGCGTCGGGGATTGATAACAACCGATGGCCCGTTAACATCGCCCTTTTGCGCGCGCGATGCCGGGTCGGGTACCGTCATGCCGTCCTGCAGGACAAACTGATACTCTGCACCGTGCGTGACGCCAGAAACGTCTGCCTGGAACCAGCCGTGCCCCACCGCCGTCATCGGCACGTCGGTGGCGGCCAGACGTAGCGTAAGTTCTTTCTGTCCTTCTGCCCAGACGCGAAAACGTACCACGTCATCGGAAATAAACTCAGCACCCCACTGCTTTTGAAATGTCCTGAATTCCATTCATTGTCCTCGAATGACCCACATTTTACGCGGAACGAAGTACAAGCTTAGTTCAGGATCACAAGTGCGTGAGCTCAGCGGATTTAACCGCGTCGTCTATTCTTTATGAAATAACTCACTATCGGGAATACTATGCAGATTCGAAAAGGATTAAATACGGACCTCGTCCGTCTTGAATGTTGTGACTTTTCTTTCACCATTAGCCACATTGCGCGAGAGCCGTTTATCCATTGTGATTTGCATATTGAAGCCGTCGCCGAGCCCTGGATAAAAACCTACGAACTCGACATCCAAACGCTTGAAAACCATTGCGTTAATCCGGACGCCATATTTCTTGTTGCGGAAACCGATGACGGTGAACTAGCCGGATTTATTACCGCGTCAATCGGCTGGAATAAATTTATTTCAGTGGATTATATTGCCGTTGATCGCACCAGACGCAGAACCGGCGCCGCGCAAAAATTAATGGCTGCCGCGCACGTGTGGGCCCGCAGCGTAAACGCGCCGGGATTACGGCTTGAAACACAAAATGTGAACGTCTCCGCCTGTCTGTTTTACCGTAACTACGGGTTCACCCTGGGCGGGTACGATCGGTATCTCTACAACGCCTTACCGGAAAAAGACGAGGTCGCCCTGTTCTGGTATTACATGCTGGTGTAGCGCCGCTGCCTTCATATTTCTGTCATTGAACTTCATTACGCTTTCGGGATTTTAACCACGGTGTTGAGGAAAGAAGCGTGAATTCAATGGCTAAGGCATTACTGCTGGCATTACCCGTTTTGAGTGCAGCGGCGACGGCCGCTGAGCGCGAGCTGTGTGAACCCAAAGCGTACGAAATGGCGCTGCGCTATCAGCAGAAATCGGCAGAGGTTCTGGCCCTTCAGCTGCAGACGTATCGGTTTGCCACCGAGCGTTTCAACGAAAAATTAAAAGATCTGAAAACACCTGAAAATTACGCCGTGGTGATGGACCTGGATGAAACGGTGCTGGATAACACCCCTCTGCTGGTGCGCGACATGGCGCAGTGTCACGACTATACGAAATGGGATACCTGGAGCGACTGGGAAAAACAGGGAAAACCCGGCTTAATTCCGGGAGCAAAGGCCTTTCTTGACCATGTGAATCAAAGCAAGGTCCGCATCTATTATGTTTCGGACCGTATGCAGGAAAACAAAGCCGACACGCTGAAGACGTTAAACGCTCTCGGCCTGCCGCAGGTGTCTGACGAAAGCGTGCTGCTGGATACGGTCAGCAAGGAAGAGCGCCGTCAGAGCATCCTCAAAAAGCAGCAGATCGTGATGCTGTTCGGCGACAGCCTGCCGGACTTCGCCGTACAGTTCAAAAACAAAAAACCGAGCGAGCAGCAGCGTGAGCTGGTTGAAGCCAGCGCCGAACACTTCGGCAACGACTGGATTGTGCTGCCTAATGCCGCTTATGGTGCCTGGTCCAGGGCCACGCTGGATAGCTGGAACGCACCGCTGAAAAAATAACGCTTTACGGGCCGGGAAAGGCTTCACCACCACCCGGCTGTTGCGCTGTGTTATTTATCTCGTTTATAGGTCCTATCATTTCTGAGCAGGTTCTTATAATTTTACGGAGCAGTAAGATGAGCACTTTCAAAGGAGACTCGTATGCTTACCGTGAAAAAACTTGCTCTTTCCACGCTGATTTCCAGTTCATTGCTGTTCTACCCTGCGCTGCAGGCCTCGGCAGAAACGCCGCAGCACGTCGTTAAACAACCAGCGGGCGGTTACAGCGTGCAGGTCGGTGACGTTCTGGTAACGTCGTTTACGGACGGGACCGTTGCGCAGGATCTGCACAAGCTGCTGCGCCGGACAACGCCGCAAAACATTGATGCACTGCTCGCGAAAAACTTTCAGACCAACCCGGCGGAAGTGTCCATCAACGCGTTCCTGATTGCGATGCCCGGACACAAAATCCTGGTGGATACCGGTTCCGGCCAGCTCTTTGGCCCCGGCAACGGCGGACGTCTGATTGAAAGCCTCGCCACCCAGGGAATCAAACCCGAGGACATTACTGAAGTCTTGCTGACCCACGCCCATTCCGACCACGCGGGTGGCCTGGTGAAAGACGGCAAGCTGGTGTTCAGCAACGCGCGCGTTTTCGTTGGCAAACCGGACATCGACTTTTTCCTTAACGACGACAATCAGAAGAAAACCGGCTACGGCAAGAACTATTTCGATGTCGCACAGAAGACCTTAAAACCCTATCTTGACGCGGGTAAAGTGGTGCCGTTTAGCGGCACATCGGAGATTCTTCCGGGGCTGACCGGCACGGTTCATCCCGGACACACGCCGGGTTCAGCCTTCTACACGCTGACAAGTAAAGGCGAGAAGATCACCTTTGTCGGCGACATCATTCACGCAGCGGCGGTCCAGTTCCCGCAGCCTGCGGTGACCATCACCTACGATGAAGATGAGAACAAAGCGGCAAGCGTACGCGAGCATGCGTTCGCTGACTTTGTGAAAAATAAAGACCTTATTGCCGCGCCCCATCTGCCTTTCCCGGGCATAGGCTATGTGACGAAAGGTGAGAAAGGCGGCTATGCCTGGGTCCCTGTCACCTATACCAACCGGGACGCCAGCGGCGCGAAGTAGAGTGATGTCGCGTATATCTGACATGGACATCGACCTGCTCCTGGCGCTGGACGCCCTGCTTCAGGACAGGAACATCACTCATGCGGCCACGCGGCTGGGCATCAGCCAGCCCGCGCTGTCTGCCCGCCTGGCGCGTCTGCGCACGCTCTTTGGCGAGCCGCTGTTTATTCCCTCCCCACATGGACGTGGGGTGTTACCCACACCGAGAGCGGAGGCGTTGAGGCCACAGGTTGAAAGCGTGCTACGCGGCATCCACGCGATGTTCGCCCCCACCACGTTTGAGGCGCAAACCAGCAGCCGGACATTTGTTATCGCGCTGCATGAAAACCCGGCGCTGATGCTCGGCACCGCGCTGCTTAACCAGGTGAGTACCGATGCCCCCGGCATCCGCCTGCGCTTCGCCCTGCCGGAGATGGTAGACCTGCCGCAGCAGCTGGAAAACGGTGATGTGGATATCTACATCGGCGTGAGCGCGGGCGCCCATGACGGATGGGTGAGGCGCAAACTTCTCGAAGACGCGTTTGCCACCGCCCAGCGCAAAGCTCATCCGCGTGGAACAGGTCCGTTAGATTTGGAAAGTTACTGCGCGCTTTCCCATCTGGTGGTGTCGTCGGCGGGAGATCCCTTTACCGGATTTGTCGACCAAACCCTCGCCGGACTGGGCTATCAGCGACACGTTGCCATGTCCACCCAGAGCTACGCTATGGCGCCTGCGCTGGTTGCCGGTACCGACCTGGTATGTACCCTGCCGGAACGGATGCTGAAGCAGTTTGCCAGCACGCTGGATATTTTCCCACCGCCGCTGCCGCTCCAGCCCATTACCATCAACATGTACTGGCACCCGAAAAACAGCCAGGATCCGGCGAACGCCTGGCTGCGCGGGCAGCTGCTGCGGGCCGCCGGACGTCAGGTGTGATCGAGCGTGACCAGAAACTTTTTAAGCACTTCTGAACGAATAATCCGGTGGCAAACCAGGGTGAGTTCGCTCTCCCGCAGCCGGTCGAGGATGTCCACGTAGACGACATTCTCAACGCTCACTGCCTTTGCCGACGCGGGCAGCAGCGCCAGCCCAAATCCGGCCGCAACAAGGCTTATCACCGTGGGCACGTCGGTCGCATTTTGCACCACGTCCGGCTGAAAGCCCGCCCCGCTGCAGGCGTCATAGAAGTACTGCTCCAGCCCCATTCCATCCGGATCGCGCAGCGAGATCCATTTTTCGTCTTTCACCGACGAAAGCGTCAGCGCGGACGATCCGGCGAGCGGATGCTGACGAGAGAGCGCCAGCACCGTTTTCTCCGAGGTGAACGGCCGGCTTTGCAGATCGTCAGGCAGCGACGGCAGCGGCGCGCGGATGATGGCCACGTCCAGCTGGTTGCTCTGCACGGCGGCGTAGAGCGTCTGCACATTTCCCGTCATCAGGGACATGGTAATGGCCGGCCAGCGGCTGTGCATCTGGCGCAGCGCGGCGGGTAGCCTGCCGTCAAACATCGCACTCGACACGCACCCCAGGTTTAACTCCCCCTGCTCGCCCCGTGCCGTTTGTCTGGCATCCAGCACCGCCTGCTCGGTCAACGAGATGGCAAGCCGGGCTTTGACCAGAAACGCTTCGCCCGCGGGCGTCAGGGTTAAGCGGCGGTTCGCCCGGCTGAAAAGCGTGACGCCTAAACGTTCTTCCAGCGCCTTTATCTGCTGGCTCAGAGCCGGTTGGGCGATGT
Organism: Enterobacter cloacae complex sp. P47BA; assembly: GCF_014930485.1. Lineage (NCBI taxonomy): Bacteria > Pseudomonadati > Pseudomonadota > Gammaproteobacteria > Enterobacterales > Enterobacteriaceae > Enterobacter > Enterobacter cloacae complex sp. P47BA. The sequence goes on along the minus strand of NZ_JADBRF010000001.1, from coordinate 243,139 downwards.
TCAGACGCTCGGCGGCCCGGTGCATGTGGAGCTCTTCGGCAACGACAATGAAGTGGCGCATCTGACGAAACTGCACGAGACGTCTCCCTGTATTGATATAAATTTACTTATCAATTTAACAGAAATGATGAAATTGATGCTATTGGTCTTTGCCATAAAAATGGAGGTATTCAACCGAGGGAGGAAAATATGGAAAACCAAGTCAACGATCTCCGCAGCGCCATCGCCTTACTGCAGCGCCACGAAGGGCAGTATATTGAAACCGATCATCCGGTCGATCCCAACGCGGAACTGGCGGGTGTCTATCGCCATGTCGGCGCAGGCGGCACGGTCAAACGTCCGACCCGCACGGGTCCGGCCATGATGTTCAACAGCGTTAAGGGCTATCCGGGCTCCCGCATTCTGGTGGGCATGCACGCCAGCCGCGAGCGCGCGGCGCTGCTGTTAGGTTGCGAACCGTCTGAACTGGCAAAACACGTTGGCCATGCGGTGAAAAAGCCGGTCGCACCGGTTGTCGTTCCGGCCTCGCAGGCCCCCTGCCAGGAACAGGTCTTCTACGCTGACGATCCTGACTTCGATCTTCGCAAATTGCTTCCGGCACCGACCAATACGCCAATTGATGCCGGTCCGTTTTTCTGCCTGGGGCTGGTGCTGGCAAGCGATCCGGAAGACAGCTCGCTGACGGATGTCACCATTCACCGCCTCTGCGTGCAGGAGCGCGACGAGCTTTCCATGTTCCTTGCCGCCGGGCGACATATCGAAGTCTTCCGTAAAAAAGCGGAGGATGCCGGAAAACCGCTGCCGGTGACGATCAACATGGGTCTCGACCCCGCCATCTATATCGGCGCATGCTTTGAGGCCCCTACCACGCCGTTTGGCTACAACGAGCTGGGCGTCGCCGGGGCGCTGCGCCAGCAGCCGGTCGAGCTGGTGCAGGGCGTGGCGGTCAAAGAGAAAGCCATCGCACGGGCGGAAATCATCATCGAAGGCGAACTGCTTCCGGGCGTGCGCGTAAGAGAGGATCAGCATACCAACACTGGCCACGCGATGCCGGAGTTCCCGGGCTACTGCGGTGAGGCGAATCCCTCCCTGCCGGTGATCAAAGTGAAAGCCGTGACCATGCGCAACCACGCGATCCTGCAGACGCTGGTGGGACCGGGGGAAGAACATACCACGCTGGCCGGACTGCCGACCGAGGCCAGCATCCGTAATGCCGTTGAAGAGGCAATCCCGGGCTTCCTGCAAAACGTCTATGCCCATACCGCAGGCGGCGGTAAGTTCCTCGGCATATTGCAGGTGAAAAAACGCCAGCCGTCAGACGAAGGACGCCAGGGCCAGGCGGCGCTCATCGCCTTAGCCACCTATTCGGAGCTGAAAAACATTATTCTTGTCGACGAAGATGTGGATATTTTCGACAGCGACGACATCCTGTGGGCGATGACGACGCGCATGCAGGGCGATGTGAGCATCACCAATATTCCGGGGATCCGCGGCCACCAGCTGGATCCGTCCCAGTCGCCGGATTACAGCACCTCGATTCGCGGCAACGGCATTTCCTGCAAGACGATCTTTGACTGCACGGTGCCGTGGGCGCTTAAGGACCGCTTCGAGCGCGCGCCGTTTATGGAAGTGGATCCGCGTCCGTGGGCGCCGGAGCTGTTTGCCGATAAGAAATAAAATCACGCGCGTATGGCCCGCAGATCATACACGTATTTTCTTTTCAAGCGTGGCGATATTTTCACCCGCCACGCGTTCAACAGTGAAACGATCGACGCTCAGCAATATGAGCATCAGCCCCCTGCCGCTCTCCAGCAGCGGCGACATTTCGCAGAAACGGTCTCGCCGGGCGATCTCAAGACGCTCCTGCGGGAACGCGTCACCTGCGTCGATAAAAACAAGGCAGACGTCATTGCCGCGGATGGCGAACTGTACGCTAAAGACGCTCGAATTATCCTCATGAAGCGCGTAGCGGATGATATTCGTTGCCACTTCACAAACGGCGAGATCGAAGGCGAAACGCCACTCGTCATCGACGGGAAGCGCGCTCAGCCTGTCTCTCAGCCAGTCGGACAGCGGCGTCAGGGACGCGATCGCCGCCGGAAATTCAGCATGCTCTGGCCTCTGCATCTACTGCCCCAGCTGCGCAAGCGCGCTATGTTTATCCGGATAGATACGGAAGATACGATCCATTCGGGTCAGGGTGAACATGTTCATGATCCCGGGGTTCAGAGAGCACAGCGCCATGTCGCCTTTCCCGTTCATCAGCTTAAACAACGACACCAGCATCCCCAGCCCGCTGCTGTCGATGAAATCCACTTTGCTAAAGTCGACGATTAAGGCTTTACGATCGCTGCCGATTTCCTCCGTCACGGACGCTTTAAACGTCGCAGCAACGGAGGCGTCCAGCCGTCGGACCGCGGGCGTGAGAATGTTGGCATGCGGTAATCGTTCGGTGTTAATTATCATTCTGTTCTCCCTGACGCTCAATCACGAGCAGTGACACGTCATCAGTTAAGGCGATCGGTTCATCACGATTTGCATTGCGCCAGCCGGTCAGGTGGTCACCGAACCGTGGCAGGAGCTGGTCAACGGGGAGCCGGGCATGCTCATGAAGCCAGCGTTCGAGACGTTGCGTGCCAAACTGCTCGCCGCTGACGTTCTCACACTCGGTAATACCGTCACTGAATAAGCATAAGCGATCCCCCGGATGGAGGGTAAACGCGACGTCTTCCCAGCTCAGATCCGGGATTAGCCCGACCGGCGGTCCGCCATCGCCCACGGACGTGACGGCGCTGTCCGCATTCACAATGAAGGGAGTAGGATGCCCGGCCTGGCACAGCCACCCTTCGCCAGTCTCTGGATCGATCACGCCGTAAATGAGCGTGAAATAACTGGTGATGTCGCTCTCTTCACTGCAAAAGCGGCTGTTCAACATCCTGACAACCTCCGCAGGTGACTGAATCCCCCCCTCTTCGGTAAACAGAAAGCGATCCACCACCCGGCCATGTAAAAACTGGCGAGCCACCGCGAGGGACATCATCGCGGCCCCCACGCCGTGACCCGAGACATCAACGCAATAGAATCCCAGATGTGAATCCAGAGGGAAAATATTGAACACATCGCCCGAAACCCAGGCTGACGGAAAGAAAAGCCAGTCGGAGAAGTAGTCGCCATAGCGTAAGCGGCGTGAAGGCAGCACCGAGTGCTGAACGCGCGCAGCCAGTTCCAGATCTTTTTCAATCTGATGCAACGCTTCACTCAGGCGCTTGTTGTGCGCCGCGAGGGTCGCCTCCAGCGTCAGAATACGGACCCCGGCATGGAGCCGCGCCCGCAGTTCAGACTGCTCAACGGGCTTACTCAAAAAATCATCCGCTCCGGCATCAAACCCCTGCGTCACGTCCCCGGCATTCTCGCGGGCCGTCAACAGGATGATATACACGTAGCGGCCAAACTGACGGTTGCGGATAGTCTGACACAGCGTCAGTCCGTCCATTTCCGGCATTTCCCAGTCGCTTATCACCATGCTGACCGGCTGGCTGGACAAGATTTCCAGCGCGTCGACACCATTTTCCGCCTCGCTCACGATATATCCCCACTGGGTGAGCATTCGGGAGAGTAACCGACGATAAATCAGCGAATCTTCAACGATTAACACGTGCAGCGCCGACATACATCCCTCCTAAAGCGGTAAGAACCAGATGAGGCTCACGGTCCCTTCCCTGAATTTTGCATTCCCGTTGCCGTGCCCCGGATAGCGCGTTCCCGCATAGTTCGCGTACTGGATGGAGAACGAACCCGGCGTATAGCCGGCATAACCGAAGCTGTAGCTGTAATCGCCGTTCCAGGGCTGCTGCTGGCTGCTGTCCGGGAACCAGAATGCCGTCGCGCGAACGAAGAAATGTTGTTTGAAGGTGTAGCCGCAGCCGCCGAGCATGACGTTTTTATTTTTGCGGATGTCATCGCTGCTGAGGTCGTAGTAGCGCGGTACCCAACTGTACCCGACCTGGCAAATGATGGAATCCCCTTTATTAATCAGGAGCGTGTTTTCAACCGGTTTCGGTAACGAAAACTTATAGGCCAGCGTGAAGGCGCCCTGTTCGAAATAGGTGTGTCGTCGGCTGCCCGATGTCCAGAAATGGTTATCGCCGTAGTTGCTGTAAACCAGACTCACGGTGTTGGCGTGCCAGTCATCGTAGCCGAAGCTGTAGCGAAAATCGGCGGTGTAGCGGCTGGTGTCTCTGACCGGCAGTCGGGACGTAATGTTGGCAAACCAGAAGCTGTAGGGGGAATACTGAAGGCTGAGATTCAGCGTCTGGTTAATCTTTTTCTTTTCCGTGGCGGTGTCTGAACTGTTAGGAATGCTCATCCACTGCTCTTTCAGTCCCGAGCTAAAGCTCAGCGCACCTGAGAATTTCTTGTCGTTACCCGAGAACAGGCGCCCCCAACGGCTGGTAAAAACGCCTGCCTGAACGGGTTCACCGTTCTTATCGCGCAGGGTTTCTTTATCACTGCTTTGCGCCGCCTCCGCGGCGGGTATCGCGGCGAGCAGCACGCCCGCCAGAAGCCATTTTTCGCGCATAACCGCCATCCTTAGTTAGGTATCCAGCGTGCGCCGACGTCGTATTTTGCCATCAGCCACAAAATACCCAGTGCCGCCGCATGCACTAACGTGTTCTCTATCCAGGCGTGACGCCATAAATCGAAGGTGATGAACTGACTCACCAGCAGCACCACGTACACATGCAAAATAAAGGTATAGAGCGAGTGCTGCCCTAGCGGGATGAGGAACCATCCCAGCAGGCGGTTGAGCGGCGTCCAGCAATACGTCAGCACCAGGTAGACGGTGACCATCAGGGCGATATCGTTCAATACCCGCACCGGGCCCAGCCCATTCTTCGCCGCCCAGGTGTGATAAAACGAATTGAAGCTGTCAGGCGGGATGACGTGCATCAGCAGCGCGGGCGGCATAAACGGGTTGGTATGGTTCTGGGCGACAAATCCCAGCACCAGTGACACCATGACCAGCGCCACCACCACCCCTTTGCCCGGGGGCGTCCGGGCGAACGAGAGCAGTTCGGCTTTATACCAGCCGCTGGCCATGCCCAGCACAAAGATGAACTGCCAGGCGAGCAGCGGGAAGGCAAATTCGAATTCCGACGGCGTCAGCCGGAGCGGCCACCGCTGCCACAGGCTGTACACCAGCAGCGACAGCCCTAACAGCCACCAGACTTTTCCTTTCTGCAGCATCCCTAAAAATAGCGGGCTGAGTAGCAGCAAAAAGATATACAGTCCGAGAATTTGCGTCTGGTGGGGGCCGATCTGCAAATAGAGAATAATGTTGAACCAGGTCTCTTTAATTTGCGGCGTCACAGGATAAAGCGACCAGCTTTGACCTGAAAATCGGTCGGTAAAATGGGTGACCTCGAAAACGTTAATATGGGGGATATAGGCCAGCAGAATAAACGACACTATGATAATGATATTTACGCGATATATTTTCCATGCCCTGAGATAAAGCCCCCAGGAAACCGTAAGCAAAACCACTTTTTGCAGACGCGCGCGATTCAGCATTCCCAGCATAAACCCGGAGAGAATGACAAAGCCTTCTGCACCTGTTGTTAACCCAAAACGCTCCCAGGAGAATATATTAAATATCGACATCACCTCCGTATGCGCCACGACCATCATGACGAGGGCAATGCCGCGCATAAAGTCAATTCTCAGGTCACGGGCACCTGCAACGGAATACCTCCATGTTATTGATTTAGCGTCATCTTCTTGCGCAATCGACGGCGCAACATGGCTCATAGGGTGTCCTTTGCCTGAAAACGAAAATTAAGGTCTAAATAAAGTAGATAGTCTAAAGGAATAGTAACTGCAATTTATCACCGGCAGATGAAACATATTAAGCAGAATTAAATCCAAATTAACTACCACTTCATATTAATAAAAACGACGCTGGACACTTTTATTCGGCGTTCTACACTTATCTTAAATCTTGTTTACTCGCTATTTTCTTTCGCTTTTGGGCAACTGTCTGCGCAGCAGAATGGGTCTGCATTTTCACGGAATCAGGAACGCCGGAACTATGGATTTTTATTTTTCCCGTTTTGAACATCGTCGTCCTCCGGAACCGTTAACAACACCGCGTTGGGTCATGATGACCTGGCAGGTATTAGCGGTCGCGGCACTTATTCTGGGTGCAAATTATATTTACTGGCGCTGGACCGCCTCCCTGAATACTGACGCACTATGGTATGCCATACCGCTGGTCCTCGCCGAAACGCTCGCGTGGATAGGGACCGTGCTGTTTACCATCAACTTATGGAAAGAACAGGATCCCCCCCAGTGTCCGCCCCCCGGCGAAATCAACGAATGCCTGTTTCCGGAAGAGGCCGTAGAACCTCGTCCTGTTAAAGTGGATTTGTTCATTGCCACCTACTCGGAAGATACCGAGCTGGTCAGGCTGTCCATTCGCGACGCCCTGAAGATGGCCTACCCGTACCCGATTGACTACCGGATCCACGTGCTTGATGACGGTCGCCGCCCGGAGATGAAAGCCGTCTGCGATGAGGAAGGCGTTAACTATATCAGCCGTCAGACCAATATCGGCTTTAAGGCCGGCAACCTGCGCAACGGTCTTGAGCAAACCGACGGTGATTTCATTGTTATCTGCGACGCCGATACCCGCGTATTTCCCACCCTTCTCAGCCATACGCTGGGCTATTTTCGCGATCCGGACGTGGCCTGGGTGCAGACGCCGCAGTGGTTCTTCGACCTTCCGGAAGGAGAAAATCTGTCACGCTGGGGCCAGCGAAAAGCCGGAAAAGTGGGCTACGGTCTGGGCTGGCTGATTCAAAAGTGTGTTGGCCCGGTCACCGTAGGCCGCGACCCGTTTTTTAACGATCCGCGCATGTTCTATGACGTGATCCTGCGGCGGCGCAACTGGGCGAACGCGGCTTTCTGCTGCGGCGCGGCCTCCATCCACCGGCGCGAGGCGGTCATGCAAGCCGCGCTGAGGAGCTACGTCTGGTCCGTCGAAGAGGAGATCCATCGCCACACCCGTGACATCCGCGATGAAGAAACCCGCGAAGCGCTGCAGGAGGCGATGCGCCCGCACGTGGCGTTTGACACCGAGCTCACCCCCTACAAATTTCACGTCTCGGAAGATATTTACACCTCGGTGCTGCTGCACGGTGACGCCGCGCGACGCTGGCGCTCGGTTATGCATCCGCGGGTGGAGTCGAAGATGCTCTCTCCGCAGGATATGCTGACCTGGATGATCCAGCGCTTTAAATACGCCGCCGGCTCGCTGGATATTTTGTTCCATGACAATATCTTCAGCCGTCGCCGCTTCCGGCTTTCCCTCCCCCAGACGCTAATGTATGCCACCACCTTCTGGTCTTACATGGCCTGCGTGTGGAACACGGTATTTTTGATTTCGCCCATTATCTATCTGTTTACCGGCATTCCGCCGGTGTCCGCCTGGTCGACGCCGTTCTATCTGCATTTTCTCCCGTTTTTTATCTTCTCTGAACTGGCGTTTATGTTCGGCACATGGGGGATCTCGGCCTGGGACGGCAGGGCCTCATACCTCTCCTTCTTTTCCATGAACCTGCGCGCGCTCAATACGGTGCTGCGGGGCGAGCAGATCAAATTTCACGTCACGCCTAAAGAGCGGCAGACGGGCCGTTTTCTCTACCTGGTGAAGCCGCAGATTGCCATCGTGGTGCTGACCCTCGCAGGGCTTATCTGGGGCGGTATTCAGGTGGCGCGTGGACAGGTGGACGACCCCTCTGGCTACGTCATCAATATTTTCTGGGGAGGGGTGAACATCGCCGCCATGCTGCCGCTGATTTTCGCGGCCATGTGGACGCCCGCCGAAGAGGATGAGGTCACCCAATGAGGATACGTGATGCCCTGCTGCCCGCGCGCAGCTACCTCACCATTTTGCTCGGGTTCCTGCTCGGCTTTGCCATTGTGGTCTGGGTGGAGAAACAGATGCCCACGCGCGTGGAAAGCAGCGGCGGCATCGCGCTCAGCAAAGACTTCCCGCCGCTGCCTGCGAAACGCGCCCTGACATATGACGAAGCCATCTGGGCGCGGGTCGCCTGGCAATACTACGTGAATAATACCCAGCCAAACGGCCTGCCGAATGCCAGCGACGGTGAACCCTGGCTGAGCCTCTGGAGCGTCGGAAGCTACCTGTTTGCGACCGCTGCCGCAGAGCAGCTCAACATTATTTCCGCCGATGAGTTCGACGAGAGGATCGGTACGGCCCTGTTCGCGCTGGGGCAGCTGCCGCTCAACGAGCGAGGCCTCCCAGCTGCGTATTACCATGCCGACACCCTGAAAATCCTCGGCAAACCCGACGCCTCGGCAATTGGTCTGAGCCGCCTGCTGACGGCGCTTCAGACCCTCCTGTGGCGCTATCCTCAGCACGCGGCGGCTATCCACGATCTCTTCAGCCTCTGGAACACCGGCGCTCTGATTGAACATAACGTCCAAAGCCAGGCGGCCGTGCCGCTCCATCACTGGACGCTGACCGATGATGAACAGCGGGACAGTTTTGGCTACCGTCTCTATGCCAGCCATACGCTGCGCCTGATTGACAGCGCGGCAGGCCTCGCGGTAACCAACCCGCCTGAAGGGCAAAAGATGATCGATCTGGACGGCGTGATGGTGCCGGATGAAGGGCTACGCACGCCCTGGGGCAAGCAAACCTCCCTGATCAGTCTCCCCTACCTGTTAACCGGCCTTGAACTGGGCTTTGACGCGCAGAGCGCTGAGATTGCGTGGCGGATTATGCAGATCCAGCAGCGGCGTCATAGCCTGCGCAGCCCAAAACCCCCTGTCAGCACGGATTACGCCGAACCGGCGCCGGATTACGTCAACGATCTGCCGAACAGGCAGCCGGTACAGGCGCGCAACCTGCGCGACGAGGTGCCGGAGAAAGTGGCAATTACCTCCACCCGCACCGCGTTTGCCTGGTATGCCCTGTTCCGCAACAGCTGGAGCGAAGCGCTGCGCCAGCAGGTTCTGCCGCTTCAGGTACCGGGTAAAGGCTGGCAGCGCGGATTAAATCTCAACAACAGCGTCAATGCCGTCGTGGACGCCGATACCAATGCCATTGTGCTGGAAAGTCTGTCTTACATCGCGCATGGTCAGATGCTCTGTCTGGCCTGCCTCTACACTTCCCCCTCAGCAGGAGCAACGCCATGAAGCCACGATCCCCGATCCTTTTCCACCTGCTCACGGGAATAACGATCTGCTGGCTGGCGTTATCGACCGTGCGTGCGGACACCGAGCTTCCTGCATCAGGTTACTCCCCGCGCAGCGGCGAGCTGACGGTCCGAGAGATGACCATCGCGAAAAACGCCTGGCAGTATTTCGTCACCAACTATCAGCCCACGACGGGCCTGGTGAATGCGGTCAACAAATTTCCCTCCACCACCATGTGGGACAGCGCCTCCTATCTGGCCGCCCTGACGGCGGCGCGCGAGCTCGGGATCATTGATAAAGCGGAATTTGACCGCCGGATGCTGAAATTTCTCGCCACGTTAAACACCCTGGTACTGTTCCGCAACGAGCTGCCCAACAAGGCCTATAACACCATCAGCGCCCAGAAGGTGGACTACACCAACAAGCCCGGCGAAATTGGCTTCTCGGCGCTGGATATCGGGCGAATGCTGGTCTGGCTGAAAATCGTCAAAGAGCGCTATCCGGAATACGGCAACAGCATTGATAACGTGGTGCTCGGCTGGGATTTCAGCCACGCGATCGACCCCTGCGGCACGCTGTACGGGGCCTATCTCGAGAACGGCCAGCCGAAGTACGTTCAGGAAGGTCGGCTGGGCTATGAAGAGTACGGCGCGGCCGGGTTCCAGCTTTGGGGGTTTAATACCTGTAAAGCCAGCCGTCCGCAGCCTTACGAGCTGGCCGAAATCTACTGCGTGCTGGTCCCGTACGATACGCGCGACCCGCGCAACACGTCGCAGCATAACTACGTGGTGACGGAATCCTACCTGCTCTACGGGCTGGAGTTCGGCTTTGATAAACCGACCGACCGGGATAACGCCCCGCGCGACTACTCCCTGACGTGGATGAAAAACTTTGCTGACCGCGTTTATCAGGCTCAGGAGAATCGCTATACCATTACCGGCGTCCTCACCGCGCGCTCCGAGCACCAGCTCGATAAGGCCCCTTATTTCGTCTATGACACCGTCTTCAGCGACGGATACAACTGGAACACCATTACCGATAAAGGCCAGTTCGTCCCCAACGCTGCCGCGATATCGCTGAAGGCGGCGCTGGGCATGTGGGTGCTGTGGAACTCCCCCTATACCGACCGCCTGCTGAATACGATTGAGAATGCCAACGAAGAGGGAAAAGGCTATTACGAAGGGCTGTATGAAAACGGTGACGGCCCGATCAAAGAGTTCACCGCGAATAATAACGGCATCATGCTGGAAGCCCTGCTGTTCAAGAAAGAGGGAAAACTGCTGGCCTTCAACACCGACAACCCAAAGAGCAAGGATTTTGCCCCGTCGCTGTGGGATCGCAAGCTGCTCGATCAGTTTGAAGAGAACAACGCTCTGCGCAGCCGTCCGTTCCTTAGCAGCACACCGGCCATAAAAAGCTGGTGCGACCGGACCGGCGTCACGCAGCGTACCAAACCCGCCTGTCAGGCCTGTCAGTGCGCGTCATGCAGCGTAGACGAGCCCGTTAAACTGCCTCCGGTGACTGCGCAATGCTTAAAACCTTAGCCAGAGGGCTCGCGGGATTACTCCTTGCAGGCGGGGTCATTTTTGCCCTGTTTGGTCATCAGGGCGCAGGCTGGCGCTGGCTAATCCACGGCGGCTGGCACTCCAGCGTGCGTATCGCCGCCCTGACGCCGGAAGAGCAGACGTGGGCGACGATCGCCTGGCGCTATTTCGTCAATAATACCCAGCCGCAAACGGGACTGGTCAACGGGAGCGACAAACAGCCCCGCGTCACGCTCTGGCAAATGGGCGATACGCTTATCGCCCTGCTGGCGGCAAAAGAGCTGGGACTGATTGAGGACGCCGAGTATGACGCTCGCTTAACCCGTCTCATGGGCACCCTTAACCGCCTGATGCTGACCGATGCCCGAACGCCGGGTCGACTCTATTCCAGCCAGACGGCGACGCCAGTCGACTTTAGCGGCAAGCCCAGCAAAAACGGCTGGTCCGCGCGCGACATGGCGCGTCTGATGCTCGCCCTGCGCCTTACCGCAGAGCGGGAGCCGCAGTACAGCGAATACCTGGATAAAATTATCCTGCGCTGGAATTTCTGCCCGGTCATCGACAGCGAAGGCGAACTGTGGTCCTCTTCCCTGCAAAACGGTCAGCCGGTCGTGCGGGAGGAACTGCGGCTGGGCGAAAGTGAATATGCCGCGACGGCGTTTCAGCTGTGGGGATTTTCCCCGGATAAAGCATTTACGCCCCCGGCGCACCACGTCATCATCGCCCAGCGGCGTCTGGCCGTCGATGCCCGCGATCCGCGCACCACGTGGCAGCCCTCTCTGATTACCACCCTTCCCTATATGCTGCCGGGCCTGGAGTTTGGCTGGGAGCCAGAAGGCGTTGCGGCCGATCTGCAACAGCGTCTGCGCAAGCAGGCCGAAAACGTCTGGCTGAGCCAGAAGACCCGCTGGGAGACCGATAAAATCCTGACGGCCAGGGCAGATTTCACGCTCTCTCAGGCGCCCTGGCATATCCAGGATACCGTCTGGGGAAATGGCTATGCCTGGAACTCTGTCGGAGACGATGGCCGGGACTACACCCGTTTCGCACAGGTATCGACTAAAGCGGTTTTTGCCCTGTGGGCGCTGTGGGACACCCCGTACACCGACGTGCTGATGACGGTCACCAAACACCTTAACGATCCGCAGAAAGGCTGGTATGAAGGCCGTCAGGAAGCCACGGGCGATACCAACGCTGCCTTAACCCTCTCGACCAACGCCACGGTGCTGGAAGCCCTCTTCTTTAAACACAACGCCGGGCCGCTTTTTGACGTGCGTCGGTCGAAGAAAGAGAGCTACTTCTCACGCCGTCTGGCGGAGCAATACACGCCCATCGGGCACTGTCTGCCGGGCGAAAGCACCATAAGGAGGACGCCGTGAAGTTCTATCGCGATCTGTTTGAATCCAGTCTGAACCGCGTCTTTCCGAATAATGAAAAAACCGCGTTTTTTCAGACGTTCTATGACGCCTTCGTCCATATGTCACCCGAAACCGAGGCGCATTTTTCTCGTCTGCCGGATCGGGAGGGTCAGCAGACCCTGTTTAAAAGTTTCTTCGCCATGCTTGCGGTCGACGGTGCCCTGATTGTCCCTGATTTTCTCGAGCGCCTGGCGCGGGAGCAAAGCGACGACGGCCTCCACCTTCCCCCGCGGTTTTTTGCCTTTTGGCGCGAAGCGATGTTGAACGCGGTGAGCCTGCGCGATCCGCAGTGCGACGATGAGATCCTCACCGCCTGGGCCATGGCGATCGCGCCCGGGCTGGAATACCTTCGCCGACAGGCAGAACTGCACTACCGCGCGTAGGGGGAATCACGATGAGTTCATTCACGTACGATCTTAACGCGCTGCCGGCCGCCGTCATGATTTATGACCGCGAGGAACGCCTGCAGGCCTGGAATCACAACGTGGCCCTGTTTTATCCGGTCATTACCCCGTGGCTGAAGGTGGGAACGACACTTGAGGCGCTGGCGGAACGCTTTATCGATGCCGTTTACAACGTCGACCCCGGCCTGCGTCAGACGCTGCGCGAGTCGATCGTGCGCAACTGTCGGCAGGATAAACACTGCGAGGTGCGCCAGGCGGGCCAGCGGCGGATCTTCGTCCAGCATCAGCGGCTTGCGGACGGCGGTATTGTCAGCCTGCACAGCGATGTTACGGAGCTGGATGAAGCGCAGCGCGCGCGCCACCAGCTGCATGACGACTTTCTGCTGACGGCGGAATCCATTCATATCGGGATCTGGGACTGGCAGGTTTCCGGCGACACGCTCCAGGTCAACGATACCCTGCTTGCCATGCTGGGCCAGTCGCGCACACAGTGGCGATATCCGGTGCGTTTTCTCCTCAATCAGGTCCACGAGGACGATCGCGCAGCGCTACGCAAGGCGCTGCACGCTTCGAAGCAGGATCATCGTCCGGTCTTTGAATGTGAAATTCGCGTTCATCACCCTACCGAAGGACTGCGCTGGATGCTGCTGTCCGGCCAGGTGGTTACGCTCTCCATTGAGGGAAACGCAGAGCGCGTTATTGGCACGCTGCAGGATATTACGCGGCGCAAAGAGGCTGAAATTCAGGCGTTCGCCTCGGCCATTGAGGCACAAAAAGCCAATGAGGCAAAAAGCGCGTTCCTGGCGAATATGAGCCATGAAATTCGTACCCCGATGAACGGCATTATTGGCATGACCCAGCTGTGCCTGGATACGTCTCTGAGCGCCGATCAGCGCGACTATCTGACCCTGGTGATGAGCTCTGCCCAGTCTCTGCTGCATATCATCAACGATATTCTCGACTTTTCCCGAATTGAAGCCGGCAAAGTGGAGCTGGAGTCGGAACCCGTACCTGTCCGCCCCTTTATTCAGTCTCTCATTCGCCCGCACATGCCAGGGGCGAGCGAAAAAGGCATCGAGCTGCTGGTTGATATTGCGCCCGACGTTCCCGATGTGCTGCTGGTTGACGGCGCGCGGCTGCGCCAAATCCTGACCAATCTGCTGGGCAACGCGCTGAAATTTACCCATCAGGGAGAAGTTATCCTGGTTGTTGAGCCCGGCGATAGCGCGAATCGATGGCGTTTTCGCGTGCGCGACAGCGGCATTGGCATACCGGCAGATAAGCAGAAGGCTATTTTTGAAGCCTTCAGCCAGGCGGATAACTCAACCACCCGCCGCTATGGCGGTACGGGGCTCGGGCTAACCATCTCGGCAAGACTGGTTGCGGCCATGGGGGGCGAATTAACGGTCTCCAGCGAGCCGGGAAAAGGCAGCGAATTTTCGTTCTCGCTACCCCTGGCGGCGCAGACCCTTGCGCCCGGAGAGCGCCCACATAGCCAGCGCTTTAACGGTGAACCCGTACTGGTGGTTGATGATAACGCGACCAACCTGCGGCTGCTGGCCGCGATGCTCAGCCAGATGGGACTGAAACCCACCTGCGTTAACAACGCCAGCGAGGCCATTGACCGGGTTAGAACGGGAACAGCGTGGCCCCTGATCCTGCTGGACGCGCAGATGCCGGATATGGACGGCGTGTCTCTGGCCCTTGAGCTTTCGGTTCTGCCGCAGGTTGCTGAAAGCCATATCATCATGCTGAGCTCCATGAGCCGACATTTTGATATCAATATGCTGAAGCGGATCGGAATCAAGAGCTATCTGCATAAGCCTATCGCCCAGGATGAATTACATCAGGCGATTGCCGCCGCGTTTGAACGTTCGCCAGCACCCGTGGGTGAAAGCACGCCCACGCCTGTCGCCTCGCCTGCAGCCACGGGACTGCGGATCCTGCTGGCTGAAGATAATCTGGTCAACCAGAAGGTCGCCGCGCGCCTGCTCGAGCGGCTCGGCCATAGCTGTCAGATCGTCGACAATGGCGTCGCGCTGCTGGAACGCTGGCGCGCGGATACGTGGGACGTTTTACTGATCGACCTTCAGATGCCAGAGATGGACGGTGAGACCGCCATTCGCCTGCTTCGTGAAGAAGAGCAGTCCCGGCCCGGACCGCCTCAACCCACCGTCGCCATGACCGCACACGCCATGCAGGGGGATAAAGAGCGCTGCCTGAATATGGGGTTCGACGGCTACATTGCCAAACCCATCAGCCAGGAGCGTCTCGCTGAAGAGATTGCCCGCGTGCTCCAGCACCACGAAGACGCCTCCGGTTTTCCGGATGAAGCACGCCTGCTGAAGCAGTGCGCTGACGATCCCACCCTGGTACAGGAGCTGCTGGCCCTGTTTGGCGAAGGGCTAAATGAAGCAATCAAAACCATTACCCAGGCGATCGACTGCAACGACCGCGAGGCGCTGCGACGCGCGGCCCACAAGCTGCGCGGAGAAGCCGTCACCCTGGACTTCAGCACGCTCGCACAGCAGTTGCAGGTGCTGGAAAGCGACGCGCATACGCTGGATGGGCGCCAGCTTGCGGCCCTGAAAGAAAATCTTCGCCAGGAATCGCTGCGCCTGATGGCGTGGCTCAACGCGCGCGGGGTAAACAAATGAACGCTCGCAACTGCACGCTGCTCGTTGCCCTGTTGACCACCCACGCGGTGGCGAATTCTGCGCCGGTCAGTTGGTCTCTGGCCGGAGAATGGCAGGTTCAGGATGCCAATGACAGCGCACATCCTGCCGCATCAGGCTGGCACCCGCTTCAGGTTCCTGCCAACTGGTACAGCGCCGGGTACGATCATCAGGGTGCGCTGTGGTACAAGCACGCGTTTACCCTGCCCGTGCAGCCCCCCGACGTGATGAGTACCCTGGTGTTTGACGGCGTCGATTACCTGGCAGAGGTGACCCTGAACGGCCAGCCGCTGGGCAAGCATGAGGGCTACTTTCAGCGTTTTTCGCTGGACTCCAGCCCGGCGTTACAACGTCACAATCGGCTCATCGTCAGGGTAGACAGCCCCTACGAAGATCCGCACAAGATCTGGCCTTTGCATAAAACGGCCATGAAGGGGGTTCTGAATCAGCATGACACGCGTCCCGGTGGCGCCTGGTCGCCGGAAGGACAGGACGCTAACTCGGGCGGCATCTGGGCACCGGTCCGGCTGCACCTTAGCCGGGGCGCCACCCTTGATGAGACCATCCTGCGGCCCGACTGGTCGCAGGGGCTGACTCTCCCGACGCTAAAAGCGGAGATTCGCTACCGCGCGCTCGGTCAGGGCCCGGCGACCGTGCGGCTCACCGCCACGCCCGCCAACTTCAGCGGTAGGCCCTATCAGGCTGACTTTCCGGTTACCCTCGAAAGCGGTGCCCATTCCGTGCAGGTGACGCTGCCCATGCCGAAGGCAAAGCTGTGGTGGCCGATCGGCACGGGGAAACCCCACCTGTATAACGTTCGCGTGGCGTTGCGGGATGCAAACGGCTTAATGGACACGGCGGTAACCCGCACCGGGCTGCGCAAAATCGTCGAGCAGCCCGACAATAAGGGCTGGCTCATAAACGACAGGCGCCTTTTTATTAAGGGCAGCAATTACATCGGTTCCCCCTGGCTCGGTACCATGACGCGAAAAAAATACCGACGCGACCTTCGTCTGGTGGAAGCCATGAACGCCAACGCCATACGCGTGCACGGACACGTTGCCGGGCGCGCGCTGTATGACGTGGCCGATGAGATGGGCATGATGATCTGGCAGGATGTTCCGCTGCAGTGGGGCTACAACAACAGTGCGGCTTTCACGGAAAATGCGGTTCGACAGACGCGGGAGATGATCGAACAGTTTGGCAATTCCCCCGCCATCATCGTCTGGGGCGGGCATAACGAACCGCCGTGGAACTCGCCGTGGATGCAAAAACGCTTCCCGGACTGGAATAAAGATCTTAATCGCGAGCTCACGAAGCGTGTAGCGGATACGCTTGCCAAAGATACCTCCCGCATCGTGCACCGCTTCTCCGCCGTTGAGGAGCATTACTGGGCGGGCTGGTACTTCGGCACCGTGCGCGACCTGCTTGCCCCAGCCAAAACGGGGATCATTACCGAGTTCGGCGCGCAGGCGCTTCCCCGCCTGTCAACGCTAAAAACCATCATCCCGGCGGCGTCGCTCTGGCCAAAAACGACCGCCGCCGACGATCCCGGCTGGACCGTCTGGAAATACCATAATTTTCAGCCCTTCCAGACCTTTAAGTTCGCCGGTATTTCGCGCGGGAAGAATATTCAGGCGATGATACGCAATACCCAGGCGTACCAGTCTCAGTTGGTGGCCACGGCGGCCGAAAGCTATCGCCGACAGCGATACCAGCCGGTGACGGCCCTGTTCCACTTTATGTTTGTGGAAACCTGGCCCTCCATCAACTGGGGCGTAGTGGACTACCTTCGTAAACCTAAAGCCGGGTTTTACGCGCTCCAGCGCGCGTACCAGCCTGTTTTGCCGTCCATTGAACCGGTTACCGCGCAGTGGCAATCCGGCGCGGCGGCGACCGTGCGCCTCTGGGCCATCAACGACACCTGGAAACCGTGCAGCGAATGCCGCCTGACCTGGCGTATCACGCAGCGCGACAAGGTGCTGGCTAAAGGCACGACGACAATGACGATCGCAGCAGACTCGGGAACGATGGTCAAAACGCTGACGGCTACGCCCGTGGGCCAGGACGACGTGTCGATTCGGTTTACGATTGAAAACAGCGCGGGAAAAATTGTCGGTGAAAATCAGCGCACGGAGTCCGTCATAAAGTGAGCGAGGGGAAAAGGAAAATTGCCGCTTCCCCTGCTTTCTTGTACCCTTTCAGCGTTTACCCCAATCCCCTAAAAATCGAGACATCCGGACACCTATGACTGCACACATTTCCAAAGATCCTTTACATGGCGTAACGCTGGAGATGATGGTCAACGCCCTGGTGGCGAAGTATGGCTGGAGCGAATTGGGCGACCGCATCAAAATTAACTGTTTCAGAAAAGATCCCAGCGTTAAATCGAGCCTGAAATTCCTGCGCCGCACCCCGTGGGCGCGCGCGGAAGTTGAAGCCCTGTATCTGGACTCCCTCAACGATGAGGAAAGCGCAGAACAGGCGGCGCCCGCCTTTAATCCCTGGGCTAACAGTCGGATTATCAAGAGCTAATACGCAAATGACGCGACACGTAAAACGGATCGGTGCGCTGGCTGCCTGCGCGCTTTTACTTGTAAGCTGCTCCTCAAAACCACCAAAATCACTGGTTACCCCTCTTCCCACCGCCAGCAAACCGACGCAGCAGGCAAACGAGCCGATGCGCGGGGTCTGGCTGGCGACCGTCTCTCGTCTCGACTGGCCGCCGGTGGCCTCGGTGAACGGCCGCAGCGCCGACCAGCGCATCACCATGCAAAAGCAGGCGCTGATCGGCAAGCTCGACAACCTTAAGCGCCTCGGGATTAACACCGTATTTTTCCAGGTGAAGCCGGACAGCACCGCGCTCTGGTCATCAAAAATTCTACCGTGGTCAGATATGCTGACGGGCAACATCGGCGAATATCCGGGTTACGACCCGCTGCAGTTTATGCTGGATGAAGCGCACAAGCGCGGCATGAAGGTTCATGCCTGGTTCAACCCTTACCGCGTGTCGACCAATACTAAGCCCTCAACCATCGCCGCCCTGAATCGGACTTCATATCTGACCCCGTCCAGCGTCTATGTTCAGCACCCGGAATGGGTACGCGTCTCCGGCGATCGTTTTGTTCTCGACCCGGGCATTCCCGAAGTACGCGACTGGATAACCAAAGTGGTGACCGAAGTGGTGGCGAACTACCCGGTAGACGGCGTGCAGTTTGATGATTACTTTTACGCCGAATCGCCGGGATCCGCGCTCAACGACGCGCAAACCTGGCGGCAGTACGGCCAGGGATTTGCCTCAAAAGCCGACTGGCGCAGACACAATACGCAGCAGCTGATCGTGCAGGTCTCCCGCGCGATCAAGCAGACCAGGCCCAACGTGGAGTTTGGCGTCAGCCCGGCGGGCGTGTGGCGGAACCGCTCCTTTGACCCGGCGGGTTCGGACACGCGCGGCGCCGCGGCCTACGATGAATCCTACGCCGATACGCGTCAGTGGGTGCAGCAGGGCCTGCTGGACTACATTGCCCCGCAGATATACTGGCCCTTCTCCCGGGACGCCGCGCGCTACGACGTGCTGACCAAATGGTGGGCCGACGTCGTCAAGCCGACCCACACCCGCCTGTATATCGGTATCGCGTTTTACAAGGTGGGCGAACCGTCGAAAAATGAGCCGGACTGGACGGTACAGGGCGGCGTGCCGGAGCTAAAAAAACAGCTCGACCTTAACGATTCGCTGCCCAACGTGAACGGCACCATCCTGTTCCGGGAAGATTACCTGAACCAGCCGCAGACCCAGCAGGCGGTGAACTACCTCAAAGGACGCTGGGGTAGCTAAGTGACTATCAGGCAGAAACACCCCGTTTCTGCCTGATTTCTTACGGCTTCGGCCCGAACATTGCCTCAAGCTGCTGCGCGTCCGGCATACCGACCACCTGCTGCAGTTCGTTTTCCGCATTCAGATAGTAAATGGCCGGCGTGGCGTTTGCGCCCAGGCTGTCCATCAGCGCCTGATGCTTTTGCAGGATCGCTACCGTTTCGCGGGAAGCGTCCCCTTCAGGTTTTGGCAATTTTTTCCCACCGGAAAGCTCGTATTCGCGCCAGGCCGAAACCGGATCTTTCGCATTCAGGATCGCAGAGGCGTTACGCCCGCTGTTGGGGTTAAGAAACGCCACCAGCAGCGTGTTGAGCTGAACCTTGCCCGCCTTCACCCACGGCTGCGCTTCAGCCCAGAACTGCTTGCAGTACGGGCAGAACGGATCGGCGAAGACGAAGACCTTACGCGGGGCGTTATCTGCCCCTTCCTTCAGGGGATGCGCCGCGTTGAGGTTCTTCCACATCTCGCGCCCCATCGGAGCGTAGATCTCTTTCTGGAAATAGCCTTCGCTGAGGTTTTTTCCTTTTTCATCGTACAGATAGCCCGAGATGACGTGCTTGCCGTCCGGCGTTAAAAACAGCGTCACGCCCATGTCCTGATACTGCCCCAGCCAGGCTGGCGCCCCGCCAGGGGCATCCAGTTTCTTAATGATTTTGATCTGCTGCTGCTCGCTGAACTGCTTCACCACATCCGGTATGGCATCAGCGGCCTGGGCCAGCCCTGAGGTCGCCAGCGCCGAAAGTAACAGTAATTTTTTCATTTCCCTCTCCGGTTTGTCGGGGGCATTCCGCCCCCTTCAGGTTAGCGGTTTTTCAGTGCCTCACTGACCATTTCGTCGAACTGTTCAAAAGGAACCCAGCCGGGCAGCAGCCCTTCGCCGATAAGCGTGGCGGGCGTGCCCTGAATTCCCATTTTTTCCGCGACGATCAGGCTGCGTTTGATCGAAACCATGCTCTCATCATCCGGCGCGGTGACGCTCACCCCCGCCCGCTTTTGCGCCTCCTGAATGCTGGCGTCATCGTGATATCCCTTTTTTGCCATCAGGGTATGGTTAAATTTCATAAACTGCTCGGGATGCGCGCGCCAGACGGTTAACGCGTCGCGCGCGGCGGTCAGCGAACTTTCCGAGCGGAAAGGTAAAAACTTAAAGACCACCGCCACATCAGGGTGTTTTTCGACGATCTTCTCCAGGTAAGGATCGAATTTCTTACAGTACGGGCAGTTATAGTCGGTAAACACCACCAGGGTGAGCTTTGGGTTTTTCGCGCCGATGCGCGGCGAATCCGGATCGTTAAACAGGAAATCAGCGATCATCTTCTGCGCGCGCTGTTCCTGGTCCGGCGTCAGCGGTTGGGCTGCCATGACCTGAGCCGAGGTCAGCAGGAGCATAAGCGTAATAAAGAATTTTTTCATAATGCATCAGCCTTTTGCGTTGTTCAGGGTGGTGACCAGGGTGCGCTTGTCCAGCAGCGGCGAGAGGATGTCCCCCTCAGGCGTGCCAGGGCCATAGACCTCATTAAAGGGAATGGCGTAGCGGTTTCGCTTCGCGAGAAACTCTGCGATCAGCGCGGAGGGCTGGCTCCAGTCTCCGCGCAGGGCCACCACGTCCGGCTGGCTCAGCGCGGCAATAACGTCCGGCTGACGCAGTACCCGGTGCTCGTTAACTTTGCAGGTCACGCACCAGTCCGCCGAGATATCCACAAACACCCGTTTCCCCTGCGCCAGCGCCTGCTCAATGGCCTCCTCGCTGAGCGGCTGCCACGGGATGGTCTGTGCGACGCTTTGCGTGGTGGCGTCAGACGGTGTGTTGAGCAACCCGCGCAGCTGATACCCGCCGAACACCGACAGCGCGATGACCACGACCCAGAATAACGGCGAGGAGGTTTGCCCCTTCTTCGCGAACAGCGCCAGCGCGATAACGATCAGCACCAGCATCACGATCTGGCTGACCGCCTCACCGAGATGCAGGCTCAGCAGCGTGACCAGCCAGAGGCTGGAGGCCAGCATCATCAGGCCCAGGATCGTTTTGAGCGTGTTCATCCAGCGGCCGGGTTTTGGCAGCAGCATGGCCGTTTTCGGCACCAGGGCAACGAACAGCCACGGCAGGCTCATGCCCACGCCCAGCATCAGGAAGATCAGCCACAGGGCGTGCAGCGGCGCGCCAAGGGCAAAGGCAACCGCCGTGCCGAGGAACGGCGCGGAGCACGGCGTGGCAAGCAGCGTGGCGAACATCCCTTCGCAGAAGCTGCCGCCAAGCCCTGTGCCCCCTGCCGTTGCCAGCCGCCCGGCGGCAGCTGAAGGCAGCAGCATCTCAAACGCCCCAAACAGGTTCAGCGCAAAGAGGAAGGTCACGGCAACCATCAGGCCGATAAACCACGGGTTCTGGAACTGAATGCCCCACCCCAGCGACGCCCCGGTCAGCTTAAGCGCGGTCACCATCGCGGCGAGCAGCGCAAAGGAGGTGAGGATCCCGGCGCTGGTGGCCAGGAAGCGCAGCCGGATGGCGCGCCTGTCCGATCCCGCCTGCAGGATGCTGTTAAGCTTCATGCCCATTACCGGCAGCACGCAGGGCATCAGGTTCAGGATCAATCCGCCCAGCAGGGCAAAAAGTACCATTTTACCCGTTCCTTCAGGCGCGGAAGGCTCTGCGGGAGTTGCCCCAACGGTCATGGTGGTTTGCTGCGCGTAACCGCCATTGGTCAGCACAAACGATAGCCTCTTGCCTTCCAGCGAGGCGGGTTTATCGCCCCATTCGTCGGTCACGGGTACCGTCACCCGAAGCGTGTTGCCGTCGTGCTTAATGGCCGGCTCGCCGGGCAGAATGTCACCCTCCAGCGGGTCAAAGTAGATCCCCGGATTGTCCCACTTCCCGTCCGTCGTACCGGTAATCACCAGCTTGTCGCCGGATAGCCATGCGGAAAGATCTGCGGATACGCCAGACGTGCCCGGAACGGCGCGCATCGCTTGCTCGAACTCGCTACGGAAGCCCTCATCCACCGGCTGGGTAAAATCGAGATGCAGCGGATAGTCCGTCAGCAGGCAGACGTTGCTGCAGGTGGAGAGCGTGAGCGTTCCATTGAGCGCGTCGCTCTTCACCCCGTCGAGAACGATCGGAATCGTGACCTTATCGTGATACCCCTGCGTGGTCATGCCGGAGATATCGAAGCGCGACGGTACCGGCCAGGACCAGCTGTCCGTTACGCCTTCCGGCCAGCTGATTTTTGGCGCGACGCCGCCCTCGCCCGGCGATCGCCAGTAGGTTTTCCAGCCGGGCTTTAGCTCAACGGTGAGCAGGCCCTTAATGTGCGTTTGTTCCCTCTCCGCCTGAAAGCGGATGCGGGCGTGATCGTTTTGTGGGGAGACCAGCCAGCCGGTGTCTGCCGCATGGGCAATGCCGATGCAGGACAGCCACAGGAGGACGAATCCCCTGAAGAGGTTAACCATGTATTACTCCGTGAACAGTGAAAAATTATCGTGTGGTGACGATGATTTTCATTCACGGAAAACGCAGTTTTTAAGGTGTATTCGGGGAGGCGGAGCCTGAACGGGCTGTTCCGCGGGAGCAAAGGCCCGCCCTTGCGTCAGCAGCTGTAACAGCGCGAAGAAGATAATGATAGCCGGCAGCGCGCCGTCGAAGAACAGCGGCTGGGCACAAAGAAGCGACTGGGCGCCCAGCTGGCAGGGCGATGGCCCGGACTGCTCGGTGCTGCTTTGGGTTGGGGCATCTGCACTCAGTGAAATCTGCGGATCCAGTCCCTGTAAAAAATGGTTGAGCATCACCGCACGCTGCACGAGGCAAATCGCCATCGCGAGACAGGTGATGATCAAAAGCCATTTTCCGAGGAGCTGACGGTTGCGCATAATATTCCAGAGTAACAAGACGCCCCGATCATAAACGATAGTGATGAATCTACAAGTGCCGGAAGTGTAAGGTTTTGTCTGTCGCCGCTATTCCCCCGTCAGCGCGTCGTAGATATCCCGCAGGCGCGTGCGCAGAAACAGCACCGCCTTGTGCTTGCGGGATAACAGCGCCTGCTCGCTGGCCCCCGTCTCCTCAGCCAGCATTTTAATGCTGTACCCGTGCAGCTCGGTCTTTTCAAACACTTCGCGCTGCGGTGGCGGGAGTTCAGATAGCGCCTGCCCCAGCTCTTCCCACAGCAGCGTTTTGAGATACTCCTCCTCCGGCGTTTGCGGAACGCCGAACAGGGTTTCGGCCAGCTCGTCCTCGGGAAAACCCTCTTCGTCTTCGCCCGTAAAATAGCCGGAGAGCGGCACCTCGCGCTTTTTACGCGCCCGGTCTGTCATCTCGTTACGCGCCGCGCGGAACAGCCAGGCCGCGACGTTTTCGACCGGCTGCTCCACTTTCATCAGCTGATACGTGACTTCCTGCAAAATGTCGTCGGCATCATCGCGAACGGACGTCCGTCCGCGAATGAAGGCTTTCAGCCGGGCGCGGCAGGCATTGAGCGCCGACATCAGCATGGATCCGCCCGCCTCCCCGGCTTTCATTTCGCTCACTCGGCTTCGGGGGTTTTGGGCGCGGCGTCATCGCGCTTATCGTCACGATGGCCGTGCCAGCCGCAGTGACCGCGACCGTGACGACCAAAGCCTTCGCGACGCTGCTGAATAAACGCCTCGCGCTGCTCGGGCGTCATGTTCATCCAGCGCTCGTGCATCCGCCGGTGCGCGCCAAACATCCCCGGGCGGAAACCTAATCCGCCAAACAGAATGCGGCTCAGCACCAGAATGCCCAGCGCCTGCCAGAATCCGATGGCCTTCACGCCGAGGATCGCCGGGAGCAAGGCGTTCCACAGGGACATCACCAGCAGGCCGAGCACGATGAAAATCACCGCGCCGATGATTAAGCCCTTACCCATACGGTGGCGACCGAATCCGCGCCCGTGACCTCTGCCGTGCATTTCAAAATCTCTCATGGTGTTTACCTCGTTTACAGTAATTGATTATGGCGTGTGATGAGGTAGACGGATGAGGATGGGAAATATTGCTGGGGGGAATGAAATAATTACTCTGGCCGCACATTCGCGGTTATTGCCCAGCGGCGCGCTGACGCTTGCACGGGCCTGCAGGTTTCGTAGGCCGGGTAAGCGTCAGCGCCACCCGGCACGTGTCAAAGACTTACGCCTGCACCGGCAACCTAAAACTCGAAATACTCCGCGAAAGCTGCTGCGCCTGCTCTTCCAGCGAGGCCGCTGCCGCCGCGGACTGCTGCACCAGCGCGGCGTTCTGCTGGGTTACGCCATCCATCTCGGTCACCGCCTGCCCGACCTGGCTAATCCCGCGGCTCTGCTCTTCGGAGGCGACGGAGATCTGCTCCATCAGCGTATTCACTTTATTCACCGACGAAATGATCGCGTCAATCACCTCGCCCGAGCGGCTCACCAGCTCCGCACCGTTTTTGACGCTGGAGACCGACTGCGCAATCAGGCTTTCGATGTCTTTAGCCGCCACCGCGCTTTTCTGCGCCAGAGTGCGCACTTCGCTGGCCACCACTGCAAAACCGCGGCCCTGCGTTCCGGCGCGCGCCGCTTCAACCGCCGCGTTAAGTGCCAGAATGTTGGTCTGGAAGGCGATGCTGTTGATCACGCTGGTAATGTCTTCGATGCGCTTCGAGTTCGCCGCGATGGTGTTCATCGTGTCGATGACTTCCCGGGTCACCGCTTCCCCGGTGTGGGCATTATTCACCGCGTCCTGCACCAGTTTTCCGGCCTGATAGACATTATCGGTATTGTTCGCCACCGTCGCGCTCAGCTCCTCCATGCTCGCCGCCGTCTGGGTCAACGCGGAAGCCTGCTGCTCGGTACGCGAAGCCAGATCGATATTCCCGGAGGCAATCTCCTGCGCCGCGTGCGTCACGGTATGGCTCGCATCGCGCACCTGGGCGATGGTCGCCAGCAGTGCCTGACGCATCTGCTCCATCGAACCCATAAGGTGGTCGATTTCGTTATGTGAACTGCCCTTCACCGGCACCGGAATGTCCAGCTTGCCCGCCGCAATCTGGCTGCAGTGCTCGCGCGCCAGGTTTACCGGGGCAAAGACAAAGCGCTTCATGAAGATGCTGACTGCAACGATCACCACCACAAACAGGCAGGCAATAACGGCAATCATCACCAGGCCGGAGACGAAATTGCTGCTCGCATCCTCGTTCAGGCTTTTGGCGTATTTCTGGTGGACGGAAAGGACCTGGTCGAGAATGATTTCGTACTGGCGGTCGAGACGGGAAACTTCCGGGATCAGGGCGTTAAATTTGGCGACATCGTGCGCCGCAGCGGCATCGATCAGCGGCGCCAGCCCCTGGTTGCGGTAGTTTTGCCAGGCGTCCTGATAGGCACTCACCAGGGGCGCTTCATCCGTCAGACGCGGCGAAGCCATAAACGCCGCAAAGGCATTATCCGCTTTGGTCAGCGCCTCTTTCACTGCGGCAAGCTTTGCAGACTCGTCCGTCGCGTTGCCCGCTTCCACCATCTTCACGTACTCCATCACCCGCACGCGCAGCGTACGGCTGTGGTTGATGGGGTCAATAATCGACAGCACCACCTGGATCTCTTTGTTTACGTTATCCAGCGAGTTATTACTTTTAATGATGAGGCCAACGCTCGTCACGGTGCTGACGATAAAGAACAAAAGCAGCGAGAACAGGACAATCAGGGACGACTTTTTCAACGACATAAACCAATACCTCAAGGAGAATTATTCCTTATGGTTATCGGCGCTTCCAAAACTTAAATTAATTAAAGTTATTGATATATCGCCTGGGGCTATACCGCTGACTTATAGCGCCGCTGCAGGGTGGCATCCAGCTTGCGCTGCAATGGCTGCGGAGTCTCTCCTTCGATCAATTTGCCAATCAGATCAAAGCAGTGCCACGCCAGCTGGCGGTTGTCCTGACGAATGGTATCCACCGGGATCGTCAGTGAATCGTAGAGATAGTGATCGTCAAAGCTGGCTAATCTGATATCGCTTTGCAACAGGTTATGCTGGCCCATATAGCGCAGTACCCCTTCCAGCAGCCCGCAGGCGGCGGTGAAAAGCGCTTTTGGCGGACGCCCCAGGCGGGCGCAAAGTTCGGCAAACATCTCGTACCCGGAGCTCGGGTGGTAGTTACCGTGAATGATCCACTCGGGGCGAAGCTCCACGCCGGCCTCTCGCAGACCTTGCTTAAAACCGTCCAGACGGTCGCGCGTCGGAGACAGGCGCGGCTGGCCGCCGAGGAAGTAGAATTCATCCGGATGCTGGCGCGCAATGTCCGCTACCAGCGCCGCTGTCGGGGAAATGGAGTCGGTGATCACCAGCGGCAGCGCGCTGTCGTTCATGTGCCGGTCAAAAAGCACCACGGGCAGCTGCTCGCTGAGCTTCAGGTAGTCCGCATCGTTCAGCATGCTGGAGGCCACAATCAGCCCGTCCACCTGACGCGCCACCATATTGTTCACCACCACCGTCTCCTGCCCTGGGTTTTCATCGCTGCAGGAGATCAGCAACTGAACACCCGCCTCGCGGCACAGCGTCTCCAGCTCGTGAGAAAACACGGCAAAACCGTAGTTAGTGATCTCCGGGACCACCAGACCAACGGTGTGGCTGCGGTTATCGCGCAGCGACCGGGCGTGAATGCTGGGCTGATAGTGGTGCTCTTTTGCAATCGCCAGCACGCGCTCGCGCGTCTCTTCCGCCACGCGAAGCTCTTTGCTGCGCCCGTTCAGGACCAGGCTGGCGGTGGCTTTTGACACACCCGCCAGCTCCGCGATGTCTTTTATGGTGACGCGTTTTGTTTTTCTCACAACGACTTAGATCCGGCTGCCAAAACCCTCATTCTATCATGCAGGCGCGCAGCGACCAGTAGCGTAATGTGATGTCGGACGCACCTTCGAATCGCACCCGGGCCGGATGGTCAGGAAAATAGCGGCTGCTCATCACCCCTTCACCGTGATTGATGAAAATTTCAACGCTTGAGCAGTCGCACAGAACGCGTAAATGACGAACCTCACCCTGCCAGTAGCGGGTCAATGTTTCACCGGTTTTCAGGCTCGCGCGTTCAAGGCGTAAACCCTGCTCATCGACCGTGAGGCGCAGCGCGCCTGCGAAATCGACATTCACCTGCGATGCGCCCAGCTCATACTCCAGGCGCGTCGCGTCCAGTTCCGGCGCCTCGCTGGCGCGCCCCTGCCAGCGCTGCTCATCTTCACGCAGCGCCGCCAGCTCGCGCGCCGGGGTCTGCCAGAGCCTGCCGTCGCGATAGCTGAGTTCACGCGGGCAGGTCATCTGGTGCATCCAGCCGTGCGCCCGCGTTGGCTGAAGCATCTCTTCCCCGTCCGGTACGCCCATCCAGCCGATCAGAATGCGGCGTCCGTCTTCTGCTAACGTGGTTTGCGGGGCGTAGAATTCAAAGCCCGCGTCCAGCTCGTGAAGCTCGCCGTGATCGAATGCGGCGCTGGCATAGTCAAACGCCCCGCTCATCCAGATGGCCGGATAGGTATTGAGGTAGCGATGCGGCTCGCGCGCCAGCCCCTGCGGGCAGCAGATCAGGACGTGCGTTCCGTCGAGGGCGAACAGGTCCGGGCACTCCCACATATACCCCGCTTCCGTCAGGCCGTTGACGCCGTGACCAGCGATCTCCCCGCAGGACGTCCAGGCATGCAAATCGGCTGATTTAAACAGCAGCACCTTGCCGCGCTTTTGCACATCCTGCGCACCCAGCACCATGTACCACTCCCCGTCGTGCTGCCATACCTTCGGGTCACGCACGTGGCCGGTGTAGCCTTCCGGCAGCGCCAGCACCGGCCCCAGCTTCGTAAAGGTTCCGTCCTGCTGCTCCACGGCGAGGCACTGCCAGGCGGTGCGGCTGCCGTCATCAAACTTAACGTTGCCTGTGTAGCACAGCGTGAGAACGCCGTGATTGTCCACGGCGCTACCGGAGTAGCAGCCGTTGCGTTCATACTCTTCGTCGGGCATCAGCGCCAGCGGCTCATGCTGCCAGTGCACCAGGTCCGCAGAGCTCCAGTGCCCCCAGCATTTAAAGCGATGCTCGCAGGCCAGCGGGTTCCACTGATAAAACAGGTGGTAGCGTCCGGCAAACCAGATAAACCCGTTCGGGTCGTTCATCAGCCCCGTCACCGGCGCGGGGTGCCACTGCGGGTAATGGCTATCCGCCAGCGCCCGCGGCTGCCCTTTCATAACGGCCTGTAGGATCGCAGGCCAGCGGGAAAGTTGCGTCATTATTCAGAGTCCGTTTTATATTTCAGCAGCAGCGAGACGGTAAACGCCACGCCGAAGGCAATCACCATGCCGATAATATAGTTAAGGAGCGAACTGGCCTGAACGATAGCCATGCCCGGAATGGCGGTCAGCCCGACGGCGGTCATGTAGACATGCACGGAGACCACCCAGGCCCCGCCCACCGCACCGCCAATCAGCGCGGCGATAAACGGCTTCACGAAGCGCAGGTTGATACCAAAAATGGCCGCTTCGGTGATGCCCAGCATCGCAGAGAACGCCGACGGTAAGGTAATGGCTTTGATTTTGGCATCTTTGGTTTTGAACCACACCGCCAGACAGGCACCGCCCTGCGCCACGTTCGCCATGGCCCAGATAGGCAGCAGGAAGTTAACGCCAATCGACGGGTTACCCAGCAGCCCGGCTTCAATCGCGTGGAAGCTGTGGTGAATACCGGTGATCACAATCACCGAGTACAGCCCACCGAACAGCAGCCCGGCCAGCCAGCCCGCGTGTTCAATCAGCGTGCTCAGAATAAAGGAGATGCCGTCGCCCAGCACGCGCCCTGCCGGGCCGATAATCAGCAAGGCGATGAAGCCAGAGATAACGACGGTAAGGAACGGCGTCAAAATCAGATCCAGCGCGTCCGGGATCGCGCGGCGCAGGTTTTTCTCGACGATGCTCATAAACCAGACGGCCAGCAGCACCGGGAATACCGTGCCCTGGTAGCCAATCATCGCGATCTCAAGGCCGAAGAAGTTCATGGTGTGGAAGCCGGAGGCCACGCCCCAGGCGTTGGTCAGCGCCGGGTGAGTCAGAATGCCGCCCAGCGTCGCGCCCAGATACGGGTTCCCGCCAAATTCCCGCGCCGCGGTAAAGCCGATCAGGATTGGCAGAATGATAAACGCCGCCGAGCTGCACATGTCCAGCATGATGTAGAGGGCGTTATCCGCATTGACCCAGCCGTAGGTTTTCACCATGCCGAGCAGGCCCATCAGCAGGCCGGACGCCACAATGGCGGGAATGATCGGGACAAAGATATTGGAAAGCAAACGCGCAATGCGCTGGAACGGGTTCAGCTTGCGCGCCGCGATATCCGCCGCTTCAGACTTGCTGGACTCGCTAATCCCCGCCGCCTGAATAAACGCGGCGTAGACCTTATTCACCACGCCCGTGCCGAAAATGACCTGCATCTGCCCGGCGTTATGAAAACAGCCCTTCACGCCCTCAACCTTGCCAATCGCCTGCCGATCGGCAAGCGCGTCGTCGACCAGCACCAGACGAAGACGCGTAGCGCAGTGCGCGGCGCTGGCGATATTTTCCTTGCCGCCCAGCAGCGGAATAAGCTCGTGGGCGATTTGATTAACATCCATAGATACCTCTGCCTGACTTCTTTTTATGATGTGCGAAACGCCCCCGCCGGGCGGGAGCGTGATGGGTTAAAACCAGGTTTCCATCTGGACCCCAAAGTTCCATTCCCCGCCAGCGTTGAAGCCGCTGCTGCCAAAGGCATCATCGCTGGCGTAATTATCCAGTTTGCTGCTCCAGTCCATCCAGGTGGCAAACAGGCGCAGCTCCGGGCGGCTGAAGAAATCGCCGATTTTGCTCGCTTTTAACGTTGGCGCAAAGGTCAGCTTGTAGAAACTGCCGTTAACGGCGTTGCGGTCCTTATAGCCCTCCGGATGTAAATCCATGTACTGATAGCTTCCCTCAAACGCCAGCGCGAAGTTCTGGGTTAGCTCTTTAATCAGGCGGGTGTTGAGCGTCACCCACTCATAGCTGTCGCCCTTGACGTAGCGATCTTTGCTGCTCTGCGCCAGCACGGCAGGCGCGATACTCCAGCCACCGCCAACAGGCGTGACACCGTAACTTGCGAAGCGCCAGGTATCGGCGTCAGACAGCAGCGCCCCGTCGGAACCGATGCTCTTAACTTCTGCACCCAGGCCGTGACCGTACAGCAGCGCCGTTTTGGCATTCCCTTCCCGCAGGCCATAGAAGCTCTCGTTGTGCAGCCCCACCAGGGCATGAACGCCGTTATTGGCCGCGTCGGTTTTGATGAGATCGCCGTTAGCGTCTTTACGATCGTCGTTATCCTTCGCCCGCAGGCCGCTCACCATCACCTGCAGCGGGCCGGCGAAGTGGTTCATGCTGAGGATGTAGTTCTGAACGTTATTGTCGGTCTGCTCCACGCTGCCGAAGTTGCGGCCGTAGATCGAGAAGTTGCTGCGCAGCGAGTCGTTCCACTTCACGTCGTAGACGCCGCCGCCGGTACCGGCCAGGAATACCACGTCGGAATCCAGCCAGTGAATGTCAAAGTTGTCGCGGTCGAAGCGTTTACCCGCCCAGAATGTGCTGCCCTTCAGCGCGCCGGTAAAATCAGGCAGGTTACCCAGCTCCGCAAAGGCCTGGCGAATATTGAGATCGCTGGTATCGGCTGACCAGTCGTTATAGGTTCGCTGACCGTCGGCCAGCATCGCCTTGAAGCGCGTGGTCGCCCCGTTATCCAGGGTTTGCTTGTGCTCCAGGTTCAGCTCGACGTAGGTGTCGGCTTCGTTACCCAGACGCCCTACCGCACCGCCGGTTTCCCCGGCTGGCGTCAGGTAAGGGCCGCTTTTGCTGCTGGAGGCCGCGTCGTTCATCAGCAGGCCAGAGCGGGCATAGCCGTGGAACTCAAACCCGCTGCTCTGATCCGCCTTCTTCTCCAGCGCGGTGGTGCGCTGCGCCACCGCCTGGGTTGTGGTTTGCGTCTGCTGCTGGGCGGCGACCAGCTGCTGCGTTTTTTGTTCGGCTTCGGTGGCGCGTTTTTCAGCGACCTGCGCACGCGCTTCAGCAGCCTGAAGGCGCTGCTCCATCGCGGCAAGGCGCGCTTCGATACTTGTCATATCCGTCTGGGCAAAAACAGAGGTACTGCCGGCCAGCATGCCTATCATCACGGCAAGTCTGCGTTTTTTATACATTTTGTCGCATCCCTAAAAGTATTAATCGAACGTGCTAAATTGCTAAACCGGTTTAGGTTGCTGATACTAAACCTGGGAATTTTGGATCGGCAATCTTTTTTGCTAAACCGATTTAGTAAGTGTGATCGAGGCGACAATTCAGGCCGCCGGACGGCGGCCAGTGAAGGAAGGATTACAGGTCGTGCTGCCAGGGCAACGCGGTCATCGCCCCCTTTGCCGTGGTGGCTAACGCGCCACAGCGCTGGGCTAAGGCGATTGCCGGAACCAGCTCCTGACCGGCGGCCAGCCCGTAGAGCAGCCCGGCGACGAAGGCATCGCCCGCGCCAGTGGTATCGACACATTGCACAGGGGTAGCCGGATAGTGTTTCACCGCGCCCTGATGCCAGGCGATAACGCCCTCTTTTCCCTGGGTGACCAGCACCAGGCGCGCCGGGCAGCGCTGCATCAGCGTGTTCAGACCTTCTCTTACATCCGCATCGCCGGTTAAAAATGCCAGTTCCTCAACGGAGAGCTTGACCACGTCGGCGCTCTGCAGGGCCTGTTGCAGGCAGCGACGCAGCGCGTTCTCATCCGGCCAGAGATCCGGGCGAATATTGGGGTCGAAGCTCACGTAGCCGCCCGCCTTCCGGATGGCGTCCATCGCCTGAAAGGTCGCCGAGCGGCTCGGCTCTGCGCTTAGCGCGATGGAACAGACGTGCAGCCACTCGCCCGCGCTGAACGTCGGCAGGTCAGCGGGTTCAAGAAACAGATCGGCGCTCGGGCGCACCATGAAGGTAAACGAGCGTTCGCCGTGGTCGTCCAGATCCACCACCACCGTAGAGGTGCGGTGGGCCGGGTCAAGGCGCATATGCTTCACGTCGACCCGCTCGTCAGCGAGCGTTTTCGCCATAAAGCGCCCGAAAGGATCGTCGCCAACCCTGCCGATAAACGCGCTTTTGCCCCCCAGCCGGGCAATGCCCACCGCGACGTTTGCCGGTGCGCCACCGGGGCACTGCAGTAATTTCCCTTCGCCATCGGGCAATAAATCCACCACCGCATCGCCAAGTACCCAGATTTTTTCCATGTGATCCTCTTAGCTAAACTATGTTAAACCGTTTTAGCTATTTAAGCACAGGCAGGGAAAAGGGGAAATAACGCGGGAGGAAAATTGCCTAACGCTTCAGATGAGGCCAGCGAATATCGCCAACGCCGTTAAGCTGCGGACGGGCAAACAGGAAGCCCTGGAAGCGGCGGATCCCGGCAGATTCTAACCAGCACCACTCCTCTATTTTCTCGATCCCTTCGGCCACCAGGGTAATTTCAAGATCGGAGCAGCAGCTGATGATGGAGCGCACAATCGCCTGCTTCGGGCCGCTGAGATGGATATCGCTGATGATTTCGCGATCGATTTTGATTTTATCCGGCTGGAAGCGGGTCAACAGCGAAAGCCCGGCATAGCCGGAACCGAAATCATCAATCGCCAGGCCAACCCCCTCACCGCGAAGCCGTTTTATGGCGCTGTTAAACTGGTTAAACCCGGAGATCATCTCGTTTTCAGTGACTTCAATGACCACCTGCTCCGGCTGAAGGCCATGTTTTTTAATCTCATCGACCAGAAATTCCACCGCGCCAGGGACATTCACCAGCGACATGGGCAGCAGGTTTACCGCGATTTTATGGCTACCAATGCCCAGCTTTTCCGCCAGCGCGAAGGCATACGCTTTCGTCTGGAGATCGACTTCATAGATTTTCGCCGGGTCCAGGGAGCTGAAGAAATGTTCCGGGCTGCCGCCGTCATTGCTACGGATAAGCGCCTCAAGGGAGCTGATTTTCCCTTCCGAGGGCTCGACAATTGGCTGCAGCGCAAACTGGCAGGTTTGCCCGGCAATCAGGCCCAGATGTTCGCCAAAGGGTAGCGCTTCGGTCGAGAGCGTCCATTTGTCCGAGGTGTAACGCGTCCCCGACGGGGCCGGACGTTTACCGGTTATAAAGGTCTGAATAAATTTGAACACCCGATCGTCGGAGGTCAGATAGCTGTCCAGCTTGCTGTAGCGCAGCACCGACTGCAGCACCTCTTTCGGCGACTGCGTTTGCAGGTCGAACAGCAGCATACCGACGTTTTCGAAGCGTCTGCGCGGACCATAGTCCCGCAGCAGTTCAACCACCCCGCTGTGACGCTTGTCCTCACGGATGGTGTGGAACAGTTTGACCACACTCTCTTCCGACCCTTCGAGGATCTGCAGAACGTCATTCCCTTTTGCCAGGAGGACGCCGGTAATATCCAGTTTTGTGTTGCGGCCTCTGGCGCGCTCCACCAGCTCCCGCAGTTCGGTAGACGGGCGGGATAAATTCAACTGGCTTCGGTAGATCAGCGTCGTCAGCACAAAAAGGGGTTCCAATGATAAAGAGAGGTGCCTTGAAGCTACTATGTAACATACTTAATCAATGCGACCTAACATATTCACGCCACAAGGGAACGTTACTTTTCCCCATCGCCAATCCTGCTGTCGATCCTCTCCTGCATATAGTCGTAAAACGGGTTCGAGGTGACCCGCATCAGCGCCTCTTTACCAACGCTCAACACGGACGTTTCTCCCCACAGCGCAATCGTTCCCAGGCTTATCCCGTAGCGGTTTTTCACCCCAGGTTCACGACCATAGAGATCGTCATCCGGCGGGAACGGCACGGCGATATGCGACAAGGAATAGACATCCTGCGGCCAGGTCTGCACAAGCGGCACAACCGTCTCCCGCGTGCTGCCTGCTGGCGTTGTTTTCGCCACCGTCGAGAAACTGTGTGCGTCCGCATTGGTAATAATCGTGACACCGTAACGTCTCTGCGCAACCGGCAGCAGCTCCGAGGTTGCCGTCCACGACGACGGCTTGAACAGCGGGCGGAAGCTGGCCGCCTGGTTGATATCAAACACCACCAGCTCGCTGCCGTTTGCCGGAAGCTGGTCAAACAGGCCGGTCACCACCGCGCGGGTGCTGACCGTAGAATCCATGACCGACTGGAACGCCAGCACCGGTGGCAAATTCGCCAGCCTGTTCTCCCGCGCCTCACGGCCAATCTGCTCCTGCAGGGCCTTCGTCAGCAGCCACGACTGGCGGGCGGCGTTCACCGGGAACGAGTTGTATTTATACGGATTATATTCCGGGGAGATATTCAGCCACGCCGCTTTGGCAAACGGCGGCAGCAGCGCCGGTAGCCCCGCAAAACCGGCAAAGCGCGCAAAGGCCGTCACGCCGATCATCGGTGAGAGTAAGATTACCTGCTGCGGTCGACGAAGCGCAGAGGAATCCAGCGCATCGAGAGCATATTTCATCGCCAGCGCCCCGCCGTTGGAGTACCCCACCAGATGCAGCGGCACGTTATCCCCCGTCAGGCGCGTGGCTTCCCGCACGGCAAGACGCGTCGCCGCGAGCCACATCTCCCAGTCAACGTCGGTCAGCGCGCCGGGCGCGGTGCCGTGTCCGGGCAGGCGCGGAACCACGGCCACGAAGCCGTGCTGTTGATAATTTTCGGCAAGGTGCCTGACGCTATAAGGCGAGTCCGTCAGTCCGTGCAGCAATACCACCGCGCCACGGGGTTTTCCTGCTGGCATCAGCACAAACGAACGGTTGGCATCGGGCGTGAACTGTCCCGGCCAAACCAGGCTTTGGCGATAATAGCGGTTTAGCGGCGTTTGTTCCTCGCCCGCTGTTTTCGCCGTCACCGCCCTATCAAGCTCGGCGAAAATGGCGTTTTCCCGGGCAACATACCCGGCAAAGTTGGTGTTATCGAGTTCACGCACGGACATCTCGTTCGCCCGCCAGGTGTGCCAGAGGTGCAGGTCCGGCCCCTGCTGCGAGAGATAGACCCGCACCGCCAACAGGACGACCAGGACGATCCCCACGACCATCCCTGTTTTCTTTGCAAGCGCCGTCAGGCGCACGCTGATTCGCCGGGGCAAATTCGCCATGCCGGGATCCCTTTTGTGTTCACTGTCCTTTTATCTTATCAAAAATGTGAACGGACTGACGTATTCATCAAATTCATACCTGCCGCGTCAGCCGCTGCACCAAAAGTGAACTACGCTGCACAAATGTTGATCATTGGTTAACTAAATATTGCGTGAAATTAACAGCACGGCGGGTTTTTTACCTCACCGTGAACATGGCACGCGTCGTGCATTGTTAACCCGGTAACACAAATCCAGCTTTTGACAGCCAGTTAACAGCGAGGCGGTATGACGACGAAACCCGAGATGTTGAGCCGTATCGAAGCGACGTTCAGCCAGCTCACTCCCAGCGAAAAGCGGGTCGGGAGCTGGCTGCTGGCGCACGCCGCGCAAATCCCGTTTGAAACCGCGGAAAGCGTCGGTCTGGCGAGCGGGACCAGCGGGATCACCGTCGGACGCTTCCTGCGCAAGCTGGGGTATCGCAACCTGGAAGATGTCAAAAAGAGCCTGCGCGATCCGTATCAGCCCTGGGGCATGAACGAGCGGCTGGACTCCTGGCAGCAGCAGCGTCCCCTGCCCAACCGCCTTCAGCATGCCCTCTCGCTGGAGGTGGACGCCATTACGCAGGTGTATCAGCTGGCGCAAACGGACGCCTTCCGTCAGGTGGTGCACAACCTGGCTCACGCCGACGCGGTGTTTGTGCTCGGGATCCAGTCCACGCGCGGGATCGCCAACGCCTTCTTCAGCCATCTCGAGTACCTTCGCCCGCGCGTGAGCTATTCCGAAGGCGCGTCCGGCAGTTGGGTGGAATCCCTCAACTCCGGGTTTTCGCACCCTTACGTTGTGCTGACCGATACGCGCACCTACTCCACGATGGCCCGCCAGTACTGCCGCGTGGCGAGCGAAAAAGGGATCCCACTGGCCTTAATCACCGACATCTGGTGCCCGTGGGCACGAGATTACCCGATGGATTTACTGCAGGTGAAAACCGATACCGGTCATTTCTGGGATTCGCTTGCCCCCGTGAGCTGTCTGTTCAACCTGCTGCTGTCGGGCGTGGTGGAAGCGCTGGGTGATGCGCTCCCGGCGCGTCTGGCGGTAAACCGACAATTACAACAAGAGTTTGGTCAATTCGAACGCTAAAGGAGCGGAGCTATGCCCGATGAGAGTGAACTGATTGACGTGGCGAAGACGTTTCCCACGCTGCATATCGATCTGAAGTACGCCACCGCCGACAACATCACCGGCAGGCCGATCTATCAGGAGGCGCTGTGCCTGCTGCATACCGACGCCGCCACCGCGCTGGCAAAAGCCATCAGCATTGCCGCCCTGGCCGGGCTGAAGCTGGTGGTGTACGACGCCTACCGGCCGCAGCAGGCGCAGGCCCAGCTGTGGGACGCCTGCCCGAACCCGGAGTATGTGGTCGACGTGGCAATTGGCTCCAATCACAGCCGCGGTACGGCCATCGACGTCACGCTGATGGACGAGCATAACAGCGTGCTGGATATGGGCGCCGGTTTTGACGAAATGCATGACCGTTCGCATCCCTATCACCCTTCCGTACCCCCGCACGCCCAGCGCAACCGTCTGCTGCTGAACGCCATCATGTTCGGCGGCGGTTTTGTGGGGATTAGCAGCGAATGGTGGCACTTCGAACTGCCGAACGCCGCCAGCTACCCGCTGCTTGATGACCGTTTTGCCTGTTTTCCCCTGACGCACACCTCTCTTTAACCTGGAGCACTGCCATGAAAACATCGCTTCTCACGACTCTGATTGCCGCCACGCTGGCGTTGAGCGCCCCGCTGGCGCTGGCCGCCGTCCCGAAAGACATGCTGGCGATCGGTAAAGCCGCCGACCCGCAAACGCTCGACCCTGCCATCACCATCGATAACAACGACTGGACCGTCACCTATCCTTCCTACCAGCGTCTGGTCAAGTACAAGCCCGGCTCTACCGAGGTGGAGGGCGATCTGTCGACGGGCTGGAAGGCGTCCGACGACCAGAAAGAGTGGACCTTTACCCTGGCGGATAACGCCAAATTCTCCGACGGCACGCCGGTCACCGCCGAAGCGGTCAAGCTCTCCTTTGAGCGCCTGCTGAAGCTCGGCCAGGGGCCGTCTGAAGCCTTCCCGAAAGATCTGAAAATTGATGCCGTCGATGACCACACGGTGAAATTCACCCTCAGCCAGCCGTTCGCGCCTTTCCTCTACACGCTGGCAAACGACGGGGCGTCCATCATTAACCCGGCGGTGCTGAAGGCTAATGCCGCGGATGACGCGCGCGGTTTTCTGGCGCAAAATACCGCCGGTTCCGGGCCGTTTATGCTGAAGAGCTGGCAGAAAGGCCAGCAGCTGATCCTGGTGCCGAACCCTCACTGGCCGGGCGACAAGCCGCACTTTAAGCGCGTCTCGGTAAAAATTATCGGTGAAAGCGCCTCGCGCCGACTGCAGCTTTCCCGCGGCGATCTGGACATTGCCGACTCCCTGCCGGTCGATCAGCTGGCGGCCCTGAAGCAGGAAGGCAAAGTCGCCGTCGCGGAATACCCCTCCCTGCGCGTGACCTATCTCTATCTCAACAACAGCAAAGCGCCGCTCAATCAGGTGGATTTACGCCGGGCCATCTCCTGGGCGACGGACTATCAGGGAATGGTAAAAGGCATTCTGAGCGGCAACGGCAAGCAGATGCGCGGCCCGATCCCGGAAGGGATGTGGGGCTTTGACGCCGCGGCAATGCAGTACAGCTTCGACGAAGCCAAAGCCAAAGCGGCGCTGGATAAGGTCAAAGACAAACCCGCCAGCCTGACCTTCCTTTACTCGGACAACGATCCGAACTGGGAGCCTATCGCCCTCTCCACTCAGGCGAGCCTCGGCAAGATCGGCATTAACGTCAAGCTGGAAAAACTGGCCAATGCCACCATGCGCGACCGCGTCGGTAAAGGCGATTACGACATTGCCATCGGCAACTGGAGCCCGGACTTTGCCGACCCGTACATGTTCATGAACTACTGGTTCGAATCGGACAAAAAAGGGCTGCCGGGCAACCGCTCGTTCTATGTGAACAAAGAGGTGGATTCGCTGCTGCAGGCCGCGCTGAAAACCACCGACCAGGCGGAACGCACCAAAGATTACCAGCAGGCGCAAAAGGTGGTGATTGACGAAGCGGCCTACGTCTATCTGTTCCAGAAGAACTACCAGCTGGCGATGAACAAAGAGGTCAAAGGCTTCACCTTTAATCCTATGCTCGAGCAGGTGTTCAACATCGCCACCATGAGTAAATAACGGTTCTCGTCGGGGGAAAGCGTATGACGTTCTGGAGCATCGTGCGCCAGCGCTGCTGGGGGTTACTCCTGGTGGTGGCCGGTGTCTGTATTATTACCTTTATTATTTCACACATGATCCCCGGCGACCCGGCGCGTTTGCTGGCGGGCGATCGCGCCAGCGACGAAATCGTGCAGAACATTCGCCAGCAGCTGGGGCTGGATCGGCCGCTCTATGTGCAGTTTGGCCGCTACGTGGACGCCCTGGCCCACGGTGATTTAGGCACCTCCATCCGTACCGGACGCCCGGTTGCGGAAGACCTGAAGGCCTTTTTCCCCGCCACGCTGGAGCTGGCCTTTTGTTCTTTGCTGCTGGCGCTGGTTATCGGCGTGCCGCTGGGGATCTTGTCGGCGGTGTACCGCAACCGCTGGCTGGATCACCTGGTGCGTTTAATGGCGATGACCGGGATTTCCACGCCTGCATTCTGGCTTGGGCTGGGCGTGATTGTCCTGTTTTACGGGCATCTGCAGATTCTGCCGGGCGGCGGCAGGCTGGACGACTGGCTCGATCCGCCGACGCACGTCACCGGGTTTTATCTGCTGGACGCCCTGCTGGAAGGCAACGGTGAAGTCTTTTTCAACGCGCTGCAGCACCTGATTTTACCCTCGCTGACGCTGGCGTTTGTTCACCTGGGCATCGTGGCGCGCCAGGTGCGCTCGGCGATGCTGGAGCAGCTTAGCGAGGACTACATCCGCACCGCACGCGCCAGCGGGCTGCCCGGCTGGTACATCGTCCTGCGCTACGCCCTGCCGAATGCGATGATCCCGTCCATTACCGTGCTCGGGCTGGCGCTGGGCGACCTGCTTTACGGCGCCGTCCTGACCGAAACCGTCTTTGCCTGGCCGGGTATGGGCGCCTGGGTGGTGACTTCCATTCAGGCGCTGGACTTCCCGGCGGTGATGGGCTTTGCCGTCGTCGTTTCGCTGGCCTACGTGCTGGTTAATCTGGTGGTCGATCTGCTTTACCTGTGGATTGACCCGCGAATCGGGCGCGGAGGTGCCGAATGATGTTAACGCAGGAAACACCCGTCCCGGTGAAAACCACCAGACAACGCATCAACTGGGCAAAGCTGTTCTGGATGCTGCGCCAAAGCCCGCTCACGATTGTCGGCGGCGTCATTATGGTCGCGATGCTTTTGCTGATGGTGACCTCGCCGTGGATAGTGCCGCATGACCCGAACGCGCTGGATCTCACCGCCCGCCTGCAGGCACCTTCTGCGCAACACTGGTTTGGCACCGATGAGGTGGGACGCGACCTGTTCAGCCGCGTGCTGACGGGCAGCCAGCAGTCGATTACCGCCGGGCTGGCGGTGGTGGTGATTGCGGGCGGCATTGGCTCGCTCCTGGGCTGTTTGTCCGGCGTCCTGGGCGGGCGCGGCGACGCCGTCATCATGCGGGTGATGGACATTATGCTCTCCATTCCTTCTCTGGTGTTGACCATGGCGCTGGCCGCCGCGCTCGGTCCGAGCCTGTTTAACGCCATGCTGGCGATTGCGATTGTCCGCATACCGTTCTACGTGCGGCTGGCGCGCGGGCAAACCCTGGTGGTGCGTCAGTTCACCTACGTTCAGGCCGCCCGCACCTTTGGCGCCTCCCGCTGGCATTTGATCCGCTGGCATATCCTGCGCAACGCCCTGCCGCCACTGATCGTGCAGGCGTCGCTGGATATCGGCAGCGCCATTCTGATGGCCGCCACGCTGGGGTTTATTGGCCTGGGCGCGCAGCAGCCCACCGCCGAATGGGGCGCGATGGTGGCCGTGGGCCGTAACTACGTTCTGGACCAGTGGTGGTACTGCGCCTTTCCAGGTGCGGCAATTTTGATTACCGCCGTGGGCTTTAATCTGTTTGGCGACGGTATCCGCGATCTGCTGGATCCGAAGTCAGGAGGCAAACAGTAATGACCGAACCGGTACTCAATATTGAAGACCTGCATCTGAGCTTCCCGGTTTTTCGCGGGGAGGTTCATGCGCTGAACCACGTTTCGCTTGAGATCGGCAGGGGCGAAATTGTCGGCGTGGTGGGCGAATCAGGGTCGGGCAAATCCGTTACCGCCATGCTCGCCATGCGCCTGCTGCCAGAGGGCAGCTACCGTATTCATCACGGTCAGGTGAGATTACTCGGTGAAAACGTCCTGACGGCGTCCGAGAAACAGCTTCGCCAGTGGCGCGGCGCTAAAGTGGCGATGATTTTTCAGGAGCCCATGACCGCCCTAAACCCGACACGGCGGATTGGCAAACAGATGGTGGAGGTGATTCGCCAGCATCAGCCGCTTTCCCGGCGCGAGGCGCAGCAGAAGGCGATCGCCCTGTTGGAAGAGATGCAAATTCCGGACGCGAAGGAGGTCATGGCGCGTTATCCGTTTGAACTCTCCGGCGGCATGCGCCAGCGGGTGATGATCGCCCTTGCCTTCTCCTGCGAGCCGGAGCTGATCATCGCCGACGAGCCGACCACCGCGCTGGACGTAACCGTCCAGCTCCAGGTGCTGCGCTTACTGAAGCATAAGGCGAAGGCCAGCGGCACCTCGGTGCTGTTTATCAGCCATGATATGGCCGTAGTGTCCCAGCTCTGCGACAGAATGTACGTAATGTATGCGGGCAGCGTGATAGAGAGCGGTGCCACGCAAACGCTGATCCACCGCCCTGTGCATCCCTATTCTATCGGCCTGCTGCGGTGCGCGCCGGAAAACGGCCAGCCGCGCGATCTGCTGCCCGCCATTCCCGGAACGGTGCCCAACCTCAGCCAGCTTCCGCAGGGGTGCGCTTTCCGCGATCGCTGCTTTGCCGCGGGGGCAAAATGCAGCGAAACGCCGCGCCTGCAGCCCCATGGCGCAGAGGGCCAACAGGCTGCCTGCTGGTATCCACAACGGGAGAAACACCATGTCTGATGTACTGCTGGAACTGGATAGCGTGCACGTGAACTTTGCGGCGCGCAAAAACTGGCTGGGCCGCGTGACGGAACGGGTCCATGCGCTCAACGGGCTGGATCTCCAGATCCGTCGGGGCGAAACGCTGGGCGTTGTCGGGGAGTCCGGCTGTGGGAAAAGCACGCTGGCGCAGCTGCTGATGGGGATGCTTAAACCCAGCGCCGGCGCATGCCAGCGTGCCCACCATGCCGGTGGCATGCAGATGGTGTTTCAGGATCCGCTCTCCTCGCTCGACCCTCGATTGCCGGTCTGGCGCATCATTACCGAGCCGGTGTGGGTGCAAAAACGCAGCAGCGAGCGCGAGCGCCGTCAGCTGGCGGCGGATCTGGCGCTGCAGGTGGGCATTCGCCCGGAATATCTCGACCGCCTTCCACACGCCTTCTCCGGCGGGCAGCGCCAGCGCATTGCCATCGCCCGGGCGCTTTCGTCCGACCCGGATATCATCGTGCTCGATGAACCCACCAGCGCGCTGGATATCTCCGTGCAGGCGCAAATCCTCAACCTGCTGGTGACGCTACAGCAGCAGCGTAATCTGACCTACGTACTGATCTCGCATAACGTCTCGGTGGTCAGACACATGAGCGACCGCGTGGCGGTGATGTATCTCGGACAGATTGTGGAGCTGGGCAGCGCCGCGCAGGTACTTGGCGAGCCGCGCCACCCCTATACCCGCCTGCTGCTCGATTCGGTTCCCCGCACCGGAGAGCCGCTGGATGAAACGCTGGCGTTACGCAAAACGGAGCTTCCCGGCAACCGTCACCTGCCCGAAGGCTGTTTTTTCCGCGACCGCTGCCCGATGGCCGCGCAGGGGTGCGAACGTCCTCAGCCGCTACAGCCCTCTCGCGAGGGCCGTCACGTTCGCTGCTGGCGCAGCCTGGGTTAAATTTGCGCCATCCCGCCGTCCACAAACAGCTCGGTGGCGTTGATAAAGCTGGCCGCGTCGGAGGCCAGAAACGCCACCGCTTTACCCACCTCGAGCGGCGCGCCTAAACGTCCGAGCGGCACCTGCGCGGCCAGCGCGTCGTACAGCCCCTGGCGGTGTTCTTCCGGCACCAGATCCCCTAAACCAGGCGTTTTGATCGGGCCCGGGCTTACGACATTGACGCGGATCCCACGGCCCTGCAAATCCAGCGCCCAGGAGCGGGCAAAGTTACGCACCGCGGCCTTACTGGCGCTGTAGACGCTGAAGTTAGCCGTCCCCTTAACCGACACCGTCGAGCCGGTCAGAATGATCGACGAGCCTGTTGATAACAGCGGCAGCGCCTTCTGCACCGTGAACAGCACCCCGCGAACGTTGGTGCCAAAAATCCGGTCAAACTGTTCTTCGGTGATCGCGCCCAGCGGCAGCATATCGCCGCCACCCGCATTGGCGAACAGAATATCGAGACGGCCTTCTTCTTTTGCTATCCGGGCATAAACCGCATCCAGATCGGCAAGCTTAGAGACGTCCGCGCGAATGCCCACTGCGTCAGAAGCAATCTCTTCTACCGCGGCGTCAAGTTCGGCCTGACGACGCCCGGTGATGTACACCTTCGCGCCCTGTGCCGCCAGCTCCTGCGCCGTGGCAAGACCAATACCGGTGCTGCCGCCGGTGACCAGTGCAATTTTTCCTGAGAGAGTCGTGTTCATGTCATTTACCTTTTTGTGTTTGCGTTGGACAGACTTTATCCCTTGCGACATTTATGAAAAATGGGCAAAAATGAAAATGACTATTCACCCATGGAAATAATCAGAGGTCATCATGGATCAGCTTATGGCGATGCGCGCCTTCACGCGGGTGGTGGAATCCGGCAGCTTTACCCGCGCGGCGGACTCGCTGAATATGCCGATCGCCACGCTGAGCAAACTGGTTAAATCCCTTGAGGCGCACCTGGCGATACGTCTCCTTCACCGGACGACTCGTCGGGTGGTCACGACGCCTGAAGGGCTGGAATACTATGAAAAAGCGCGCCGGGTGCTGATTGATATCGAAGATATCGACACCTCGTTTCGCGTTTCCCGCGCGACGCCCAAGGGACATTTGCGGGTTGACGTGGGCGGTTCCACCGCACGGGACGTGCTCATCCCCCTGCTGCCGGATTTTATGCAGCGCTACCCGGATATCCGTATCGATCTTGGCGTGGCCGATCGTCCGGTCGATCTTATCAGCGGTAACGTAGACTGCGTGATCCGCGGCGGCCCGCTGAACGATTCAACACTTATCGCACGTCATCTCGGTGACGCTCAGATGGTCACCTGCGCGACGCCGGGTTACCTTAAAAACCACGGCGTTCCGGCCTATCCGCAGGAGCTGCGCAACGGCCACAAGCTTGTTAGTTATCTCTCTCCCGTCACCGGGCGGTCGTTTCCGTTTCGCTTCCGGCAAAACGGCGAGGCGCTGGAAATCACTCTTCCGCACTATCTCGGCGTCAATGAAAGTAACGCTCATCTGGCGGCAGCCGCGGCGGGTCTGGGGATCGTTCAAACCTTTGAGTATTCAGCAAAGACCTATTTGCAGGCGGGAGCGCTGGTGGCGATTCTGGGTGACTGGCAGCCTGCCGCGTACCCGTTTCACGTGGTCTACCCGCAGAACCGGCATTTGACGCACAGACTGAAGGTGTTTATCGCCTGGCTGGCGGAGGTGTTCCCCGCCGCGCTGAAGGGATAGCCGGGCACAAACCCGGCTGTGATTTAGTTAAGCTTATAGTCCAGGGTAATTTCGGCCTTGAGCAACTGCGACACCGGACAGCCCGCTTTGGCTTTCTGAATAATGCCGTCAAACTGCTGTGGCGCAATGCCCGGAACGGTGACCTTACTTTGCAGCGCAACCTTAGTGATGGCAAAGCCGCCGTCGGTTTTATCCAGAGAGACGTCCGCGGTCGTATCAATCGAATCAGCGGTATAGCCCGCTTCACCCAGCATCAGCGACAGCGCCATGGAAAAACAAGCCGCATGTGCCGCGCCGATCAGTTCTTCCGGGTTAGTCCCCTTTTCACCCTCAAAGCGGGTGTTAAAGCCGTAAGGCTGTTGGTTGAGAACGCCGCTCTCGGTGGAAACCGTTCCTTTCCCGCGCTTAATGTCGCCAGACCAGTGTGCCGAACCGTGCTTATGAATCGTCATTCTTGCTCTCCTTTTGGCTTACAAAGGGTTAAGTATAGACTACACATCTGACACGCCCTGGAACACAGACGATTCC
Organism: Enterobacter cloacae complex sp. P47BA; assembly: GCF_014930485.1. Lineage (NCBI taxonomy): Bacteria > Pseudomonadati > Pseudomonadota > Gammaproteobacteria > Enterobacterales > Enterobacteriaceae > Enterobacter > Enterobacter cloacae complex sp. P47BA. The sequence goes on along the minus strand of NZ_JADBRF010000001.1, from coordinate 198,487 downwards.
GTGTCTTTCACCTGCTGTACCGACAACAAGGATAATGATATGACGCTAAAAATCAGGATGGCCGTCGCGGTAGCCACGCTGGCTCTCTCTCTTTCTTCACTGGCCAAAACGCCGGAAAACTTTATCTATACCAGCTCAGGCGACCTCGACGCGGCGCTCCCGCTGGTTGCGCGTGGCGACATCGGCGGCGTGCAGATCGTGTACAACTGGCGCCAGCTTGAACCCGAGAAGGACAGCTATGACTTCTCGCGGATTGAGCAGGATCTGGCGCGTCTTAAGGCCGCCCGGAAAAAACTCTTTATTCAGATCCAGGATCGTTTCTTTGAGCCGGACGCCCGCTACGTCCCGGACTATCTGATGCACGATAAGCAATACAGCGGCGGGATTGCGCCGCAGTTTGATAACCCCGGCGAGGGCAAGCCTGTCGGCGCGGGATGGGTAGCGCGTCAGTGGGACCCCACGGTGCGCCAGCGCTACCAGGCACTGCTGGCAGCGCTCGCAAAACGCTTTGATGGCGAGGTGTATGGCGTAAACCTGCCTGAAACCGCGATTGATATTGACGAGAAAAATCCGCCAGCGGGCTTCACCTGCGATAGCTATTTCGCGGGTGAGATGGAAAATCTGGCCTTTGCGCGCAAGGTTTTTCAGAAATCACATGTGGTGCAGTACGTGAACTTCTGGCCGTGCGAGTGGGATAACGACCACAACTATATGGGACGTGTTTTTGCGTATGCCAGCGCCAACAATATCGGCCTGGGCGGGCCGGACATTGTGCCCAACCGCAAGGCGCACATGAAGAATGCCTATCCCTTCTTCCATAAAAATAAACAGGCGCTGCCGCTCATCGCCATGGCGGTTCAGGAGCCGACTCTGACCTATAAGGATCCTCAGACCGGAAAACCGTTCACCAAAGCCGAGTTTGTCCGCTTCGGCGAAAATTATCTCGGGGCCAATATTATTTTCTGGAGCACGGCCTCTCCCTGGCTAAAGGCAAAATAATCGCCCCTCAGGCAAGGTGGCGGGACAGTTCGTCAAGAAACACGCGCAGCGCGGCAGGCTGGTATTCCCGTGACTGATAAATGCCGTGGATGGCAAGCGGTTTCGGCTCCAGCGACGCCAGTACCGGCACCAGTAATCCCTGCTCAAGCGCGGCGCGCGCTTCGCGCTCCGGCAGCATGGCGATGCCGCAGTGCTCGATCGCCGCGTTCATGAGCAGTGAAGAGATACTGGCGCTCAGGTTGCCGCTGACGGCCACGCTCAGGCTTTCGCCTTCCGGGGTCAGGAAGTGCCAGGACTGCCCGGCGAAAAAGCTGTAGTGCAGGCAGTTATGCTGCGCCAGTTCTTCGGGGCTGACGGGCGTGCCGTGCTGTGCCAGATACGCCGGCGAGGCGCAGAGCACCGATCGACACTCCCCCAGCCGGCGGGCGATCATGCCGGGCTCCGGGTTATCGGTAATGCGCACCGCGACGTCAATGCGCTCTCCCACCAGGCTGACCGGATGGTTGTTCACGTCCAGCTCAATGCGCAGCTGCGGGTAGCGCGAGAGCAGGCCGGGCAGGACCGGCGCAATCAGGTGCATGGCGGTAAAGTGCGCGCAGGCTACCCGTAGCGTGCCGGACGGCAGATCTTTTTCCGACTGACCTTCGATTTCCTGCGAGATCTGCGAGAGCGTCCGCGTTTTTTGCAGCACCTTTTCCCCTGCCGCCGTCAGCGTCAGCTTGCGCGTGGAGCGGTTTACCAGCCGCGTCCCCGCCCACTTCTCCATTTGTTCAAGGTAACGGCTCACCATCGGCCGGGAAATGCCCAGCGCGCGGGCGGCCGCGCTCAGGCTTCCCAGCTCGCATATCCGGTTATAGACCTGAGCGGCAATAACGCGATCCATATAAGCTCCATCTGCTCGATTTATGAAACTAAGCATGTCTTGTTTCAGGAATTCTGGCAAATGAGAATATCCGTACAATAGAGACATTCCTGAACAACAGAGACAACAGCATGAAACTCCCCCATATTGCCCTGCTTTCCACCCTTTTCGCTCCGGCCGTTTTTGCCGCGCCGTTGACGATTGATACCTATAACCCGCAGGATAAAGGCATTTTCGCGGTCTCCTCCACGCTCGTTTCCGGCCCGAAAGAGGCGGTGCTGTTTGACGCGCAGTTCAGCGTGAAGGATGGCGAAGCGCTGGTAGAGAAAATTCGCCGCAGCGGTAAAACGCTGAATAAGATTGTGATCACCTCCGGCGATCCGGATTTCTATTTTGGCCTGCAGCCGCTGGTGAAGGCCTTCCCGAACGCCAAAGTGGTGGCCACGCAGCAGGTGGTTGACCATATTAAGGCCACCAAAGACGCCAAGCTCGCCTTCTGGGGCCCGCAGATGAAAGACGGCGCGCCAACGGAACTGGTGGTGCCGCAGGTGCTTGCCTCCACCACCTTTATGATTGACGGGGAAAAGGTCGATATCGAGCAGCCGGACAGCTATGCGGCCTACGTGTGGATCCCGTCCGTGAAAACCATCCTCGGCGGCACCGGGGTCTCCTGGGGGATTCACGTCTGGACGGCTGATACCCAGACGCCGGCTCGCCGTCAGCAGTGGCAGCAGACCCTGGACAACATGGCCGCGCACAAGCCGGAACGCGTGATCCCAGGCCACTACCTGGGCACGCCACCGTCCGGAACCGGGGCTATTGATTTTACCCGTGGCTATCTGCAGCATTTTGAACAGGCGTTGTCGGCACATAAAAACTCTGCGGGCGTCATCGGTGCACTGAAAAAACAGTATCCGGGTCTGGCAGAAGAGAGCTCTCTGGAATTAAGCGCCAAAGTGAATACTGGCGAAATGAAGTGGTAATTTAAAAACGGCTCCTGCTATATTCCCGCGATAGCAGGAGCACCGCCATAATATCCGCACTGCCTCACGCCAATATATCCCTCCGTTTTAAAAGCGCATAAAAGCATGCACTTATGTCATTTTTATTTCTAAGATGAATCTGAGACACAACCGGGGAAATATTTGCCATTCTGTTTATGAATTAAATTTTTTGCGAGCCGTACCATTAAACAGACAACGACACGGAGGCAGCATGTTTACTTATTACCCGGCTAATACCACAGCAGCACAACCTGAACTCGTTAACGCGATTGCGCAGGGTCTTCACGCCGAGCACGGTGCTGTGACTGAAGATGACATTTTAATGGAACTGACCAAGTGGGTGGAATCCACGGATAATGACATCCTCAGTGACATCTACCAGCAGACCATTAACTACGTCGTCAGCGGGCAAAACGCACCTTTGTAAAAACCTGCTAAGCTGGATCTGCAACCTAAGGGGTTACATTTCGTTTGCGAAAGCAAACTGGTCCTTAAAACTATCAACAGGATTGAGGAGTTAACATGAAATCGAACCGTCAGGCACGCCACATTCTGGGACTGAACTACAAGCTTTCAAATCAGCGCAAAGTGGTGATTGAAGGCGACCACGAAACGCAAGTCACTCACGCCACCGGCAGAAAACGCCACGCGGGCAAGTAAGTTCCAGACTGAGATCCAGAACACCATCGGCAAAACCGATGGTGTTTTTGTTTATGTGTTGCGGTAATTAATATTTAGCTCCTTTATAATACCGCCTGACCGCACCCCGTAGCACAGGCCAGAAAGATGACAAACAGCAGTGTCAGGGACGGATCTTCAAAAAAAGAGTGAGTGACATGGACAACAAACTGAAAAAACATCGTTCCTTATATATCCCTTATGCCGGCCCGGTTTTACTCGAATTCCCCCTGCTCAACAAAGGCAGCGCCTTCAGCATGGAAGAGCGCAGCAGCTTTAACCTGCTTGGCCTGCTGCCGGAAGTGGTTGAAACCATTGAAGAGCAGGCAGAGCGCGCGTGGATCCAGTATCAGGGCTTCAAAACCGAGATCGACAAACACATCTACCTGCGCAACATCCAGGACACCAACGAAACCCTCTTCTATCGCCTGGTGCAAAACCATCTCGAAGAGATGATGCCGGTGATCTACACCCCAACGGTGGGTGCGGCGTGCGAACGCTTCTCTGAGATCTACCGTCGCTCACGCGGCGTCTTTATCTCTTATCAGAACCGTCACAACATGGACGACATTCTGCAGAACGTGCCGAACCACAATATTAAAGTGATTGTGGTGACGGACGGGGAACGTATTCTCGGCCTCGGCGACCAGGGCATTGGCGGGATGGGGATCCCAATCGGTAAACTCTCTCTCTACACCGCCTGCGGCGGCATCAGCCCGGCGTACACCCTGCCGGTGGTGCTGGATGTCGGCACCAACAACCAGCAACTGTTGAACGATCCGCTGTACATGGGCTGGCGTCATCCGCGTATTACCGACGACGAGTACTATCAGTTTGTCGACGATTTCATTCAGGCCGTGAAGCACCGCTGGCCGGACGTTCTGCTGCAGTTTGAAGACTTTGCGCAGAAAAACGCGATGCCGCTGCTGAACCGCTATCGCGATGAGATCTGCTCCTTTAACGACGACATCCAGGGCACCGCAGCGGTGACCGTGGGCACGCTTATCGCCGCCAGCCGCGCGGCCGGCAGCCAGCTGAGCTACCAGAAAATCGTCTTCCTGGGCGCAGGCTCTGCGGGCTGCGGCATCGCCGAGCAGATTATTGCCCAGACGCAGCGCGAAGGCTTAAGCGAAGAGCTGGCCCGCTCCCGCGTCTTTATGGTGGACCGTTTCGGCCTGCTGACCGACGGCATGCCGAACCTGCTGCCGTTCCAGACCAAGCTGGTGCAGAAGCGCGAGAACCTGAAGAACTGGGACACAGACAACGAAGTGCTCTCCCTGCTGGACGTGGTGCGCAACGTGAAGCCGGATATTCTGATCGGCGTTTCCGGGCAAACCGGTCTCTTCACCGAAGAGATTATTCGCGAGATGCACAAGCACTGCGAGCGCCCTATCGTGATGCCGCTTTCTAACCCGACCTCCCGCGTGGAAGCGACGCCGCAGGACATCATCGCCTGGACCGAAGGTAACGCGCTGGTTGCCACCGGCAGCCCGTTCGATCCGGTGGTATGGAAGGATAAAACCTATCCGATCGCCCAGTGCAACAACTCCTATATCTTCCCGGGCATTGGTCTGGGCGTGATCGCCTCCGGCGCGTCCCGCATTACCGATGAGATGCTGATGTCAGCGAGCGAAACCCTTGCGGGCTATTCGCCGCTGGTCAACAACGGCGAAGGGCTGGTGCTGCCGGAACTGAAGGACATTCACAAGGTGTCGCGCGCTATCGCGTTTGCGGTGGGTAAAATGGCGCAGCAGCAGGGCGTGGCGGTGAAAACCTCTGCCGACGCGCTGCAGCAGGCTATTGATGATAACTTCTGGATGCCTGAATACCGCAGCTATCGCCGTACCTCGATTTAATTGGCTCCGACCCTTCCCTCTCCTCAAAAGGGAGAGGGAACGTGAACACCCTCCTCCCTTTATTTTCTTTGCCGCTTCTACAGTATTCCCCTGACCATTATTTAAAAAATCAATATTCCGACAACAATTCATATCTCATTGAAATATAAATATTTTGCATAACATTTTTTGCCTATTAAACAGTTTCTTTTAAAGGTTTAGTAACGTTCCGTATCACTAAATTCATTAATTGAAAAAGGAGTTTTGAAATGGCAATTCCGGCTTACCTTTGGCTTAAAGATGACGGCGGCGCAGATATCAAAGGCGCTGTTGATGTACAAGATCGCGAGGGAAGTATCGAGATATTAGGGTTCGGTCATGGACTGTATCTGCCAACAGATAACATGACAGGAAAAATAACGGGTACGCGCGTTCATAGTGCGCTGGTATTTGAAAAGGAGTTTGACAGTTCTAGCCCTTACTTATACAAGGCCGTGGCAAAAGGCCAAACGCTGAAAAGTGCCGAGTTTAAGTGGTACAAGATCGACGACGCGGGTCAGGAAGTCGAATACTTCAACATGTACCTGGAGAACGTAAAAGTTGTCTCAATATGCCCCTTGATGCATGACGTAAAAAACTCGGCAATGGAAAAACATAATCATCTAGAAAATGTTTCCCTGCGTTATGAGAAAATCACGTGGCAACATTGCGACGGTAATATCATCTTTGCAGACTCATGGAATGACCGTTCATGAATCTCCTGCAATGCTATTTCCACCTCAACGGCGGTAAGTACGCAACACTGTCTGTGCCCGGAGTGGGCTTTTTCCCAGCATTTTCGGGGAATGGCAATGCAACAAATCGTCCCGAAAGCGCGTCTCTACCCGACATAGGCCCTCTCCCTCCGGGCCGATATTACATACTATTACGTGGATTAGGTGGTTGGTATACTCAAACAAAGGACAGTGTAAATGCATTTTTCACGGGTTCCAATCGGAGCGAGTGGTTTGCTTTATATCGCGATGACGGATTGATAAATGATGAGACTTTTGTGAACGGTATAAGGCGAGGAGAATTCAGATTGCACCCTATCGGACCATCTGGATTAAGTAAGGGATGTATCACGCTTTACAGTCAGAGCGATTTTAAGGTTCTGGCATCAGCCTTGCTACGAACGGGAGGGCTGCAACTGGGAAACTATATGATTGCTCATGGCGTTGTGCAGGTTTATTAATGAAGGTGATACTACTGGCACTGCTATGGTGTACGGCAGTGTTTCTTTCGTTACTCACACTATATAAAGTTATTCCACCGGAAGCGCAGTACTCTATTGCGGAGCATTTTAAAATATATGGCGACGAATTGATCATGGATTTCGTTCTGTACCTTTTTTTAGGTGTTTCCGCATTCAGTGCGTCAGTTCTCACACTAGCCCTGTATGTTCTTATACGAAAAAAATAATTCTGGGCAGCACTGCTGCCCCTCTGTTTGGTATATGCAGGAAAACGTTGTATAGTGATAGTCACCTACAAACTCATAACATATAAGGAGGCCAATTATGCTGTATCGTGAAATTTTCAATGTTTCACATACATTTGGTGATCGCACCAGCTCAAGCGTTATCGGTATCGTGCTGCGATAACTTCTGCTTGAGCGAAGACACCAACCCCTGAAATCCCTTCTCTCGGGCTTACTGAGTTATCGTCAGCGATGTTTGACGAGGCATAAACATGCCTGTAACTCTTGGGTAAGCAACAATGAGCACTTTACTCACTGCACAATCTTTACGCGTTGATACGGCGTTTGGCACGCTCTTCGACTCTCTCTCCTTTACGCTGAAAAAAGGCGACCGCATCGGCCTGCTGGGCGACAACGGCTGCGGCAAAAGTACGCTTTTAAAGGTGCTGGACGGAACAAATATCCCAGCCGCCGGAACGGTAGCGCTGGCCGGGCACTGCCTGATGGCGCGCGTGGAGCAACATCTCCCGGACGCCATTTTCCCGCTGACCATGCTGGATGCCGTACTCGCGCAACTGCCTTTAGCTGAGCACGACAGCCTGCGCTGGAAAGCCGAAACGCTGCTGGCGAGCATGGGCTTCACGCCGCAGGATATGACGCTGCAATCCGCCACCCTGAGCGGCGGACAGCACACCCGCCTGCTGCTGGCGCGGGCGTTGATTCACGAGCCGGATCTGCTCCTGCTGGATGAACCCAGCAACCACCTGGATCTGCCGACCATGCTCTGGCTGGAACACTTTTTACAGAACTGGTCAGGCAGCTTCGTGCTGGTTTCGCACGACAGACAACTGCTGGATGCCGTCACAAACGGCAGCTGGATCCTGCGTGATAAGACGCTGCACTACTTTGCCCTTCCCTGTACGGCCGCCCGTAAAGCGCTTGCAGCAAAAGACGAAAGCGATGCGCAGCGCCACAAGGCGGAGCAAAAGGAGATCGACCGCGTGACCGCCAGCGCCAAACGTCTGGCGACCTGGGGTAAGGTTTATGACAACGAAGACCTGGCCCGCAAAGCCAAGCAGATGGAAAAACAGGTCGAACGACTCAAAGAAAGCCAGACCGCGCTCACGGCGGGCAGTCCATGGACGCTAACCCTGCGCGGCGACGCGCTGCGGGCGGACCGTCTGCTGGAGATGGAAAACCTCAGCGTCCCGCCTGCGCCCGGGCTACCGCCGCTGTTTAACATCGAAACGGCGCGGCTGAAAAGCGGCGATCGCGTGGCAATTGTCGGTCGTAACGGCTGCGGTAAATCGTCGCTGATGAAGCTTATCTGGCGACATTTTGTGGATGAACCGACGGACAGCGGGCTGAAAATCCATCCGCGCGTCTCGCCGGGCTACTACGACCAGACGCTGCATCAGCTGCCTGATGACGCCACGCTGCTCGACGCGCTGGAACCTTTCGCTCCCGACCCGCAAAACAGGAAGATGGCGCTCATCAGCGCCGGGTTCCCGTGGGCGAGACACGGGCAAAAAGTCAGCACGCTCAGCGGCGGCGAGCGCTCTCGCCTGCTGTTCGTCGGGCTGACGCTTGCACGATATAGCCTGCTGATGCTGGATGAGCCCACCAACCATCTCGACATGGAAGGCAAAGAGGCACTGGCGGAAACGCTGCAACAGTTCGAAGGCGGCGTGCTGCTGGTCAGCCACGATCGCCAGTTAATTAGCCAAAGCTGTAACCGCTTCTGGCTGATTGAGGACGGCTGGCTGAGCGAGTGGCACGATGCTGAAGCCGTGTTTGAGCGGCTGCGTGAAAGCGCGGGGCTGGGGACATCCGCCGCGCCCGTCGTCACCGCTGGCGAGATTCAACCCTCGCCGTACGACGATCTGCTGGAGCGGCTGATCGCGCTGGAAACGCTGCTGGAAGACGATCTGGCGCGTAAGCCGAAACATCAGAAGCCGCAGCTGCAGGCGCAATGGCGTAGAGAAATTGAGGAGATTGAAGCCCAGCTGTAAATCTGCGCCCGGCGAGCACCTCGCCGGGCCAGCATTTTCCCCCTTAATTATTAGAGGATCGCCGTATTCTTAATCTGAAATCGAATCAAATGATGACATTATGTTGCCGCAGCCTTGCATTACCAGGCTAATGTATTAATCCTTAAGGGGTACTACACCTGCTATGCAGATTCTTATCATGAACAAGGAGATACACATGAAGGCTGCTGTTGTTACTCAGGATCATCAGGTCAATGTTACTGAAAAAACCTTACGCCCGCTTAAGCATGGGGAAGCCCTGCTGAAAATGGAGTGCTGTGGTGTATGCCATACCGACCTCCACGTGAAGAACGGTGATTTTGGCGATAAGACCGGGGTAATCCTGGGCCATGAAGGTATTGGTATCGTGAAAGAAGTCGGCCCTGGCGTGACGTCGCTGAAAGTCGGCGACCGCGCAAGCGTGGCCTGGTTCTTTGAAGGATGCGGTCATTGCGAATACTGTAATACCGGTAACGAAACCCTGTGCCGTGACGTGAAAAACGCCGGTTACTCCGTTGACGGCGGCATGGCGGAAGAGTGCATCGTCACCGCGGATTACGCGGTAAAAGTGCCGGATGGTCTGGATTCGGCGGCGGCCAGCAGCATCACCTGCGCCGGTGTCACCACCTACAAAGCGGTGAAAATCTCCGGCATAAAACCGGGCCAGTGGATCGCGATTTACGGTCTGGGCGGGCTGGGCAACCTCGCGCTGCAGTACGCCAAAAACGTGTTTAATGCCAAAGTCATCGCTCTGGACGTTAACGATGAACAGCTGAAGCTGGCCGCGAGCATGGGTGCGGATTTAACCATCAACTCACGCAGCGAAGATGCCGCTAAGATTGTGCAGGAAAAAACCGGCGGCGCGCATGCCGCAGTCGTCACCGCCGTCGCAAAAGCGGCCTTCAACTCGGCGGTGGATGCCGTGCGTGCCGGTGGCCGCGTGGTCGCCGTTGGCTTGCCGCCTGAAGCGATGAGCCTGGACATTCCGCGCCTGGTGCTGGACGGTATTCAGGTGGTAGGTTCGCTGGTTGGCACCCGTCAGGATCTGCAGGAGGCCTTCCAGTTTGCGGCCGAGGGCAAAGTAGTGCCGAAAGTGACGATGCGTCCTATCGAGGACATCAACGCCATCTTTAAAGAGATGGAACAGGGCCAGATCCGTGGCCGTATGGTGATCGACTTACGCTCGTAAACACCTTTTGCCGGGTAGTGGCTACGCCTTACCCGGCTCATTGCTACGACGAACGACGAACTGAAATCCACTCCTGAACCTCAATCTGGAAGGTGTCCGGCGCTTTTCGGTACATTTTACGCGCCAGGTCGAGAATAGTATGACGCGCGAGCTCCTCTTCCATCCGCTGCTGCGCGCTATCCATGACTGAACGTACTCCGCACGGGCCGTCGCAGACCCAGGCAGGCGGTGCTTCATCAAACACGGCCAGCCGCTGGCGCACTTCACGACATTCGAACATGTTTTTCTCGCCGTCAATGGCATGCGCCACATCCAGCACGCTGATCAGCTCCGCCGGACGCGCCAGCTTAAAGCCCCCGCCCTTGCCTTCCGTACTGATGACCAGCCCGGCACGTGACAGGCGTGTGAAGATTTTGCCGAGGTAGTCATACGGCACGCCCTGCAAGGCAGCCATCTCCCGGACGCTCATCTCACGCTCGTTGCCCTTCGCATCCACCATACACATCAGGCTGTGAATGCCGTATTCCACACCGGAACTGTAAAACGCCATGGTTAACTCCGAATTAGTGTTCGGAGCATTATAACGATTTTTAACTCAGAAAGAAGTTGTCGGAGTTAACTCCGACAAGTATAGTGGCAGTTATGTCAGGCACGAAGCCTGGCGGGAGAAAGGATCGAATATGAAAAAGCAGATTTTAATCGTAGGCAGTGGTTTTGCGGGTATGTGGGCAGCCGTGAGCGCGGCACGTCTCTCTGAGCAGCAGGGTAATAACAGTCTGGAGATTGCGGTACTGGCCCCCTTACCCGAACTGCGCGTACGGCCACGCTTCTATGAGGAAAAGGTGTCAACGCTGGTCGCCCCGTTGACTGACCTGTTTGCCGAGCTTGATATCACATTCATCGCCGGACACGCGGAACAAATTGATACCACGGCAAAAACCGTTTTATACCGGATGTCCAATGGCGCGCATGCTACGGCTTCCTACGATAGGCTGATCCTCGCTACGGGCAGCCAGACCAAACGCCCACCGATTGCCGGCCTGGCTGACTACGCCTTTGACATCGACCAGCTGGAATCCGCACAGGTATTTGAGCGTCACCTTGATTCACTGGCGTTACGTCCCTCCACGCCCGAGCGCAACACCGTGGTAGTCTGCGGAGGCGGCTTTACCGGCATTGAGCTGGCAACGGAGCTACCTGCCCGACTGCGTGCCCGTTTTGGTGACAATACGGAGATTAAAATAGTCGTAGTTGAAAGGGGGCCAGTCATTGGCGGCCGTTATAGCGACGCATTGCGTAAAACAATTGCAGAGGCGAGTGAGGCGCTCGGCGTCGAATGGCGGCTGAAGAGTGAAATTGAAGCCATTGATGCTCACGGCGTAACGCTGAAAAACGGTGAACGTATTGCTGCTGCGACCGTCGTCTGGACCGCAGGCGTCGAGGCAAATCCTCTCAGCCTGCAGATAGACGGTGAACGCGATAGCCAGGGCCGCCTGGTTGTGACAGAGACGTTGCAGGTCCCCGCACATCCTGACGTCTATGCCACCGGCGATATGGCTCACGCCAAAACAGACGATGCGGGCAACACGGCGCTGATGACCTGCCAGCACGCGATCCAGCTAGGCAAATTTGCCGGTCATAACGCTGCCGCCAGCCTGCTGAACGTTACTCCTTACCCTTATCGTCAGGTAAATTATGTTACCTGTCTGGATTTAGGCGCGTGGGGCGCGGTTTATACCGAGGGCTGGGATCAGGCCGTCAAATCCGTCCACGACGAGGCGAAGAAGATCAAAATCGCCATCACTAATGAGCTGATCTATCCGCCATTAGCAGACAAAACGGTCGCCTTTGCCGCCGCCGACCCGCTGGCGAAATTCGTTTAGGCCCCCGCCATCGCCCCGCTAACGGGGCGTTTTTATTTTCAGATTCCGGCAATCCTTATCTTAATTCCTTTGTTCCCTTGTTTTCCCCCGCGCCCGATGATGAATCCGACGCTAACAAGAAGATAACAAAGGAATTCACCATGCAAACCCCATTTCGTCTGCCGCTGCTGACGGCGCTGATTCTGACGACAACCGCAGCCTGGTCCGCCGATGCGCCGGTCAAAGGCGGCACGCTGATTTATCTGGAACAACAGGCGCACACCAACCTCTATCCGCCTGCCGGCGGCTTCTACCCGAACGGCGGCATTCTGAACCAGATCACCGACAAACTGACGTGGCAAAATCCAAAGACGCTGCAGGTCGAACCGTGGGTGGCCGAAAGCTGGACCACCAACGCCGATAAAACTGAATACACCTTTAAACTGCGTCCCGGTATTACCTTCTCCGACGGCACGCCGCTGGACGCCAACGCCGTAGCAAAAAACTTTGATACCTACGGTTTGGGCAATAAGGCGCAGCGCCTGCCGGTGTCAGAAGTGATCAATAACTACGATCGCAGCGAAGTGGTCGACCCGCTGACCGTGAAGTTTTACTTCAAAAAACCGTCGCCGGGGTTCCTGCAGGGCACCGCCACGATTGGGTCGGGTCTGGTCTCGCTCAGCACGCTGAAGCGCAACTTTGAAGAGCTGGGGGATGCCCGGCATATCATTGGCTCCGGCCCGTTTGTGGTGAAGGACGAGAAGCTCGGCCGCGAAGTGACGCTCGAAGCCCGCAAAGACTACCAGTGGGGACCCAAAAATCTGGCGCAACAGGGTCCAGCCAATCTGGACGGCATCAAGTTTATCGTGACCCAGGAGGACAGCGTGCGCGTCGGTGCCCTGCTGGCAGGCCAGGCCGACTTTATTCGTCAGGTGCAGGCGTATGACGAAAAGCAGGCGACCGATCAGGGCTATAAAATCTACGCTGCCCCAACGCGCGGGGTGAACGACAGTATCAGCTTCCGCCCGGATAACCCGCTGGTCTCCGATATTCGCGTCCGCCAGGCGCTGCTGCATGCCACGAATGCAAAGCAGGTGGTCGAGACCCTCTTCTCGGCCAACTATCCGCAGGCGAAGTCGGTGATTGCCGATTCCGCCGCAGGCTTTGTCGATCTCAGCGACAAATTGACCTTTGACCCGGCAAAAGCTAACCAGTTGCTGGACGAGGCGGGCTGGAAAGCGGGCAGCGACGGGATCCGCGCCAAAGACGGCCAGCGGCTGGCGCTGACGGTATATGAATCTCTGCCGCAGCCGCAAAACAAAGAGGTGCTGCAGCTGGTTGCTCAGCAGTGGCGTCAGGTGGGCGTAGTGCTGAGCGTGAAAGCCGGTGACGCAGGCAGCCGCACGCTGGATAACCTTGATCCGCTGAAGACCCCGTTAACCGTCTCCGAAGTTGGTCGCGCCGATCCTGACGTGGTGAAAAGCATGTTCTACCCCGCTAACCGCGACGCGCTGCTGCAAAAAGGCGGCTCCAGCGACAAGGTCAAAAGCTTCCGCGACGACAAGCTGAATGCGCTGCTGGTAAATATCTCCTCAGAGGTCGATCCGCAAAAACGCCTGCAGCTTACGGGAGACGCGCAGCGCTACCTGCTGGATAACGCTTACGTTATTCCGATTTTCGAGGAGCCACAGGTCTTTGCCGGTGCGCCGTGGCTAAAAGGCGTCAATTTTGAAGCGGTCGGCCGCCCGTCGTTCTACGGCGCTTGGATTGAGAAACACTGAGGAGCTGACGATGCGCCACGCACTTCTTCAACGTCTTGGTCACGGGCTGCTGGTGCTGTGGGCCGCCTTTACCCTCTCGTTCGTGTTGCTCCAGGTACTGCCTGGCGACGCGGTGCTGATTAAATTTCAGAACCCGGACCTGGGCCTAAGCCCGGCGCAAATCGAGGAGATGCGCGTGGCCTACGGCGCGGACAGCCCGCTGTGGCAGCAATACGGCCACACGCTGCTGGCGATGCTGCGCGGAGATTTCGGCTATTCATTACAGGCAGGGGTGCCGGTCAGCGAGCTGATTGCCAGCAATCTGCCGGATACCCTGAGCCTCGCCCTGCCCGCCTTTTTACTCGCGGTCCTGTTGGCGTTTGCGCTGGCCTTTGCGTCGCGTCTGCCGGGTCTGCGCTGGCTGAGTAATACCCTCCAGTCTCTGCCGGTTCTGTTTATCTCCTTACCCACGTTCTGGCTGGGGATTGCCCTCATTCAGCTTTTTTCTTTTCAGTTGCGGCTGATCCCGGTGATTAATCCGACGCCGCTGCAGGGGCTGATCCTGCCGATCGTGACCGTCGCGATCCCGATCTCCGCCCCGCTGGCGCAAATTCTGATGCGCAGCCTGGACCAGGTGGCGACGCAGCCGTTTGTCGCCGTCGCCCGCGCCAAAGGGCTGAGTGAAACCGCCGTCCTGTGGCGCCACGTCACCGGCAACGCGCTGCTGCCGGTACTCAATATTGCCGGGCTGCTGCTGGGCGAACTGATTGCCGGAGGGCTGATCACCGAAACCGTATTTGGCCGCAGCGGGCTCGGGCAGCTGACCCAGCAGGCGGTGAACAACCAGGACATCGCCGTGCTTCAGGCGGTGGTGATGATTTCCGCTCTCGGCTTTGTCCTGATCAATCTGCTGGTGGACCTGCTGATGCCGCTGCTGGATCCACGTCTGCAAACCGTTACCGGAGGTGCATCATGAGCCTGGTCGATTACGCTGCCGCCGCGCGAAAACGCGTTCCCGGCTGGCAGGGCGTCGCGTGGCAGCCGGGACTGTGGCTGGCGTGGGCGGTGATTATTCTCGCGATTTTTGCTGCCGTAGCCCCCGGCCTGTTAACCCACTACAGCCCGATTGAGGGCATCGCCGGAGCGCAACGTCTGGCACCGCAGGCGGGCCACTGGCTCGGCACCGATCAGCTTGGCCGCGATGTTTACACCCGCATTGTTTATGGTGCGTCCCACTCCCTGAGCGCAGCGCTCGCTGCCGTCACGATGGGGCTGGTGGTGGGCACCGGTCTGGGGGTGATCGCCGGCGCGTTCGCGGGACGCGTCGAGTCTTTCCTGATGCGTTTTGTCGACGTGCTGCTGTCCATTCCGTCTCTGCTGCTCTCGCTGACGGTCATTATTCTGCTCGGGTTTGGCACCGTTAACGCCGCGATTGCCGTCGGCGTGGCCTCCATCGCCAGCTTCGCCCGCCTCGCGCGGGGTGAAGTGGTGCGCATCCGCCATACGGATTATGTCGAGGCGGCGTTTGGCAGCGGTGGGACGTTCGTGGCGGTCCTGTGGCGACACATCCTGCCCAACGCCTTAACCGCCGTTCTCGCCTTTGCCACGCTGCAGTTTGGTCAGGCCATTCTGGCCCTCTCCACGCTGAGCTTTCTCGGCTACGGCACCCCGCCGCCCGTTCCTGAATGGGGCTTATTGATTGCCGAAGGCCGTAACTATCTCTCTACCGCCTGGTGGTTAACTACCTTCCCCGGCGTGGTCGTCATCGCCGTCGTGCTTGCCACCAACCGTATCAGCCAGCAGTTCAGCGGAGGCCTGAAATGACCGTACTCTCGGTAGAAAACCTGACCATCAGCTACCGTACCGCGCGCCAGTGGCGCGAGGTGGTGCATAACGTCAGCTTCACCCTCCGTCGGGGGGAAATGCTGGCCTTTGTCGGCGAATCCGGCTCAGGTAAAACCACCACGGCACAGGCGATCATCGGTCTGCTGGCGGATAACGCCCGACGCGATGCCGGGAAAATCGTGCTCAACGGCGAGGAGATTAGCCGGTGGTCAGCGAAGCGTCTCGATACCCTTCGCGGCGCGCGAATCAGCCTGGTTCCGCAGGATCCGGGTAATTCACTCAACCCGGTAAAGACGATCGGCGTACAGGTCGGGGAAATTATTCAGCAGCACCAAAAGGTAACGGCACTCCAGCGCGACGAGCAGGTGCTCGCCCTGCTGACAAAGGTCGGCCTGAGCCATCCCGAGCAGCGCATGAAGCAGTATCCGCATCAGCTCTCCGGCGGGATGAAACAGCGCGTGTTGATTGCCATCGCCATCGCCCTGCGCCCGGACGTGATCGTTGCCGATGAGCCCACCAGCGCGCTGGACGTGACGGTGCAAAAACGCATTCTCGATCTGCTGGATATCCTGCGTCGGGAATCGGGTACTGCGGTTCTGTTTGTCACCCACGATCTGGCGCTGGCTGCCCAGCGCGCGGAGAGGCTGCTGGTGTTTCGCAACGGTGAGGTTCAGGAGCACGGCGACACCGCCGACATTGTCCGCACGCCGCAGCACGCCTATACCCGTCAGCTACTGAGCGATCTCCAGGGCCAGCGCCTGACCATCGCCCCGGTAGCGGGCCTTCCGCTGGCGTCACCGGCTATTCGCGCCCGCGCCATCAGCAAACGGTTCTCGCTGGGCAAAGGTCATCACCTTCAGGCGCTGGATCGGGTGACGTTTGACGTCAGGCGCGGCAGCACGCATGCGCTGGTCGGTGAATCCGGCTCCGGGAAAACCACCCTCGCCCGTATTTTGCTGGGTTTTGAACAGGCGGACAGCGGACAGGTCATTATTGATGATATTGATGCCACCGACCTCAGCCGCGAGGCCCGCCGCCAGCTGCGCCAGAAGATCCAGTTTGTCTACCAGAACCCGTTCGCCTCTCTCGACCCGTGTCAGACGCTGTTCGAGATCGTCGAAGAGCCGCTGAAGAACTTTGCTCGCCTCAGCAAGGCGGAGCGCAAGCTCCGGGTGGAGACCGTGGCGCAGCGGGTTGCCCTGCCCGTCGAACTCCTGACCCGCACCGCCCGGGAACTTTCAGGCGGGCAGCGCCAGCGCGTAGCCATCGCCCGGGCGCTGATTCTGGAGCCGACTATTCTGGTGCTGGACGAGGCCACCTCCGCGCTGGACGTCACCGTACAAGCGCAGATTCTGGCACTGCTTCAGCAGTTACAGCAGCAGCTGGGATTAACCTACCTGTTCATCACGCACGATCTCTCTATCGTTCGCCGGATCGCCCACAGCGTCACGGTGCTGCGCAGCGGTCAGGTGGTCGAACACGGTGACGTCGAGACCTTATTCACGTCGCCACAGAACGACTATACCCGCGAGCTGATTGCCGCCATTCCCCATTTTTCACCCGCTACGGAGGAGTTCGCATGACGCGAAAACGCCTGGGATTTTTCACCCGCCTGCTTGACGACGCCACGCCGAAGGAGCGCTATCGTCTGGCAACCGAACAGATCCGCCACGCCGAACGCCACGGTTTTGACAGCGCCTGGATCGCGCAGCACCACTTCCACGAAAGTGAAGGCGGCCTGCCGTCGCCGCTGCTGTTTCTGGCCCACGTTGCGGCGCATACCGAAACCATCCGCCTGGGCACGGCCATCATTACCCTGCCGATGGAAAACCCGCTGCGCGTGGCGGAAGATGCCGCCGTGCTGGATCTACTCGCCGATGGGCGTCTCGAAGTCGGTTTTGGTTCGGGCGGCACGCCGACCTCTTTCCTGCCGTTCGGACTGACGTTTGAACAGCGCGGCGCGGCCTTTGCTGACCATTTGCATGTGATCCAGAGCGCCTGGCGCGGGGATTCGCTCACCCATCCGGATAATCACCTTTACCCGCCAGCGCCACAGCTGGCTGAACGGATCTGGATTGCCACCTTTTCCGTCGACGGTGCCGTTCGCGCCGCGCGGGCCGGACACGGTTTGATGCTCTCCCGCACGCAGCCGCGCCCGGCAGACCAGTTGGATTTAACGCTCGACGCGATCCAGAACCCGATTGTGGATGCCTACCTTGAGGCACTGCCTGCGGGCATTGCGCCGCGTATTCTGGCCTCCCGCACGGCGTTCGTCGCCGACAGCGATGACTACGCGCTGAAGGTCGCCACGCCGGGTCTTACCAGGCAGGCCCAGCAGCATCGCGCTGCCGGACACGCGGTTAAAGGTGACACTGTCACCGATTTTCGTCGCCAGTTCGACGCCCATATCGGTTCGCCAGATACGGTGCTGCATTCGCTGCAGGCTGATTCCGTTCTCCGGCGCGCCACGGATATCTCGTTCCAGGTTCATTCGGTCGAGCCCACCCATCGCGACACGCTGCGTTCCATCGAACTGATCGCCGAACATATTACCCCCCACATCCTTTGAGGAGACACCTATGTCATTAAGTCAGGACATTCTCGCCGAGCTGGCGGAAATTAAACCCGGTTCCCCTCTGGCAGAGGCGTGCACCACGCGGGACGCCGCCACGCGCCACGCCCAGGGCAGCTATGAAATCTTATTTACCCAGCAGGATAGCGATTTTGCGCTGGACGAGCGCTTCGCCGTCGCGGCAAAAGTCGCCAGGTGGCACAACGCGGAGGCGCTGGCCGCGCACTATGCGGGGTTTGGCCTGGCCGACCCAACATCCGAACGCCTGACCCCTGCGCTGCACTTCGCGCGCCTGCTGACGTTCTCTCCCGTCGAAGCCACGCCGTCCGCGTTGACGGCGCTGACCCGGGCGGGCTGGAGCAAGGAAGGCATTGTTACCCTGGCGCAGCTTGTTGCGTTTGTCAGCTTTCAGAGCCGACTCGTCGCCGGGCTGCGGCTGCTAAATGACAAGCCGGTGGTGGCAAGCGATGCGCCGGTGGCAGCAGGCATCTGGCATACAACCGCAACCACGGTCTCCGGGAAGACGGCTCCCGTCGCGTTCACCCAGCAGGAGCTGGGCTGGGAGCCGTGGATCGACGCCAAACCGCTGGCGGACTTCCATGATGACGAGGTTGCCGTTCTGGCGAAATTTGGCCATACCGATTCCGACTACTTCCGCCTGCTGGGGCGCAACCTGCCGGTGCTTGAACAGCGCACGCTAACTGATAAAGGAATTTTTTATACACCGGGGGGATTACCGCGCGCCGAGCGCGAGCTGGCCGCAACGGTAGCCAGTAAAATCAACGGCTGCATCTACTGCGCCTCTGTCCATGCGCGTAAAGCCAGCCAGCTGTCAAAGGATGATGCTGCGGTAGAGGCGCTGCTGGCCGTACGTCCGGGACGCTCCCTGAGCGAGGGGCAATCTGCGCGCTGGCAGGCGGAAATTAATTTTGCGGCGGCGCTGTCGGTTACCCCGCCTGCCGCCACGCCGCTGCACCTCGCCGCTCTGGAAAAAGAGGGGCTGGACACCTTAGCCCAGCTGGACCTGGTGCAGTCCGCTGCGTTCTTCGCCTGGGCCAACCGCCTGATGCTGACCCTGGGTGAGCCCTGGCTTGCCTGAATGCAATCAGGCTAGCGCGCGAGCGTTAGCCTGAGCCTGTCTGGCCCGCAGGTAACCGTAGATCAACAGCGCGCTCATGGCCGAGAACGAGAGGAGCGCCGCAGGCAGCGTGACGTAGCGCCAGCTAAAGCCGAGGGTAATCATCATCCCACCAAAGTACGCCCCGATCGCGCTGCCGAGATTAAACGCCATCTGCCCTCCGGCTGCCCCCAGCATCTCACCGCCCTTCGCATTTTGCAGAAGCAAAATTTGCAGCGGTGCAGAGAGCGCAAACAGCCCGGCACAGCAGATAAAGCCCATCACCAGCGAGGCCGTTTTCAGTTCGCCCAGGGCGAAAAGCAGCAGCAGCGAGGCGACAATCACCATATCGGTGATGGCCGCAATGCGCAGCGGGCTAAAGCGCCCCGAGATTTTGCCGCTCAGCAGATTGCCCAACACCATGCCAAGGCCCATCAGCATCATAATGGCCGTCATCATTCCTTCGGAAAAGCCAGAAACGTTGACCATAAACGGCTTAACGAAGCTGAACCACGCGAACACGCCAGCATTGCCAAACATGGTGGCGGCAAAAATCAGCCAGGGCTCCGGCTTCTTCAGGAACTGAAACTGCTCGGACAATTTGATTTCTGATTTGTCATGGATGTCCGGCACCCAGAGCAGCACCGAGAGGATCACCAGCGCATCGAACAGGGCTATCAGGAAAAAGGTATAACGCCAGCTGAACTGGTGCCCCAGCCAGGTGCCGAGCGGGACGCCCACCAGGTTGGCCACGGTCATCCCGGCGATCATCCCGGCCACCGCGACCGTCACCTTCCCGGGTGGCGCAATTTTAGAGAGGATAATCGCCCCGACGCCAAAAATGGCCCCGTGCGGAAAACCGGAGATCAAACGCCCCAGCGCCAGCCAGAAATACGACGTAGAAAACGTAAACAGGGCATTTCCGACTGCGCACATGGCAACCAGAAACAGCAGCGTCGTTTTTAACGAGAACTTGCCGGAGAACAGCGCCACAATCGGCGCGCCAATCACCACGCCGAAGGCATAAAACGAGATCATATTCCCGGCGGAGGGAATCGAAATACCGGTGTCATGCGCCAGCTCGGTTAACACGCCCATGATGCCAAATTCAGCCATGCCCAGGCCAAATGTGCCAAGCGCCAACGAAAATATTGTCTTTTTCATGCCTCAACCACCGGTTAATCATTCGCAACGGGCATTATTGAATAATCTTGTATGGTGAGCCAGTTCAAATCAGCTGGCTGACAGGTTAATCCATTAATTCAGGTGGATTACACTTCATAGTGCGGCCTCGCTTTTTCCCGCGCCGGACAACCTGAGGATGACAATCATGGGAAGCAAAAAGAAAACCCCTGTCGCTGTTGATGTTGTATCGAATGCACCGCTTAAGACCAAAGAGTATGAAAAAGAGCTCCGCCGCCTGCACGTTGAACTGGTTAAGCTCCAGCAGTGGGTCGTCGCCAAAGGGTTAAAAGTGTGTATTGTTTTTGAAGGACGCGATGGCGCCGGCAAAGGCGGTACCATTAAAGCGATCACCGAGCGCGTCAGCCCGCGCGTGTTTCGCGTGGTTGCGCTCCCTGCCCCGACGGAAAAAGAAAAAAGCCAGCTTTACTTCCAGCGCTATGTGCCGCATCTGCCTTCGGCGGGTGAAATCGTGATCTTCGATCGCAGCTGGTATAACCGCGCGGGCGTGGAACGGGTGATGGGGTTCTGCACGGAGGAACAGGCGGAGAAATTTTTAGACGGCGCGCCGGTTATGGAAAAAGCGATGGTCGATGCCGGGATTATCCTGCTGAAGTACTGGCTGGAGGTGACGCCGAAAGAGCAGGAGCGACGCCTGCGCGACCGTATTAACGATGGCCGTAAGATCTGGAAGCTGTCGCCGATGGATATTAAATCCTTTAACCTCTGGGACGAGTACACCCGCGCGCGCGACGCCATGTTTGAAGCCACTGACACCGCCTGGGCACCGTGGTTTGTCGCGCGTTCTGAAGATAAAAAACGCGTGCGTCTGAATATTATTTCGCATCTGCTTTCGCAGATCCCGTATAAAGAAATTCACGTCGACAAGGTGGATTTACCGAAACGCAAAATCGGCAAAGTCAAACCCACGAAATACCCGTTCCGGTATGTGGAAGAGCGATTCTGATATAACTGGAAGGCGGCTCGCAGAATAGAGATGACCAGGGGATACAGTATTGTTTTTTGTTGGCGGCGGTTGATAATGACCGCACCAACAAAGGAGATAATGATGAAACATACCACAGAAACAGATCCGGGCCAGAACATCATATCGCGTAAGCCCTTGCGTCATGCAGAACATCGATCGGCAAGGCAGCAGCCATCAGAAGAGGATCGCGCATTTATACGGGCAATGAATGAGTTTGTAGAGAAACATGGAACCATTACTGATGATGACTTTTTCAGGGTGCTTTAATGCTGAGACAATTTAATGTTTATCGCAATACATCTGCGGCTACCCGGGACAAGCTTCCCTACTATATGCTCATTCAGGATGATTGTTATGATGATCTTGCCACACGCGTAATTGTACCGCTCGCAAGAAATAATAAGTTACCGTTATGGCAGAGCCATTTGGCTCCGGGCATAAATATCGACTTTGAAACGTTTCTGATTTATTCACCGATGATAACCAACCTTAACAACAACAAAATCAATCCTAAAGACTATGTTTGTAATTTACGCAACGCTCGTCATGACGTTATAGCGGCATTTGATCGTTTATTGACTAACACATGAAGGCCTGCAGGTAGGCCCGCGCAAGCGCAGCGCCGCCGGGCAGAGCCGACGGCGCAGGTCTTACTTCATCCCTTCCGTACTTTCCTGTTTCGCCTCCAGCCGTTCCACATCACGATACCAGCGCGGGTGATGTTTCTGCGCCCAGCGGCGGCTCACCTTCCCTTCAATCATCCCTTTGATCGACCCTTTAACCCAGAACGCCATATACATATGGATCAGGATGGCATGAATCAGGATGATGGCAGACGTCGCGTGAATTAGCAGCGCGTAACGCACCACCTGGATCGGGAAGTACTGTGCAAAATACGGACGCCAGATCATCACCCCGGTCACCAGCAGCACAAAAATCATGCTCATGATGGTCCAGAACATCATCTTCTGTCCGGCATTGTATTTCCCCACCTTCGCGACTTTATGCTCGTTACCCTTCAGGACTTCGACAATCCCTTTCACCCACGGGATGTCCTGCTTGTCCGGAATATTGTGATGGACAAAGCGCACGAACATAAACATCAGCACCACGAAAATCAGCACGCCGAAGAACGGATGCAGAATGCGCCCCATCTGCGGCGTCCCGAAGGTTTCCGTAAGCCACTGTAGCGTCGGGAAAAAGAACGAAATGCCGGATACCGCCACCAGGAAGAAGCAAATGACCACCGTCCAGTGACAGGCGCGATCGACAAATTTGGTGCGCACTATCATTTTCGACTTACTCATGATGCTCCTCCTCGTCGTCATCCACCTCTTTATTCGGCCCGATACCGATGTAGTGATAAATCAGCCCCGCAAAGGTCGCGATAAAGCCCGCCGCTGAGAGCGGTTTAAGCGCCCCTTTCCACAGGTTGATGGAGGTATCGATCGCCGGATCTTTCGGCAGGTTGTGATACAGCTCCGGCTGGTCGTTATGATGCAGCACATACATCACGTGCGTGCCGCCTACGCCCTGCGGGTTGTAAATGCCTGCCTTGTCGTAGCCGCGCGCTTTCAGCTTGTCCACGCGCTCTTGCGCCACGTCGAGCATCTCTTTTTTGGTGCCGAAGTGGATCGCCCCGGTCGGACAGGTCTTCACGCAGGCAGGCTCCTGCCCGACGCTGACGCGGTCCACGCACAGGGTGCATTTGTATACCCGGTTATCCTCTTTATTGAGGCGCGGGATATTAAACGGACAGCCCGCGATGCAGTAGCCGCAGCCGATGCAGTTATCCTGCTGGAAGTCGACGATCCCGTTGGCGTACTGAATTATCGCACCGGCAGACGGACACGCCTTCAGGCAGCCCGGATCTTCACAGTGCATACAGCCGTCCTTGCGGATCAGCCACTCCAGCCTGCCGTTCTGGTCGGTTTCGCTAAAACGCATCACCGTCCAGGATTTGGCGCTCAGATCCGCCGGGTTATCGTAAACCCCGACGCAGTGCCCCACCTCGTCGCGGATATCGTTCCACTCCGAACAGGCCACCTGGCAGGCCTTACAGCCCACGCAGGAGGAGACGTCGATAAGCTTGGCGACCTCTGCCTTGTAGTCCCGCGCGCGAGGCGCGGGGGTAATCGGGTTAGTCGCGGAGCGTTTAATAATGTCTTGTGTTTCCATCGCCATTTAATCGCTCCTTACGCTTTCTCGATGTTGACCAGAAACGCTTTGTACTCCGGCGTTTGCGAGTTGGAATCGCCGACGTTTGGCGTCAGGGTATTGGCGATATAGCCTTTCTGCGCCACCCCTTCAAAGCCCCAGTGCAGCGGAATACCGACGGTTTCCACCTGTTGGCCGTGCACGTTCAGACTTTGCAAACGACGGGTCACCACCGCCACGGCGCGAATAAAGCCGCGCTTGCTGCTCACCTTGACGCGATCGCCGTTGGCAATGCCTTTCGCCTTCGCCAGCGTTTCGCTTATCTCCACAAACTGTTCCGGCTGCGCGATGGCGTTAAGCCGCGCGTGCTTGGTCCAGGTGTGGAAATGCTCGGTCAGGCGGTAGGTCGTCCCCACGTACGGGAATTTGTCCTTTTTGCCTAAGCGCAGCACGTCCTCTTCGTAGATGCGCACCACCGGGCTTGAGACCACGTTCGGGTGCAGCGGGTTGGTCCCCAGCGGCGTTTCCATCGGCTCGTAGTGTTCCGGGAACGGCCCTTCTGCCAGCTTGTTGAGGGCGAACAGGCGCCCCAGCCCTTCCGGCTGCATGATGAATGGCCCGGTGTTGCTGCCCGGCGCGGCGGTGTTGTAGTCCGGAATGTCGTTCCCCGTCCATTTCGCCCCGTTCCACTGGATCAGCATGCGCTTCGGATCCCACGGCTTGCCGTTGATATCCGCCGACGCGCGGTTGTACAGCACGCGACGGTTCAGCGGCCACGCCCATGCCCAGCCCAGGGTGTTGCCCAGGCCTGACGGGTCAGCGTTATCGCGGTTCGCCATCTGGTTACCCTGCTCCGTCCAGCTGCCGGCGTAGATCCAGCAGGACGATGCCGTTGTCCCGTCATCGCGCAGCAGCGCAAAGCTGTTCAGCAGCTGGCCTTTTTTCGCGACCAGGTTGCCGCTCGCGTCATACAGATCCGCCAGCGCCACGCCGTTGTTCTCTTTCGCGACTTCCTCAGACTCAGGACGATCCGGCTGCTTGTAGTGCCAGCTCATCTTCAGCAGCGGCTCCGCGCCTTTGCCGCCTTCGGTGCGGTACATTTCGCGCAGACGATGATAAATGCCGGCCAGGATTTCGCCGTCGTTACGCGCTTCGCCCGGTGCGTCCTGCCCTTTCCAGTGCCATTGCAGCCAGCGGCCGGAGTTGGCAATAGAGCCGTCCTCTTCTGCAAAGCAGGTGGACGGCAGGCGGAACACTTCGGTCTGAATCGACGCCGGATCGACATCGTTAGATTCCCCGTGGTTCTGCCAGAAGGTGGAGGTCTCGGTCACCAGCGGATCGATAACCACCATGTACTTCAGCTTGCTCAGGCTGCGCACGACTTTATTTTTATCCGGGAATGACGCCACCGGGTTAAAGCCCTGGCAGATATAACCGGTGACGTCGCCCTTATCCATCATGTTGAAATACTTAATGACGTCGTAAGCCTGATCCCACTTGGGCAGCCACTCAAAGCCCCAGTCGTTCTCCTTCTGCGCCGCGTCGCCGTAGAAGGATTTCATCAGGCTGACGTAGAACTTCGGATAGTTGCTCCAGTAGTTCACCTGATCCGGCAGCGTTGCTTTTGGCGTATTAGCTTCAAGATACGCTTGCAGACTGGCCTGCTTTTCCGACGGCAGCGTCAGGTAGCCCGGCAGGCTGGTGGAGAGCAGACCGAGATCGGTTAAGCCCTGAATGTTAGAGTGGCCGCGAAGGGCGTTCACGCCGCCACCGGCCATCCCCATGTTGCCGAGCAGCAGCTGGATCATCGCCATGGTACGGATGTTCTGCGCGCCCACGGTGTGCTGCGTCCAGCCCAGCGCATACAGGAACGTGGTGGTTCTGTCAGCTGCGCTGGTGGAGGCCAGCACCTCGCACACCTTCAGGAAGTCCGTTTTCGGCGTGCCGCAGATGTTCTCCACCACGTCCGGCGTATAGCGGGAAACGTGCTGCTTCAGCAGGTTCCACACGCAGCGCGGATGCGTCAGCGTTTCATCCCGCATCGCATAGCCGTTTTCATCGAACTGATAGTTCCAGGACGTTTTGTCGTACTGGCGTTTTTCAGCGTCATAGCCGCTGAACAGCCCGTCATTGAAGGCAAAATCATCCCGCACCAGCAGGTTCGCGTTGGTGTAATGCTTAACGTAGTCCGCGTTAATTTTGTTGTTTTCGATCAGGTACAGCAGCACGCCGGAGAGGAACGTAATGTCCGTACCGGAGCGGATTGGCGCATAGATATCCGCCACCGATGCCGTACGCGTAAAGCGCGGATCGACGACGATAAGCGTCGCATCGTTGTTGTTTTTCGCTTCCATCGCCCAGCGGAATCCCACCGGATGGGCTTCAGCGGCGTTACCGCCCATCACCACCACGACGTTTGCGTTTTTAATATCAACCCAGTGGTTGGTCATCGCACCGCGACCAAATGTTGGAGCAAGACTTGCTACCGTTGGTCCGTGTCAGACGCGCGCCTGGTTGTCTACCGCCAGCATGCCGAGAGAGCGCACAAATTTTTGCGTCAGCATGCCGGTTTCATTGCTAGCCGCAGATGCGCACAGCATCCCGGTAGACAACCAGCGGTTGACCGTCACGCCCTGCTCGTTCTTTTCAATAAAGTTGGCGTCACGGTCGGCTTTCATCAGTTTTGCAATACGGGAGAACGCCTCATCCCAGGAGATACGCTGCCATTTGTCGGAGCCCGGCGCGCGGTATTCCGGGTAGCGGAGGCGGTTTTCGCTGTGGACATAGTCCAGCAGTCCCGCCCCTTTCGGGCACAGCGCCCCACGGCTCACCGGATGATCCGGATCCCCTTCAATATGGTAAATAGCTTCTCTGGCGTTCTTCGCGCCATCGCCCAGGCTATACATCAATAGCCCACAACCCACGGAGCAGTATGTGCAGGTGTTACGGATCTCTTTCGCACGCAGCAGCTTATAGTTGCGTGCCTGAGCCAGCGCCATTTTGGGAGCAAATCCCAGCATTGCGGCTGTGGTTCCGGCCATACCGCCCGCGCAGATTTTGAAAAATTGTCTGCGGCTGACGTCCATTGTTGTCCTCGTTATCTGATAAGACTTCGCGCCGCAAACTAACATTAAAGCCCCTGTTTTTTTTGCGTCAAATCAAGGTCGCCTGACGTCGCCCCCTTAATAGTCACCGCTGCCGCGTTTGAATACCCCTTAAGGGTTAAACACGTAAGAGAATAATTCGCGACAGGGTCAGAATTAATGCTATACATTTTCCCTTTGATTTTATTAGCGATGAAAACGTAATGGACAGAAAGAGAGCAACGCTCACGGGGCTGGCGGCGATACTGCTATGGAGCACAATGGTGGGCCTGATTCGCAGCGTAAGCGAGGGGCTGGGGCCCGTCGGCGGCGCGGCGATGATTTACACCCTCAGTGGGTTATTGTGCCTGGTAACGGTAGGATTTCCTGATATTAAACGTTTTTCACCCGGGTATCTTATTGCAGGCAGCGTACTATTTGTCAGTTACGAAATTTGTCTGGCGCTGTCGTTAGGCTATGCCGCCACGCGAGCGCAGGCCATAGAAGTCGGTATGGTTAATTATCTCTGGCCGAGCCTGACGATCGTCTTTGCTATTTTATTCAACGGACAGAAATCAACGCTGTGGGTCGTCCCCGGTTTAGCTATCGCTCTGCTCGGCGTGTGTTGGGTATTAGGAGGTGAGCAAGGATTACACATTGATGAAATAATCCGCAATGTCGTCTCTAATCCCCTTAGCTATACGCTTGCTTTTGCCGGAGCATTTATCTGGGCCGCCTACTGCACCGTAACCGCCAAATTTGCCAAAGGGCAAAACGGTATTACCCTCTTTGTTTTGCTCACTGCGCTGAGCCTGTGGGTGAAATATACTATTAGCGATCAGCCAGAAATGGTGTTCAGCTTTCCGGTTATCGTGAAGCTTGTTATGTGCGGCATTGCGCTTGGGTTTGGCTATGCGGCATGGAATATTGGCATTCTGCACGGTAACGTCACGGTGCTGGCTGCCGTATCCTATTTTACTCCCGTGCTCTCTGCCGCGCTTGCAGCCGTGCTGCTAAGCTCACCCCTCTCTTTTTCGTTCTGGCAGGGCGCGCTGATGGTCTGCGCCGGGTCATTGCTCTGCTGGTACGCTACACGAAAATAGGGTTCAGATTTATGCCGGGTTCGATTAAATCCGGCAGAAAAATTAACATAAATTTAATATGTGATCACATCGTAATATATTAATCAGAACATTAGTGCATTTGTTGATGTTCTGTTTATATTAACTTCCTTCGTCAATTCCCCCGACATTAAATTGACATAACCTGACACCGCTGCGTAACTACTTCCCTGCGAATATTACCGCTATTAATAACACGAAATGCAATAATATTCGCCATCATAGTTGCCAAAAAAATAAACTCATTCTGATTAAATAATCGCCACAACATTTTATTCAGCCGTCATTAACCCGATCTCGATCACACTAAATGAAATTATTACTCATATTTTGAAACTTATTATTGAAAGACAACTACAAGATTTTTAAAAATAGCACGCCGTTGACGAACAGCCTCGTTTAGAAATCGTTCGCGATGGTTCAGGAAATACTGAAAAAAATTATAAGGAATATTTAAGATGAAACTTAAATTAGTTGCAGTGGCAGTCACTTCCATGTTGGCAGCAGGCGTTGTAAACGCAGCTGAGATTTATAACAAAGACGGTAACAAGCTGGATCTGTACGGTAAAGTGACAGGTCTGCACTATTTCTCTGATGACGCAGGCGCAGACGGTGATAAAACCTACATGCGTATCGGCTTCAAGGGTGAAACCCAGGTTAACGACCAGCTGTCCGGTTACGGCCAGTGGGAATACCAGATTCAGGGTAACAAGGACGAAGGCGACAACCAGTCCTGGACCCGTGTGGCCTTCGCAGGTCTGAAGTTCGCTGAAGCCGGTTCATTCGATTACGGCCGTAACTACGGCGTGATTTACGACGTGACCTCCTGGACCGACGTTCTGCCAGAATTCGGTGGTGACACCTACGGTGCCGACAACTTCCTGCAGTCTCGTGCAAACGGCGTGGCAACTTACCGTAACCAGGACTTCTTCGGTCTGGTTGACGGCCTGAACTTTGCCCTGCAGTACCAGGGTAAAAACGGCAGCGTAAGCGGTGAAAACACCAACGGCCGCAGCCTGCTGAACCAGAACGGCGACGGCTACGGTGCGTCTCTGACTTACGATCTGGGTGAAGGCTTCAGCGTCGGTGGTGCAATGTCTTCCTCTCGCCGTACCGCTGACCAGAATGCGGCTGGCGTATACGGTGAAGGCGACCGCGCTGAAGTGTACAGCGGCGGCGTGAAGTACGACGCGAACAACGTTTACCTCGCGGCGCAGTACTCTCAGACCTATAACGCAACCCGTTTCGGCACCTCTAACGGTAACCGCAGCGACATCTACGGCTTTGCAAACAAGGCGCAAAACTTCGAAGTTGTGGCTCAGTATCAGTTCGACTTTGGCCTGCGTCCATCCATCGCTTACCTGCAGTCTAAAGGCAAAGACATCGAGAACTTCGGCGACCAGGATCTGGTTAAATACATTGATGTCGGCACCACCTACTATTTTAACAAAAACATGTCCACCTACGTGGATTACAAAATCAACCTGCTCGACGACAACCAGTTCACTCGCCAGGCAGGTATCGGTACCGACAACATCGTGGCGCTGGGTCTGACCTACCAGTTCTAAAATCTTGTCTGTCCAAAAGCCAGCGTGACACGCTGGCTTTTTTATCTTCCGCATTTACCCGACGGACAACTCCCCGCCTGCCGCCCGACGCAGCCAGGTTTGCAGTAGCTTGCCGTCTTCGGTCATCTCTGAATCTGAACGCACGCAGAGGTAATAATCGCGCCCGTCATCAATCGGTAAGTCAAATATCTTGACCAGCTCGCCGCTCTCAAGATATGGCGCAATCAGCGGCTCACGCATGAGCGCACATCCCAGCCCTGCCTGAACGCCCGCCAGCGTCAACAGCCCGTCTTCAAACAGCGGGCCGCTGCGCCGGAGTGGACGTTTTACCCCCTGCAACAAAAACCACTGCGTCCAGCTCGTACGCTCTTCATCGTGCAGCAGCGGCATTTGCAGCAGCTGTTCAGGCGTGTCGATATGGCCATGAACGCGCAAAAACGCGCGGCTGCACACCGGCACCATCTGGCCGGAAATCAGTTTTTCACTCTGATACCCCGCCCACTGCCCGTTACCAAAACGAATCGACATATCCGACGCGTCGCTCAGATAGTTACGGTGGTTGGCATACACCACGTTGATCTCGGTTTGCGGATTGGCGCGCATGAACGCAGGCAAGCGCGGGATAAACCACCCCATACCAAACAGCGGAATCAGGCTGATGGTGACCTGACGCGTTTGCGCCTGCTCCGCCAGGTGCTCCGTCGCCTGGCGCAACACGTTAAAGGCCGCACGGATCGAGCGGTAATATTCCCGCCCGTGCTGGCTCAGCACCAGCCTGCGTCCCTGACGTTCCGTGAGCGGCATTTGCAGGTATCCTTCGAGCACCTTGAGCTGATGGCTGACGGCCGACGGAGAGATATCCAGCTCCTGCGCGGCCAGCGTGACGCTCCCCAGCCTGGCGATGGCCTCGAATGCACGTACGGCCCGAAGCGGCGGATCGTTTGCCAGGCGGCTCTCTGCAAACGCCGTCAGGCTCGCCAATTGTTCTGTTTTATTCATATGTTGATTTCTTTAGGCTTTTCACCCAAAAGCAGGCTTTAACTATTTTCATTTAAATCATAAACATAAAACAATATTTATTTATCATAAGAAATAATAGATGCGTATTTTACAATTTAATTCATTTATTGGATGGTAGCCGCAGAACGAGCACTTTGCGGGTACAAACGTTGGATACACTCATACAACAACTGATCAACGGTGTGATGCTGGGAAGCATCTACGCGCTGATCGCGCTGGGCTATACCATGGTGTATGGCATTTTGCGCATTATTAACTTTGCCCACGGGGATATTCTGATGGTCGGCGCGCTCACCACGCTCTCCGCCATTAACGCCCTGAATAGCACCTTCCCGCATATGCCGCTGCTCTTGCAGCTCGGCGTTGCCCTGATGATTGCCATGGCCGTGTGCGCCCTGCTGGCCATGGCCGTGGAGCGATTTGCCTACCGTCGACTGCGCAACGCTCCGCACCTGGCGCCGCTGATCTCGGGTATCGGCGTCTCCGTCCTGCTGCAAACCGTGGCGATGATTATCTGGACGCGCAACCCGCTGATGTTCCCGCAGATCCTGCCCATGGATCCGATTACCGTGACGTCAGGCAGTGAAATGCACCCGCCCGCCATCGTGACCGTTACCGGTATTGTCACCGTGGCGCTGGCGCTGGCGGTGATGACCGGGCTCTGGCTGCTGGTGGAATACACCCGCCTGGGGCGCGGCATGCGCGCCGTGGCGGAAAACCCGCGCGTGGCCACGCTGATGGGAGTTAACCCAAACGCCATTATCACCCTGACGTTTGCGATTGGCGGGGCGTTTGCCGCGCTGGCAGGCGTAATGATGGCCAGCAACTACGGTAACGCCAGCTTCTCGATGGGCTTTTTACCCGGGATCAAGGCCTTTACCGCCGCCGTGCTGGGGGGCATTGGCAACATTCGGGGTGCCATGATTGGCGGCATCCTGCTCGGCATTATCGAAGCCCTGGGCGCAGGCTACCTGGGTGAACTGACCCACGGTGTATTTGGCAGCAACTATCAGGATGTCTTTGCCTTTATGGTGCTGATCCTGGTGCTGGTCTTCCGTCCGGCTGGCCTGCTGGGCGAGCGCGTGGCGCACAGGGCGTAAGGAATACCATGACAACACTTCAAATTCAGGCCCCGGCGGCGACGCGCAAATTCTGGTCAGGCATGAGCCTGTTCTGCCTCGCGCTGCTGATAGCGCCCGTGGTGGCCACGCAGCTCGGCGGCAACTACTGGGTGCGCGTTATCGACTTCGCCCTGCTCTACATCATGCTGGCGCTCGGGCTCAATATTGTGGTCGGCTATACCGGCCTGCTGGACATGGGCTTTATCGCCTTTTACGCCGTCGGCGCCTACCTCGCGGCACTGATGGCTTCTCCACACCTGCTGGAGGTGTTTCCGATCCTCGCAGTCTGGTTCCCGGACGGGCTGCACACCTCGTATCTGCTCATTATTCCGCTGGCGGCCCTCGTGGCGGCAGTCTGCGGGATTTTACTCGGTGCGCCCACGCTGAAGCTGCGCGGGGACTACCTGGCGATAGTGACCCTCGGCTTTGGCGAAATTATCCGCATCCTGATGCGCAACCTCGACCGTCCGGTAAACATCACCAACGGCGCAAAGGGCATTACCGGGGTAGATACGCTGAACCTGTTCGGCCTGAAGTTTAGCGGCGTCTACCACTGGTTTGGTTTCAAAGTGCCCGCCCTGTGGCTGTGGTACTACCTGCTGATGCTGGTGATTGTAGCGATTATTTTTGTCTGCCTGCGCCTGCAGCATTCCCGTATTGGCCGCGCCTGGCACGCCATCCGTGAGGATGAAGATGTGGCCCGCGCGATGGGCATCAACGTGCGTAACTA
The DNA here is from genome assembly GCF_014930485.1 of Enterobacter cloacae complex sp. P47BA. Taxonomy (NCBI): domain Bacteria; kingdom Pseudomonadati; phylum Pseudomonadota; class Gammaproteobacteria; order Enterobacterales; family Enterobacteriaceae; genus Enterobacter; species Enterobacter cloacae complex sp. P47BA. The sequence continues at coordinate 166,306 of NZ_JADBRF010000001.1, read as the reverse complement.
TAAGCTGCTCGCCTTTGCGATGGGCGCCTCCTTTGGCGGCATAGCAGGTGCGCTTTTCGGCGCGTTTCAGGGCTTTGTCTCCCCGGAATCCTTCACGCTGCAGGAGTCCATTGCCGTACTGGCGATGGTGGTGCTGGGCGGTATGGGGCACATACCGGGCGTGATCCTGGGCGCGGTACTGCTTACCGCCCTGCCGGAACTGCTGCGCAGCCAGGCAGCGCCGGTTCAGCAGGCGCTGTTCGGTACGGTACTGATTGACCCGGAAGTGCTGCGCCAGCTGTTTTACGGTATGGCACTGGTGCTGGTCATGCTGGTGCGCCCGTCAGGCCTCTGGCCGGTACGCCACAAGGAGGTGAAGGCATGAGCCTGTTAACCGTACGCAACATGTCAAAACGCTTCGGCGGGCTGACTGCCGTAGATGACGTTTCGATTACCGTGAACAGGGGGGAAATCTACGGGCTGATTGGCCCCAACGGCGCGGGAAAAACCACCTGCTTTAACCTGATCACCGGGCTTTATCCGGCGGACAGCGGTGAGTTTTCGATTGCCGATAAGCCCTACTTCCCAAAACACATAGAGAAAGTCACCGCCGCCGGGATTGCCCGCACCTTCCAGAACGTGCGCCTCTTCAACGAGATGTCGGTGCTGGAAAACGTGATGGTGGGCCGCCACGTGCGCACCCGTAACGGCCTGTGGGCCGCGCTGAGCCGCCATAAACGCGCCCGCGAGGAAGAGAAGCAGACCCGCGAGCTGGCCTGGCACTGGCTGGACTATACCGGCATTGCGCAGTTCGCCCACTATCGCGCCTGCGATCTGGCCTATGGTCATCAGCGTCGCCTTGAAATCGCCCGCGCGCTGGCGACGGATCCGCTGCTGCTGGCGCTGGACGAGCCCGCCGCAGGGATGAACGCGGCGGAAAAAGTGGCGCTCGGCGAGCTGCTCATCCGCATCCGCGATGACGGCAAAACTCTGCTGATGATTGAACATGACGTCAAGCTGGTGATGGGCATCTGCGATCGCCTGACGGTGCTTGATTACGGTAAAACGCTCGCCAGCGGTACGCCGGAAAGCGTGCGGCGCGACCCGGCAGTGATCGCCGCCTGGCTTGGAGGTAACGCCCATGACTGAATTACTGAAGGTAGAACGTCTGGACGTGCATTACGGCGGCATTCAGGCCGTACGCGATGTCTCCTTTACCCTGCACGAGGGCGAACAGGCTACGCTGATCGGCGCTAACGGCGCGGGGAAAAGCTCCACCGTGCGCGCCATTACCGGGTTGGAAAGCTTTAGCGGCAGTATTGAATTCAACGGTAGGCCGGTCCGCAAACAGAGCCCGGAGACCCTGCTTCGCGACGGGCTTGTCATGGTTCCGGAGGGCCGCGGGATCTTCTCCCGCATGACGGTACTGGAAAACCTGCAGATGGGCGCCTGGCTAAGGCGTGACACTGTCACCATTAAGCGCGAGATGAACGAGATTTTCGAACGTTTCCCGCGTCTGGGCGAGCGCCAGCATCAGCTTGCCGGGCTGCTGTCCGGCGGCGAGCAACAGCTGCTGGCCCTTAACCGCGCCCTCCTCAGCCGCCCGCGCCTGCTGATCCTCGACGAGCCGTCGATGGGCCTTGCCCCGAAGATGGTCGAGAACATATTTGCCGTTATCGCCGGGCTGCGCGAGCGTGGCGTCGCCCTGCTGCTGATCGAACAAAACGCCCGGCTCGCGCTGGAAGTGACCGACAGCGCATGGGTGATGGACAGCGGCAGCATTGTTCATCATGGCGAATCGACAGCACTGCTTCACGACGACCAGATTGCACACATTTATTTGGGCGAAATGCCCGTTTAACCACATCAGCCAACATCAGGGAAATACAATGAAAACAGTAAAAATCAGTGCGCTCAGCGCCGCTATTCTGCTCGGCGGTCTTGCCTCAACGTCCTCGTGGGCCGCCGACGGCGAAACCGTGGTTATCGGTCTGGCAGGCCCGCTCACCGGCCCGTCCGCCCGTATCGGGAAAGATCTGGAGAACGGCGCGCAGCTGGCCATTGACGACATAAACAAGCAGCATCCGACCATCGGCGGCAAAGCGGTCACCTTCAAACTGCAGTCCGAAGACGATCAGTCTGACCCGCGCACTGCCGTAGCCGTCGCGCAGCGTCTGGTGGACAGCGATGTGGCGGGCGTGGTCGGCCACTGGAACACCGGCACCAGCATTCCAGCGGCCCGCGTTTATCACGATGCGGGCATCGCCCAGGTAGCACCGGTCGCGACCGGTCACGCCTATACGCAACAAGGTTTTGATACCAGCTTCCGCGTGATGGGACACGACGATGACGGCGGCCAGCTCGCCGGTCAGTACTCGGTTAACACCCTGAAAGCCAAACGCATTGCGGTAATCGACGACCGTACCGCCTTTGGTCAGGGGCTTGCAGACCAGTTTATTAAATCGCTGGAAGCCCAGGGCGTGAAAATTGTCGACCGTCAGTACGTGGATGACAAAACGGTCGATTTCAGCGCCGTACTGACCGCCATCCGCAGTAAAAACGCCGATCTGATCTTCTTCGGCGGCGTCGACAGCCAGGCCGCACCGCTGGCTCGCCGCATTAAACAGCTGGGCATGAATGCCACGCTGATGGGCGCAGGCGGATTCGTCAGCCAGACGTTCCTGAAGCTGGCGCAGAAAGAAGGCGAAGGCGTTGTGGCGCTGGAGCCGGGCCTGCCCGTTGATCAGATGCCGGGTGGAAAGGCATTCGAACAGGCCTACCAGGCCCGCTACCACACCCATATCGAGCTGCACGCCCCGTTCGCCTATGACGCCACCCGCGTGCTGGTTGCGGCGATGGAAAAAGCAGACTCCGTTGAGCCATCAGACTATCTGCCAGCCCTACGCGCCATCAGCTATTCCGGCGTTACCGGACAGATCGCGTTTGATAAAGAGGGCAACCTGAAATCGCCGTCGTTCACGGTCTATAAGGTTGTCGACGGCAAATGGCAGCCGCAGGCCGTGCTGGGCGGCGCAAAAGCGAAGTAACGCAGCGAGGCAATGTGATGAGTGATAATAATGAGCTGGGCATTCTCGCCCGCCGCAAAATTGAAGCTGAAATTATTAAGCCAATTTATGAAATCCTGGTGCGCGAGATAGGGAAAGCCCGCGCCCAGGCGGTGATTGGCGAGGCCATTGAGCAGGCCGCGATTGACGCTGGCAAAGGGTTTGCCAGCAAAGAACCCAACGGCGCGAACATCAAGAGCTTTATCGCCCTGCAGTATCTGTGGGAGAAAGATAACGCCCTGGACGTGAAGGTGATCGACGCTGACGACCAGCAGTACAACTACAATGTGACCCGCTGTCGCTACGCGGAGATGTACCACGAGATGGGGCTGGGCGAGATCGGTCATCTGCTCTCCTGCGCGCGCGATGAAAAATTCATCGTTGGCTATGCGCCGGACGTAGAGCTAACCCGCACCACGACCATTATGCAGGGCGGTGCGTGCTGTGATTTCCGCTACCGCAGCGGTAAGGACAAGCCATGATCCGCGTCAACGCCGAACGGCTGTGGTCAACGCTTGAGATGATGGCGCAGATCGGCGGCACGCCCGCCGGTGGCGTCACCCGTCTGGCACTGAGCGAGGAAGATCGTATTGCGCGTAACCTGCTGCGCGACTGGGCGCTGGACGCCGGTTTTTCCTGTGACGTCGACAGCATGGGCAATATGTTTATCCGCCGCGCGGGGAAAAACCCGCAACTCGCGCCGGTCATGACCGGTTCGCACGTGGATACCCAGCCGCTGGGAGGGAACTACGACGGCGTTTACGGCGTGCTGGCCGGGCTGGAGCTGCTGCGCACCCTCAATGACCATCACCTTGAGACGGAACGTGACGTTGTGCTGGTCAACTGGACCAACGAAGAAGGCGCGCGCTTTGCGCCAGCCATGCTCGCTTCAGGGGTCTGGACGGGGCAATTTAGCGAAGCGTACGCCCATGCCCGCGCGGATAGCGACGGTATCAGCGTGGGTGAAGCGCTGGAAAGCATCGGCTACCGGGGTGAAGCCCCTGCCCGCGCGTTTCCGGTTCACGCCTGCTACGAGCTGCACATCGAACAGGGCCCGATTCTGGAAGATGAAGCACTGGATATCGGGTTAGTCCGCGCGGCAATGGGCCAGCGCTGGTTTACCCTGACGCTGGACGGGTTTGCCGCCCACGCGGGCACCACGCCGATGCACAGCCGCCGAGACGCGCTGACCGCGTTCTCGGAGCTGGCGCTGAAGGTGGAGGAGATTGGCTATCGGCACGCGCCGGACGGACGTGCGACCATCGGTATGGCGCAGGTTACGCCAAACTCGCGCAACGTCGTCCCGTCTCGAGTGGTCTGCAGCGTGGAGTTTCGCCATCCGGCGCTGACGGCACTGGAAGCCATGGAGGCGGCGCTGCATAAGGTGGCTGAAAGCCTGAGCCTGCGCGGCGTGGCGGCTCTTGTTGAGCGCATTTTTGACTACGCGCCCATCGCGTTTGATGCCGAATGTCTGGCCCGCACGGAGAAGGCCGTGGCGGAACTGGGCTACTCGGCGAAACCGATGGTCTCGGGGGCGGGACATGACGCCTGCTATGTCAGCAAGATTGCCCCTGCCAGCATGATTTTTATCCCCTGCGTGAAGGGCATCAGCCATAACGAAGCGGAAAGGATCCTGCCGGAGTGGTCGGAGAAAGGGGCGAACGTGCTGTTGCACAGCGTCCTGTCCGCGGCCCAGGAAAAATAAACCGGGTGGCGCGGCTCGGACAACCGCGCCCGTAGGCCCGGTAAGCGCAGCGCCACCGGGCGTGTTTTACGGCTTCGGCACCTTCGCCAGGCTAAACCAGATCCCCACTGCCAGCAACAGCAGCATTCCACCCGCACTCCCCAGCGCCACGCTGTGGGAGGTAATAAACGCACTTTTCGCCGCCTCAATCACCGGCTCCGCGAGGGACGGCGTCAGATCCTGCGCCACCTTCATCGCTTCACCAATCGATGACGAGGCTTTATCGACGAGCGAGGCATTCAGCCCCTGCGGCAGGTCAATGGACGCCGAGAAGCTGCGGGTCAACAGCAGACCAAAAATAGCGATCCCCAGCCCGGCGCCAAGTTCATAGGACATGGTTTCAATCGCCCCTGCGGCAGCGGCTTTCTCCTTCGGCGCGGCAGCCATAATGGCGGAGGTCGAGGCCAGCAGCGCGCTGGCGGCGCTGAAGCCCAACAGCACCATCAGGCTCCACGCCTGCCACTGCTGCGTGCTGAAATCGAGCATCGAGAGGCCGATGAAACTGACCGCGCTGAGCCCCATGCCACCCGCAGCGACAATGCGCAGCCCAAGACGCCCCACCAGTACCCCGGCGATCGGCCCGCTAAACCCGCTCGCTACCATGACCGGAAGCATAAACATGCCCGCTTCAAATGGCGTAAAGCCGTGAACGAATTGCAATTCCTGCGCCATCAGCAGCTCAAACCCGACCAGGGCAATCATGGCGGTCATCGCCATTACCACGCCGCTCAGAATGATGCGATGGCAGAACAGGCGCATATCGATCATCGGAATGCGGGCGCGAAGCTGAATACGCACGAAGATAAACAGCAGCACCGAGCCGGTCACCAGCGCGGAGGCAACCAGCCACGGCGACAGGACGCCTTTGAGCGCGGTTTTGGCACTGTAGACCAGCAGCAAAATTGCCACAATCAGCATGATGGCATGACTGATATTCAGCGGCTGCTCCGGTCGGCCCTGCTGACGGGGCACAAAACGCGCGGCCAGCGACACCACTACCAGCACAATCGGCACGTTGATTAAAAACACCGATCCCCAGTAAAAATGCTCGAGTAACATACCGCCAATCAGCGGACCAAATGCCGCGCCACCTGAGCCAACGGCCGCCCAGACGCCAAGTGCGATATTACGATCTTTCGCGTCGGTAAACAGCGTGCGGATCCCGGCCAGCGTAGCCGGAATGATCATCGCCGCACCGATTGCCAGCGAGGCGCGCGCCGCAATCAGCCACCCGGCTGACGGCGCAAAGGCTGCCGCCAGGGACGACACCCCAAACAGCGTGCTGCCGATCATCAGCAAGCGTTTAAAGCCAATGCGGTCACCCAGGGCACCCATCGGCAGCACCATCCCCGCCATCACCAGCGAGTAAATATCAATGATCCACAACAATTCGTTTCCGCTGGCACCCAGCGTCATGCTCAATGTCGGCGCCGCCACGTGCAGCACCGTCGCGTCAATCGCGACCGGGATATAGACCAGCACGATAATCACTAACGCTAACCACTGACGAAACATAAATTTCCTTTTCATTTTAAACATGGACACATGTCCAGGATGCGATCCTACGTAAAGTTGAACGAGTGTCCAGCTTTTTGTTACACTCGTTTCATTCCCATTGAGAGTGAGTAAACATGCGATATCTGAGCAAGGATGAACGGCGGGAAGCAATCTTACAGGCCGCCATGCGCGTGGCGCTCGCCGAGGGGCTGGCGGCGATGACGGTGCGGCGCATTGCAACTGAAGCGGGCGTTGCTACCGGGCAGGTCCACCACCACTTTGCCTCCGGCGGTGAGTTAAAATCGCTGGCATTCGTTCGCCTGATCCGCGAGCTATTAGATGCCGACGTGGCGGATGAACGTGCCACCTGGCGAGAGCGGTTGCACAGCATGCTCGGCAGCGACGATGGTAAGTTTGAGCCTTATATCCGACTGTGGCGGGAAGCCCAAATTCTCGCCAGCCGTGATCCCGAGATCAAAGCGGCTTATGTCCTCACCATGGAGATGTGGCATCAGGAAACCGTGGCGATTATCCGCGCCGGGGCTGATGCCAGCGCGTTCACGCTTACCGATCGGGCGGAAAATATCGCCTGGCGTTTAATAGGGCTGGTTTGTGGCCTGGATGGGATCACCGTATTAAATATGCCTGAAATGGACGATGCGGCATTTAATAAACATCTCGACAAACTTATCACGCTGGAATTGTTTTAATACTCCTTCCGGAGTATAAATTCCGCAAAATGTTACAATTAGTAACACATTAAGCGAGCCCTTATTTTCATTCTAATCTCGGGGGTTCGCTTTTTTATCTATCCTTTCAGATGTATCCCAAAGCATCCCAAAAAACCAATAACACTTCTTTAATCATCTTTTTGTTTTTACTTCATTTTTCTCTCAAACATGGTAAGCAAGAGGGCGATATGTCGCAACAAAGTGATAAAAGTAATCCCCATTTGTTGAGTAACTGGAAACCTGAAAACGCGCAATTTTGGGAGAATAAAGGAAAACATATCGCACGAAGAAACCTATGGATTTCTGTAGCTTGCCTGCTATTAGCGTTTTGCGTGTGGATGTTATTTAGCGCCGTTGCGGTCAATCTGAATAAAGTCGGATTTAATTTCACCACCGATCAGCTTTTTATGCTAACGGCATTACCTTCACTCTCTGGCGCGATATTGCGCGTGCCCTACTCGTTTATGGTGCCAATATTTGGCGGACGCTACTGGACGGTATTGAGCACCGTTATCCTGATTATCCCCTGCGTCTGGCTGGGGATAGCCATTCAGGACACCGCGATACCTTACTGGGTCTTTATCGTGATTGCCCTGCTCTGCGGTTTTGCCGGGGCCAACTTTGCCTCCAGCATGGGTAACATCAGCTTCTTCTTCCCGAAGGCCAGACAGGGCAGCGCGCTGGGCATCAACGGCGGGTTGGGAAATCTGGGCGTCAGCGTGATGCAGCTGTTTGCTCCGCTGGTGATTTTCCTGCCAATGTTTACCTTCCTCGGCGTGCACGGCGTACCGCAGGAGGATGGCTCAACGATGTGGCTGGCCAATGCGGCCTGGGTCTGGGCGCCGCTGCTGCTGCTGGCAACCCTTGCGGCGTTTTTTGGCATGAACGATATCGCCAGCTCTAAAGCCTCTATCGCCAGCCAGCTGCCGGTACTGAAGCGCTTTCACCTCTGGCTGCTGAGCCTGCTTTATCTTGCTACCTTCGGCTCGTTTATCGGCTTCTCGGCGGGCTTTGCCATGCTGTCGAAAACCCAGTTCCCGGACGTGAACATCCTGCACCTCGCTTTCTTTGGCCCCCTGATCGGCGCGCTGGCGCGTTCGGCGGGCGGGATGGTCTCTGACAGGCTGGGCGGCGTGCGCGTCACGCTGATTAACTTCGTCTTTATGGCTATCTTCAGCGCCCTGATCTTCCTGACGCTCCCCGGCTCTGGCTCCGGCAGCTTTATCGCCTTCTACCTGGTCTTTATGGGCCTGTTCCTCACCGCTGGGCTGGGCAGCGGTTCGACCTTCCAGATGATCGCGATTATCTTTCGCCAAATCACCCTCGACCGCGTCAAAAAGCAGGGCGGCACGGACGAACAGGCGCAGCATGAAGCGGTGACGGAGACCGCCGCCGCGCTGGGCTTTATCTCCGCCATCGGTGCCGTTGGCGGGTTCTTTATCCCTAAGGCGTTCGGCACATCGCTGGCAATGACCGGTTCGCCGGTTGGGGCCATGAAGGTCTTCCTCGTGTTTTACATCGTCTGCGTGTTCGTCACCTGGCTGGTGTATGGCCGTAAATCCTCAAAAAAATAAAAACTACATCTTCGCCGGAGCGTGATGCATCGCACTCCGGACATGCTATCGAAGCAGGAGAAATGTCATGAGCAAACTGTTGGACCGCTTCCGTTACTTCAAAACAAAAGGCGACAGTTTCGCCGATGGGCACGGGCAGGTGTATCACACCAACCGCGACTGGGAGGACAGCTACCGCCAGCGCTGGCAGTTCGACAAGATTGTGCGTTCCACCCACGGGGTAAACTGTACAGGCTCCTGTAGCTGGAAGATTTATGTCAAAAACGGCCTGGTGACCTGGGAAACCCAGCAGACCGACTACCCCCGCACCCGCCCTGACCTGCCCAATCACGAGCCGCGCGGCTGCCCGCGAGGCGCAAGCTACTCCTGGTATCTCTACAGCGCCAACCGCCTTAAGTACCCGCTGGTGCGCCGCAGGCTGATTGAACTCTGGCGCGAGGCGCTGGCGCAGCATACCGATCCGGTGCTGGCCTGGGATGCCATCCAGAACGATCCGCAAAAGGCGCAAAGCTACAGGAAGGCGCGGGGTAAAGGCGGGTTTATCCGCTCAAACTGGAAAGAGCTGAACCAGCTGATCGCCGCCGCTAACGTCTGGACTATCAAAAACTACGGCCCGGACCGCGTGGCCGGTTTTTCGCCTATTCCGGCGATGTCGATGGTCTCCTACGCCGCCGGAACGCGCTATCTCTCCCTGCTGGGCGGCACCTGCCTGAGCTTCTACGACTGGTACTGCGACCTGCCGCCTGCGTCGCCCATGACCTGGGGCGAGCAGACCGACGTGCCGGAGTCCGCCGACTGGTACAACTCCAGCTATATCATTGCCTGGGGCTCGAACGTGCCGCAGACGCGTACTCCGGACGCCCACTTCTTTACCGAGGTGCGCTACAAAGGCACCAAGACCGTTGCGATTACGCCGGACTTCTCGGAGGTCGCCAAGCTCAGCGACCAGTGGCTGGCCCCCAAACAGGGCACCGACAGCGCCCTCGCCATGGCGATGGGCCACGTCATCCTCAAAGAGTTCCACCTCGATAACCCGAGCGATTACTTCCTTAACTACTGCCGCCGCTACACCGACATGCCGATGCTCGTGCTGCTGGACGAGCAGGCTGACGGTCGCGTGGTGCCGGGCCGGATGCTGCGCGCCTCCGATCTCTTCGACGGACTGGGGGAGGCCAATAACCCAGAGTGGAAGACCGTCGCCTTCGATATTGCCGGTAACCTGGTGGTGCCAAACGGCTCGATCGGCTTCCGCTGGGGGGAAAAAGGCAAATGGAACCTGGAGCCTCAGGCTGCGGGCCATGAAACAGAACTCACCCTCTCCCTACTGATTACCCACGACAGCGTGGCGGACGTCGCGTTCCCCTACTTTGGCGGCAACGAAAACCCGCATTTTCGTAGCGTGAAGCAGGAGCCGGTGCTGACGCGCCGCGTGCCGAGCAAAACCCTGACGCTCGCCGACGGCAGCCAGAAACGCGTGGTCAGCGTTTACGATCTGGTGCTGGCTAACTACGGTCTCGATCGCGGCCTGGAAGACAGTAACGCCGCAGACAGCTATGACCAGATCAAAGCCTACACGCCCGCCTGGGGCGAGCAGATCACCGGCGTGCCCGCATACCTGATCGAAAAAATTGCCCGCGAGTTCGCCGACACGGCGCACAAAACGCACGGTCGCTCGATGATCATTCTGGGTGCCGGGGTGAACCACTGGTACCACATGGACATGAACTACCGCGGGATGATCAATATGCTGGTCTTCTGCGGCTGCGTCGGGCAGAGCGGCGGCGGCTGGTCCCACTATGTCGGCCAGGAGAAGCTGCGCCCGCAAACCGGCTGGCTGCCGCTGGCCTTCGCGCTGGACTGGAACCGTCCGCCTCGCCAGATGAACAGCACCTCGTTCTTCTACAACCACGCCAGCCAGTGGCGCTACGAGAAGCTCACTGCGCAGGAGCTGCTCTCCCCGCTGGCGGACGCGTCGAAGTTCACCGGACATCTGATCGACTTTAACGTTCGCGCCGAGCGCATGGGCTGGCTGCCGTCGGCCCCGCAGCTCAACCTCAACCCGCTGCACGTCAAGGAGCGTGCGGACGCGGCGGGCATGACGCCGCAGGAGTACACCGTTCAGGCGTTGAAATCGGGCGATATCCGCTTCGCCTGCGAACAGCCGGACAACGGCAAGAACCACCCGCGCAACCTGTTCGTCTGGCGCTCTAACCTGCTCGGCTCGTCCGGGAAAGGCCACGAGTACATGCTGAAATACCTGCTCGGCACCGAGAGCGGCATTCAGGGTGAAGATTTAGGCTCAACGGATGACGTGAAGCCTGAAGAGGTGGAGTGGCAAACCGCCGCCATCGAGGGCAAACTCGACCTGCTGGTGACGCTCGATTTCCGCATGTCCAGCACCTGCCTGTTCTCCGATATCGTCCTGCCGACCGCCACCTGGTATGAAAAGGACGACATGAATACCTCGGACATGCACCCGTTTATTCATCCGCTTTCCGCCGCCGTTGACCCGGCGTGGGAATCGCGCAGCGACTGGGAGATCTACAAAGGCATCGCCAAAGTCTTCTCCGAGGTGTGCGTTGGCCATCTGGGCACAGAAACCGACGTGGTGCTCCAGCCGCTGCAGCATGACTCCCCGGCGGAGCTGTCGCAGCCGTTTGATATTCAGGACTGGCGCAAAGGGGAATGTGACCTGATCCCCGGCAAAACGGCGCCGAACATCGCGGTGGTGGAGCGTAACTACCCGGAAACTTACGAACGCTTCACCGCCCTCGGCCCGCTGATGGACAAGCTCGGCAACGGCGGGAAAGGCATTTCGTGGAACACGCAGAACGAGGTCGATTTCCTCGGCAAGCTGAACTACGTCAAGCTCGACGGCCCGGCGAAAGGCCGCCCGCGCATTGAAACCGCCATTGACGCCTCGGAGGTGATCCTCGCCCTCGCCCCGGAAACCAACGGACAGGTGGCGGTGAAGGCCTGGGAAGCGCTCGGGGAACTGACCGGGCGCGACCACACCCATCTGGCGCTGAACAAGGAAGACGAGAAAATCCGCTTCCGCGACATTCAGGCGCAGCCGCGCAAAATCATCTCCAGCCCGACGTGGTCCGGCCTTGAGAGCGAGCACGTCTCCTATAACGCGGGCTATACCAACGTCCACGAGCTGATCCCGTGGCGCACTCTTTCGGGCCGCCAGCAGCTGTATCAGGATCATCCGTGGATGCGCGCCTTCGGGGAGAGCCTGGTGGCCTATCGCCCACCGATTGATACCCGCAGCGTGACCCACATGCGCGAGATCCCGCCGAACGGCTTCCCGGAAAAAGCGCTGAACTTCCTGACGCCGCACCAGAAATGGGGCATCCACTCCACCTACAGCGAAAACCTGCTGATGCAGACCCTGTCGCGCGGGGGACCCATCGTCTGGATCAGCGAAACCGACGCCCGCGAGCTGGGCATAGAGGACAACGACTGGATCGAAGCCTTCAACGCCAACGGCGCCCTCACCGCCCGCGCGGTGGTCAGCCAGCGCGTGCCGCCGGGCATGACCATGATGTACCACGCCCAGGAGCGCATCCTGAACATTCCCGGGTCAGAAGTGACCGGACGGCGCGGGGGGATCCACAACTCGGTCACCCGCGTCTGCCCAAAACCGACGCACATGATCGGCGGCTATGCGCAACTGTCCTACAGCTTCAACTATTACGGCACCGTCGGCTCGAACCGCGACGAATTCATCATGATCCGCAAAATGAAAAACATTAACTGGCTGGATGGCGAAGGTCGGGATCAGGTACAGGAGGCGAAAAAATGAAAATACGCTCACAGGTTGGCATGGTTCTGAATCTCGATAAATGCATCGGCTGCCACACCTGCTCGGTCACCTGCAAGAACGTCTGGACCGGGCGCGAAGGGATGGAGTATGCGTGGTTTAACAACGTGGAGACCAAACCGGGGATTGGCTACCCGAAAAACTGGGAAGATCAGGAGGAGTGGCAAGGCGGCTGGATCCGCGGCATACACGGCAAGCTGACGCCGCGCCTCGGCGGCAAAATGGGCGTGCTGTCGAAGATTTTCGCCAACCCCGTCCTGCCGCAGATTGACGATTATTACGAACCCTTCACCTTTGACTATCAGGATCTGCACCGCGCACCGGAGGGGGATCATCTCCCTACCGCCCGCCCCCGCTCGCTGATCGACGGCAAGCGGATGGATAAAATCGTCTGGGGGCCAAACTGGGAGGAGCTGCTGGGGGGCGAGTTCGAAAAACGCGCCCGCGACCGCAACTTCCAGAAGATCCAGAAAGAGATGTACGGCCAGTTTGAAAACACCTTCATGATGTATCTGCCGCGCCTGTGCGAGCACTGCCTGAACCCGAGCTGCGTCGCCACCTGCCCGAGCGGCGCGATTTACAAGCGCGAAGAGGACGGCATTGTGCTGATCGACCAGGATAAATGTCGCGGCTGGCGCCTGTGCATCAGCGGCTGCCCGTACAAAAAAATTTACTTCAACTGGAAAAGCGGCAAGTCAGAAAAATGCATCTTCTGCTACCCGCGCATTGAGTCCGGCCAGCCGACCGTTTGTTCGGAGACCTGCGTCGGGCGAATCCGTTATCTCGGCGTGCTGCTGTACGACGCGGACCGTATTGAAGAGGCCGCCAGCACCGAGCATGAAACCGATCTGTACGAGCGCCAGTGCGACGTGTTCCTCAACCCTAACGATCCGGCGGTGATTGAGGAAGCGCTGAAACAGGGCATTCCACAGAACGTGATTGATGCCGCCCAGCGTTCGCCGGTCTACAAGATGGCGATGGACTGGAAGCTGGCCCTGCCGCTGCATCCTGAATACCGCACCCTGCCGATGGTCTGGTACGTGCCGCCACTGTCGCCGATTCAGTCCTACGCGGATGCGGGCGGCCTGCCGCAGAGTGACGGCGTCCTGCCAGCCGTGGAAAGCCTGCGCATTCCAGTGCAGTACCTGGCAAACATGCTCAGCGCGGGCGATACCGGCCCGGTGCTGCGCGCCCTGAAGCGCATGATGGCGATGCGTCACTATAAACGCTCCCAGACCGTGGAAGGCGTGACCGATACCCGCGCCATTGAGGAAGTGGGCCTGACCGAAGCGCAGGTTGAGGAGATGTACCGCTATCTCGCCATCGCTAACTACGAAGATCGCTTCGTGATCCCGACCAGCCACCGCGAAATGGCGCGCGACGCCTTCCCGGAGAAAAACGGCTGCGGCTTCACCTTCGGCGACGGCTGCCACGGCTCCGACACCAAATTCAACCTCTTCAACAGCAGCCGCATCGACGCGATTAACATCACCGAGGTGCGCGAACACGGGGAGGGAGAATAATGCAGATCCTTAAAATCATCGCGCTGCTGATTGAGTATCCCGATGAGTTGCTGTGGGAAAACCGCGATGAGGCGCTTTCCCTGGTTGAGCAGGACGCGCCCATGCTGCTGCCGTTTGCCCGGCAGCACCTGAGCGCCCCGCTGCTGGATAAGCAGGCCGAATGGTGCGAGGTGTTTGAACGCGGGCGCGCAACGTCCCTGCTGCTGTTCGAACACGTTCACGCCGAGTCCCGCGATCGTGGTCAGGCGATGGTCGATCTGATGAGCCAGTATGAGAAAGCCGGGCTGGAGCTGGACTGCCGCGAGCTGCCCGACTATCTGCCGCTCTACCTGGAATACCTCAGCCTCGTCACCGACGACGAGGCGCGTGAAGGATTGCAAAATGTCGCGCCGATCCTGGCGCTGATTGGTGGTCGCCTCAAGCAGCGCGGCGTGGCGCATTACCAGCTGTTTGACGCCCTGCTGACGATGGCCGGTACGCGGCTTTCCAGCGACAGCGTGGCGAAGCAGGTGTCCGGTGAAAAACGGGATGATACCCGTCAGGCGCTGGACGCCGTGTGGGAAGAGGAACAGGTGAAGTTTATCGAAGACAACGCCTCATCGTGCGACAGTTCGCCGATGCAGCAATATCAACGACGCTTTAGCCAGGACGTCGCGCCGCAGTACGTGGACGTCAGCGCCGGAGGCCCAAAATGACGCACTACCTGAACGTGTTTTTCTATGATATTTACCCGTATATCTGTGCTACCGTTTTTTTCCTCGGCAGCTGGCTGCGCTACGACTACGGGCAATACACCTGGCGGGCCTCATCGAGCCAGATGCTCAGCAAGCGCGGGATGAACTGGGCCTCTAACCTGTTTCATATCGGGATTCTGGGGATCTTCTTCGGGCACCTGTTCGGCATGTTAACCCCGCACTGGATGTACGCCTGGTTTTTACCCGTCGCGGTTAAACAGCAGCTGGCCATGATTGCGGGAGGCATTTGCGGCGTACTGACGCTGATTGGTGGGTCAATGCTGCTGATCCGCCGCCTCTTCAACCAGCGGGTACGCGCCACGTCCACCACGCCGGATATTATCATCATGAGTATCCTGCTGCTTCAGTGCATCCTGGGGCTGTCGACCATTCCTTTCTCCGCGCAATATCCTGACGGAAGCGAGATGATGAAGCTGGTCGGCTGGGCGCAGGGGATCGTAACGTTTAAAGGGGGCTCGTCGGAGATGTTGAGCGGCGTCGCGCCGATCTTCCGCGTGCATCTGGTGCTGGGGATGACGATCTTCCTCATCTTCCCGTTCACCCGTCTGGTGCACGTGTGGAGCGCACCGTTTGAGTATTTTACCCGTCGGTATCAGGTGGTGAGATCGCGCCGTTGATTTTGTCGGGTGGCGGCTTCGCCTTACCCGACCTACGTTCACACTCCCGTAGGCCCGGTAAGGCGTAGCCGCCACCGGGCCGCAATCTCAGAACAAAGTACTTCCGGTTACGACAGAAATCACCACCAGCAGCAGCAAAACGGCAACGATCAAACCAAAAGCCAGTAACACCGCATGAAAAGCGAGCGTAGCTCCGGAAAAAAACAGCGCGCCACTCACCCCCCATCTGTTCTCTTTGCGCATCCCTGCCGTGAACGCAAGCCCTAATGCCACCACGGATAAAATTATTCCGCTATTGATAAGAATGCTGTCGATATCGACCGCTTTCTTTTTCGCCTCAATGGTCGGCTGCTCTCCTTTTATGCCAGCAATGATCCCTTTTTTTACCGCCGAAACCTTTTCAGCCACAACAATTTCAAGCGCCGTCGACTTTGTCGAAAAAGGACCAAAAGTGAACTGCACTAATGAGAGAAGCAGTGCAATAACCCCGAGTAACATTCCCACTGAACTGAATTTATTCCGTAACAAGATTTCCATATCAGCATGCCTTTGATGATGTTTAAACTAACCTGTCGAGTGGCGGCCTATGTTCAGGCCCGGTAATGCGTAGCCGCCACCGGGCTATTTCCCTGCCTGCGGATGCGTATCAAACCCCGCCATCACTGCCGTCAGCTCGGCCAGTGTAAAGCCGTGCTTCGGATCAGCAACGCCAAGGCCAAACCGCTCCTGCATCAGCTTATACAGCGCCTCTGCATCCGGCAAATGGATCTGCTCCTCCACGTGACCGTTCTGCCAGTGGGTAAAGTTGAAGTTAGTCAGCGTCAGCTTGCCGCCGTCCGGCAGGTGGCGGCACATCAGCAGATGATGACGAAAATGGGACTGCGGCCAGTGCGCCGACCAGAAGTTCCCCATCACGTAATCGCTGAAATACTGCGTCGTCAGGTCAAAGTGGTACATCGACTGCCAGTGCTCGTGGTGACGGAACTGTAATACCCAGTCGTTACCCTCGCTCAGAAGACGGTACATGCCGTGCGGGGTTTCCTGCTCCTCGTTGGCGAGCAGGCGAATCGGCGCCGTCAGCGTCTGTCCACCAAACCCCACGTCGGCAATCCAGCGCTCGCCGTTCAGCTCAACCAGCAGCAGGCGGTGCGTGCGCGGCGGCATCTGCGACGGATTTGCCAGTACGACCCGCCCCAGCACGCTGCGCACGTTAAACCCGACTTCACGCAACACGCGCTCGAAAAGGCCGTTTTGCTCAAAGCAATATCCTCCGCGTCGCGCCGTCACCAGCTTGTCGACCAGACATTGATCGTCAAGATGGATTTCGCGCGGCAGGACGACATCAATATTTTCGAACGGGATCGCACAGTTGTGGTGTAAATGCAGCGCGTGCAGGGTTTCGATATCAACCCGTGTCGGTTGCGCCCACCCAATGCGGGCAAAATAGTCAGTCAGAAAGGGGAACATACATCATTTTCCTTTGATTGTGATGTTCTGTTTATAAACTAATTTTACGCACTCACTTTGATTTACGTGCTTTTTCGTCATACTCATCGTTACAGATGAGGAGATCCTATGAGCCACTTTCGCCCTGTTGAATTACGTCATGCCAGCCGTCTGCTGAACCACGGCCCTACCGTTCTGATCACCAGCCGCGATGAAACCCTGGACAGACGTAACGTTATGGCCGCCGCATGGTCAATGCCCGTTGAGTTTGAACCGCCGCGCATCGCGATTGTGGTGGACAAAAGTACCTGGTCACGTGAGCTGATTGAGCATAGCGGGAAGTTTGGCATCGTCATCCCCGGCGTGGCGGCAGCTAACTGGACATACGCTGTCGGCAGCGTCAGCGGGCGCGACGAGGACAAATTCAACTGCTACGGGATCCCGGTCGTGAACGGCCCTGAGCTCGGGCTGCCGGTGATTGAAGAAAAATGTCTGGCGTGGATGGAGTGCCGATTACTTCCCGTCACCTCTGCGGCAGAGAAATACGACACGCTGTTTGGAGAAGTGGTTTCAGCGGCAGCCGATGAGCGCGCGTTTGTCGCCGGGCGCTGGCAGTTTGACGGGGATAAGTTGAATACGCTGCATCATCTAGGGGCTGGGACATTTGTGGCGAGCGGGAAAATGGTGAAGGCGCTGGATTGATTTCCTAAATTATATCCTACTGAATTATAGTAAATTTCTATGGCATTTTATGTTTACTATTGCGTTGTAAAACGGAGGATATTTCCAGAGTTGCTGCATTAGCACTCTCGCGTTAAGGAAATATCAATGACATGGAATAAAGATGGCGCAATCGCGTATGCCAAATCACACGCCCAACCGAAGAGCACGGGGTATTGTGCTCACTACGTCACCGAAGCGATCAGAACGGGTGGAAGATTAAAAATCCCCAATACGCGTCTGGCAAAAGACATGGGGCGGACATTGGTTAACGCTGGATTCCGCCTTGTATACGATCAACCCCATGCAGGCGACGTCGCAATTATTCAAAATATTGTTGGTCATGATAGCGGGCACGTTTGCATATACGATGGTCAGCAGTGGATCAGCGATTTTGTTCAACGCACCATGTACCCAGGGCAGGCTTACCGCAACATACAACCACATTACGAACTGTTCAGGCATGACTAATGAAAACACTTTGGTTTTTTCTTTTTGCCCTTTCTCCTCTCGCGGCCGCAGAAAATGTTTATGCACCGGGCCAGGCGGCGCTTAAATTCAATCAATGGTATATCGCCCAGTTAGACCAACACAAACCGCCCGTACTTAACCCAGATATTATGAATGATTACGTTGCCTCGGGGACAATTGCAGCAATAAAAGAGTTGTATTCAGGTGACAGTAACGAAAAAGATATGCCCGATACGGATATGTTCATCAAATCACAGGATTGGGATGAGGACTGGAATCAGATAACCATCCTGCACTCTGATTTTGACGCCGTTTGCACAAACGTTTATATCGCGTTTGGTAAGAAGCAAGATCACGTTGTTGCAGATTGTCTTATTGAAGAACAAGAGAAATGGAAAGTCCGCTCGGCAACGTTAATTAAGTAACATGGATAATCTCCGTGTCGTAAAAAAAGCACATGGTAGCCTACCGACTACCATGTGCAATTAATTAACTACTTCGCACGCCGCGCAATAATCTCATCCGCCACATTTCGCGGGGCTTCCGCAAAATGATGGAACTCCATCGTGTACGTCGCGCGTCCCTGGGACATCGAACGCAGCGTGGTGGCGTAACCAAACATCTCGGCCAGCGGCACATCGGCGCGGATAATCTGGCTTCCGTACTGCTCCGCCATTCCCTGCACCATGCCGCGGCGGGAAGAGAGATCGCCCATGATGTTCCCGGCGTACTCTTCCGGCGTTTCCACTTCCACGTGCATGATCGGCTCAAGGATCACCGGATCCGCCCTGCGAGCGCCCTCCTTGAAGCCGAGGATCGCCGCCATGCGGAACGCCATCTCCGAGGAGTCGACGTCGTGGTACGAACCAAAGGTCAGGGTCGCTTTGACATCCACCACCGGATAGCCCGCCAGCACGCCGCTGTTCATCGCTTCCCGCAGCCCTTTCTCCACGGACGGGATATACTCGCGCGGTACCACGCCGCCCTTGGTGGCATCTTCAAATACAAAACCACTTCCGGGCTCCAGCGGCTCCAGGCTCAGCACCACATGACCGTACTGCCCTTTACCGCCGGACTGCCGGACAAATTTGCCTTCGATATCCTTCACCGCTTTGCGCAGGGTTTCGCGGTACGTCACCTGCGGACGACCGATATTCGCCTCGACGCCAAACTCACGCTTCATGCGGTCGACGATAATCTCGAGGTGTAACTCACCCATCCCGGAGATAATGGTCTGACCGGACTCCTCGTCAGTGTGCAGGCGGAAAGACGGGTCTTCCGCCGCCAGACGCTGCAGCGCAATGCCCATTTTCTCCTGATCGCCTTTGGTTTTCGGCTCAATCGCCAGCGAGATCACCGGATCCGGGAACTCCATGCGCTCAAGCGTAATGACGGCGTTCGGATCGGTGAGCGTGTCACCGGTGGTCACGTCCTTCAGCCCCACGCAGGCCGCGATATCGCCCGCGCGCAGTTCATCCACCTCATGGCGATCGTTGGCATGCATCAGCACGATGCGCCCGATGCGCTCTTTCTTCTCTTTCACCGGGTTATAGACCGCGTCGCCTTTGCGCAGCACGCCAGAGTAGACCCGGATAAAGGTCAACTGCCCGACGTACGGGTCGCTCATCAGCTTGAACGCCAGCGCCGAGAACGGCTCATCATCACTCGGATGACGCTCCGCGTGCTGCCCTTTTTCATCCACGCCGTCAATGGCCGGCACGTCCAGCGGGGACGGCATCAGCTCAATCACCGCATCCAGCATGCGCTGCACGCCTTTATTTTTAAAGGCGCTGCCGCAGAGCATCGGCTGGATTTCGCCCGAGATGGTGCGAATGCGCAGCCCTTTGATGATTTCCGCTTCCGTCAGATCGCCCGTTTCCAGGTATTTGTCCATCAGTTCATCGCTGGCTTCCGCCGCCGCGGAGACCATTTTTTCCCGCCACTCCTGGGCGGTACTGACTAAATCGTCCGGCACGGGGGCATAGGTAAACACCATACCCTGCGTCGCATCGTCCCACAGAATGGTTCGCATCTTGATGAGATCGACCACGCCGGTGAAATGATCTTCGGCACCCACCGGGATGACAATCGGCACCGGATTGGCCTTCAGGCGCTCCTGCATCATCCGCAC
Organism: Enterobacter cloacae complex sp. P47BA; assembly: GCF_014930485.1. Classification (NCBI taxonomy): domain Bacteria; kingdom Pseudomonadati; phylum Pseudomonadota; class Gammaproteobacteria; order Enterobacterales; family Enterobacteriaceae; genus Enterobacter; species Enterobacter cloacae complex sp. P47BA. The sequence goes on along the minus strand of NZ_JADBRF010000001.1, from coordinate 146,227 downwards.
GACGCGGAAGAAATCGGCACCCGGACGGTCCATTTTGTTGACGAAGGCCAGACGCGGTACGTGATATTTATTGGCCTGACGCCAGACGGTTTCCGACTGCGGCTGCACGCCACCCACGGAGTCATACACCATCACCGCGCCGTCGAGCACGCGCATGGAACGCTCCACCTCAATGGTGAAGTCCACGTGCCCCGGGGTGTCGATGATGTTAATCCGGTGCGGCTCAAAGCCTCTGTCCATGCCTGGCCAGAAGCAGCTGACCGCCGCGGACGTAATGGTGATCCCGCGCTCTTGCTCCTGCGCCATCCAGTCGGTGGTTGCCGCGCCATCGTGTACTTCACCCAGCTTGTGGCTCATCCCGGTATAAAACAGGATGCGCTCAGTGGTGGTGGTTTTACCGGCATCGATATGCGCGGAGATACCGATGTTGCGATAACGTTCGAGAGGAATGGGTCGGGGCATGATATTTCCTTAGTCACTATGACGTGTTTGTGACGACCGGGATGGTCGTGCATTGGTTCGTTTGCTATAATAGTCCTATTGTACGAGTATTATCGAACTATTTTTTAAGTGTTGACCTATTGTTGATATAGCTCAATCTGACATCACGCGCAGGAAAACGATGATCCCTAACCACCCTGAAACTGAACAAATACTGCTGGAAAATGTGCTGTTTGCCCTCGGCAACCCGCTCCGGCTATCGATTATTCGCCGGCTCGCCGACGGCAGCGAACTCAGCTGTAACGCGCTGCGCCCGGAGGACGTGGTGAAGTCCACGATGACCCACCACTGGCGCGTGTTGCGCGACAGTGGGGTCATCTGGCAGCGTCCGCAGGGACGAGAAAATATGATTTCACTGCGTCGGGAGGATCTGGATGCCCGTTTTCCCGGGCTGATGGAAATACTGCTAAAGGTCAAAAGCGCTGCCGGAAACTAGCTCCAGCAGCCTTTTGCGTGGCGTTTTAGTGCTGCATGCCCGACTGCTGCGAGAATTCATCGTCGGTTAAGCCAGCCCGAGGGGGCGCGGAGATTTTTTTACGGGCATATCTGTCCGGCACGCCCTCAGGACGCGTCTTGAAGCGACGGTGCAGCCACATATACTGCTCCGGCGCCATCAGCACCGCGCGCTCGATCGCCCGGTTCATCTGGGTTGCGACAGACTCTTTATCCGCACCCTGCAATGACGCGCTGATATCTTCAAGAATAATCAGCTCGTACCCTGTACCGTCCTCTCTGCGGCGCGGCACAAACGGAATAACGGCAGGCTTAGCGCTTTTGACCAGCATATAGCTGCCCGCCGTCGTGGCGGCATCCGGGACGGCGAAGAATGGCGCAAACACGCTGTTGGCTTTGCCATAGTCATGATCCGGCGCGTACCAGAGAATTTCATTCTGCTTCAGGGCGCGGATCATACCTTTTAAATCATGACGATCCAGCATGGTTTTATTCGAACGCAGACGACCGCGCGTTTGTAGCCAGTCCAGGAGCGCATTATTGTTGGGACGATAAACCCCAATACCGGGGTTAAGCATGCCAAATATCCGCGCGCCCAGCTCAAGCGTCAGAAAATGCATGCCAACCAGCACCACGCCCTTTCCCTGCGCCCTGGCCTGCTCCATATGTTCGTAACCGCGCACGGTAAAGCATTTACGCACCCGCCATTCAGGCCAGAACCACGCCATGCCGGTTTCGATTACCCCCATTCCCACGGATTCAAAATTTCGCTGCAGCAAAGATTCACGCGCTTCTGCTTCCATCTGCGGGAAGCACAGTTCCAGATTACGGCGGGCAATCTCGACACGGCGCGGTAGAAGGCGCATGGCTAACCGGCCCAGAACGTGTCCGAGTCTGAACAACAGCGGGTAAGGCAGCAGCATGATAAGCCACAGGGCGGCGATGCCTGTCCAGCTTAGCCAGTATCGCGGGTGGAAAAAAGCAGGTGAAAACCGGGGTAATTTTGTCATGAGAAAATTATCCTTTAATGTGACTGTCCTTAATTGATTCTGTTGTCGATCTTTCCTAAGGATTGATTAAATGTCGGTCGTGAACGTTAAGTGTAACGGATCAGATAAAACTTATTTTTATCGTTTTTTGCGAAAAGAAGGCGTAAGCGGCAGGAGAAACCGGGTAAGACGATGACCTCACCCGGCGAATGATTACATTGAATACCCGGGCTTTTTAATCAACTCGTCCAGCTTCGGTCCGATTTCGGTATCCCAGACCTGTGCTTTCCAGTCTTCCGGGTTTACCTGGTTCAACGCCACCGATACTGAACCGTCTTTGCTATTGAAATGGCGAATAATCACCTCGGCGATATCTGCCGCCAGCGCGGTTTTTTGCTCGTCGTTAAGATCGCGGGGAAAACATTTGATGTCTACGTGTGGCATATGCAAGCTTCCTGTTATGTGTGAGCATTCCACGTTATCAGATAATGTTGTTTGCCTTTAACACCTTGTGCAGTTCCGGCAGCTGACACACGGTATCCGCAATCGCCGTAAGCTTCGGCGTATTTGTCGCAAACCACTCATGGCGAGGCCCCCAGGTGCGCGCCACCGCAATATACACATCCAGCAGCGTCAGCCGTTCACCCAGCGCAAACGGCGCGGCCTTAAGCTGATTTTCAAACCACAGATAGAGGGATTTCCGGTACTCAATGCAGTTTTTCTGCAGCTGTTCCGGCGCATCAGGCACCCAGCGTTCGGGATAATCGGCATAGGTAAAGGTGGGATAGACGTTCGCCACGAACCAGATAAGCAGACGCTGAAACTGCTGACGCTCGGCCTGCCCCACGGGTGGAGCGAGATCGGGACAACGGTCGAGCACCATCAGGGCAATCGCCGCCGTTTCGGTCATGATGGTGCCATTTTCCAGCTCCAGCGTCGGCACCTGGCACAGCGGGTTGAGTTTTTGCAGCAGTTCACGCTGCGGGCCGGGCTGGTCAAACCCGTCAACGTTCACAAATTGATAAGGGATATCAGCCAGGGTCAGCATCACTTCACTGATTGCCGAGCCCCAGCCGGGTACGCCATAGAGTTTCATCATGTTGCCCCCTCAGGAGTGAAAATCCTAAGTGTAGAGCACCATTAGTAGGTTATCCCAGGCGGGTTGACCTCCGATTGCGCCACCGCTTCGCCCTGTTCGCCCCAGCGCGCCAGCACCTTCTGGTAATCACCGCGCTTAATCGCCCCGTCCAGTGCCGCCTGCAACGCGTACACCAGCCCATTGCCTTTTTTGGTCGTGGTGGCGACATAAGCTTTTTTCGGACCTAAACCGACCACGCGGGTTTTGCCGGTGAGCGCCGCTTTGTAAGCTGAAACCGACTGAGGGCCAAAGAACACGTCCGCCCTGCCGGACTGGATATAGAGATTGCCCGAGGCATCGTCGTGGAGATAGACCGGCAGCGCAGGCGCTCGCCCCGCCTTTTTATTCTCTTCGTTCCAGCCCAGCAGGATGCGCTCCTGATTGGTGCCCGAGCCGACAATCACCTTTTTTCCGGCCAGATCTTCCGCGCTTTTGATTGATTGAATCTCGCTGGTGGACTTCACCGAAAACGCCAACGAATCGACGCGGTAGGTCGCAAAATCAAACTTCTCTTTACGCTGTTCGGTCACCGCAATGTTCACCAGCGCCACGTCGTAGCGCCCGGAAGCGATCCCCAGCGGCCAGTCTTCCCACGCCGTTGGCACCAGCTTTAGCTTCAGCCCCAGGCTGCCCGCCAGCAGGCGGGCGATATCCGGGTCGCTGCCAATCCGCGTGCGGTTATCGCTGGCCAGCAGCGCCAGCGGCGGGGAGTTCAGCATCGAGACGGCGACCGTCAGCGTACCCGGCTCAACGAATTTATAACCGGCGGGGATCTTCGCCACGGCCTGCCGATCCACCGTCACCGGCAGCGGCTGCTCGTTGGCTTTCAGATCGATGCTGGCGTGGCTTGCCGTTGTGAAGACCAGCCCCGCCAGAAGTCCGTATTTCATCTGCGCTCCTTACAGCACTTTTGACAGGAACTGGCGCGTTCGCGCATGCGACGGACGGTTCAATACCGCGTCGCTGCTGCCCTGCTCCACGATTTTCCCGTCGACCATAAACACCACCTGATCCGCCACCTCGCGGGCAAAGCCGATCTCGTGGGTGACCACCACCAGCGTAGTGCCGGACCGGGCCAGTTTTTTGATCACGTCCAGCACCTCTCCCACCAGCTCCGGATCCAGCGCCGAGGTAGGTTCATCAAACAGCATCACGCGGGGGCGTAGCGCCAGCGCGCGGGCAATCGCAATGCGCTGCTGCTGCCCGCCGGAGAGATGGCGAGACCAGGCGTCGGCTTTATCCCGCAGCCCGACCACATCCAGCAGGCTGTATGCCCTTTCCACCGCCTCTTTTTTGCTGAGCTTCTTATGCGCGATGGGCGCCTCAATCAGGTTTTCCAGCACCGTGAGGTGAGGAAAGAGATTGAAGTTCTGAAACACATAGCCAACGTTGACGCGCTGCTTGAGGATCTCTTTCTCCTTCAGCTCATAGAGCTTGTCGCCCTGACGACGGTAGCCAATGTAGTCCCCGTCGATCTGAATAAAGCCTTCGTCGACGCGCTCCAGATGGTTAATGGTGCGCAGCAGCGTCGATTTGCCCGAGCCTGAGGGCCCGAGAATGACCGTCACGGAACCGGGCGGGATCTCAAGCGAAACGTTGTCGAGCGCCTTATGGCGACCAAAAAACTTGCTGACACCGGTAATCGAGATATGTCCTTCAGGAGAGGCTTGCATGGATAGGCTCCTGTGCTGGCGTGGTGGTGACGGAACGGGTGCGACGGGCGGCACGGTTCTGATTAACCGCAGAGCGGCGTTCGCTGCGGGCGAGTGCGCGTTCAACACCGTACTGAATAGCGGACAAGACGGTGGTAATCACCAGATACCAGGCGGCACCGACCATCAGCAACGGGATCACCTCCTGGGTACGGTTGTAGATCATCTGGATGGTATAGAACAGCTCCGGCATTGCCAGGACATAGACCATCGCCGTCCCCTTGGCGAGGCTGATGATTTCATTGAATCCCGACGGCAGAATGGTACGCAGCGCCTGAGGCAAAATGATGCGCACCGTACGTCGCCAGGCCGGCAGGCCGAGCGCGGCGGCGGCCTCATACTGCCCGTGATCGACGCCGAGGAATCCACCGCGAATGATCTCGGCGGTATAGGCGCTCTGCACCAGCATCAGCCCCACCACGGCGGTGGAGAACTGCCCGAGCACGTTAATGGTCTCAAAGCTGCCCCAGCTAATGCTGGTGAACGGCACGCCGAGGGAGAGCGTGTCGTAGAGATAGGAAAAGTTGTAGAGAATGATCAGCACCACGATCAGCGGCAGCGAGCGAAACAGCCAGATATAGCCCCACGCCAGGCTGCTCAGCAGCCACGACGAGGAGAGTCTCGCCAGGGCCAGCATGCCGCCCAACACCACGCTCAGTGCGGTACCGATCAGGGTAAGCAGCAGAGTCTGCCCTACGCCTTCGAGAATAACCGGGTCAAAGAACCAGCGGGCAAACACCGCCCACTCCCAGCGCGGGTTGAAAGCGACGGACTGGATCACGACCGCCAGGACAAACAGCGCCACCGCGGCGCCGACGGTCCGCAGCGGATAACGCGCCGGGACCACCTTAATGGTTTCAACGTTGCTCATCGTCGTTCCTCATGCGGTTTTACTGAACGCTTCGCGTACCAGCGTTTTAGTGAAGCGCAGCCGACCGTCAAACGGCGGCTGGCTGTACTCTTCCGGATCCCGGTTAAGATCAAACTGTGGCTGGTAGCCCTGGCTGAGATAGAGCCTGACCGCTTCCGGCTGGCGAAAACCGGTTGTCAGGTAGATCTGGCTGTAACCTGCCAGCACCGCCCTGCGCTCCAGCTCCTGCACTACGCGTCCGGCAAGCCCCTGCTGACGCAGGGTTTTGTCCGTCCAGATGCGCTTGATTTCCGCGGTGCGTTCGTCGAAGGGTTTGTACGCACCGGTGGCGATGATTTTTCCGTCACGCTCCAGAACGATAAACAGCCCCTGCGGCGCTAAATACCACTCGGTGAGTTCCACTTCCGCGTCTTTAGAGAAGTAGTCACCGTAGCGGGCGGCATATTCACCGAACAGCCCCTCGATAATGGGCTGAAGTTCGGCATCTTCCGGTGAAACGTCACGAAATTGTTCACGCATAGCGCCTCCTTAATCACCCAGGCCATCAGGATTCACTTCTGACTGCGGAATACGCTCAACGCCTTCCCCCCAGCGGTTCAGCACTTTGTCGTAATCGCCGTTTTTGATGACGCCGTTCAGCGCGGTCTGCACCGGCTCAACCAGCCCGCTGCCTTTCTTCAGCGTCACCGCAATGTGCGCCGCCTTCGGCCAGCCGCCGTCGACGCTGCCGACCAGTTTAGTTTTCCCGTTCAGCGCCGCTTTCCATGCGCCAATAACGTTCGGGCCAAAGTAGGCATCCGCGCGCCCGGACTGGAGCGCCAGCGTTTGCGCCGCATCGTCTTTGGTATAGATCGGGGTAAACGGTTTCAGCCCCTTCTTCAGGTTTTCAGCATTCCATGCCAGCAGGATGGCCTCCTGGTTGGTGCCGGAGCCGACGATAATCCGCAGCCCGGCGATGTCCTCAGCCTTCTGAAGCGATTCGATCGGGCTGGTCGATTTCACGTAGAAGCCGAGGGAGTCCTTACGATAGGTGGCGAAATCGAACTTCTCTTTGCGCGCTTTGGTAACGGTAATGTTGCTGATGGCGGCATCGTATTTTCCGGACGCCACGCCCAGCGGCCAGTCTTCCCACGACGTTGGCACCACGTTCAACTCAAGTCCGAGGCTGTCGGCCACCAGACGAGCGACGTCAACTTCACTCCCGAGCAGCGTTTTGTTGTCGTCGGAAAATACCGTCAGCGGCGGTTGATTGAGGCCCGCCACCGCCACGGTAAATTTCCCCGGCACGGCGAAGCGATAATCTTTCGGCAGCTGCGCCACTGCATCGCTGTTTTTGGCGGTATTGATCGGCGTTTTATTGGCCTCGATGCTCACGCCGGTGCCGTTAATGTTCACATTCTCTGCCCAGACGGCAGGGGTAAAGGCCAGCGCGAGCGCCAGAATAAGCGATGTTTTTTGCATAGCGGAGTTCTCTTTTATTGTTGTGTGAACTGGTTTTTCGGTTGGTCTAAGCCAAGGCTTTCGCGCAGCGTGGTTCCCGGGTAGTCGGTGCGGAACAGGCCGCGGGCCTGTAAAACGGGCACCACCTGGTCAACGAAGCGCGGAAAGGTATCCGGCGTACCGCCCTGGATGATGAAGCCGTCTGCGGCATAGCCTTCAAACCAGGCCTGCAGACCGTCTGCGACCTCTTCCGGCGTGCCGGAAAAGCGCGGGCGCGGCGATGCGGCCTCAAGGGCCACCTGGCGCAGGGTTAAGTTGCGCTCGCGGGCATTTCGCTTAATTTCATCGGTGGTGCTGCGGAAGCTGTTTTTGCCTAAGTCACCGATATCCGGGAACGGCTCGTCGAGCGGGTATTGGCTGAAATCGTGATGTTCAAAATAGCGCCCGAGGTAATTGAGGGCATCGGTAACCGACACCAGCGCCGCCGTGGTTTGATACTGGTTTTCCACGTCATTGGCGTCTTTACCCACAATCACGCTGACGCCCTGGAAGATATGTAAATCTGACGCGCGGCGGCCGTTTGTTTCCAGCTGCTGCTTCACGTCGCGGTAAAACGCTTTTGCCTCGTCGAGCGTTTCGTGATGAGTGAAAATGGCGTCGGCATGTTTTGCCGCCAGCTTTTTCCCGTCGTCCGAGGCGCCCGCCTGAAAAACAATCGGACGCCCTTGCGGGGTGCGACCAATATTCAGCGGACCGGCGACCTGGAAGAAGTCACCGTGGTGATCGAGCGTATGCAGCCTGGCCGGGTCAAAAAACTGACCGCTCTCTTTGTTGCGGATAAACGCGTCGCCTTCCCAGGAGTCCCACAGCCCTTTCACCACGTCGAGATACTCATCCGCAATGCGATAGCGCAGCGCATGCTCGGGGTGTTTTTCGCGAGAGAAGTTCTTTGCCGACCCTTCCAGCGGCGAAGTCACCACGTTCCAGCCCGCACGTCCGTTGCTCAGATGATCGAGGCTGGCGAACTGGCGCGCCGTGGTAAAGGGTTCGCTGTAGGAGGTGGATAACGTTCCCACCAGCCCCAGACGCGTGGTGATGCTTGCCAGCGCGGATAATACCGTTAACGGCTCAAAGCGGTTTAAAAAATGCGGAATGGATTTCTCATTTATATAAAGACCGTCGGCAACGAATAAAAAATCGAGTTTGCCCTCCTCCGCTTTTAACGCCGTCTCTTTTACAAATTCAAAATTAATGCTGGCATCCGCGACCGCCGCCGGATGACGCCAGGCGGACATATTGCCCGATGCACCATGCAAAATGGTCCCAAGCCGCAGTTGACGATGTGCAGACATATTTACCTCTCCAAAATTAAACGTGTTGCAGGGCTTTTTCCGCCAGCTGTGCAAAATAGCGGGCTGCGGGCTCGATCAGGGCTTCGTCAGGATTAAACGCCGGGTGGTGTAAACCATACGGGCTGTTGCTGCCGATGCTGACAAACGCGCCGGGAACAGACTGCAGGTAGACCGCAAAATCTTCCCCGCCCATATGCAGTTCCGCGTGCCGGGTTTCATAGCCTGCCTCTCTGGCAACGGAGGTGGCGAAGTCGGCCCAGCGCTCGTCGTTCACCAGCGCAGTGGGCCCGGCATACCAGGTGATGTCGATCTGCGCGCTGAAGGCGCTGGCAAACCCGGCGGCAATTTCACCCACGCGGGCCTTCACGTTCTGCTGCACTTCCGTGCGATGGGTACGCAGCGTGCCTTCCAGCTCGACGCTTTCCGGCAGCACGTTCCAGGTGTTACCCCCTGCGATGCGGGTGACGCTCAGCACCACCGAGTCCAGCGTATTGACGTTGCGGCTGGCGACGCTTTGCAGCGCCGTCACCAGCTGGCTCGCCAGCACAATGGCGTCGTTGCCTTCGTGCGGGCGGGCCGCATGTGCGCCCTTACCGGTAATGCGAATCACGAAGCGATCGACGTTGGCATAAAACGGTCCGCCGCGGGTGGCGAACTCACCGACCGGCAGGCCGGGCTCGTTATGCATGCCGAAAATGGCGCTGACGTCACGCAGGGCACCGGCACGCACCATGCTCTTCGCACCGCCAAAGTTCTCTTCGGCAGGTTGAAACAGGATACGCACCCGGCCGTTAAGTGAGGCTTCCCGCTCTTTGAGCTTTAACGCGGCACCGAGGATCACGCTGGTGTGGATATCGTGTCCGCAGGCGTGCATCACGCCTGCATGCTGCGAGCTAAACGGCACGCCGCTGCGCTCCTCAATTGGCAGGGCATCAATGTCTGCCCGCAGCGCAATCAGCTTGCTACCGGTTCCAATTTCCGCCACCAGACCGGTCGGCAGATCGTAAGGCTGTGGGGGAATACCGGCATTCGTCAGCCACTGGCGCAGGCGCGCGGTGGTCTCCACTTCCTGGCCGGACAGCTCCGGGTTCCGGTGCAGCTCACGACGCCAGGCAATCAGTTGTTCGCCGAAGCTCATACGGTGACCTCCCTGTTAAGACGCGCCTCGGCCAGCAGACGCAGAGACGCGACGCGCGTTGCCCCCTCCGCGACCGGCGTGTCGATGATAAATTCGTCAATGCCCCACTGTTCGTGCAGCGCGTTAAGCTGTTCCAGCACCGACTCAGCAGTGCCCGCCAGCAGCGACTGGGCCCGACGGGCAATGCGTACCGGCTCGCTCCCCGCCTGACGGGCAAAGGCGTAGGCCTGCTCCTCGCTGGCGACGGTTACGCGCTGGCCGTTTGCCAGCTCAACGCCCCACACTTCGACCTTCTGCGCCAGCGCGTCCGCTTCGGCCTGGGTCGGCGCGACAATCGCCTGCACCGCCACAATCACCTCCCGCGCGCTGTTCTTCCGCCAGATCGATACCACCTCGCGCAGCAGCTCCGGATCGCCGTTAAGGTGCGCGGCAAAGACGAAGTGCCAGTCGAGCGATGCGGCGAGCAGCGCGCTTTCGGGGCTGGCCCCCAGCAGGAAACCTTGTGCAGGGACCGGCGGCAACGGCGTGGCACGGACGGCCTCTTCCGCCGACTGGTTTTCAGGGCGGATCCAGCGATCGAGCTGCGTCAGCTGTTCGGCAAAGCTGCCTTTTTCCTGTGGATGCAAGCCAGGCTGCAGCGCGCGGGTCGAAAGCGGTAACCCACCGGGGGCTTTCCCGACGCCCAGATCCACGCGACCCGGCGCCAGCGCGGCCAGAACGTTAAAGTTTTCAGCGACTTTATAGGGGCTATAGTGTTGAAGCATGACGCCGCCAGAGCCCACGCGGATGCGTTTCGTTTGCCCGAGGATCCAGGCAATCAGTAGTTCCGGCGAGGGGCTGGCGAGTTGCGGGGTATTGTGGTGTTCGGCAATCCAGAAGCGGTGATAGCCCAGATTTTCCGCCTGTTGCGCCAGCGCTAACGTCCGCGCCAGCGCATCGGCAGCCGTTTCATTTTCAGCGATGGGGCTTTTATCCAGAATGCTGATTCGCCATGACATGTTGCGTTCTCGTTTGACTTAACATGTCGACATTATTAAAGGCGTATTTCACCACTGAGAAACAATTAATTTACATTTGGTTTGCCGGAAATCAGAAAAGCATAGCCCTGCTAACGGTGTGATTTTAGCGTTGAAATGAGCGCGTCGGCCTGAGGCCGGGAGGTAATGCGGACAAACTGAATATGGGCATACTGCGGATTTTGCATATCTGCTTCATAGCGCTCGCGGTTACTGCGCCAGGTTTTGATCGTCCAGATAATGATTGACTCCCGGCTGAAAAATGAACGGCGGAAGCTTTCACGGTTTCCTGTGCCGGGCCACAGCTCCTGCCGGTGCCATGCGCGTTTGAATGCACGCGTGACCGCCTGCCGGAGCGTGCGGGTGAACCCGCAATCGACCCACACGACCATATCCACATCACGCCACTTCACCGGGCGCGTGCGGTTGTAGTTACCGTCGAGCACCCAGCCAGGCGTGGCGTCCAGGGTATTCGCCAGCGTTGCAAGTAATTCCTCATCGGGCGTTCCCTGCCAGTCGGGCCGCCAGTAAAGCCTGTCCATCTCAATGTAGGGAAGTGCCAGTTCCGCCGCGATGCGTCGGGCAAGCGTACTTTTTCCGCTCCCGCTGGTACCAATAATATTGATTTTCACCGTTCCGCCTGGACATGCTGAAGAAAACGGATTGCATCATAGCGTTTTAGTTTTGTTAATGAAACGCCAGTGAAGCGCAGCAGCCTGACGCCCTCCACCTATGCAATTATTAAGATATTCTGATGATTAAAGCAGCACTTCAATAATTGTTTTGACTAAAAAATCACCACGATTCAGCGCGTTGTAAACCTTGTCTGCTCTGACCACACGATTTCCTTCGACGTGCATCACTTTCGGCACGGTTATATTTTGCGTCGCTTATCAATTGCAGGTAGGATGCCTCGCCATGTTTCGCCTTATCCATACGCAGAATGACTGGGAAGGCGGCATGTGTTTGCGCAGAAGCAATCGTTTGTATTGCGCTCTGCCAGGCAGGACTATCACGATAATGGTTCAGACAGGCAAACAGGTAACTCAATGAAAACAAGCAATAAAAGCGCAGCCGATCATCACGCTGCGAAACGTCGCTGGTTGAACTCCCACGAAGAGGGCTACCACAAAGCGATGGGCAACCGTCAGGTTCAAATGATCGCCATCGGCGGCGCTATCGGAACGGGTCTGTTTTTAGGTGCTGGAGCGCGTCTGCAGATGGCGGGCCCGGCTCTCGCCCTGGTCTATCTGGTGTGCGGGATCTTCTCTTTCTTCATTCTTCGCGCGCTGGGTGAACTGGTACTGCATCGCCCTTCCAGCGGAAGCTTCGTCTCTTACGCCCGAGAATTCCTCGGTGAAAAAGCCGCCTACGTGGCAGGCTGGATGTACTTCGTCAACTGGGCGATGACCGGTATCGTCGATATCACCGCCGTTGCGCTGTATATGCACTACTGGGGCGCGTTCGGTGATGTGCCGCAGTGGGTCTTTGCCCTTGGCGCGCTGGCAATCGTCGGCACCATGAACATGATCGGCGTGAAGTGGTTCGCCGAGATGGAGTTCTGGTTTGCGCTGGTCAAAGTGCTCGCCATTGTGATTTTCCTGGTGGTCGGTACCGTCTTCCTCGGCAGCGGCAAGCCGCTGGATGGCAATGCTACCGGCTTCCACCTGATAACCGATAACGGCGGTTTCTTCCCGCACGGTCTGCTACCTGCGCTGGTGCTGGTGCAGGGCGTGGTCTTTGCCTTTGCCTCTATTGAGCTGGTCGGTACCGCTGCGGGCGAATGTAAAGACCCGCAAACGATGGTGCCAAAAGCCATTAACAGCGTGATCTGGCGTATCGGTCTGTTCTACGTCGGCTCCGTGGTGCTGCTGGTTCTGCTGCTGCCGTGGAACGCCTATCAGGCCGGCCAGAGCCCGTTCGTCACCTTCTTCTCGAAGCTCGGCGTGCCTTACGTGGGCAGCATCATGAACATCGTGGTGCTGACGGCGGCGCTCTCCAGCCTGAACTCCGGTCTTTACTCTACCGGGCGTATCCTGCGCTCCATGTCGATGGGCGGTTCAGCGCCGAAGTTCATGTCGAAGATGAGCAAGCAGCACGTGCCTTACGCAGGCATTCTTGCCACGCTGGTGGTGTACGTCTTCGGCGTATTCCTGAACTATCTGGTGCCGTCTCAGGTCTTTGAGATCGTTCTGAACGTGGCCGCACTCGGCATTATCGCTTCCTGGGCCTTTATCGTGGTCTGCCAGATGCGTCTGCGTAAAGCCATTAAAGAAGGCAAAGCCGCAGATATCAGCTTTAAGCTGCCGGGCGCGCCGGTGACCTCCTGGCTCACCCTGCTCTTCCTGTTCAGCGTGCTGGTGCTGATGGCGTTCGACTACCCGAACGGCACCTATACCATCGCCACCATCCCGCTGCTGGCCGTGCTGCTGATCGCTGGCTGGTTCGGCGTGCGTAAGCGCGTTCACGAAATTCACAGCACCGCGCCGGTTCATCCAGACGATGAAAAACACGACGCGCCGCTGGTGGAAGAGACCTCGCGTTAAGCATCACACAGGCATTAAAAAGGGAAGGCATATGCCTTCCCTTTTTTTATATTACAGCGCGATACGAATAACATCGTCAGGCTGGGTCGCTTCCTGCTGACGGGTAGATTTCTGCTTCACCGTCACGTAAAGCGTTTTGCCATCCGCAGAGAGCACCAGGCTGTTCGGGTAGACCGGCGTATCGAACGTTTTCGTCACTTTGTAGGTCTTCGCGTCAATCACGCTCACCTTGCCGGCCTCACGGTGCGTCACGTAGGCTTCATTGCGAGCCGGATTAAACAGAACGGCCAGGGATTCAGGCGCGGCGATTTTCTCGATCACGCTGCCGTCTTTCAGGCTCACCGCCAGCACTTCCGGCTGTTTTGAATCGGTCAGGAACGCGCGCTGACCGGCGGTGTCCAGGCTCAGGTTCAGATAGAAGTGCTCTTTTCCGTCGTCCTGCACTTTTTTGCGGCTCAGGATTTTGTTGGTGGCGGTATCGATGGTGACCAGTTCACCGTCTGCATTGGTGGTGTACAGGCGTTTCGCCTTTGCATCCAGCGCCAGACCGGTACTGTATGTGCCAGTGTTGGCAATGGTCTCTTTCAGCTTCAGCGTTGCGCCATCCACGACCCAAATCACGCTCTCTTTGCCGACACCGGTGATGTAAATCGTGTTGCTCGCGTCATCCGCCACCAGCTGGCGCGGCTGCAGCGGCTTGACGGTTTCACTGCGCTGGCGGCTATCAAGCACCAGTCGCCCTTTCACGTCGCCCGTTTTTGCATCAATGGCCGTCACTGCGCCGTTGATCGTATTACCCAGCCACAGGGTTTGCGTCGCGCCGTCGAGGGTGGCGCCAAACGGTTTGAGATCGCTATGAATGGCCTGCGTCACCTCCAGCGTAGCAGGATCGAGGCGATAGATAACGCCACCCTTGTCGAGTTTACGGCTTTGCGACGTCGCAACCCACAGCGCATTCTCCTGCTGGCTGACCGCCATTTCATAGGCACCTTTACCCACCGCTTTACGCAGCATCTCTTCGGCGGCATGCGCCTGGAAGGTTCCGGCAAACAGTAAAGCGGCAGACAGCAGAGACGTACTCAGGCGTGGCGAGCACAGATGGCGTAAAGACATAACAATTCCTTTTTTGAAAATTGGGGGTACTGCTGACATCGCTTCCGGCTGGCAACGTCATGGCATTGCCGTTTTGATAATGAGAATAGTAATCATTAATAAGTTAAAAGTGGAGTTTTTCTTTTCCCTGGTGCCTTTCATTAACGCAATGTGCGGTTATAGTTTTCAAAACATTTACAAAACCTTTAACATGTATGGACATGTTCCATTTGGTTCGTTTACACATCACAACCGGTTTTACTCATGAAAATCATATCTGCCCGTAAGGCATCTCTCCCGCTGCTGCTGGTTCCCGTTGTTTTTGCGCCTCTAAGCGCGATGAGCGCAGAGGAACAGACCATGATCGTCAGCGCCACGCCGCAAACCGTATCAGAGCTTGATACTCCGGCGGCGGTCAGCGTCGTGAATGGCGAGGATATGCGCCACGCTGCGCCGCGCATTAATCTCTCCGAATCGCTTGGCAGCGTTCCGGGACTACAGATTCAGAACCGTCAGAACTATGCTCAGGATCTCCAGCTTTCGATGCGCGGGTTTGGTGCCCGCTCAACGTTTGGCGTGCGCGGCATTCGCATGTACGTCGACGGTATTCCAGCCACCATGCCGGACGGACAGGGCCAGACCTCCAACATCGATCTCTCCAGCATTGACAGCGTTGAGGTGCTGCGCGGTCCCTTCTCCGCCCTGTATGGCAACGCCTCTGGCGGCGTGATTAACATCAATACGCAAACCGGGCAGCAGCCGCCGACCATCGAGGCAAGCAGCTATTACGGCAGTTACGGGACATGGCGCTACGGCATGAAAGCCACCGGCGCAATGGGCGATGGCACCCATGCCGGGGACGTGGATTACACCGTATCCACCACCCGCTTCACCACTAAAGGCTACCGCGACCACAGCGGCGCGCGGAAGAATCTCGCTAATGCCAAACTGGGCGTACGCATTGACGATGCCAGCAAGTTGACGCTGATTTTTAACAGCGTGGACATGAAAGCAAACGATCCGGGCGGGCTGAGCTATCAGGAGTGGCAGGATAACCCGCGTCAGTCCCCGCGCGGCGATCAGTACAACACGCGCAAGACCATCAAGCAGACTCAGGCGGGGCTGCGCTACGACCGCCAGCTTAGCGCTCAGGACGATCTCAGCGTGATGATGTACGCCGGCGAGCGTGAAATGACGCAGTACCAGTCGATTCCCTACCAGCCGCAGCTGAGGCCTTCTCACTCCGGCGGCGTGATCGATATGCAGCGTCATTATCAGGGGGTTGATACCCGCTGGACGCACCGCGGCGAGCTGCTGGTGCCGGTCACCTTCACCACCGGTCTGAACTATGAAAACATGAGTGAAGATCGTCGCGGGTACGAGAACTTTGTGATGAACAACGGCGTGCCGGACTACGGCGTGAAGGGTGATAAACGCCGGAACGAACGTAACCTGATGTGGAACGTTGACCCTTACCTGCAGACCAGCTGGCAGCTGACGCAGAAACTGTCCGTGGATGCGGGCGTGCGTTATAGCTCGGTCTGGTTTGATTCTAACGACCATTACGTTACTCCGGGCAACGGCGACGACAGCGGTGACGCAAGCTATCACAAGTGGCTCCCGGCGGGCTCCGTGAAGTATGCGGTGACGGACGCGTGGAACCTCTACGCTGCCGCAGGGCGTGGGTTCGAAACGCCAACCATCAACGAGCTTTCGTATCGCGCCGATAACCAGGGCGGCCTGAATATCGGCCTGCAGCCTTCCACGAACAACACGTATGAGGTGGGCAGCAAAACCCGCATTGGCAATGGCCTGCTGACGGCAGCGCTGTTCCGCACCGATACGGATGACGAGATCGTGGTGGATGCCAGCTCTGGTGGCCGCACAAGCTATAAAAATGCCGGAAAGACCCGCCGTCAGGGAGTCGAAGTGTCTCTCGATCAGCAGTTTGCTGAGAACTGGAAGCTGAAAATGGCATGGACCTACCTTGATGCCACCTACCGGACCAACGTCTGCGGCGACGCGGACTGTAACGGCAACCGTATGCCAGGCATTGCCCGCAATATGGGCTATGCGTCGTTTGGCTGGCAGCCTGAAGAAGGCTGGTACGCGGGCTCGGACGTGCGCTACATGAGCGATATCATGGCCGACGACGAGAACACGGCGAAAGCGCCATCGTACACGGTGGTCGGGCTGAATACCGGGTATAAATTCAACTACGGCAACTGGGGGATGGACGTCTTTGGCCGCGTAGATAACCTGTTCGACAAAGAGTACGTTGGCTCGGTTATTGTCAACGAATCCAACGGGCGTTATTACGAGCCAGCGCCTGGCCGTAACTACGGTGTGGGTCTGTCGGTGTCTTATCGGTTCGAGTAACAAATAAGTAAAGTTTATTTTATACCGAAAATAACGATCCTGATGGCAAAATGCCATCAGGAGTTATTCACCAGATAAATAAATAGACGCGGTATATAGTCGCTCTGTTAAATTATCTCTCAGTTAAAATATTGTCGCTGTAAAAGCGTATTCGCTTCATCAATCGATTTTTCTATCGCCTTCTGGCTGGCGTCAACATCCCGGCGTTCCAGGGCTGAAAGCAGTTCGTCATAGTGATACGTCGCTTCCTTAATGTCATTAAGCTCCTGGTGCAGATAGTTAATGCAAGGCCCGATGCGCACCCAAAGCTGTTCAATTAATGCATTCAGCGTGGGCATTTCCGCGTACTGATAAAGCGTAAAGCGGAAGATGCGATTTGCCTGCAATGCCTGCTGAACGTTTCCGTTGCGCATGGCCTCATGAAACGCTTCCGACAATTTGCGCAACGTCTCGATCTTTTGGTCAGACATATTCTGACAGGCTGCGGCAACCGCCATGGGTTCAAGCTGCTTGCGAATAGCGTTGATTTCGTTATAACGCTCCAGCGTCACCTCCGGCACCAGAAATGCCTGTGCCGGCGTGGCATGTAATGCACCCGCTGACACCAGACGCAGTAGCGCCTCGCGCACTGGGGTAATGCTGGTTCCTAATTTATCGGCGATCTCTTTCGTAATCAGTCGTGCACCCGGTTTAAGGGAGCCTGTAATTAACGCTCCTTTCAAACTGAGTTCAACTTGCATGGTAAGACTGATCCTTTGGGCTTTTTCTAAGTGATCCAAATCAAGCATGTTCAATTCCTGTAGCTAAAACTTAATGCTATTTTTAAACGCCAGTTTTAATAAAACGACGCTGGTCCGATATATCCTGTATCGTCATGCCTGGTGGTGGGAAGTACGTAAAACAGCAAAAAATGCAAAAAATGTTTTTTTTATCGGTTTCGGGCTCATCCGGGATGATGGCGCGAAAAGCCATGTCCGTTAATTAAAGACAATATATCGTATCTTCACAAATAAATATGGCGGGAAACCCCGCCATAGTGCCTTTTATTTATTGTCACCCGCGACGCGAATCACGACTTTACCGAAGTTTTTTCCTTCCAGCAGGCCAATCAACGCTTCAGGCGCGTTTTCCAGCCCGTCCGTCACCTGTTCACGATAGTGAATTTTGCCCTCCTGCACCCAGCGCCCCATCTCTTCCTGAAACTCATGAATGCGGTGGCCGTAGTCCTGGGCAATGATAAAGCCCTGCATCCGGATGCGTTTCTTCAGAATAGTGCCCATCAGAAGCGGCAAACGGTCTGGCCCCTCAGGCAAGCCCGTTGCATTGTAGCCGCTCACCAGACCACACACCGGCACGCGCGCGGAGGTGTTCAGCAGGGGCAGCACGGCGTCAAACACTTTCCCGCCGACGTTTTCATAGTAGACATCAATGCCGTTCGGGCAGGCCTGCCTGAGCTGGTCGGCAAAATCCGCGGCGTGGTGATCCAGGCACAGGTCAAACCCGAGAACCTCAACGGCATGGCGGCATTTCTCTGCGCCACCGGCGACGCCGACCACCCGGCAACCTTTGATTTTGCCGATCTGCCCAACCGTCGCGCCAACCGGGCCGGTCGCCGCAGCCACCACCAGCGTTTCACCCGCTTTCGGTTGCCCGATATCCAGCAGCCCCATATAGGCGGTAAAGCCCGGCATACCCAGTACGCCCAGCGACCAGGAAGGATGAGACGGATTGTCGCCCAGCTTCACCAGGCCGCTGCCGTCCGAAAGTTCATACTCCTGCCAGCCGCTGTAGCCCAGCACCCATTCACCGGCTTTGAAGTCGGGATGGTTTGACTGCTCAACGCGGCTGACCGTTCCCCCCACCATCACCGCACCGAGCTCAACCGGCGGTGAATAGGATGGCGCGTCGCTCATGCGACCCCGCATATAAGGATCCAGCGACAGCCAGACGGTACGAAGCAAAAGCTGCCCCGCACCCGGTTCCGGAACAGGCTGCGTTTCCAGACGAAAATTTTCCGCGACCGGTGCGCCCTGTGGACGAGAGGCCAGCACCCAGCGGCGGTTATGCGAAACAGAGTGATTCATCAGGATCTCCTTCTGGTACAAATGTCATTACAGCCTGGCTCACGTTCAGCGTTATCGCATTAGCATTACGAGCCAGACTGGTTGAGGCGTACAACCAGATAGATGCAGGTTTCATTCGTCTCGTTGATGAACCGGCAGTCATTAGGCGGCCCCAGCTCAAGACAGTCTCCGGCGCGCATCTCGTGGCGCGTATCGCCCTCCTGAAACACCAGCTCACCGGACTGCAGCCAGATAAGCTGACGCGCCAGCGCGTAAGAAGAGGCCGGCATCGGAACATCGCTGCCCGCAGGCAGTTCAACCTGAACAAGGTCGATGGGCAGATCGGTACGGGGGGAAACATGGCGGCGGAGGTAATGCGTCTGCGGGTCGCGCCAGACGGGCTGGTTTGCCAGGCGCAGCAGCTTGCCCTCCTGCATTTCGGCCCGGGCAATCAGCGTTGACATGCTGATGCCAAACGCGCCCGACAGGCGGGCAAGCAAGGTGGCGGTCGGGCTACTGTCCCCGCGCTCGATTTTATGGATCATGGCGCGGGAGACGCCTGCCCGGTCCGCCAGCTCGCTCAGGGACCACCCGCGAGACTCGCGTTCAAGGCGAATTCTTGCGCTAATCCGTTGATTCATTGTGTCTGTTATGGTGTTCATGACGTCATACTATAGTGTATGAACGGCATTTCAATGGGCTTTTGATAACAAAAAAATATGGCTTATGCCGTAGCGATCGGGCGATACAGTTGTGTAATATCGTAGCGACAACGTAATACTATAGTGAACAACACACAGAGGCTTCATCATGATCGTTCGTCATGCCTGCAAAGAAGACTGCGCTGCGATAGGCGAGATTTACAACCACGCGGTGCTGCACACTGCCGCGATCTGGAACGATAAAACCGTTGATACCGATAACCGAATCGCCTGGTTCGAGGCCCGCACGCTCGCGGGTTACCCGGTTCTGGTGGCTGAGGAAAATGGTGTGGTTACCGGGTACGCCTCTTTCGGCGACTGGCGCGCCTTCGACGGCTTTCGTCACACGGTTGAGCATTCGGTGTATGTCCATCCGGAGCATCAGGGTAAAGGCATTGGCCGCACGTTAATGAAAGCGCTGATCAACGAGGCCCGCGCCATCGGCAAACACGTGATGGTGGCCGGCATTGAAGCGCAAAATAAGGCCTCGATTCACCTCCACGAAACGCTCGGTTTTGTGACCACGGGGCAGATGCCGCAGGTGGGAACCAAGTTTGGCCGCTGGCTGGACTTAACCTTTATGCAGCTGCAGCTGGACGAGCGCAGCGACCCGGACGCAATCCCATGAATCAGTCGCTGACGCTGGCGTTCCTGGTGGCGGCGGGGATCGGTCTGGTGGTACAAAACACCTTAATGGTGCGTATCACCCAGTCCACCTCCACCATTCTTATCGCAATGCTGCTGAACTCCCTGGTCGGCATTGTGCTGTTTGTCAGCATTCTGCTGCTGAAGCAGGGCTTCGCCGGGTTCAGCGAGCTGGCCGCAACGGTGCGCTGGTGGACGCTGATCCCGGGGCTGCTGGGGTCGTTTTTTGTGTTTGCCAGCATCAGCGGCTACCAGAACGTGGGCGCGGCAACGACCATCGCGGTGTTGGTCGCAAGCCAGCTGATTGGCGGGCTGGCCCTTGACGTGCTGAGAAGCCATGGCATTCCCCTGCGCGCGCTGATCGGCCCGGTAAGCGGCGCGGTGATGCTGGTCGTCGGGGCCTGGCTGGTAGCGCGACGCCAGTTTTGATTACAGTATGGTGCCGCCCCTGGTCAGCTGTTCCTGGCGCGTGTCCATCTCCTCTTTGTGCTGCTTACCGTGGTGCGAAATCGCGGTACGCAGACGCTGCTGTTGGCCGTAACGGTCTTCACGGCTGAGATCGGCATCATCGCTCAATGCAATCAGCAGTTCGTTCATGTGGGCGATGACGCTCTCTTCGATGGCGGCATCCACGCGGGCGATAACTTCGTTTAAATGTGACATTGTCACTCCTTGTTTTTGCCGGGTGGTGGCTTACGCCTCACCCGGCAATAAATGCTTAGTTCAGCTTCGCTTTAGAGAAATCGCTGCCCATCAGGCTCACGCTGTATCCGGTCACGTTGCTGCGGGTTGCAAAGAACGTTTTGCCGTTTGCCAGCGCGATCCACGGTGCCTGCTGGTAGAAAATCTCCTGCGCCTGGCCGTACAGTTTCGCACGCTCGGCCGGATCGCTGGTCAGCTTCGCTTTTTGCACCAGTGCATCATAACCCTTATCGCACCAGCGCGCGGCGTTTGACCCGGTTTTAATGCTGTTGCAGCCCAGCAGCACATCGGCAAAGTTGTCCGGGTCGCCGTTATCGGACATCCAGCCGAACAGCGCGGAGTCGTGCTCGCCTTTACGCATCCCGGAGAGGTATTCCCCCCACTCATAGGAGACGATTTTGGCCTTCACGCCGACTTTCGCCCAGTCGCTCTGGATCATCTCCGCGATACGACGCGAGTTAGGGTTATACGGACGCTGAACCGGCATTGACCACAGCGTGACTTCCGCGCCCTTCTCCAGTCCGGCCTGCTTCAGCAGCGCTTTTGCTTTATCAGGATCGTAGCTGTAGTCCTGCAGATCTTTATTAAAGCCCAGCATATTTGGCGGGATCGGCGATTTAGCCACCGTACCGGAGCCCATAAAGACCGCATTAACGATAGCCTTCTTGTCGGTCGCGTAGTTCAGCGCCTGACGCACCAGCACGTTATCGAACGGCTTTTTCTCGGTGTTAAACGCCAGATAGCCGACGTTCAGCGCATCGACAGAGTGCAGCGTCAGGTCTTTGTTCTTTTTAATCACGTCAAACTGAACCGGAGACGGCGCAGGAATAATCTGACACTCGTTGGTTTGTAATTTCGCCAGGCGGGTTTCCACGTTTGGCGTGATGGAGAAGATAAGATGTTTGGTCGGCACCTCGCCATCCCAGTAGTTCGGATTAGCGACGTAGCGGATCAGCGAGTCCACCTTGTACTGCTGGAGCACATAGGGCCCGGTACCGATCGGCCAGGTATCTACGTTCTCAGGCGTGCCTTTTTTCAGCATCACATCGGCGTATTCGGCGGAAAGGATCGACGCGAAATCCATTCCCCAGTCGGCCAGGAACGCGGCGTTGGGTTCACTCAGGATGAACTGGACGTGATAATCGTCGACCTTTTTAACGTCCTGAATCAGCTTATCGAGCCCGACATCGTTGAAGTATTCGTAGTTGCCCTGGGACACATTATGGTACGGGTGTTTAGGGTCTTTCTGACGCATCACCGAGAAAATAACGTCATCGGCGTTAAAGTCGCGCGTCGGCTTGAAGTATTTGTTGCTGTTGAACTTCACCCCTTTGCGCAGGGTAAAGGTATAGGTCTTGCCGTCCGGTGAAATCGTCCAGGATTCCGCCAGTGACGGTACCGGGGTATTTTTCACCGGGTCGAAATTGATCAGGCGGTTGTACAGAACCTGAGAGCTGGCCACGAACGACGGGCCGGAGCTGGCGATTTGCGGGTTGAACGACTCTGGCGATGCCTCGGAGCAGTAAATAAGGGTGTCGTTGTTTGCCGCCCATGCGGCACCGGCTGGTAAAAGAGCGCTCAGCGCAAGGGCGAGAAGCGTTTTCCCTGTAGACATAGTTATAACCCTGACAGTTTTATTATATAGGTCAGTAATAACAGCACAGCCCTTATCACCTGGCAAATAACGAAACACTATCAGGTTATTCTAAAGCCGCGTTTTTTGCCGGTTTTGCCGCCAGTGCAGAAAAAGGTGATTTGCCTTAAGTGACGTTATTCGTCAAGCACAACCGTCACGATCTATGCCGCAAGAAATCGGCGCTTTTAGCGTCTCTTCCTCCGTTTGTTTGCTTCCTCGTTTCGTTAAAGTAACGGTGTGAAGAAGTATATGGGATCAAATCGTGGCAAAAACTCTTTTACGCAGCGGTAATCTGGATGATTTTCAGGCCGTTGGCGGCGGCGGACAGGCCGTTTTTGAATCAGCGTTACAAATCCGGGAAGCGCTTCGATTGCGCAAACAGCAGGCCATAGTGGACTGTCTGGCTATTCCTCAGGTCAACGACAGCGGCGACCGTGTGGACTGGTATTCCCCCGTTGAGGGAAGCGTCACCAGCTGGAAGGCGGCCAGTGAAGACGACCGCTATCGCGCCCTGCGCTATCTGGAAAACACGCTTGCCAGCGTTGAGTCGTTAAGCAAGAAATGCCTCCAGTCGCCCAAAACCGCGCAGCAGCTTTTCGGCTCGCTGCTGTCGAAAGCGTTTCAGTTTCCCGGCGAGAATTTTGTTTTCCTGGTCGCAGGAAAGCCGATTATTTGCTTCTGGGGTTTTGTAAACCTGAACGAAAATGCGCGCGACGATGTCCTCGACTGCCTGCGTGAAGCGTTGATCCCCGAGCCTGCCACCGTTGTGATTGAAGAGCCCGAGCCAGAACCCGCGCCCGAACCGGCCATCACTTTTGAAAAAGCAGACGAGCCGCTGATTGCGCCTGTCGTCGCCGTGCGTATTACGCCGGAAGAACTGTATGAGCCGGAGCCCGCGCCGGTTGTTGCGCAACCCGCTCAGGAACCTGCGCCTGTTGCCGTCACGAAAAAACGTCGCATTCCCCTGTGGACCCTGCCGGTTGCCGCCGTGATTGTGGCAGCCGTTGCCGCGCCGCTGCTGTGGCCAAAACAGGCCCCTTCGGCAGAGCCCGCTCCGGCACCGGCTCCTGAGCCCGTGGCTATTGCACCGCAGCCGATCAAAGCGGTAGAGCCGCTGGCTATGAATCTCCCCCTGCATCAGGCTGAGGTCGTCGCCAGTAAAGAAAAAGAACCCGCGCCTGCGCCTGAAGCCGCACCGGTGGTAATTGTTCCGATCCCGAAAGATGCCATGGTGATGGAAGCCGGTCAGGTGAAAGCCGGGTCGACGCGCTTCCTGAACGGTACCTGGCGCGCGGTTCTCGACGTGAAAGATCCGGTCACCGGCAAGCCGCCGTCAATGCGCTATCAAATCCAGAACAATAAAGGTTTCGCCCGCGTCGTGCACGGCGACAACATTGTCTGCCGCGCGGAGATTTTCTCCGGGCTGCACAGCAATGGCGAGCTGATGATTAAAAGTCGCGGCAATGCCCGCTGCACCGACGGTTCCCGCTATCCGATGCCGGAAGTCGCCTGTAAAGCCGGGGCCAGCGATATCGCAGAATGTCGCGCTCGCTACGATGCCAACACCGTCGTCCCACTGACGTTCAAGAAAGCAGGTGCCTGATCCTATGCTGGTAAATCTTTGCGACTATAAACAAAGCGTCACGCTTATTGCCAACAGCGGCGTGCAGTTCCTGGATTTCGGCCTGACGCCGCAGGACACCGCCAGCAACGGGCGCTTCGTTCGTAAAACCGCGAACGGCCCCCTTTTGCGACTCGATTTCGACCTGGTGAACGGGCGCTATACCCTGCCGGGGACGAACGGCGGTCAGCCTGAAGTGGTTAAACCGGAAACCACCATTCCGCTGCATCAGTCCCTTGCCGTGCTGGACGGCGTCTGGCTTCCCGTGCCGTTCCTGCGCTTCAATCCACCGCGAACCTTTGTGGAAGGACCGGATAACTGGGCGCGCGTTCAGGTGCGCAAGCTCGAGAAGCCCGACACGGCAGGCAACTCGCACCGCGTCACCCTCGCGCTCGACAGCCAGATCGCGGAGCATGCCACTTCCGCCCTGTCGCCGGTTGAAAACGATATTCTGAATGGAACCCGCTTTGCGCTGGCGTGGCGCGATAGTGAGGTAGAAAGTTTCCTCGACCAGACCTGGATTGACGGCTGGCTGCGTGAGGCATTTACCCAGTATGCCGACGGCGTTGAAAACCGCTCTGAACGCGACCTGCATCAGGCGATGCGCAGTTTTGAATATCAGGCCCACTGGCTCAATGTACTGACCATGCTCGGTGAACAACTCACCGTGCCGGAAGTGAAATTTGTCACCCACACGCTCAGCACGCCTGCCATTCCCGTCGACCTGATCCTCGACGTGGGCAACACCCACACCTGCGGCGTCATTATCGAAGACCACGGTGATGCAAACGACGGGCTTCGGCAGACCGCCGAGCTGCAGGTTCGTTCGTTAAGCGAGCCGCAGTTCCTGAACGAGCCTCTCTTTACCAGCCGTCTTGAATTCTCCGAAGCGCGTTTTGGCAAACAGCACTTCTCGGTGGAAAGCGGTCGCGAAGATGCGTTTGTCTGGCCGTCGATTGTTCGCGTGGGCGATGAAGCCCGCAAGCTGGCGATGCAGCGCCTGGGAACCGAAGGTAACAGCGGCATCTCCAGCCCGCGCCGCTACCTGTGGGATGAAACGCCTGTCGTGCAGGACTGGCGCTTTAGCCAGATGAACGGCAAAACCCAGCGTGAACCGCTCGCCACGGCGTTTCCGCTGATGAACCTGATGAACGATGACGGTGAGCCGCTGTTTACGCTGCCGCAGGACGAGCGGCTGCCGGTCTTTTCGCCGCAGTACAGCCGCAGCACGCTGATGACGCACATGCTGTGCGAGCTGCTGGCGCAGGCGCTGGGCCAGATCAACAGCGTCGCCACCCGCCTGCGCCTGGGTTTCCCGGCCTCGCCGCGCCAGCTGCGCACCCTGATCCTGACCCTGCCCTCGGCCATGCCGAAGCAGGAGCGCGAGATTTTCCGTCACCGCATGTTTGAAGCCATTGCCATCGTCTGGAAAGCGATGGGCTGGCACCCGCAGGATGAAGATTTTGCCACCCGCAAGCAGCAGGAAAAAAGCGTGGTGCCGGTCCCTGAGATCCAGATGGAGTGGGATGAAGCCAGCTGCGGTCAGCTGGTCTGGCTGTATAACGAAGCGATTTCCCGTTTTGGCGGCCAGACGGAAGCCTTTTTCGCCTCACTCGCCCGCACGGATCGTGAACCTGAGCCGGGCGTGCAGCCGGGCCGCGCATTACGCGTCGCGTCTATCGACATCGGCGGTGGCACCACGGATATGGCAATAACCCACTACCAGCTTGATGACGGCTCCGGTAATAACGTCAAAATCACCCCGCAGCTGCTGTTCCGCGAAGGGTTCAAGGTGGCGGGCGACGATACCCTGCTGGACGTGATTCAGCGCTATGTCCTGCCCGCCCTGCAAACGCAGCTGCAGAAATCCGGCATTGCGGACGCCTCACTGCTGATGGCGTCGCTGTTCGGCGACTCCGGGCGTATTGATACCCAGGCGGTACTGCGCCAGCAAACGGCGCTTCAGCTCTTTATGCCGATTGGCCACGCCATTCTTTCTGCGTGGGAAGCCAGCGACATTGACGATCCGCTGGCGGGCCTGCATGCCACCTTTGGCGAGCTCCTTGCGCAGAAACCAACCCGCAACGTGATGAACTATCTTCAGCAGGCAATCGATCATGCCCTGCCGGCGGGCTCAGAGGCGTTCGACCTGTTCGCCGTGCCGCTGCACGTGAGCTTCCGCGAAATGCAGGATGCAATGCTGGCCGGTCAGTTTACGCTGACCTCGCCGCTTCACGCGGTGTGTGAAGCGATTTCCCACTACAGCTGCGATATTCTGCTCATCACCGGGCGCCCGGGCTGCCTGCCGGGCGTTCAGGCGCTGATTCGGCATCTGCAGCCGGTGCCGGTCAACCGCATCGTCTGGCTGGATAAATATCAGGTTCACGAGTGGTATCCCTTCAGCCAGCAGGGGCGCATAGGCAATCCGAAATCGACCGCCGCGGTGGGGGCCATGCTCTGCAGCCTGGCGCTCGATCTGCGTCTGCCGCGCTTTAACTTTAAGGCCGCGGACATTGGCGCCTATTCCACCGTGCGCTATCTGGGCGTGTTGGATAACACCGTCAATACCCTGCGCGAGGAGAACGTCTGGTATCAGGATATCGATCTCGATAAACCCGGCGCGAAGCTTGACGCCCGTCTGCACTTCCCGCTGCGCGGTAACGTTACCCTCGGCTTCCGCCAGCTGGCGAACGCGCGCTGGCCCGCCACGCCGCTTTATACGCTCAGCATCAACTCGGCTGAACTGGCAAAAGCGATTGCCGGCGACGGCGTGCTGAACGTGCGGCTTAAGCTCTGCGGCGGTAGCAAATTAGAGGGCCCTGAGTCCTTCGAGCTCAGCGATGCCTGGCTGCAGGACGGCACGCCGGTTGCGCCTGACGCGTTAACCTTCAAACTGAATACCCTGGCCGATCGCCGACACAGCGGTAGCCACTACTGGATCGACAGCGGGAGCGTATACCTGAAATGACAGCGACCACGACCACCACTCAGGCCTTAATCGGGTGGATTAATGAGACGCGCCTGAACGCCCCTGTGCTGGATAACGATGCTGATGCCCTGCTTGCTCGCATCAACGCGGCGCAGGCGCGGGAGCAGGCCATTGAACGCGCCCTGACCCGCCGGAGCAGCATTGGGCTTTACGGCCATTCTCAGAGCGCCAAAGCGCACCTGCTGCTGTCGCTGTGCGGCAGCGGTAACGGGCGCCTGAACGTGATGCCGGGCCAGCGCACCTTTGACTATTTTTCGCATATTAACCCAGGGCATGCCCTGACCAACATGGCCGTGCGCTTCACCCGAGACACCCCGGAGATAAAGGATGAGGCGTTTCCGCTGCGTCTGAGCCTGGTGACAGAGGCCGAACTGGTACAGCTGTTTATTGCCCGCACGACGCTGCACCCGCAGATGCGCGCGGTGGATAAGGCGGTCATTGAGACGCGTCTGGAGAAATGGCGCGGCCTTCGCCAGCCGCAGAGCGTGCCCGGCATCACGGCGCAGGATGTGGGTGCGATTTCGCGTTTCTGGCAAAGCACGGTACCCGCCGCGAGACAGCAAATTGATGACGCCCTGTGGCATGAGTTTGCCCAGCTGGTGCCATCGCTCGATCTCAGCACCCGCGCCAGCGTCTGGTCGCTGCTGTGGGGCGAGCAACAGGAGTTAACCCAGCAGTGGCTGAAGCTTGCCCACGTGCTGCATCAGACCAGCCATGCGAGCGAGCTGGCTGCGCCGCTGAGCCTGCTGGTGGACAGCTTTGGTCTGCCTGGTGAAGGGTTCCTGACGCACGGCACCTTAACCCAGCAGGAAACTCAGGAGACGCTGCTTCATCCGCTGAACAACGGTGAAATGCTCAACGCCATCAGCATCCCGGTCGACGTGCTTGCCTTCCTTACCCGCGAGCTGGTCTTGCCGGTTGAGAATGGCGCGCTGGATAACGTTGATATCATTGATATTCCGGTCTTTGAAGACGGCAGTGCCGATCCTTTAGTACAGGCTAAATGCCAGTGGCTGCTTGAACATTACCGCCAGCAGCTCCAGCCGGATGTGCTGGTTATCTGCAACGCGACAGCGCGGCACGAGCAGACGGCCCAAAAAGCAAAAGTGTTAATTAACTGGATTAAAGAGACCCAGCCTGCCGAGGAGTCTGCCCTGCCGGGGCTGGTGTGGGCGATCACCCCGCATGACGCTCGTTTCACTACCCGACAGAATCTCGATGAAGCCGTACAGCATCTGCTGGGCAAGCCAGGCCTGCGCTGGGGAACTCTGCAGGCGCTGGACAGCCACAGCATGCAGCGCGTCATTGAGTGGTTGTCTCAGGCGACGCTCCCGGCACAGCGGCAGAAGCGTCTCGGCACGCTGAAAAACCTGCTGCGGCAGGAGATCGCGTCGCTGATGCAAAGCTATCTGGCGCCGCTGGTTGAGGAACCGGGTACACGACGTGCTCAGGCCGAAAACATGGTGCGCACGCTGCAAAGCAGCGCCGCCCGTCACGGCGAGCTGCTTGAGGGCCTGCTGCCGCCGCTGAAAGCCTTTGAAACGCTGCTCGCCGTTCAGCAGCCGCGCGAGGAGCAAGTGAACGGGCTGTTCACGGACACCATCGATCTGTTCGCCGATAACGCCCAGGAAAGCGCAGGACGATTCCAGACAAAAGACAAAGCGCGCCTGGCGCACAGAGTATGGATAAATCATCTGCGCCAGTGGAGCCGCAATGAAGCTACCGCCGCCCGTCTTGGTCTGGAGCCCGCGGTGCTGCAGCAAATCGCGGATGTGCTGGTGGTAACCAGCTACCGGCTTAATCTGCCGCAACAGCTTCAGCAAATTGTCGACGCGGATAAAAGCAGCGCGGCGCAGCTGCATGCGGTGATAGGGAATTTCGTTGGCTGGCTGGGTTACGACCAGACCCCGTCAGCAGAACGCCCCGCAAGCCGCATTCGCAAAGGTCAGGCAATCTTTGTTACGCCCGTCGTCAGCAGTGCCGCACCGCGCCTGACGCGTCTGGGGGAGCAGCCTGTTCATGCGGCCACCGCGTACGTTTATGACTGGCTGGTTGCCCTCTATAACCGGGCAATCGAAAACATTGATTATCAGCACCCGCATGATGTTCAGCCTGACGCACGTCGGGCACTGCGGGCTTTAATCCTGTAGAGGCCTATCTTGCCGGGTAGCGCTGCGCTTACCCGGCCTGTATTCAGCAACGATAATCACGCCGCCATACACTCCGCTAACGCCTGCGCCAGTGCCGACGGGTTTTCCCACGACATGGAGTGCCCCGCAGCAGGGATGATTTTGACCTCAACGCCCTTCAGCTTCAGATTATCCACATCGTCATCCGGCAGTGAGAGCTCACCAAAAATCAACGTCACCGGGCAAGGCAGCGACAGAAATTGCGCTTCCCAGTCCGGCTCAACACCGGCGACCAGGCTTGATGCGCCGCGCCAGACGGCATAGGGTGCATTGCTTTGCAGGCACCCGGCCCAGGCGGTGGTCTCTTTGCGGAGCATGGCATTATAGCCCTGTGCCACAAACTGGTGTTCGGTTTGCGCCGCAATAGCGCGGCTAAACATCCCCCCACCGGCGTGAAAATTGGGCTCCGACACCATCAGTCCCTTCACGCGCGGTGCCAGCAGCCCCGCCATTTCTATAGCAATGCTGCCGCCCATGCTGTGACCGTATAACCAGAAGGCATCCAGCTGAAGATGGTCAATCAACTCCGCCACGACGCGCGCCTGTTCAGTCGTTTTATAGCTGTAATGTTCAGGCTTATCGCTGTAACCGCTGCCGGGTAAATCGATGAGAATAGCTCTGCGCCCGTCAAACTGAGGGTCTCGGACGACGCGAGGATATTCATAGGAAGAGGCGCAGCCCAATCCGTGGATAAAGACTACGGGATCGCCAGAACCGGGCAAATCATGCCAGCGCACGGTGCAACCCGCATGATGCGAGTAAAAACTGTTCATAAGCACTCCTTTTACGATGCACTGTGTATTTATACAGCCATCGTAACTGGAATGCTATGTTCATCTTTCGAAATTGGAAGGATGCTTCAGAAAAGAGAAATCAGCAGCGCAACTGGGAAACTCATCGGCCAGGTCGACCCGACCAGAAACGCGCTAAGCAGGCGGATGCGCTTGCGGTCTTTAGAAAGGAACCAGGTAATCAATGCACAGATGGAAGCCATCACTGCGTAAAAAACCAACATCTTTTGATACAACGTCATTCTGTATACCAGAGCCGAAAAAATAACCGCACGCAATATGCGTCATATTTTGATACAGATCAAGTTTTTTTCATTACATAATAACCACTTAAATATTATGGCTAATAACAACTGAGTATTTTGTATTACAAACAGGGGGAGCCACCCATTATCTTCTTGATAACATGCAAGTTAAATGCACTTTTTGATAAATCCTCTCTTCCGCAAAGGCGTCTAATAAAGGCAGACATACATGGGAGGCAATA
Organism: Enterobacter cloacae complex sp. P47BA; assembly: GCF_014930485.1. NCBI lineage: Bacteria > Pseudomonadati > Pseudomonadota > Gammaproteobacteria > Enterobacterales > Enterobacteriaceae > Enterobacter > Enterobacter cloacae complex sp. P47BA. Next base: position 115,776 of record NZ_JADBRF010000001.1, on the reverse strand, counting down.
TGCTACGCATTCCGCAAAGCTGTATTCATACCCGCTCTACCCCTTTCTGGAATAAAGAAACCGCCCCCGCCGGGATCTTTCAGCGTCATCTCGACACGGGTACCCGTCCGGGCGTTTATCCCCGCCTGTCCGTTATGCAGGGTGCCGTCCGTTACCTGGGTTATGCTGATGAACATGCCCCTGAGCCTGACAGCACACTGATTATCAGGGCAGGCCACTTCGGTGTTTTTCCACCTGAGAAATGGCATCACATCGAGGTGATGAGCGACGACACGCTGTTCAATATTGAATTTTTCGTCGAACCAGAGGTGTTGAAGTCGCTTTAAGCGGCTTTTATTTACGAGGAAACCCTTATGCTACGTATCCCTGAGAATTTTGTTCATACCCGCTCCACGCCATTCTGGAACAAAGACACTGCGCCAAAAGCCCTTTTCACCCACCATAATACGAAAGCCAGCGTATATGGCCGTTTGTCGGTGATGCAGGGTGCGGTGCGCTATTTCGGTTTCCCGAACGCTGACGCGACCGAACCGGATCTGGAGCTGGTGATTGAAGCCGGATCGTTTGGCATCTCGCCGCCGGAGAAATGGCACCGCATCGAGCTATTGACCGACGATACCTATTTCAATATCGACTTTTTTGCCGATCCTGACGTTACGCTTCAGGGCGCGGGCATCGGCAAAGTGGTCAATACACATAAGGAGTAACCGCGTGGGTAAAGCAACGTACACAGTGACCGTGACCAACAACAGCAACGGCGTCTCGGTGGATTATGAAACAGAGGCCCCCATGGAGTTGCTCATCCCCGACGTCGCCGCAGACGTGGTAAAAGATCTGGTGAATACCGTCCGCGCTTACGACACGGAAAATGAGCACGAGGTGTGTGGCTGGTAAAGCAAACGCCCGGCGATGCAGACCGCCGGGCATGATTTCCTAATGTTTTATCATCACATGCCGGACAACCGTATAATCCTCAAGCCCGTACACCGACATATCCTTTCCATAGCCAGACAATTTCATGCCGCCGTGCGGCATTTCGCTCACCAGCATAAAGTGGGTATTGACCCAGGTACAGCCGTACTGCAGACGCGCGCTCAGGCGATGGGCGCGTCCCACGTCTTTCGTCCAGACCGACGACGCCAGGCCGTACTGCGAATCGTTCGCCCAGGCCAGGACCTGCGCTTCATCGTCGAATTCGGTGACGCTCACCACCGGTCCAAACACTTCTCGCTGAACGATGGCATCGTCCTGTTTCGCCCCGGCCAGCAACGTTGGCTGGAAGTAGTAGCCCGCCCCCTCTTTTTTGCTCCCGCCCGTCACCACGCGGATATGGCCGAGGGCTTTCGCCTCGTCAACCGCCTGACAGACGCGTGAAAGATGGGCAGCCGAGCTGAGCGGACCGAGTTCAGTAGACTCATCCTCCGGGGCACCCATTTTGAGGCTGGCGACCGCGGCACCGAGCTTTTCCACCAGCCGGGCATAGATCCCCTTCTGGGCATAGATACGGCAGGCCGCCGTACAGTCCTGCCCGGCATTGTAGAAACCAAACGTCCGCACGCCTTCTACAACCGCATCCAGGTCGGCGTCATCGAACACGATAACCGGCGCTTTACCGCCCAGCTCCATGTGGGTGCGCTTAATGGAGGACGCCGTGTGGCCGATGATATGCTCCCCGGTGGCAATCGAACCGGTCAGCGACACCATGCGCACTTTTTCATGTCCGGTGAGCGGGTCGCCCACCGTTTTCCCGCGTCCAAACAGCACGTTGAGAACGCCAGCCGGGAAGATATCTTTCGCCAGCTCCGCCAGCTTTAACGCCGTCAGCGGCGTGATTTCAGACGGCTTGATGACCACACAGTTACCGGCCGCCAGCGCAGGCGCCAGCTTCCATGCCGCCATCATCAGCGGGTAATTCCACGGCGCGATAGAGGCAACCACGCCCACCGGGTCGCGGCGGATCATCGACGTGTGGCCGTCAAGATACTCACCCGCGGCCAGCCCGTTCAGGCAGCGGGCCGCCCCGGCGAAGAAACGGAAAACGTCGACCACGGCGGGAATTTCATCGCCCAGCGCACAGTGCAGCGGCTTGCCGCAGTTGAGGGATTCGAGCCGGGCAAACTCTTCGCCATGCGCTTCAATCGCATCCGCGAGCTTCAGCAGGCACTCGGCGCGGGTTTTCGGCGTCGTTTGTCCCCACGCCTCAAAAGCACGGTCGGCGGCCTGAACCGCCGCGTCGACCTGTGCCGCTGACGCTTCAGCAATCTCCAGCAGCACCTCTCCGGTGGCCGGGTTATAGACAGGCTGTTTCTCTCCCTCTCCGGCAACCAGTTCACCCTTTATCAGCAGATGTGTTTGCATAGCATTGTCCTGTTCAAATCAATGTTATTTCCCGCCGCCGGCGATGTTTTCGCCGTCGCGGGTTAGCCACCAGGCTCCCAGAATGGGGATGGTTGTTACCAGCATCACCAGCAGTGCAACGACGTTGGTGACCGGCACGTCGCGCGGACGGCCTAGCTGATTGAGCAACCACAGCGGTAACGTGCGTTCGTGTCCCGCCGTAAAGGTTGTGACGATAATTTCGTCAAACGACAGGGCAAACGCCAGCATTCCCCCGGCCAGCAGCGCGGAGCCCAGGTTGGGCAGCACCACATAGCGGAAGGTTTGCCATCCGTCGGCCCCGAGATCCATCGACGCTTCCACCAGACTCCAGGAGGTGCGTCTGAACCGCGCAATCACGTTATTGAAGACCACCACCACGCAAAACGTGGCGTGCCCAACCACGATGGTGAAAAACCCCGGCTCCAGGTTAATCGTTTTGAAAGCCGTCAGCAGCGCCAGGCCGGTGATGATCCCCGGTAACGCAATCGGTAACAGCAGCAGCAGAGAGATCGCATTCTTGCCAAAAAACGCGCTTCGCCAGAGCGCCGCTGCAGCAAGCGTGCCAAGCACAAGGGCTATCGCGGTGGATAGCGCGGCAACCTGAAGTGACAACGTCACCGATTCAATGATATCGCCGCGCCCCGCCGCCGCAGTAAACCACTTCAGCGTCAGCCCCTGAGGCGGAAAGCTGTAGGCAGCATCTTCGGTATTAAAGGCATAGACTGCGATAATCAGCAGCGGGAAGTGCAGGAAGATGACGCCTCCCCACGCTGCCACTTTCAGGAACAGCGGTGCGCGTTCAGAGTGCATCGAATGCTCCCAGACGCTTCACGAACGCCAGATAGAGTGAAATCAGCACGATGGGAACCAGCGTGAACGCGGCGGCCATGGGCATATTGCCGATCGCCCCCTGCTGGGAGTAGACCATGTTACCGATGAAAAACCCCGGCGGCCCGACCAGCTGCGGTACGATGAAATCCCCCAGCGTCAGGGAAAAGGTGAAGATTGAACCCGCGGCAATACCCGGTATAGCCAGCGGCAGAACGACATAGCGGAAGGTCTGGCGCGGGCGCGCGCCGAGATCGGCTGAGGCCTGCAGCAGCGAAGCCGGCAGACGTTCCAGCGCCGCCTGAACGGGCAGGATCATAAACGGCAGCCAGATATAGACGAAGACCAGAAACCGCCCCAGCCCGGAGGTGGATAAGGTGTTGCCGCCTACCGCGGGTAGCGTAAGGATCGAGGTCAGGAGCGGCTCCAGCCCCAGGTGATTGAGGAACCACTGTGCCACGCCGTCCTTCGCCAGCAGCAGCGTCCAGGCGTAGGCTTTGACGATGTAGCTCGCCCACATTGGCAGCATCACGGCGATATAGAAAAACGCTTTCCACTTACCTCGGGTGTATCGCGCCATGTACCAGGCCATCGGGAACGCCAGAATTGCGCTGGCAATCGTCACCGCAATCGCCATCGTTAACGTGCGCAGGATGATGTCGTAGTTTGCCGGGTTGAAGAGCGCCAGAATGTTCGCCAGGGTCAGATCCGGCGTGACCGCCATGGTGAAATCGTCAAAGGTGTAAAAACCCTGCCACAAAAGGGTCAGCAGCGATCCTAAATAGACAATGCCAAACCACATCAGCGGTGCAAGCAGAAGCAGGAACAGTCCGAGCGATGGTTTACGCCAGAACAGTGACGTAATGCGGCTTATGCGGCCGCGCGGGGCTGGAGGGTGCGCGACACTCATAGCCATTTCACCTCTCCTCCTGCAGGCGAATCATCGCCTCGCGCGACCACGACGCCGTGACGGCCTGCCCCGGCGCAATGCCGCTTAGCGGCGAGAAATCACTGAGATTGGCCTGGCTCACCAGCAGTTTGGCACCGTCGGCGAGCCTGAGCTCAAGGCGCGTAGCAGCCCCCTGATACTGAACGGCCTGGACGACGCCCTGCACCTGAACCTCACCCCCCTCATTCAGGCGGATATGTTCCGGACGCAGGGAATAGCTGCCCTCCATGCCGCAGACTTTATGCGCAAGGCCTGCATCGAAGACGTTCGAGGTGCCGACAAAACCGGCGACAAACGGCGTGCGCGGGCGCATGTAGAGATCGCGCGGGGTATCGACCTGCTCGATGCGCCCGTTATTGAACACCGCCACCCGGTCCGACATGGAGAGGGCTTCACCCTGATCGTGGGTGACGAAAATAAAGGTGATGCCGAGTTCCTGCTGAAGTTTCTTCAGCTCGAACTGCATCTGTTCCCGCAGCTTGAGATCGAGCGCGCCTAACGGCTCGTCGAGCAGCAGGACGCGCGGTTCATTCACCAGCGCCCGCGCGATGGCCACACGCTGGCGCTGGCCTCCGGAAAGCTGCGAAGGCTTGCGGGCGACGGCAAAGCTTAAGCCCACTTTTTCCAGCGCGTCGCGAGCCTGCGCGTGGCGTTTTTTCTTGTCGACGCCTTTCACCATCAGCCCGTAGGCGACGTTATCGAGGATCGACATATGCGGGAACAGCGCGTAATCCTGGAATACGGTGTTCACGTCCCGCTCCCACGGCGGCAGCGCGCTCGCCTCTTTGCCAAAGATAGATATCGTGCCGCCTGACAGCTGCTCAAAGCCGGCAATCAGACGCAGGCAGGTGGTTTTGCCGGAGCCCGAAGGCCCCAGCATGGAGAAGAATTCTCCGTCACGAACGGCAATGGTGACCCCATCCACCGCCCGCACGTCACCGTACAGACGGGAAACGTCATTAAACTCTACCGCGTACGTCATGTTCTGCTCCCGGATGATTAACGGCCACCCATGATGGCGATGTAATCCTGAGTCCAGCGGCTGTAAGGCACATATTTTCCGCCTTCTGCGATGGGGGTTTTCCAGAACATGATTTTGTCAAAATAGTTATAACCGTTGGTTTCACAGCCCTTGTCACCCAGCAGCGTGCTGGCCTTACAGCCTTCAGGCACGACGGGCAGCGAGCCAAACCATGCCGCCAGATCGCCCTGCACTTTCGGCGTGAGCGACCAGTTCATCCACTTGTAGGCGCACATCGGGTGTTTTGCCTGCGCATGCAGCATGGTGGTATCCGCCCAGCCGGTCACCCCCTCTTTCGGGAAGACGGTGGCAACGGGCTGGTTCTCGCCCTTCAGGGCATTCGCCTGATACGGCCAGGCGCTGGAGGCCACGACGCCTTCATTTTTGAAGTCGCTCATCTGGACGGTGGTGTCATGCCAGTAGCGGTGGATCAGGGCATGCTGGTCGCGAAGTACCTTGAGCACGGCGGCATACTGTTCTTCAGTGAGCTGATACGGGTCGCTAATACCCAGCTGCGGCTGAGTGGCTTTGACGAACAGCGCCGCATCGGCGATATAAATCGGGCCGTCGTATGCCTGCACGCGTCCCTGATTGGTTTTGCCGTCCGGCAGATCCTGCTTCGTAAAGACCACGCTCCAGCTGTCCGGCGGCGTCGGGAAGGTTTTGGTGTTGTACATCAACAGATTGGGCCCCCACTGATACGGCGTGCCGTAGACCTTGCCGCCCACGTTAAACCACTCGCCCTTCACGATGCGCGGGTCAAGGGTTTTCCAGTTGGGGATCAGTTCCGGGTTAATCGGCTGAACGCGTTTTCCCATAATCAGGCGGAGCGAGGCATCACCTGACGCGGTGACAAGGTCGTAACCTCCCTTCGCCATCAGGCTGACCATTTCATCGGACGTGGCCGCCGTTTTAACGTTGACCGCGCAGCCGGTCTCTTTTTCAAACTGGGTAACCCAGTCATAATTTTTATCCGTCTGTCCGCGTTCGATGTACCCCGGCCAGGCGATAATATCCAGTCGGCCTTCCCCGTCGCCAATGGCCTTTGGTGGTTCTGCGGCTTGCACGGTCATGATAGTCATGCCGAGCGCGCACAGGCTGCTGCGGGCAAATTTTTTGCTCATAAGAGTTACTCCTGTCGCAATGAAATTTAGCGGCAGCCGTGCCGTAAAAATATCTCCCTTATTAAACGTAGACCGCGCAAATGCGCCGCACCGTTCGGCTTAAGGAAATTTCATCAAGGTGTGACCGAGGACGCATTCCCCGTTAACTGGATTATAGACAAGGAGTTAGCCGCGAAAGCCGGTATGCAGATTTCATATGATACGGCACCGCAAAATATTTGCCGTGCCGTCGTCAGGATAAGAAATGATTATTTAAATAAAGGGGAAAAGTTATTCCATCATTGTGCTAATTAATTTACCTAACTGAATGACCGCCTGCTCTTCCCGCTCGCCCCACGCCCAGGACGTATTAAACCGGAAGAACGGCGTCCACGCGTCAGAGGTGGAAAACATCTTTCCCGGCGCAATGCTGATGTGGTGCGTTAAGGCCTTTTCGCTCAGCAGCCCCGCGTCCAGCCGCGCAGGTAGCTCCAGCCATAAAAAGTAGCCGCTGTCGTTGTGGTGGATTTTGACGCCGGCGGGCATATGGCGCAGAAGTGACTGCCAGGCCTGTTGTTTTCGCTCGGCGAGGGTTCGTCGCAGGCGGCGCAGATGGGCGTCGTAGCGTTTTGTCGCCAGGTAGTCCACCAGCGCCAGCTGCATGGGGGAACTGGTTGAAAGCGTGCTCATCAGCTGCAGCTGCTGAATGCGGCGCGCGTGTTTTCCTGCCGCCACCCAGCCGATGCGAAACCCCGCCACCAGGCATTTTGAAAAGGAAGAGCAGTGAAGCGTCATATCTACCCGATCCCAGGCTTTGGCCGGAAGCGGTTTTTCGCGACCAAAATAGAGCTCGCTGTAGACATCGTCCTCGATCAAAGTGACGTTGTGCTTCGTCAGGAGCGAGACCAGACGCGCTTTTTTTTCCGCACTCAGCGTGAAGCCAAGCGGGTTTTGGCCGTTGGTCATGAGCCAGCAGGCTTTTACGGGGTAGTCGTTCAGCGCCTGCTCCAGCGCATTCAGATCGATCCCCTCCCGGACGTCTGTGGCGACCGACAGCGCTTTTAGCTTCAGACGCTCCAGCGCCTGCAGCGCGCCGTAAAAACACGGGTTTTCAACAATCACCCAGTCTCCTGGCTCCGACACCGCCTGCAAACTCAGGTTGAGGGCCTCAAGGGCGCCTGCGGTAATGACGATCTCGTCCGGCGAGATGTTCATCCCCTGCTGCGCATAACGGCGCGCAATGGCGTGACGGAGTTCAGCGTTACCGGGCGGCAGGTTCTCAATCACACTCATTGCGGTAGCGGTTTTACTGACGTTTGCCAGCGAGCGGTTGAGCTGCTGAAGCGGGAAAAGCCGGGGGTCGGGAAACGCGGAGGCGAAAGGAACAACGGACGGATCGCGGCTGGCCTGTAAGACCTCGAAGATATAGGTGTTGATATCTACCGCTTCATCACGCATTACCTGGGCAGGCGGCGCAGGCTGTTGTGCGGTCGGGCGCGAGGCAACGTAATAGCCCGACTGCGGCCTGGCGACAATGCGCCCCTGACTTTCCAGCATCTGATACGCGTGGCCAACGGTCATAAAGCTCATGCCGCTGCTTGCCACCTGCTCTCGCAGGGAAGGCAGCTTATCGCCCGGCAGCCAAACGCCAAGCTCAATCTGCGAGATAATTTGTTGCGCCAGACGCTGGTATTTTTTCATCAGATTCTCCTTATTGCCGACAGTGTATATCAGCAGGAGAAAAAGAGAAGATTTTGCTAATCTGTTATAGTTTAAGTAAAAATTACTTACGGTACTCGGTAACGTGGCTTTGCGCCTGACGCGCAGCGGCCAGGTGATCGAGCGTGATCATTGACGATTTGCAAAAGATGCATTTCGCACCGAGCGGGTTTTTCTCAGATACATCAAAGACTGAGGTACGGTACTGCGAGCCATGACAGCATGGGCAGCGGAAATGGATATAAGAAGTCATAGGATTCTCCTGTGAACGTAAAAACGTAAATTACTCATGAGCCGATCAGGCAATAATGGTTTTAAACAAAACTAATCGGAATGTAGATAAAGACCCAAGAGAGGCTGCGGAGAGGCACAACGTGATGAGAACTGCTTTATGAAACTACGTCAGATATTTTTTTGGACTCAAAACCAGAAGACCATTAACGCACGGCGATGACGACAAAGCAAGCGGTTTAATGCCTAAAATTCATAAAAATAGTGTTTTTATTCAGAAACGCTTAATACGGCACAAAATATTAGCGGGACCAATATCTAGAAAAACATTTATAAATCAATGAAATATAAATATTTTGCATGGCATTTTTTGTCTAATCACCATAACACATTGGGAGTATTAACATTCATTCGGTATACGAACTGTGAAAGAAAAAAGGAGTTTAAGATGGCCATTCCAGCATACCTGTGGCTAAAAGACGACGGTGGAGTAGATATCAAAGGCGCTGTCGATGTACAAGATCGTGAGGACAGTATCGAGGTGTTGGGATTTAGTCATGGTCTGCATCTACCAACAGATAACATGACGGGGAAAATTACTGGTACTCGTATTCATTCAGCTCTCGTTTTTGAGAAAGAATTCGACAGATCAAGTCCCTATCTCTACAAAGCCGTTGCAAAAGGTCAGACGCTGAAAGGGGCTGAATTTAAATGGTATAAGATCAACGATTCCGGGCAGGAAGTTGAATACTTCAATATGCAGCTAGAAAATGTCAAAGTCGTCTCTATATGTCCACTCATGCATGACATTAAAAACCCGGCAACGGAGAAGCATAACCATCTGGAAAGTATCGCCCTGCGTTACGAAAAAATAACCTGGAAACACTGTGACGGTAATATTATTTTTTCTGACGAGTGGAAAGACAGATGATTCGGTGCACTTTTCATTTGAACGGCTATCAGCTTTCCACTTTGAGTTGCCCCGGCTTAGGCTTTTTCCCCGCATATTCTGGAAATTCCGGGCATAACAGAAATAATCCTAATGCCGTTGCGACTCCTGAGGTGGGCCCCTTACCCCCAGGACTCTATTATATCGTGACACGTCCACGAGGCGGTTTTGGTACTCACTGGCATGACGCAATTAAAGGGTTAGAAAGCGGATCAAACCGTGACTTTTGGTTTGCTCTTTACCGCCACGATACTCACATTGACGACAGAACTTTTATCAATAACGTTGAGCGTGGTTCTTTCCGGTTACACCCGGCGGGACAATCTGGGATTAGCAATGGATGTATTACGTTGCCAAATCACTCCCATTACAGAATTCTGATGCATGGTCTACTGGCATCCGGCACGTTTAAAGTTACTGCTGGGTTAGATGCACTTGGAACAATACAGGTATATTGATGAATGCAAAAAAGCATACCCTGACCTGGGTTGTTGAAACATTGATGCTGTTTGTTATTTACTCACTTGTATGTTACTTCATGCCTGATGTATTACTTTATCATCTCTTCACCAGACATTTTGGCTTTATGACTGAACTTGAATGGAGTGAAAGCTATACACTGTTGCTTTTCATCTTCTCATTTTTGCTCAATGCCATGTTGATTTACCTCTGGGCATTACGAAAATGAACCTCCCTTGGGCAGAAATATTGCCGCCCAGCAATATAAAGCAAAGGCAGGCAAGAAAACTGTTATAGATAAATAACCCAGGTCTGTCTCTGCAACCCAGCGCTGGCGCGGCTTAGAATGGCATCGACATAATTACATCGCGGAGTTTTGCATGTTTGGTTTAGATGCTTTTCACCTTGCGCGGATACAGTTTGCCTTTACCGTATCCTTTCACATTATTTTCCCGGCCATCACCATCGGCCTGGCCAGCTACCTGGCCGTGCTCGAAGGGCTGTGGCTGAAAACAAAAAATCCGGTCTGGCGCTCGCTGTACCATTTCTGGTCGAAGATTTTTGCCGTCAACTTTGGCATGGGCGTGGTCTCCGGGCTGGTGATGGCCTACCAGTTTGGCACCAACTGGAGCGGCTTTTCGCAATTTGCGGGCAGCATTACCGGCCCGCTGCTGACCTATGAAGTGCTTACCGCCTTCTTCCTCGAAGCCGGGTTCCTCGGCGTGATGCTGTTCGGCTGGAATAAAGTGGGGCCAGGGCTGCACTTCTTCTCCACCTGCATGGTGGCGCTGGGCACCATTATCTCAACCTTCTGGATCCTCTCCTCGAACAGCTGGATGCAGACCCCGCAAGGCTACGAAATCGTCAACGGACAGGTGGTACCGGTGGACTGGTTCGCCGTGGTATTTAACCCCTCCTTCCCCTACCGCCTGCTGCATATGTCGATTGCGGCATTCCTGAGTAGCGCCCTGTTTGTCGGTGCATCCGCAGCATGGCATCTGCTGCGCAGGAATAATACCCCTGCCATTCGGGCGATGTTTTCGATGGCGCTGTGGATGACGCTGATTGTTGCACCCATCCAGGCCCTGGTTGGCGATATGCACGGGTTAAACACCTTAAAGCATCAGCCCGCCAAGATTGCCGCTATTGAAGGCCATTGGGAAAACCCGCCGGGCGAGCCTACCCCGCTGCTGCTGTTTGGCTGGCCGGACATGGAGCAGGAGCGTACCCGCTTTGGACTAGCGATCCCGGCGCTGGGTAGCCTCATCCTGACGCACAGCCTGGATAAACAGGTCCCTGCGCTAAAAGAGTTTCCAAAGGAAGACCGTCCTAATTCCACCATCGTCTTCTGGTCGTTCCGCATTATGGCGGGTTTAGGGATGCTGATGCTGCTGCTTGGGGTAGTGGCGCTTTGGCTGCGTTATAAAAAGCGGGTTTATTCTTCGCGTCCGTTCCTGTGGTTTGCGCTGCTGATGGGGCCATCCGGGCTGATTGCCATTCTGGCCGGATGGGTTACCACCGAAGTCGGCCGCCAGCCGTGGGTGGTCTACGGACTCCAGCGAACAAAGGATGCGGTTTCAGCCCATGGTGACCTGCATATGAGCGTGAGCCTGCTGGCCTTCTTCGTCGTCTATACCTCGGTATTCGGCGTGGGCTATAGCTATATGGTGCGCCTCATCCGAAAAGGCCCGCAGCCGCATGAATCGTTCGCCACCGAGTCCGATGGACGCCCGGCGCGCCCGCTTTCTGCCGTCACAGCTGAACATAAGGAGCAGCCATAATGGGTATCGATCTTTCCATTATCTGGTTTGTCATCATCGTCTTTGCCACGCTGATGTATATCGTCATGGACGGGTTTGATCTGGGAATCGGTATTCTGTTCCCGGCAACACAAAACGCCGACGATCGCGACGTGATGGTCAACAGCGTCGCACCGGTCTGGGACGGCAATGAGACCTGGTTGGTGCTCGGCGGTGCCGCCCTGTTCGGTGCATTCCCACTGGCCTATGCGGTGATTGTTGATGCTCTGACCATTCCGCTGACGTTAATGCTGATCGGACTTATATTCCGCGGCGTGGCGTTTGAATTTCGCTTTAAAGCCACTCCGGCCCACCGTCCTTTCTGGGATAAGGCGTTTATTGGCGGTTCCGTTCTGGCGACCTTTACCCAGGGCGTGACGGTAGGTGCCGTCATTAACGGCTTTAGCGTCACTGGCAGAACGTATACCGGCGGACCGTTTGACTGGTTTACCGCGTTTAACCTGTTCTGCGGCGCGGGTCTGGTGGTGGCCTACGCGCTGTTAGGCTCAACCTGGCTGGTGATGAAAAGCGAAAATACGCTGCAGCAGCGGATGCGTGAGGTGTCGAAAACGCTGTTAATCGTGCTGCTGGCGTTTATCGCAGCGATCAGCCTCTGGACGCCGCTGGCGCACCCGGCCATCGCGGCGCGCTGGTTTACGCTGCCGAATCTGTTTTATCTGCTGCCAGTCCCTGCCCTGGTCGTCATGTTTAGCTTCTACCAGTGGCGCTGCCTGAGTAATCCTGACAGCCATGCTCGACCGTTTATTCTGACGCTGGGGCTAATATTTCTCGGTTTTAGCGGGCTTGGGATCAGCATCTGGCCGCATATCATACCGCCGTCGATCACCCTGTGGCAGGCCGCCGCGCCGACGCAAAGCCAGGGCTTTATGCTGGTGGGCGCGCTGTTGATCATTCCCGTTATTCTGGTCTACACCTTCTGGAGCTACTACGTATTTCGCGGCAAAGTTCAGCCTGGGGAGGGTTATCACTGATGCAACAACCTGTCTGGAAAAGATTGCTGTGGCTGGCCATTATCTGGGGCGGCAGCGTACTTGCGCTGGCAGCAGTCAGCATGCTCTTTCGCATGCTGATGACGGCTGCCGGGTTTAAATCGCATTAAACTTCATTCCGGGCAGCCCTGCGCTGCCCGGCACCACCCCGCACTTTCAGATAAACCCCATTAACGCACCGCAGAGTATCGTTACACTGGTAAAAGATTCACAGAATTTATTATTTGAGAAGAAAAATGAAAAAGCTCATCGCGTTAAGTGTTATCAGCCTTGTCCTCAGCGGCTGCGTTAATCCGGGCAAAGCATCCGTTCAGCCGGATCAGCTGAAGAGCCACCGTTTTGTTCTGGAAAACGTGGACGGCAAATCAGTGAAGGGCATGACAACGCAGCCTGAGATCGCTTTTAACGCGCTTCCCGACATTAGCCTCATTGATAACATTAGCGTTTCGGGCCAGATGTGTAACCGCTTCAACGGGCAGGGGAAGCTGTCCGAAGGTGAGCTGAAAGTGAAAACGCTGGCGATGACACGCAAACTTTGTACCGAACCACAGCTTAACGAGCTGGATCAGGCCATCGGCGACATGCTGCGCAAAGGGGCGCAGGTCGACCTGACTGAAGACCAGCTGACGCTGGCGACGGCCGATAAGACGCTGATGTTTAAGCGAGCAGAATAATCAGTAGCTACCGCAGCTTCCAACGGCAAGCGACTGTTCACTGCAGCGTTTGCCGTTTGGCAAGGCGCACATCCCAATAGCCGAACCATCAAGCTGGCGGGCAACAGACAGCGAGCCGCCAATCATGGCGCAGTTGGCCTGGCCTGAACTGGACATTGCCGCTTTCATTCCCGGCGCCACGTGGGCCGCCGTGGCCTGCTGCACAGGTTCACTGCTACATGCCGACAACAACAACGCGGCACACCCTACCCAAAATGCTGAACGCATGCTCTCTTCCCCGTAATTAGTGCGAAACCTAAGCATAATAGGCATCACATCTCGTGTCGTCGAGAGCGGAAGTGCGTATTTATGCTCCGCTGAAACAATTTCTCGCAATTTTTTCGCCCTAAGTTTGATCTAACCATTGATGGTGGGAATACCGAGGACACAAAAGCGAAAATCGTAAAACCCCCTATTTGCTAGACTACACAGATAATATTCAGGGTTTGTCGCCTTATGACAGCCCCCTATTTTTTGCGCAATGTAAGGGTGTCGTCCTATGCAAACTATTGACGGTAATGGTGCAGTTGCCTCAGTCGCGTTTCGCACCAGTGAAGTTATCGCCATCTATCCGATCACGCCAAGTTCAACTATGGCCGAGCAGGCGGATGCCTGGGCGGGAAACGGGTTAAAAAACGTCTGGGGCGATGTCCCGAGAGTGGTTGAAATGCAGTCTGAAGCGGGTGCGATTGCTACGGTCCACGGTGCGCTGCAGACTGGCGCGCTTTCCACCTCGTTCACCTCCTCTCAGGGATTGCTGTTGATGATCCCAACGCTGTACAAACTCGCGGGTCAACTGACCCCCTTCGTCCTGCACGTCGCGGCGCGTACGGTGGCCACCCACGCACTCTCAATTTTTGGCGATCACTCGGACGTGATGGCCGTGCGCCAGACCGGGTGCGCGATGCTGTGCGCCAGCAGCGTTCAGGAAGCGCAGGACTTTGCCTTAATTTCGCATATCGCCACGCTTAAAAGTCGCGTTCCGTTTATTCACTTCTTTGATGGTTTCCGTACCTCTCACGAAATCAACAAAATCGTCCCGCTGGCGGACGAGACTATCCTGGATCTGCTGCCGCAGGCGGAAATTGACGCGCATCGCGCCCGCGCCCTGAACCCGGAACATCCGGTAATTCGCGGGACATCGGCAAACCCGGATACTTATTTCCAGTCACGCGAAGCCACAAACCCGTGGTACAACGCGGTTTATGACCACGTCGAGCAGGCAATGAATGACTTTGCCGCCGCAACCGGACGGGAGTACAAACCGTTCGAATACTACGGCCATCCGCTGGCCGAGCGCGTGATTGTGCTGATGGGATCTGCTATCGGCACCTGTGAAGAGGTGGTCGACGAGCTGCTGACCCGCGGCGAAAAGGTCGGCGTGCTTAAAGTGCGTCTTTACCGCCCGTTCTCGGCTAAACATCTGCTCTCTGCCCTGCCAGAAAGCGCGCGTACCGTGGCGGTGCTCGATCGAACCAAAGAGCCGGGCGCACACGCGGAACCGCTGTATCTTGACGTGATGACCGCCCTAGCTGAAGCCTTTAATAACGGCGAACGTGAAACGCTACCGCGCGTTATCGGCGGTCGCTATGGCCTGTCTTCCAAAGAGTTTGGCCCGGACTGCGTGCTGGCCGTGTTTAACGAGCTAAGGGAAGCAAAACCCAAGCCGCGTTTCACGGTCGGCATTTATGATGACGTAACGAATCTTTCCCTGCCTTTACCGGAAAATACCCTGCCTGCAACAGCCAAACTTGAAGCGCTGTTCTACGGCCTGGGCAGCGACGGCAGCGTCTCGGCCACCAAAAACAACATCAAGATCATCGGCAATTCAACCCCGTGGTACGCGCAGGGTTACTTCGTCTACGACTCCAAGAAAGCCGGCGGTCTGACCGTTTCTCACCTGCGCGTCAGCGAGCAGCCCATCCGCTCGGCCTACCTGATTTCTCAGGCCGACTTTGTAGGCTGCCATCAACTGCAGTTTATCGACAAGTACCAGATGGCTGAGCGCCTGAAGCCCGGCGGTATTTTCCTCCTCAATACGCCATACAATGCGGATGAGGTCTGGGCGCGCCTGCCGCAGGAAGTACAGACGGTGCTGAATCAGAAAAAAGCCCGATTCTATGTGGTTAACGCGGCGAAAATTGCCCGCGAATGTGGCCTGGCCGCGCGTATTAATACCGTCATGCAAATGGCCTTCTTCCATCTGACCAATATCCTGCAGGGTGACAGCGCGCTGGTGGAACTTCAGGGCGCCATCGCCAAAAGCTACAGCAGCAAGGGGCAGGAGCTGGTAGAGCGAAACTGGCAGGCGCTGGCGCTGGCGCGCGAGTCGCTGTTCGAGGTGCCGCTGCAGCCGGTCAATGACGCCAGCCCGAATCGCCCTCCGGTGGTCTCGGATTCCGCACCTGATTTCGTGAAGACCGTCACGGCCGCCATGCTGGCCGGGCTGGGTGACGCCCTGCCCGTCTCTGCGCTGCCGCCGGACGGAACCTGGCCGATGGGCACCACCCGCTGGGAAAAACGCAACATCGCCGAAGCGATCCCCATCTGGAAAGAAGAACTCTGTACCCAGTGTAACCACTGCGTCGCGGCCTGCCCGCACTCGGCCATTCGCGCCAAAGTGGTGTCACCGGAAGCAATGGAAGATGCCCCGGCCAGCCTGCACTCTCTGGATGTAAAATCCCGCGACATGCGCGGCCAGAAATACGTTCTGCAGGTCGCACCGGAAGACTGCACCGGGTGTAACCTGTGCGTTGAGGTCTGCCCGGCAAAAGATCGCCAGAACCCGGACATCAAAGCCATCAATATGATGTCGCGCCTTGAACACGTTGAAGAAGAAAAAGTGAATTATGACTTCTTCCTGAACCTGCCGGAAATCGATCGCAGCAAGCTGGAACGCATTGATATTCGTACCTCGCAGCTGATCACGCCGCTGTTCGAGTACTCCGGCGCCTGCTCCGGCTGCGGTGAAACGCCGTATATTAAGCTGCTTACACAGTTGTACGGTGACAGGATGCTGATTGCCAACGCCACCGGCTGTTCGTCTATTTATGGCGGTAACCTGCCCTCCACGCCGTACACCACCGATGCGAATGGGCGCGGTCCGGCATGGGCAAACTCCCTGTTCGAGGATAATGCCGAGTTTGGCCTGGGCTTCCGACTCACCGTTGACCAGCACCGCGCGCGTGTGATGCGCCTGCTTGAACAATTTGCCGATAAGATCCCGGCTGAACTTAACGCGGCGCTACACGCAGAAGCCACGCCAGAGGTTCGTCGCGAGCAGGTAGCTGCACTTCGCAGCGCACTCAAGGGAATTGACGGCGCTGAACAGCTTCTGACCGACGCTGACGCCCTGGTCGAAAAATCGATCTGGCTGATTGGCGGTGACGGCTGGGCTTACGACATCGGCTTTGGCGGGCTGGATCATGTGTTAAGCCTGACCGAAAACGTCAACATTCTGGTTCTGGATACGCAGTGTTATTCCAATACCGGTGGGCAGGCATCGAAAGCCACGCCGCTGGGCGCCGTCACGAAATTTGGTGAACACGGTAAACGCAAGGCACGTAAGGATCTCGGCGTGAGCATGATGATGTACGGCCACGTTTACGTCGCGCAAATCTCGCTGGGGGCGCAGCTTAACCAGACGGTGAAAGCCATTCAGGAGGCTGAAGCGTATCCGGGGCCGTCGCTGATCATCGCCTACAGCCCGTGCGAAGAGCATGGCTACGACCTGGCCCTCAGCCACGATCAGATGCGTCAGCTGACGGCCACCGGATTCTGGCCGCTCTACCGGTTCGATCCGCGCCGTGCGGACGAGGGCAAATTACCGCTGGCGCTGGATTCACGTCCGCCGTCAGATGCCCTGGCAGAGACGCTGATGCAGGAACAGCGCTTCCGCCGTCTGAATGCGCAACAGCCTGAGGTGGCAGAACAGCTCTGGAAAGACGCCGCCGAAGATCTGCAAAAACGGTATGACTTCCTGGCACAAATGGCGGGTAAAGCCGAAAAATCAATCAGCGACTAACTCCACTGCCCGGCTTGTCCGGGCATTTTTTTGGCATAAAAAAACCCGGTGTTTTCACACCGGGCAGATCCAGATAATTTATGAATCTCTCTTTAGTTTCCCAAATGACATTCACAATAATTATGGATAAATAATCTTAAAGGCATATAACGCCGCAGAGATTACCTGATTTAATCACCAATTAATAATTTTTATTTAATATGAATCATTTTCAATCATTCACCACAACAATGATCATTTCCGCGGATTTATTCTTTTGAGATTTTACTCAATTAGTAACAATTATATTTTATTACTCTTTCGCAGGAGTGATTTAGCATGGGACAACTTTCGGTTTCAGAAAGTTCAACAGGTAATCAAATAAAAACAACTGCAAAGGAATATCACGATGCAAAGAAAAGTACTGGCTCTGATGATTCCAGCTCTGTTAATGGCTGGCGCCGCGCATGCGGCAGAAATTTATAATAAAGACGGCAACAAATTAGATCTGTACGGAAAAGTAGATGGTCTGCACTATTTCTCCGACGATGCCTCTAAAGACGGCGATCAAACCTACATGCGTCTGGGTTTCAAAGGTGAAACGCAGATTAACGACATGATGACCGGCTACGCGCAGTGGGAATATAACATTCAGGCGAATAACACCGAAGGGTCTGATAATCAGTCCTGGACGCGTCTGGCCTTCGCGGGTGTCAAAGTGGGTGACTACGGTTCCTTCGATTATGGTCGTAACTATGGCGTGCTGTACGACGTGGAAGGCTGGACCGATATGCTGCCTGAGTTCGGCGGCGACTCTTACACCTATGCGGATAACTTTATGACCGGCCGCGCCAATGGCGTGGCAACCTACCGCAACACTGACTTCTATGGTCTGGTGCAGGGTCTGAACTTCGCGCTGCAGTATCAGGGCAACAATGAAGATGCCAGCAACAATCAGGAAGGCACCAACAACGGCCGCGACATGCGTTATGAGAATGGCGACGGCTTCGGTATTTCAACCACCTATGATTTCGGCATGGGGTTCAGTGCCGGTGCCGCCTACGCCTCATCTGACCGTACAAATGACCAGGTAAGCGCAGGTACTGGCGCTGCGTCTCAATATGCGGGGGGTGATAAAGCGGATGCCTGGACTGCTGGCCTCAAATATGACGCAAATAATATCTACCTGGCGGCGATGTATTCGGAAACCCGTAATATGACGCCGTACGGTTCAGGTGATAGCAAATCAGGCGGCGGTATTGCCAACAAAACTCAGAACTTCGAAGTGACCGCACAGTACCAGTTCGATTTCGGTCTGCGTCCGGCCATTTCTTATCTGCAGTCTAAAGGGAAAGACCTGGGCAACGGTCAGGGCGATCAGGACCTGGTTAAATATGCGGACGTAGGCGCGACCTACTATTTCAACAAGAACATGTCCACCTACGTTGATTATAAAATCAACCTGCTGGATGAAGATGACAGCTTCTACAAAAACAACGGTATCAGCACCGACGATGTCGTTGCATTAGGCCTGGTTTACCAGTTCTGATGGTCAGAGCCCGCAGCGTCATGCGGGCTCTCCTTTTTTTGATGTTTGTCTCACAACAGCGCTTTATCGCGATATTGTTGAGGATAAGTTGAAAGAAAGCGGGTTAGACTGCGCCGATATCCCCCTCTTCATTAAGGATACCTGCGTTGTTTGGTCGTATATCCGTTACCATTCTGACACTTTTAGCATGCTTGTGGATGGCGTTAATCTTTGATTTTCGAGATATTGTCGGGCATCTCGGCACGCTGCTAAACCATCTGGATCACCATTAACAGTGAATCCCAGAAAAAAGCCACCAGCAGTGCCGGTGGCGGTCATACGCATTTCGAGCGTTATTTTTTCACGGGTTGAGGTTTTTTATCCCCTGATTCCGGGGCCTCACGCGGATCGTCTTTTTCAACACAGAGCATAATTTCTCCTGTTTTAGAAACCCACTTCCCACTATAGCCAGGCTGATAAAAAAAAGGCCAGGCGGTAATTAATCTTGATTGGTCTCTTTTTTGCGAAACGAGAGATAGCCAAAAACGCCGCTTTCGCCGTCGCTCGGATGGTTTACGCCATCCATCACCGTCACTTCTGGGAAATCAAACGGCGACACATTTTTAAAACAGGCCACATTGACGCCGTATTCATTTGGGTTAGAGCGACGCTGATGGAACGTGTAAATCCCGCAGACCGAGCAGAAGAAATGGCGCGCCGTCCCCGTGTTGAACCGGTACTCCGTCAGCTTATCCTCACCTCTGGTCACGGTGATACCCGACAGCGGTGCAGAGACCACAACCGCGCCCCGCATACGGCAAAAAGAGCAGCTGCAGCGCCGCGCGGTATTCAAGCCGTCAGTCAGTTCGACGGTAAAAGCCACCGCACCACAGTGGCACTGTGCATGACGAATGTCAGCCATTGGCTATACCCCTTTTCTTACCAGTTCGGCAGCTTTGAGAAAAACCTCATCTTCTACACCATCGCCTTTCTGCCTGCCCAGCCTGACAAGTTCGTTGACAATGCTGTCACGATCGATCGTTTTTTGCGATGAAACCAGCCCTATAACGGCGGCCCCAATCGCCAGCCCCACTAATCCTGTTTGTTCGTCTTTGTTCTTCATACTCATGCTCCTGATACAACAAACAAGCGTAGCAGGATTTTTCAGACCGTTTTCAGGCGTTTTACTATTTCGCCTGGATCGCTGTTATTCCGACACGCTGGCCATATGAGAGCTCTAAGGTATTACCGTCAGGATCGGCAAAAAATACATAATAACCGACGGGGTCACCCAGATCTTCCGGCGCTTTCCTTAACACCCCTTCTTTAGCGGCCATCGCAGTTTTTCTGTCAATTTCTTCGCGCGTGGCGCAGGCAATCCCAAGGTGGCCAAAATGCCCCAGCGGCGTATCGGTCACGGTGTCCGCCTGCACCAGAACCAGCGCAAAAGGACGCGTATGGTCAGTTAGCCACGCCACTTTACGGGCAGTTGGAAGATCGGGCTCACGCGAATGGATGACGTCCATCCCGGCATATCGGCGATAGAAAGCAAGGCTCTTCTCCAGATCCCTGACCATAAACGCAACATGAGTGAATCCTACATCAATGTCTTTCATTTTAAGATGTTACTCCTGTATCAACATGTCGTAGTCATCTTAAAAGCTCAAGTTAACTTTAGGTCAACGGTGAATTTGTGCGATCCTGATGATGTTCAAAAAAGAATAAAGGGACAGAAATGATAAAGCGCCGCCGTGGCTGAAATATTCACGACGATGCTCAGCAAAAACCAGGTTATGAAGGGTTGCTTCTGCGTTTTATGGCGAAAGAGCTGTTGGCCCAATATGGCGCCTGGCCACCCTCCCACAGTACCAAACGTCAGTAAAGTGACTTCCGGTATCCTGCGCATCGCTTTTCGTGCCGCCGTTTTGTCGACACCATAAATCGCTATCGTCAGCATATTAATCAGCAGAAACCACCTGGCAAAAGGATACGAGGAAAAAAAGCTGCCGATCGCAGCGAAGATCAGCAGAACAAAACAAAAGCGATTCAATGTCATAGGGTCAGTCACGGAATATGTAAGCGTATGTCGGGAAAGCATTATACGCTATCTTACGCATGTATCCGGTCAGGTGCTATCAGCCCGCTTTTGCATGTGGGCCTCAAAATGAATGACCTCTTCGACGAACCGAATTGCATTTTGTGAAGCTGCGCATACGCTCCATCATGAGCAAGCAGTACCTTATGGCTTCCGCGTTCAACGATAACGCCAGTTTGTTTTGGTCCCCCCTCCCGGATGGCGAACAGAAAGCCGACTACGCTTTATTAGCTATTGCGCAGAGTGTAAAACGTGCTGGCATTCGCCGCCGGAATCCGTACCATACGCGGCATACTTTTGCCTGCTGGCTATTATCTGCCGGCGCTAACCCGTCTTTCGCCGCTACTGGCTTCGAAGGTAGTAATAAATGCAAGAAAATCAACAAAATACAAAGAAAGAGCAATACAACCTGAATAAACTGCAAAAGCGCCTGCGCCGTAACGTGGGCGAGGCCATTGCGGACTTCAACATGATTGAAGAAGGCGACCGCATCATGGTTTGCCTGTCAGGGGGTAAAGACAGCTACACCATGCTGGAGATCCTGCGTAATCTTCAGCAAAGCGCGCCGGTGAATTTTTCCCTGGTGGCGGTCAACCTTGACCAGAAACAGCCGGGTTTCCCGGAGCACATTCTGCCTGAATATCTGGAGCAGCTGGGCGTTGAGTACAAAATCGTCGAAGAAAACACCTACGGCATCGTGAAAGAGAAGATCCCGGAAGGGAAAACCACCTGCTCGCTTTGCTCCCGTCTGCGCCGCGGCATTCTCTATCGTACCGCAACGGAACTGGGCGCGACCAAAATTGCGCTGGGCCATCACCGCGACGATATCCTGCAAACGCTGTTCCTTAACATGTTCTACGGCGGCAAGATGAAAGGCATGCCGCCTAAGCTGATGAGCGATGACGGCAAACATATTGTGATCCGCCCTCTTGCCTACTGCCGGGAAAAAGACATTGAGCGTTTTTCTCAGGCGAAAGGGTTCCCGATCATTCCATGCAATCTGTGCGGCTCACAGCCGAACCTGCAGCGTCAGGTGATTGGCGACATGCTGCGCGACTGGGACAAACGTTATCCGGGCCGTATTGAGACCATGTTCAGCGCGATGCAGAACGTGGTTCCTTCCCACCTCGCTGACGTAGAGCTGTTCGACTTCAAAGGTATCAACCACGGCTCGGAGGTGGTGAATGGTGGCGATTTGGCGTTTGACCGGGAAGAGATCCCAATGCAGCCTGCGGGCTGGCAGCCGGAAGACGAGGACAATCAGTTCGAAGAGTTGCGTCTGAACGTGCTTGAAGTGAAATAAGCGATGGGCGTCTCAGAAAGACCTTCTGAGACGCTTTATGCCTTATTTCAGCAGATGTACGCGGCAGGTTTTGCCTTTAATCTTGCCGTTTTGCAGCTGCTTCCACGCCTTATGCGCAACCGCCTGGCGAACCGCCACGTACACGTGTGCCGGATGAACCGCAATTTTCCCGATATCCGCCCCTTCCAGCCCCACATCTCCGGTCAGTGCGCCCAGCACATCCCCCGGTCGCATCTTGGCCTTTTTGCCGCCATCAATGCACAGCGTCGCCATTTCGGCCTCCAGCGGCACGAGCCTGACGTTCCCCGGCGCGTTCACCCAGTTCAGCTTGATCTGCAACATTTCTGAGAGAATATTGGCGCGCTGCGCCTCTTCCGGCGCGCAGAAGCTGATGGCCAGCCCGCTGTTTCCGGCGCGAGCAGTGCGACCAATACGGTGGACGTGCACTTCGGGATCCCATGCCAGCTCATAGTTCACCACCAGTTCAAGGGATTTGATATCCAGGCCGCGTGCGGCCACGTCGGTCGCCACCAGCACGCGCGCGCTGCCGTTAGCAAAGCGCACCAGCGTCCGATCGCGATCGCGCTGTTCAAGGTCGCCGTGCAGCGACAGCGCGCTCTGCCCCGCCGCATTCAGGGCATCACAAACCGCCTGGCAGTCTTTTTTGGTATTACAGAACACCACGCATGACGCAGGCTGGTGCTGGCTCAGCAGTTTCTGCAGGAGCGGGATTTTTCCCTGCTGCGAGGTTTCAAAGAACTGCTGTTCGATGGCCGGCAGAGCATCGACGCTGTCGATCTCAATGGTGAGCGGATTATTCTGCACGCGACCGCTGATCGCGGCGATGGCTTCAGGCCAGGTCGCAGAGAACAGCAGCGTCTGACGATCGGCCGGCGCGAAGCGGATCACTTCATCAATGGCATCGCTGAAGCCCATATCCAGCATCCTGTCCGCCTCGTCCATCACCAGCGTGCTTAAGGCATCGAGCGAAACGGTGCCTTTTTGCAGGTGATCAAGCAGGCGACCGGGCGTCGCGACAATAATGTGCGGCGCGTGCTGGAGCGAATCGCGCTGTGCGCCAAACGGCTGCCCACCGCAGAGGGTTAAGATCTTGGTATTGGGCAGGAAACGCGCCAGGCGACGCAGTTCACCCGCGACCTGGTCTGCCAGCTCGCGGGTCGGGCACAGGACCAGTGACTGGGTCTGAAACAGCGACGCGTCAATATGCTGCAGCAGACCAAGACCGAAAGCGGCCGTTTTCCCACTGCCCGTTTTCGCCTGCACACGCACATCCCGGCCTTCAAGGATAGCGGGCAGCGCGGCCGCCTGAACAGGCGTCATCGTGAGGTATCCCAACTCGTTGAGGTTGTCGAGTTGGGCGGCAGGCAGAACATTCAGGGTAGAAAAAGCGGTCACAATAATCTCTCGTGGTCATCTTTACGGTCAGATGGCGCGTATCCTCGCAGATCTCGGGGTTCGATGCGACAATTTAATCGGTTCTTCGTCCGGCGGCGGGTCTGGCATCGGCTGCGGACGCGGAATGGGATCGGGCATCGGCACGGGATCGGTGGGGACAGGATCGGACTGACGCGCGTGTTGCAGTAGCAGAGCGAGTAAAATGCTCATCTTTCCCTCCAGGATTTGCTGTCGTCCCTTTTAGGGTAGACGCTGAGAAACAGGAGGCAAAAAAAAGCCGACTATAAAGTCGGCGTCGTACGAATCAATTGTGCTATGCAGTAATTCAAAAAAGGAAGTAAGACAATATGGAGCGCAACGCCCATCGCTTGACGTTGCATTCACCTGCGGGAGTAATATTGCACCTTACGGGGGTGATGTTTATTGACTTCGCTCAATTAAAAGAGCGTTTTAATCCTCGAAAAAGGTGAAAAAATCGTAAATTTACAGCCATTTACTACGATGCAACCACCATGCAACACCACCAATCAAAACAACTAACATGACGCAAAACGCGGTAAAGCCGTACCGATATTCGCCGCCGGGTATACCGCCCAGATTGACGCCAAAAAGCCCTGTCAGAAATGTGCTGGGTAAAAAGACCATCGCCATCAGGGACATCGTGTAGGTTCTTCTCGCCAGCGACTCCTGCATCACCTGCGCGATTTCATCCGCCATCACCGCCGTTCGGGCGATACAGGAATCAATTTCATCCAGCCCGCGGCCCAGCCTGTCAGCAATGTCCTGCATCCGGCGGCGCTGATCGTCATTCATCCAGTTGAGTCTTTCACTGGCCAGACGGGCATACACATCCCGTTGTGGCGTCATATACCGACGCATCACGATCAGCTGCTTGCGCAATAGCGCCAGAAAGCCGCGCGGCGGGATCTGCTGATCGAGCAGATTATCTTCCAGGTCGATGATTTTATCGTGCAGCTCTTCAATAAATTCGCTCGCATGATCGGTCAGGGCGTCACAGACGTCCACCAGCCAGCTGCCGCAGTCAACCGGTCCGGTCCCCTCTTTGAGGTCGTTCACAATGTCATCCAGCGCCAGAACCTTACGCTGACGTGTGGAAACAATCAGCCCATCGTCCATATAGACGCGCATTGCAACCAGCTGATCGGGACGTTCATCCGTGCTGCCGTTTATACAGCGCAGGGTGATAAGCGTCCCGTCACCCATCCTGCTTACGCGAGGCCGCAGGCTTTCCCCCGCAAGCGCATCACGTACGTTGTTAGGCAGCAGCGGAGTCGAGGCCAGCCAGTCAGCGCTGTCCGGGTGGGTATAGTTCAGATGTAGCCAGCAGGGATGCTCTTTATCAATGACATCATCATCTTCCAGCGGTCGGGCACCGCCGCGACCGTCCAGCACCCACGCAAAAACTGCGTCAGGAACGTTAAGTTCGGATCCTTTAATGCTCTCCACAGCGCCTCCCCTGTTTGGCTCTTTCGATGTCAGTCTAGCTTCCATCAGGGGTTAAGCAACAACTATGTTTCGCATCGCCCTGAAATCGCTCAGGAATTGTACACGCTATATTTTGAGAATAAAAAAGCCTGGCATGCCAGGCTTCGGGAAGCTGTCAATGAGAGTGCTCGGGGCGCGGATGAAACGAGACAGGGCTGGCTACTGGTGACAGGGGGTGCCCCTGGTCCAGCCTGAAATTTCGGGTCCGCGTCTGCAGTTCGATCACCTGATTACGCAGCACATCAGAGGAACCGTTGAGCTCCTCCGCCATCGCTACGTTGCTTTGCGTGACCCGCTCCAGTTCGGACAGCGCCAGCGTGATCTGGGAAATGCCCTTCTCCTGCTCTGCGGTTGAGGTAGAAATTTCGTCCATTAACCGGCTGACGTTGCCGGAGCCGGTCACGATGTCACGCATATTCTTCTCCGCTTCCGACACAACGCTGGCACCCTGGGTGACATTACTGCTGGTAACGTCAATCAGCGTTTTGATGTTTTTCGCCGCCTCAGCGCTGCGGTGAGCCAGGTTTCGGACTTCCTCTGCGACCACGGAGAACCCTTTCCCGTGATCGCCCGCCCGCGCGGCCTCGACGGCCGCGTTAAGCGCCAGAATATTCGTCTGGAATGCAATCCCGTCGATCAGCGAGATAATTTCCGTCATCTGCTGCGCGCACTCGGTAATGGATTGCATATTGCTGGCAACCTGTTCCATCAGATCTCCGCCCTTGCGCGCCTGCAACGTCGCGGCATTCGCCTGCTCGCTCGCCAGCCGGGTATTATCGGCATTGTTTCGGGTACTTGCCGCCATCTGCTCCATGCTTGCCGCAGTTTGCACCAGAGACGCAGACTGCTGCTCTGTTTTCACCGAGAGCTGGGCACTGCGGGAAGAGAGCTGATCCGACAAGGCCATGGCGTTTTGTGATGATGCCCTGATCTCACGCACCAGCGTAGCGATGTTGCTGGAAAGAGTATTAATCCCGGGAATCAATCGCCCCGCGCAGTTATTGCCAAACTCGGGGATAGAGACGCCTAAGTTGCCTGCGGTCACTTCTTCAATACTTTTTTTCACAGTATTGATCGGCGTCACAAGAAACTTCGTCATATAACTCCAGAGCAAAAATAATCCAACGAAATTGACCAGATTAATCGAAACGAAAAGAGGAAGATTGCTGGAAAATAGAGCAACGATACCTGCATTCACTAAAAACAGGCACAGCAGGAACCAGGCAATGAAGGTCCTGACACTAATATTTCTTAGCATGATTTTACCCACAACTTATATTTTGGTCGGCATTTAGATTTATAGCATTCACTTTTACGTTTGTCCTCACATAATACGCTGACTTCTCGTTTCGCCGTTACCCACCCTGTATTTAATTTAAGTCAGATAAAAAATGGGTTTTAGTAGAAATGTCATGCCCCATATGCTGTATTGCTGGTCCAAAGCCCCCTGAAGCGATACCATTATCTGCGGTACAACGGTCCATATGCACACATATTTAAGACGCTTTGCTACAATCTATCGGCTATGTTTAGCCGTACTTAATGCATTAACATAAAGAATATATTTTATATTTCGGGTAAGTTTGACCTTTTATATCAGTGGCTATTTTCCACGATAAATAACTAATATGGTTTGAATGCGCATGTTCGTTGCCAGATAAAGACGTGCCGGCCGGCAAAATCGGTAACCCTCTCAGGCGTGGGATTGCATAATGCTCAATATATCGTGGGACCCTGTGTTGATCGCTGTCTCTTATCTGGTGGCGTTTATCGCCTCCTTTGTGGCCCTGGACAGCGCCGGGAAAATTCCCCTTTCCAGCCGTAAAGCGGCTCTGTTCTGGCGCATTGCCGGCGGGATCACGCTGGGCATCGGGATCTGGTCAATGCACTTCATCGGTATGCTGTCGATGCAAATGCCGATGATGATGAGCTATGACCTATGGCTAACCCTTGCGTCTCTCGGCGTGGCGATCGTTGCCTCCACGATAGCAATAAATATTGCCGTTACGGGCAAACACCTCTCTCCCTTTCGGCTGTTCTTCGCCACGGTTATCCTCAGCGCTGGCGTGGTCGCTATGCACTATATCGGCATGGCCGCGTTGATGCTGGAAGGAAGCATCCTCTGGGATCGGCGCATTGTGGGTGTGTCCGTGATGATTGCCGTGGTCGCCTCCGGCGTGGCGCTGTGGCTGGCTTTTCGCCTTAGAGATAAGCACAAAGGGGTCTTTGTTACTCGCATTCTCGCCGCGTTAGTCATGGGTGCCGCCATTTGCGCGATGCACTATACGGGCATGAGCGCCGCGCATTTCCATGAGATGGCGCATACGCTCCCCGGCGGGGTCAGCGAGCTGGGGTTATCCATCTGGGTTTCCGTCACCACGCTCTCCCTGCTCGGCATGATGTTAATTATTTCGCTTATCGATTCGCACTGGCGGACCAGCCGGCTGACGGATAATTTGCGTCAACTCAACCGTCAGCTTGAGCTACAGGTTCGCTTTGACGCTCTCACCGGCCTCGCAAACCGCCAGCAGATGGATATCCGAATGCAGGATTGTATGCACAGCGCCTTGTTGAGTAACAAACAATTTGGCGTGGTTTTTCTGAATGTCGATCGCTTCAGACGCGTGAATGATACCTGGGGTCACAGCGTCGGTGATGAGTTATTAATTACCATTGCCCAGCGCATCACCTCCCTACTTACCCGTGAGATGACGCTGGCCAGGCTGGGTGGGGATGCCTTTATCCTGCTGGTTCCCGAATGCGACGAAGAAAAGCTCACTACCCTGCTCACGACGCTGCTCGCGGATATGCGCCGTCCGCTATCCCTTTGCGGACATACGCTGAGTACCACCCTCAGCGCGGGTGTAAGCCTTTATCCTCAGGATGGCGAAACGCTGCATGAACTGAAGTTTAAGGCGGATGCCGCTTTACACCACGTTAAGCAAGAAGGTCGTAACGGCTGGGCGTTTTACCGCCCTGAGATGTCAACGGCGGTTCCGGCGCAGCCGGGTTTTCTGCAGGAACTTTATCAGGCGCTGGAAAGCGATCGGTTTGAACTGTGGTATCAGCCAACCTGGCATGCTAAAGATAAGACGATCCACGGTTTTGAGGCTCTTCTGCGCTGGCGGCATCCGGAGCAAGGCGTTTTGCTGCCAGGTATGTTTTTACCCACTCTGGAACAAACGGGTTTGATTATTCCGGTTGGCAACTGGGCTATTGAAGCCGCGTGTCGGCAGCTTCATTTCTGGACTGAACAAGGTTTCAGCCAGTGGACGTTATCGCTCAATTTATCCCCTGTTCAGTTCGAACAGCCGGATATCTTTCACATCGTGTCGTCCATGCTGGATAAATATAATCTGTCGCCCTCAAGGCTGATCCTGGAGGTCACGGAGAGTACCGCGCTAAAAAATCTCGACCGCAGCATCGAGTTGCTTAACGCCTTTAATCACGCTGGAATCACCGTCTCTATTGATGATTTTGGCACGGGCTATTCCAACCTGCTGATGCTGAGCGTTCTTCCGGCAAAAGAGCTTAAAATCGACAAGAGCTTTGTGTCCTCTATGCTGGGAAATGAAAAAAGCCGCAAGCTGGTGGAAACCATTATTAATATTGCCCGCACCATGGAGATGACTGTCGTTGCCGAGGGGATTGAAACGGACGAACAGCAGGCAATACTGACCAGCCTCGGCTGTGACTATCTCCAGGGCTACCTTTTCTCCCGCCCCTTGCCCGCTGAACAGGTTCCGTGGCTGCTGCTACAAAAAAACTCAAACAAACAAATTATACCCTTAAGTAAAATTCAAACGGACCCCGAATTTATTTCACAAAAAAATCATGCCTGACGGGATTGAGTAGAGTATGTTTCAAGGGAGTACATGCGGGTCAGTTCTGCCATGATTGCCAGACGTATCGTGCCGATGAACAGGAAAATACTATGTCGCAAAATAGTTTTGATGCGCTTAATGCAATTAAAACGCCCGTGTGGCTCATTTCTCCTGTTTCGGAACAGATTATTTTTGCAAATGTGGCCGCAATACAGCTAACGGGTAATAAAACGCTGAATGACCTGCGTAAAGGGTCCTGTTCTGCAAGTGCACAAACCGTACTGTCGATGTATGTTCCTGAACTGAAGAACGATCACGATATTGTCGAGATCTGGACAGTTAGCCGGGGCGGGCAGGACGTACCGATAAGCTGTCGCCTCTCCATCACCCACGTCACGCCGGATGGTGATGTTATCGTTTTCGAAGGAATCTCTTCGCACGCCCCCTCAGGCCTGAAAGCCAGCCGTTCCGCAACCTATCAACGCAAAAAACAGGGGTTTTACGCCCGCTTTTTCCTGACCAACAGCGCACCAATGTTGCTAATCGATCCTGCCCGTGACGGGCAAATTGTCGATGCAAACCTGGCCGCGCTCAGCTTTTACGGTTATTCACATGATGAGATGTGTCGGAAGCACACCTGGGAAATTAACACGCTTGGCAGAGGCGTCATGCCCATCATGACGGAGATCGCCGCGCTGCCCGGCGGACATAAGCCGCTTAATTTTATTCACCGCCTTGCCGATGGCACCACCCGCCACGTCCAGACCTACGCGGGCCCCATTGAGATCTACGGCGACAAACTGATGCTGTGCATAATCCATGATATTACTGAGCAAAAGAGGCTTGAGCAGGAGCTGGAAAATGCTGCATTACGTGACTCGATGACGGGGTTACTCAACCGACGTCAGTTTTATAACGTTATCGACCAAACCAACCTGAGCCACCTCTCCGCCCAGCAGCAATTTAGCCTGCTGCTGGTGGATACCGATCATTTTAAAAACATCAATGATCTCTTTGGTCACCTGAAGGGTGATGAGGTGCTCATCGCCCTCTCCCGCACCCTGGAAGCCTGCTGCAGACAAGATGACCTGGTGTTCCGCTGGGGCGGTGAAGAGTTTGTCATCCTGTTGCCGCGTACGTCTCTCGAAACGGCGCTGAAGATTGCCGAATCCGTCCGTGCGGCGGTCGCCCATATTACCCTCCCAGGCTTACCACGCTTTACCGTCAGTATTGGCGTGGCTCGGCATGACCCGGAAGAGAGTATTGACGCGCTGTTTAAACGTGTCGACGATGCGCTCTATCGCGCCAAAAACGATGGGCGTAATAAAGTCCTTGCGGCATGAAACTGGAGTATCGTGAAAAGCCCCGCTACAATGCCCAGCTTAAGTAAATTAACGACGGGTGGGTTGTGGCAACAATGGGAAAGACAGAAATAATACTCACCTTAATTATTTTATTGCTTATTATATTTGGCTTATGGTTTATTTTCAGCGGTGAGATTTGGTTTTTCGTTGAATATCTGGAAAATAGTCTCTACCCCACTTTTGACGCACTGTAGTGCACGTTTAATTTATTGTTTCACCTACCGAATCTGTCAGGTATCTGCATTGCCCTCAGCCACGTAAGATACGCGGCGTTATCCTCCAACAATGTTGATAACGAATCACTAAATCATTTGCTTATTTCGCCCGTTCTCTGACGGGCTTTTTTTATTTCCGGCTATTAAGCAAAATCAGGGTTTTCGCCCGTCAGTCACCATGTTGGTATAGCACCGCTCTGCTCCAGTCATAAAAGGCGCGTACCGAAGGCGGGAGATAGCGGTTTTGTGGATAGACAAGCGAAAGCGGTAAATCGAAAGAGACGTCCTCCATACAGCGAACCAACGCCCCGCTCTTCAGATACGGCTCAGCCAGATAGCTGGCCACGCGAATTAGTCCGAGCCCTTGAATTCCGGCCTGGATATAGGCGTCGGTGTCATCGACGATCAGCGTCTCTTTCATGCGGATTGCACAATCGCCGTCATCACGCGTAAAAAACCAGTCAATGGTACGCCCGGTGCGGTGGTTCAGGTAGCCGACTGCGTAATGCTTTTCCAGTTGGTCGAGATTTTCCGGCTTACCACAGGCGGCTATATAGCCCGGAGAAGCCAGAACAACCCACCTGAAGTTCGCCAGAGGGCGCGCGACCAGCGTCGTTGAATCTTCGATCCTCCCGGTGCGGATCACGCAGTCATACCCTTCCTGAATAATGTCCTCCACGTTATCGCTGGAACAGAGTATCAGCTCCAACTCGGGATACTGGCGGAGAAATTCAGGGAGACTGGGAAGAATGCAATGTCGGGCGAGAGACTGCGGCATCCCGACTTTAAAACGGCCTCTTGGCTGCGCGGATCTGCCGGGAAAGGAAGACTCCATTGTCGCAATATCCGTCAGCAGCCGTTTGCTCTCGTCATAGTAGCGTCGGCCTTCTGCGGTCACGCTGAGTTTCCGGGTGGTGCGCTGTAAAAGCTGAATGCCCAGGTATGTCTCCAGCGCCTTAACGACCCGCGATACGGTTGAGCGCGGTAGCCCCAGCACTTCTGCCGCCCTGGCGAAGCTGTGGGTCTCGACCACACAAACGTATACCCGCATTGATTCCAGTTTATCCATATTCCCACCGCGCCTGAAAAGATCGATTATCCCATTTTTACGAACAGTCTAACTTATGCTTGTCGTCTTATCGAATGCAGCCATCTGACATAACCTTGCTCAAGTTGTAGTAATCAAGCGATTTAACAAAGAGAGGCTCAGTATGAAAGAACGTGATATCACGACAGCCGAAAAAGTATTAGTGCTTGGTGCAGGACAATTGGGCGCTGCCGTGCTGGAGTATCTGGTTCCGGCAGTCACGCAGCGCGACGGCGCTGTCTCCGTTATCGTATCGCCCGGCTCCAGGGACAGCCGGGGTAAGCTTCAGTCCGAAACGCATCAAAAACTGGCTGATGCAGGGGCCAAATTTATCTCTGTCGATGTCGCTGCCAGCACGATTGACGCGTTAAAAAACCACTTCGCGGATTTTGATACTGTTATCAACTGCATGGGGTTTGTCGCTGGCGCGGGAACACAGATAAAGATTACTCGCGCGGTACTGGAGGCTCGCGTTAAACGCTATTTTCCCTGGCAGTTTGGCGTGAATTACGATGTGGTAGGCAAAGGGAGCGGTCAGCCCGTCTGGGACGAGCAGTATGATGTCAGGACGCTACTGCGGGAACAGAACGCGACGGAATGGGTCATTGTTTCAACCGGCATGTTTACCAGTTTTCTCTTCGAACCGGCATTTGATGTGGTGAATTTATCCGAAAAAACCATTAATGCGCTCGGAGGATGGGACACACAGGTCACCGTGACATCACCTGCGGATATTGGCCGACTCACCACCGAAATTTATTTGCATCAGCCGCGGATCGTAAATGAAGTGATATTTGTCGCAGGTGAAACAACCTCATACGGAAAACTGGCAGAAACCGTTGAACGTGTGACCGGCCAAACGTTCACTAAAGACGTATTACCCCTCTCTGCGCTACTGGATGAGCTGCGTTTGAAACCGGATGATACGATGACAGGCTATCGCACGGCCTTCGCCAGGGGTGACGGTGTATGGTGGCCGATGAAAGATACCTGGAATGTACAGAATAACCTGCCGACCCAGGATATAGCGTCATGGCTAAAGACCGTCATTTGAGGACATATCCTTTCAGGTCGCTAATGAAAACTGGCGCTGTCAGCTGCGCCAGCTTTTGGTTTAGCCGTGGTTACCTTGCGTTAACAGGCAACCGGTACTGATTAGTGCTTTTCAATATATATCGTCCGGCTATATGCCACGTCTTCCGGGTTATTGATGGGGTAGCCCTTCACCCAGGGCTTAATCAGGCGACCGTTAGTGTACTGATAAATTGGCGCGATGGGCGCCTTCTCCATAAGGATTTTCTCCGCCATGTTGTAGTCCGCATTGCGCGCCTTCGCGGTGGTTTCCAGCGTCGCCTGCTGGACGATCTTATCGTAGGCAGGGTCATTAAAGCGGGAGATATTGCCGCTGTGAGTGGAGGTCAGCAATGACAGGAACGTTGATGGCTCGTTGTAATCGCCTACCCATGAGGCGCGGATCACATCAAAGTTGCCGGTGTTACGGCTATCAATGTAGGTTTTCCACTCCTGGTTTTGCAGTTTGACATCCACACCAAGATTTTTCTTCCACATGGAGGCCACCGCAATGGCGATTTTCTGGTGGTTTTCGGATGTGTTGTACAGCAGGTTCAGCTTCAGCGGGCGCTGAGGACCGTATCCTGCAGCCTGCAGCAAGGTTTTGGCCTGGGCGTTGAGTTCCTGCTGCGACATCTGCTCAAACGGCGAGGCGCCCGGGGTAAACCCTGCCGTCACGTCAGGCGTAAAGTGCCAGGCGGGTTTCTCTCCCGTGCCTAACACCTTTTCCGCCATAATGCGACGGTCGATAGTCATGCTCAGCGCAAGACGGACGCGGGCATCGGCAGTTGGGCCCTTTTGCGTGTTAAACGCATAGTAATACGTTCCCAACTGAGGCGGCGTATAAACCTGCCCCGGAATGTCCTTCATGAGCTTCTGATACATGTTTTTTGGGAACGATTCGGTAATATCAATATCCCCTGCCAGGTAGCGTTTGGTCGCCGACGATTCCTGATTAATCGGCACGAAGGTCACCTTTTGCAGTACCGTTTTGGCATTGTCCCAGTAGTGCGTATTGGGCACCACAACCAGTTTTTCATTCACCACGCGGTCCTTCAGAACGTAAGCCCCGTTCCCCACCAGCGCGCCCGGCCGCGTCCACTCTTTACCGCTTTCGACGTTAGCTTTTTGTACTGGATAGAAGGCAAAGTTCGCCGCCAGGTTGCTGAACCACGGCAGCGGTTTGTCCAGCTGAACGCGTAACGTTCTGGCGTCCACCGCCGTCACACCCAGCGTATCGGGCGCGGCTTTACCGTCAATAATGGCCTGCGCGTTATTAATTCCCGCCAGCGCGGCAAACCAGGCAAACGGAGAGGTGGTTTTCGGGTCAACCAGACGCTGCCAGCTGTAGACAAAATCCTGGGCGGTGACAGGGGAGCCGTCGGACCATTTCGCGTCATCGCGTAAGGTAAACATCCAGACACGGTTATCGTTGCTCTGCCAGCGTGTCGCCACGCCCGGCGTCAGCTCCCCTTTCTCATTCTGATTAACCAGGCCTTCAAAGAGATCGCGAATCACCTGAATCTCTGGCAACCCCACGGCTTTCGCCGGGTCCAGCGAAGCCGGCTCGTCTTTAATATGCCTGACCAGCTCTTGTTTTTGCGCCAGCGCAGTGCCCTGCGGCACGTCAGCTGCGAAAGAAAGTGAAGAGAGCCCGCACAGGCACAGTGCGGCAAAAAGACGCGAAACAGGATGCTTCATAAGATCCCCTTTAATGAATTCAGGTATTAAGCAGATGCGTAATTATTTGTTTCGACAAAGAGAAATGCAAATAACTTACGCCTGAATAGTGATTCAAGGCAATTCTTTGCCATTACGGAAACTATTTGATTAACAGCGGGTTTTGCACAACACTGCCAGTAGTGACTTCTTTATCAGGATTTCGTATGGCAACCACCCGACCGAGAGCGGAACGCGGCGCCTTTCCGCCGGGCGCTGAGCAATATGGCCGCTCCTTTTTAGGCGCATCGCTGATCTGGTTCCCCGCCCCCGACGCAGACCGCGAAAGCGGCTTGATTCTTGCCGGCACGCACGGGGATGAAAACTCCTCCATCGTGACGCTTTCCTGCGCGTTGCGGACGCTGACGCCTTCATTGCGACGTCATCACGTGATTCTGGCGGTTAACCCGGACGGCTGCCAGCTGGGTCTTCGCGCCAATGCGCGAGGCGTTGACTTAAACCGTAATTTTCCGGCAGCAAACTGGCGCGCAGGGGAAACGGTGTATCGCTGGAACAGCTCCGCCGAGGAGCGTGATGTGGTTCTGCTAACGGGAGATAAGCCGGGCTCAGAGCCGGAAACCCAGGCGCTGTGCCAGCTAATCCATAAGATCCACCCCGCGTGGGTGGTCTCCTTCCACGATCCGCTGGCCTGTATTGAAGATCCGCGTCACTCCGAGCTTGGCGCGTGGCTGGCAGACGCATTCGCCCTGCCGCTCGTGACCAGCGTGGGCTATGAAACGCCAGGCTCGTTCGGTAGCTGGTGCGCCGATTTGAGCCTGCCCTGCATAACCGCTGAATTCCCGCCGATCTCCTCCGACGAGGCCAGCGAAAAATACTTAAAAGCCATGGTGGATCTTTTACGCTGGCAGCCTCAGAGATGAAGCACGCCGCTGGTAAAATGGAGCGCGGGAGAGACGTCAACCGCCAGCCACGTCGGGCCGTCCAGATCGGCGAAACGGACCTGATTGACCAGCGGTAGCGCCGCGCCGATTGCCCGGGATGTACAGAGCATACAGCCCAGCATCAGTGAAAAACCTTGCGCCCGGGCTTCTGCCGCCAGGGCCAGCGCCTCTGTCAGCCCGCCGGTCTTGTCGAGCTTAATATTAATCATCTCGTAGCGGCCCTGCAGCTCGCTCAAGCTCGCGCGGGTATGACAGCTTTCATCCGCACAAACGGGCAACGGATGGATAAAGTTCTTCAGCGCCGCGTCATCTTTTGCTGGCAGAGGCTGCTCCAGCATGGCCACCCCCAGGTCGGCCAGCAGCTGACAGCGGGCGGCCAGCCCTTCTGGATGCCATGATTCATTGGCATCAACAATCAGCGTGGCTGAGGGTACCGCCGCGCGAATGGCGACCATCCGCTCGCTAATCAGACGATCGTCGAGCTTCACCTTCAGCAGCCGGGCCCCGGCGTCAAAAAGCGCTTTGGCGCTGGCGGCCATCTGTTCCGGCTCGCCAATCACTACCGTTTGCGCGGTAGCGACCGATTCAGGCAGCGCCACGCCCAGTAATGCTGTCAGGGGTTGCTGCTGTTTCGCCGCCTCCAGACACCAGAGCGCACTATCAATGGCGTTACGTGCGGCCCCGGCGGGCAAACGCTGCTGTAATGCCTCGCGCGTGAGCCCGGTTTGCAGGTCTGGCACCAGCGTCATGATATGCGCCATCACTGACGCGAGGCTTTCACCATAGCGCGGGTAAGGCGTACACTCCCCTACGCCTTTAAAACCGTCCTCTTCGATTTCAACGACCACCACGCTGGCTTCGCTTCGGCTGCCGCGGGAAATCACAAACGGGGTATGCAATGGCCAGGCTTCTTCATAGACCTTAACGCTTCTCATCACTGACTCCTTGCAGCCCGGAAAGGCGAAAAAATTTGGTTTGCCGTGTTATCCGCGGATGGCATACACTAGCCCCGACGTTAACTATATGTAAACAGGAAGATATCTATGTCACAACTCGTTCATTTCCAGGGCAACCCGGTTGCTGTTGCAGGTTCCATTCCGCAGGCTGGTAGCAAAGCGCAGGCTTTTACTCTGGTGGCTAAAGATCTGTCTGACGTCACACTGGCTCAGTTTGCGGGCAAACGCAAAGTGCTGAACATTTTCCCGAGCATTGATACCGGTGTTTGCGCCGCATCCGTGCGTAAGTTCAACCAACTGGCAACTGAAATGGACAACACCGTTGTGCTGTGCATTTCTGCTGACCTGCCGTTCGCCCAGTCGCGCTTCTGCGGTGCTGAAGGCCTGAGCAACGTTATCACCCTCTCCACCCTGCGCAGCCCGGATTTCCTCGAAAACTACGGCGTCTGCATCGCCGAAGGCCCTCTGAAAGGCCTGGCAGCACGCGCGGTACTGGTTCTTGATGAAAACGACACTGTCATCTTCAGCGAACTGGTTAACGAAATCACTACCGAGCCGGATTACACCGCCGCGCTGGAAAAGCTGAAAGCATAATCATTACTTAGCATTCTATACCGCTTTTTCAAAACCTCGCTATGGCGGGGTTTTTTATTAATTACTCGCTGAATCGTTAAAGCAATAATGAGCTTGCGTCACAAAATCAACGCAATTCAGTTTCTAGAATTCAGCAAAATAGCGATCAGACCCGCATATTGATCGTTAAACAACCCTGAATTTACCCTCAGTGAAGCGCATCACATTTCCCTTATCGCCAAAACATTAGATTTGCTTACGAAGTTAAATAATCGTTTCAGCAAAAAGGGATAAATATGAAAATAAAACTGGCTTTAACGCTCCTTTCGGTACTGGTTTCGGGCCATGCCGCAGCAAAAACCTGGGTGCTGACAAGCGCTGAAAGCAGCGTGGAAAAAGGAAACTGGAAGATTTCCAGCGATGAGCTGAAAATTAACGATCGAACGTTCAGCATTGAGCAAAAAGTGTTGCACGGCGGCAAGCAGGAAGGCAGTAAAGTGATCGTTATTAGCAGTAAAAACGGCCTGACCATCACCTTAAGCCCGACGCGCGGGATGAACCTTCTGCATGTGGAGGGCTTTGGCACCAGGCTGGGCTGGAACTCCCCCGTTAAAGAGGTCGTTAATCCGGCGTATATCAATCTTGAAAGCCGAAACGGACTTGGCTGGCTGGAAGGTTTCAACGAGATGATGGTCCGCTGTGGCTACGAATGGACGGGGCACCCGGTCACCGCTGACGGCCAGATTTACACCCTGCATGGCAAGGCGGGGAATACACCGGCATCCCAGGTGGAAGTAGAAATTGCGGATGCTGCCCCGCATGAAATTCGTATTCGCGGTCTCATCAAAGAAAGCACCTTTAAAAAAGCGGATCTGCAAACCATGACCGAACTGCGTTACGTTCCAGGAACCAACCAGTTCAGCCTGCATGACGTTCTGACGAACCATGCCGATTACCCTCATGACTATCAGATCATCTACCACAGCAACTTCGGGGCGCCTGTCCTCGAAGAAGGCGCGCGCTTCCTTGCCCCGGCGGCAAGCGTGAGCCCGTTCAATGATTACGCGAAAGCGGGCGTTAACGACTGGCAAACCTACGCCGGGCCGACAAAAGGCTTTGATGAGATGGTCTTTAACATCAAACCGCTTGCGGACAACAACCATGAAACCCTCGCGGCGGTGGTGAATAAAGCCGGTGACAAAGGCGCGTCAATTCAGTTTGATACCCGCCAGCTGCCCGTGCTGACCCTGTGGAAAAATACCGATACGCCAAAACAGGGCTATGTCACGGGGATTGAGCCAGGCACCAGCTACGCCTACCCCGTCACCATTGAACGCGAGCAGAAGCGGGTTAAGCAGCTGCAACCAGGCGCCAGCGCTCAATTTGACCTGACCTATACCCTGCTACACAGCGCGCAGCAGGTGAAGGACGTCGAAAGCAGGATTGCGTCGATTCAGGGCGAGACAAAAACAGAGATCGTGACCACGCCGCTGGCGAAGGAATAAGCATTAAAAAAGCCTCTTTACAGAGGCTTTTTGTTATTCGTCACCTTTCTTATGATTCAATCCATACTCACGTAACTTATTCGCAATCGCGGTATGCGAGACGCCAAGCCGTTTTGCCAGTTTGCGGGTGCTGGGGTAGCTGCGGTACAGCTGCGTCAGCACGGAGCGCTCGAAGCGGCTGGTGATATCATCCAGCGAGCCTTCCATCGCCTCTTCGCCTACCGATACCGTTCCGGCGTCGTAATCCGGCAACAGAATGTCCTGAGGGCGCAGTTCATACCCTTCCAGCTGGGTCAGCGCGCGATAAACGGCGTTTTTGAGCTGACGAAT
Organism: Enterobacter cloacae complex sp. P47BA; assembly: GCF_014930485.1. NCBI lineage: Bacteria > Pseudomonadati > Pseudomonadota > Gammaproteobacteria > Enterobacterales > Enterobacteriaceae > Enterobacter > Enterobacter cloacae complex sp. P47BA. Next base: position 77,219 of record NZ_JADBRF010000001.1, on the reverse strand, counting down.
ATTGCCCGGCCAGCCGTAGCGCATGAGCACCGTGCCGAGATCTGCAGACAGTTTCGGACGTGGAACGCCCTGCTCGTCGGCAAAGCGGGCCACAAACAGCTCCGTTAGCGGCATGATGTCCTGCGGACAATCGCGCAGCGGTGGAATGTTCAGCGTCAGGACGTTGAGGCGGTAATAGAGATCTTCGCGGAAAATCCCCTTTTGCACCAGTTCCACCAGGTTCTTCTGGGTGGCGCAAATGACGCGCACGTCCACATGCACTTCGTGATCCTCACCGACGCGGCGGAAGGTGCCGTCGTTCAGGAAACGCAGCAGTTTAGCCTGCATACGCGGCGACATTTCGCCGATCTCGTCCAGCAGCACGGAGCCGCCGTTGGCCTGCTCGAAGAACCCTTTCTTGCCTTCCGGCGCGTGTCCAAACAGCTCGCTTTCGACGGCATCTTCTGGAATAGAGGCACAGTTAAGCGCCAGATACGGTTTTGCCGCACGCGGGCTTGCCAGGTGCACGGCGTGCGCCAGCAGATCTTTCCCGGTACCGGTATCGCCGGTAATCAGCAGCGGCGCGGTAAGGCTGGCAAGCTTGCGCGCCTGGTCAACCACGTGGCGCATTTTCGGGCTGACGGCAATAATCTGGCTGAATGCGCCAACGTCCTGGCTGGAGAGGTTTTGCAGCTGGCGCCCCATGCGTAGCGTCGAGCGCAGCATGATCACCGCCCCGGTCAATACGCGACTATTTCCTTCTCCTTTCAGATAGACCGGTGTGATCTCCATCAGGAAATTCTGCCCGTTAATCACCACATGCTCGCTGTGTGTATTCTGCGGGTTGCTGTCCAGCCAGCGCTGGAAGTTAAAACCGGGGATCAGCTGCGCGGCGTGGTGGCTGCTGAGCTTCTCCTGGCTCTGCGCGAAAAGCTGGCAGCTCGCGTGGTTAACGCGCTCGACTTTACTTTTCAGATCCAAAGAGAGGAACGGCTCGGGCATCGCTTCAAGCAGCGCGCTCAGGGCGAGGTGCTCACGTTCGGAGGGCATCCAGGGGATGGTGCGTACATCCGTAACGCCAGCGATACGGCGGATTTCCGCCATCAGGCTGCTGAAGGTGTTAAATTCAATTTCGGCAAAATTGAGGTAAATTCGCCCGACAGGATCGATCTCAATGCCACGTAAATCAATGCTACGTAAAACAAGAAGATCGAGTAATTCGCGGGTAAGACCGAGACGGTCTTCACAGAAGACTTCAAGACGCATGGGAAATTCACCGTTTTAAGCCAATAACGTTAAAATGATATGTCAGAACTCGGTGAACCGGAAGATGGCTGTCAACAAATATTGACAGCCAGCACGATTAGTGAACAAAGCCTCAAGGAGACGGTTTTTTATTGAGCGTCTCTTTCAGCTGACCGATCAGTTCACGCCTGAAATCCCCCAGCCGCGGCTTATCGCCATCAATCCACGGCAGCGGACGGCACACCTCCATCGCTTTGATACCCAAACGCGCCGTCAGCAAGCCCGCGCCAATGCCCTGGGCTGCACGGGCTGAAAGACGCGCCGCCAGATCCTGCGACATCCAGTCCATTCCCACTTCGCGCACCAGCTCGCTCGCGCCCGCAAAGGCGATATTGAGCAGGACCAGTTTGAAAAGCCTGAGCCGGCTGTAGTAACCCAGCTCTATGCCGTAAAGGTTCGCGATACGGTTGATGAGGCGCAGGTTACGCCAGGCGATAAAGGCCATATCCACCAGCGCCAGCGGGCTGACGGCAATCATCAGCGTGGATTCCGCCGCCGAGCGGCTAATCTCACGCCGCGCCTGGGCATCCAGCACCGGCTGAACCATATGGGAATAGAGCGTGACCACCTCCCGGTCGTTCTGGGTTTCATGGATGGCGGCGTACCAGCGCTGGAGCGCCGGATGCGACTGATCGATACCGGCCTGGCTGGCCAGTTTTTCACAGAAGGCGCGGCCTTTGCCAGTGCCGTGGCTGTGGAGGAGATCCCGCGCTTCATCGCGCTCGTGCGCACGCTGTCGCAAACGCCAGAGGCGGCGCCACTCGGTGGCAACCGACCCGACGCCCGCCCCCACGATGAGCGCGCCCGCGGCACATCCTCCCAGCGCAACCCAGTCCTGGGTTTGCCAGGCGTTCATCGCCCACTGCACGCCCTGCCCGACCACGCTGACGCCAAACAGCGCCAGACCGGCGGTGACCATCTTGCGCCACAGGCTGCGTTTAGGACGCAGAGCGGCTTCCACGACCGCCTCCGCCGGACCGTCTTCGACGGCGGGATCGTCCGGCAGCGCCGGGGCAAAGTTCTCCGCCTGCGCGCCGCTGAACGTCTGCGCCGTTTTAAAGGCGTCCTGACGCTCGGGCTCAAGCGTTCCGGTAAAGTCTATGCGCGGTTTTAACGGTTCCGTCATCGCAATTTATCTCCAATCAAAAACTCCAGCGCCGCATCCAGACGGATGTGCGGTAACGGCCGATCGACGCTCATGGTCTGAGGGCGGAAGGCTTCAAACTGGAAGCCCTGGCTCTGCCAGAAGGCCTGGCCCGGCAGCCGCGCGGGGACTTCGCCGGGATAGACGGTAAGCGGCTCGCCGTCACTGAGTCGATTCCCGCGTAATGCTGGTATTTTCTCTCCGTTAAGGTCAATCAGGCCGCTTTGGGTCGCCTGCACCGATGCGAGCCCAAGACAATCCATACTGATGCCTTCAAACGCGGCGTTTTGCCAGGCGTCCTGCACCAGCTGCTGCAGCAGAGAAACCATGTTGGCGTGCTGATCGACCGTAACGTGATCGGCTTTTGTGGCCGCAAACAGTAGCTTGTCGATCACCGGTGAGAACAGACGACGAAACAGCGTCCGCTGCCCGTAGTGGAAACTCTGCATCAGCTGCGTCAGCGCGAGGCGCATATCGTTAAATGCCTGCGGCCCGCTGTTGAGCGGCTGCAGGCAATCCACCAGCACAATCTGGCGGTCGAAACGTAAAAAGTGGTTTTTATAAAAACCTTTGACCACCTTTTCGCAGTAGTAATTGTAACGCTCGCGCAGCATGCCGGCATTCGTGTGTTTGTCGGCCTGTGCCAGCTTCGACTCGCCTGCGCCGTCCACATCCGGCCACGGGAAGAACTGCAGCGCGGGCGCGCCTGCTAAATCACCCGGCAAGACAAAACGGCCCGGCTGGATGAAGTGCAGCCCTTTCTGTTTGCACTGATGCAGATAGTCCGTCCAGGCTTCAGCAATGGTCGCCAGACGGTTATCATCCGCAGGCGCCAGCGGATCAAGGCCCTCGCACAGCTGTCGCCATTTCGTTGACCACTCTGCGCGTTGCCCTTGCAACAAGCCCGTCATCTGGCGGGACCAGCTGAGGTAGTCCTGCGCCAGCATCGGCAGGTCGAGCAGCCATTCGCCGGGATAATCGACGATTTCCAGATACAGAGTTGAGGTATCCTTAAAGTGACGTATCAGCGATTCATTAGAACGAAAGCGCAGCGCAAGGCGAATTTCACTGACGCCTCGCGTTGGCGTCGGCCACGCGGGCGGATCGCCGTAAAGCTGCGTCAGCCCTTCGTCGTAGGTAAAACGCGGTATGCCAAAATCACGCTGAGGGACGCGCTTAACGCCCAGCAGACGCTCTTCGCGCACGGCGCTGAGCAACGGCAGTCGCGCGCCGGCGTGCAGGTTCAGCAACTGGTTTACCATCGCGGTGATGAACGCCGTCTTACCACTGCGGCTCAGGCCGGTAACGGCCAGACGCAGATGTCGATCAACGCCGCGGTTCACCAGTGAATTGAGTTCGTTCTTAAATCGCTTCATCGCCATCCTTCATTGCCCGGAAGCCAGGAATGTATGGCTTCAGAATACAATAAATGGGGGCAGATCGTTGATTATCAATTCTTATTTATTGCTATTGCCGTTTTCTCTCCAGTAAGATGAACGACATTGCTGTCAGTCTGGAGTGAGTAAGGTGTATGTCACCCACCATCTATGATATCGCACGGGTTGCGGGCGTATCGAAATCAACCGTTTCCCGCGTTCTGAATAAACAAACGAATATTTCCCCTGAAGCGCGAGACAAAGTGCTTAAGGCGATAGACGAATTAAATTATCAGCCCAACAAACTGGCCCGCGCCCTGACCTCTTCTGGCTTTGATGCCATTATGGTTATTTCGACCCGCTCGACCAAAACTACTGCCGGTAACCCTTTTTTCTCCGATGTTCTTCACGCCATTACGGCAAAAGCGGAAGACGAAGGGTTTGACGTTATTTTACAAACCTCGAAAAGCAGTGAGGACGATCTGCAGAAGTGCGTGGGAAAAATAAAGCAGAAGATGATCAAAGGGATCATCATGCTCAGTTCACCCGCAAACGAATCTTTTTTCACCACGCTGGACGAATACGGTGTGCCCGTGGTGGTTATTGGAAAAGTAGAAGGAAAGTTCCAGAATATTTATTCTGTTGATACGGACAATTTTCACGACAGCGCTATTCTGGTCGATTCGTTTATTAAACATGGGCGAACAAAAATTGCCTGTCTGCATGCCCCGCTCGATTATCACGTTTCTATCGATCGCCTTGCGGGTTATAAATCCAGCCTTGAGAAGCAGGGTATCGCCATTAACCCGGACTGGGTTATTGATGGCGGATATACCCATGAAAGCGCGCTCCAGGCAGCCTGCAAATTACTCTCGTCTGACAACCCGCCCAATGCCGTTTTTGCTACTGACAGTATGAAATTGTTGGGTCTATATCGTGCAGCGGATGAGTTAAATCTGATGGTTCCCGAGCAGGTTGTTATGGCAGGCTACAGCGATCCGATGCTGTCTCTCGTTTTAACCCCTGCGCCAGGCGGGTTTGATATTCCGACAAGAAAGCTCGGCGAAGAGAGCTGCAACGTGTTGTTCAAGCGTATTGCGGGTAAACCTGCGCCGCATAAGATTTTGGTTGATACGCATTTTTCGGATGCGGCGTCCTTGCGCTAAAAACCAGGGGCAATCGCCCCTGGTAAATCATGATCAGAACGCGTAGTTCACGCCGACACCCGCGTAGTGGAAGCGATCGCTCTCACCTTCGTCATGGTTTTCCCATTCGTAGGCATATTCCAGCGTCATGGATAAACCGTTGTTAAAATCATAGGCGTACAGCATACCCAGACGGTTGAAATCATGTCCTTCACGCTCAGGATCGTCCTGCCAGTCCCAGTTTGACCAGCGATCGAGTCCCAGACGGGTATAAGGCGTTAACGTCGTCTGGCCTAACGAAATCGGCAGGTAGGCACGAATTTCCTGGGTAGAAAACTCGCCGTTATTACGTGAGCTGTCCATATTGAAGCCGCGCTCTAAATAATAATTTACTTTCGCAGAGAACGTTTCGTTGATGGTCCAGGTAAAACCGGTTTCGGTCTCGACGCGGCTGTCAGAATAACCGGTTTTATCGAGATCGTTGGCAAACTGATACATGGCAAACCAGCCGCCAAAGCGCCAGTCGTCGGTTAATTTAATATCCCAGTCAGGCTGAACTTTGTAGCGCTGCATATTAGCGCTACCGTCTTTGGCGCCGTGTTCATCTTTAAAGTGATAACCATAATTGCGGAAGCCACCGGTCAGACCGAACGTAAAATCATCGGTGCCGATAAAGCGATAGCGCAATTCAAATTCCGGGCGATCGAAATAGGTGCCACGCGTCATGCTGCTATAATCAACCGGCCCTTCCTGATACATTGCCAGAGATATTGTCCAGGCATCCCATGTTGCATTAAACCATACGGAGGGTTCATATAATCCATCTTTATCGTCGCTCTGACCTTCGACGTTTTCAATTTCATACATGGCACCGATATTAAACGCCCACTGCTTTGCGGGTTCTGTTGCTTGCGCGCAGCTAACCCCTGCGCACAGAACGAGCGCAGCACTTCTTAGTAGAGTACTCATTAAATATTCCCTTTATAATTAACAAACAAAAAAACCGGAAATTTGCATTTCCGGCAAACACCTTTCTTATCTAATAGCCGCTTCGGTATCGGCGTCGAAGAAATGGCACTTATTCATATCGAACTGAATGCCGATAGTATCTCCAGCTACGTAGTCATTGGCCGCGCCTGCGCGGACAACCAGTTCATGTCCGCCCACGGTGGCATAAAGCATAAATTCGGCACCGGTAAGCTCAGCGACGCTGACTTTCGCCGCGATATCTTCTCCGCTGCTCTGCAGGGTAAGAATGTCTTCCGGACGGATCCCGAAGACGACCGCTTTACGCTGGTAACCTTGCGCATTCAACTCGGCCAGCTTGTCCTCAGGGATCTCCAGACGCAGCGTTTCCGTTACGAAATAGCGATCGTCGATAGCGCCACGAATGAAGTTCATTGCCGGAGAGCCAATGAACCCTGCGACAAACATATTGGCCGGCTCGTTGTATACCTGCTTCGGCGCACCCACCTGCTGAATGATGCCGTCTTTCAGGATCACGATGCGGGTCGCCATCGTCATGGCTTCCGTCTGGTCGTGCGTAACATAGATCATGGTGGTGTTAAGCTTCTGGTGAAGCTTGCTGATTTCGGCACGCATCTGCACGCGAAGCTTGGCATCGAGGTTGGATAACGGCTCATCCATCAGGAAGACGCCCGCTTCGCGCACGATCGCCCTGCCCAGCGCCACACGCTGGCGCTGACCACCCGATAAAGCGCCAGGTTTACGCTTCAGGTATTCGCGTAACCCTAAAATCTGCGCCGCCCAGTTCACGCGTTCTTCAATCACCGCGGGCGCTATTTTTTGCATTTTCAGGCCAAACGCCATGTTGTCGTAGACCGTCATATGCGGATAAAGCGCATAGTTCTGGAATACCATCGCGATATCACGCGATTTGGCAGGCACGTCATTCATGCACACGCCGTCGATTATCAGTTCACCCGCGCTGATCTCCTCAAGACCGGCAATCATTCGCAGCGTCGTGGATTTACCGCAGCCCGACGGACCGACGAAAACAATAAACTCTTTGTCTTCAATTTCGAGGTTGAAATCCTTAACCACGTGGACCTGGTTATCATAGATTTTCTGAATATGTTTCAGAGAAAGTTGAGCCATAATTTATTCCTTATCAATACGCCCGGGACGCCCAGAATTCTGTCAGGCATTTCCAGGTCAGTTCCCGCGTTGAATGAAGTTGTAATCCCGCATGGTTAAGGCCAGGCCCAATCCCGACCGACAGCATTCCTGCGGCGTTGATTGCTTCAATACCCGCAGCGGCATCTTCAATGCCAATCGCCTCTTCAGGACGCACGTTCAGCCCCGCACAGGCCGCAAGGAAGATCTCCGGGTCAGGCTTTGAACGGCAAATGCGGGAAGCATCAGCGCAAAAATCGAAGGCCTGATGAATGCCCAGCGCGTGCAAAATCCCTGGGGCATTGAGCGATACGGATGCCAGCCCAATCTTGACCTTCGCGGCACGGATCTCCGCCAGCACGTCGCGGATCCCCGGCAGCAGAGAATCCTGCGTCAGTGATGCCAGCGACTGGACGTAAAGCGCATTTTTTTTCGTCGCAAGCGCCAGGCATTGCTCCTCGCTAAACATCCCCTCTTTTCCGCCGTGCTTCAGAATGCGCTGGAGGGAATCCATGCGGCTTATTCCCTTGAGCTGTTCGTTAAACACTTCGTCGAAGGTAATGCCAATTTCCTCCGCCACGGCACGCCAGGCCAGAAAGTGAAGATGCGCGGTATCGGTGATCACACCGTCCAGATCGAATACAACAGCCTTAAGCGTCATGGCGCCCCTCCGTGGTAGCGGTCCCAGATGCGGATGCAGAAAAGTCCTTCCAGAAGCAAACTTTTCGCTCCGATACATGCAGCGTTTTGCCCCACAGCGTCAGCGTGGCAGGCGCCGTGGTTTCAATGGTTAACACTTCGTTTTCATACGTGAAGTGCATTGCTGCGTTCCGCCACCGCAGCGGAAAAGCGAGTTTCTGCCAGTGAGCAGGCAGTTTTGGCGCGAGATGCAGTTCCCCTTCAATGATTTGCAGGCCAGCAAATCCCTGAATTGCGCCAGACCAGATCGCACCGGTTGCCGCGGCATGAATGCCCTCATCGCTGCTGTGCGGATCGTCGCCCAAATCAATGGCGATGCCATCGCGCCAGAAGGCATAGGCCCCCTGCGTGTCACCGCAGCGCGCGAGCACAATCCCGTGAATGGCCTTGCTCAGGGACGAATCATGGATCGTGCGTGGCTCATAGAACGCCAGATTGGCGGCGCATTGCCGTGGCGTAAACCGTTCTGGCAGCAGGTAGTTAAGCATCACCACATCGGCCTGCTTAAGGATCTGCATCTCGTTCACTTCCGCGCGGGAATAATCGAGCAGAATCGTCTGCTTGCCCGCTTTGGCTTTGTAGCGGCTCAGATCGATGGCAGGTTTTGCCATGAAGGTATCATCCTGCGGGATCACACCGTCTGCATCGGCCTCCGGTAGCCATAAGCGCGCCAGGAACTGCGCGGCATTCTCCGTAAAACGCGCATCCTCACGCCCAAACATCGCCATAAACTGGCGCGCGCAGGCAACGTTGTGCCAGGCCAGATAGTTGGTGTAAGCGTTGTTGTTCACGTGCTCGGTGTATTCGTCCGGTCCGATCACGTCATGGATTTCCAGACGACCATTGACGTCCGTTGCGCGTCCCATCCAGAACAAAGCCGTTTCCATCAGCAGCGTCAGGCCTTCGTTACGCATAAAGGCGTCATCATGCGTCGCCTGCCAGTACGCAACGACGGCCCAGGCAATATCAGCCACGATGTGATGCTCAGCAAGTGCGGAAGCCACCTTCTGGCGTACCCCGGTGCGGATGTTGATTGCCGCGAACTCCGGCGTCTCTTCCTCTCCGCTTGCGGCGCTTTCCCATGGGAACAACGCGCCCGGCCAGCCGTTACGACGGGCTTTTTCCCGTGCGCCAGCCAGATTAAGCCAGCGATAGCGCAGCAGGCTGCGGGCAATCTTTGGACGGGTAAACAGATGGAAAGGCAGCAGGAAAATTTCGGTATCCCAGAAGACGTGCCCCTTGTACCCCTCACCCGTCAGCCCTTTTGCGGCGATACTGCTTCGCTCATCATGGGCTGGCGTCATTGTCGTCAGGTGCCAGACGGCGTAATCCAGCGCCAGCTGATCCTGTTGCTCTGCGGAAGTCACTTCCACCCGGGCATCACGCCAGACCTCTTTCCAGGCATACGCTGAGCTTTCAAGTAATGCGTCGTAACCTCTTGCGGCAGAAACTTTGAGATCGGCCATCGCGTTGCGCGCAAAAGACTCCTGCGACAGCGCTTTATCGCTGCGATGTGTCACCCAGACGATCTTTTCAAGCGTGACAGTGTCACCCTGAGCAATGGTCAGTGAATGATGTACGCTGAGACGCCGATTTTTGGCGGTGAAACAGCTGTCGCTCTTCGCGGAGAGCTGACAAAACGCCGAAACAACAACCTCCGACGCCCGATCCTGCGTTTCATACACCCCCTGCATATAGTGCTGATCAAAGACCCTGACCGAGATTTCATCCAGATGCTGTCTGCCGCTGTTCGTTTGCGTCGCATCAATGCCGGTTTTCAGCACGGCTTGCGCGGAGGCATCAAGGGGGGTGATTGCGAGCTGCATAGCCACTAAAGGCAGCTGGTCCAGCGACACAAAACGGCGGCTCTCCAGCCGATAGCGTTTGCCGTTGGGTGAACGCCAGACAACGTTGCGATGCAGTTCACCGTTTGCAAAGGCCAGCTCGCGCTGCCACTCAAGAATTTCCCCAGCCAGGAGGGTGAAATTGACGCCGTCCAGCTCTACATCAATACCGGTGATATCCGGCAGATTGACCAGCTCAGTGGTCTCGTTGCGCCCCGCGCGATGATACAGCCCAGCGAGATACATGCCTCTGGTCTGCTGGGTGTAGTCTTCTTCATGCGCGGCGCGAATGCCCATGTAGCCATTGCCGCATGCCATGATGGAGGCGTATTTATTCAGGCTGTGTGGACAAAAGCCCGGATCGGTTAATACAGAGACGTTCAGCATAGTGTTACGCTTTCCCCTGTTTCTGCGGATTCATAAAGCGCGCCAACAAGCTGCTGAATTACCAGTCCCTGTTCTGCATCGGCAATCATCACGGGCTCTCCCAGCACGTGACGTACAAAGGCATCCATGCTGCGCAGATGGCGCTGATCGTCCGCCTCTTCGCGCTGGGTAAGGCTTTCTAAAACACCGGCTTCGTCGTTGTAGATGTGCGCCGGGAACAGCGTTGCACCCGCCTTTTCACCGCAGAAAGAGACGTTCATGATCGACTGCTCGCGAATGTTAAGCGCAAAGGAGGTGTCCAGACGCAAAATGCCGCCGTTGCAGAATTCAATCGTGCCAAACAGCGCATCTTCCACGGTAAATTGCGCAGGATCCCACTCGCCAAACTGACCGGTGCTTTTACGGTTTCCCAGCCTCTGGAAGCTGTGCGCAGTCACCCGTTTTACCGCCGGGAAACCCAGGACATACATTGCGGCGTCGAGCATATGAATGCCAATATCAATCAGCGGTCCACCGCCCTGTAGCGATTTGTTGGTAAAAACGCCCCACCCCGGCACACCACAGCGACGCAGCGCCTGCGCTGAGGTAAAGTAAACCTCACCGAGCGTTCCGTTCATTACCGCATCGCGCAGGAGTTGGGTATCCAGGGCAAAGCGATGGTGAAAATCATAGGCCAGGACTTTTCCTGCCTTGCGCGCCGCGATGCGCATCTCATCAGCCTGCTGCGGGGTCATCGCCGGGGGCTTTTCACACATCACATGGCAGCCCGCCTCGAGCGCCGCCATCACGTGTTCAAAATGGAACCGGTTGGGCGAACAGACGCTCACCACATCCGGTTTTACTGCCTGCAACATCTCGTGAGCGTCCAGCCATGCCGATGGAATAGCATAACGTTCCGCGAACGCCTGTGCCTGCTCAAGGCGGCTGTCCATGACAGCCACCATTTGAACATCACTGCGCGTGGCGTAATACGAGGCATGCACTTTGTCCGCGACCTGCCCGGCGCCAATAATGGCGACGCGCAGAGGCGAAGGTGTAGAAGCACTCATCACGCTCGTCATCCTTAGCATTCACGCAAATAAGTGAGAGAGTCCTGATAAGCCTTAGCCGGATCCTCGGCGCGAACACGGCATTCATACACCACGTATCCCTGATAGTTATCGGCACGCAGCTGATCGAACAGGCTGGCGAAATCGAGGCTGCCGCTGCCCGGCTGATAGCGGTGGTTATCTGCAATGTGAACATGACCCAGCAGATCGCGGTTCTGATGCAGCGCGTCCGCCAGCGAGTCTTCTTCAATGTTCATGTGATAGAAATCACCGATGATCTGCACGTGCTTCAGGCCGTTCTCTTCGATATAACGACGCGCGTCTGCCAGGGTGTTGATCATATGATCCTGGTAGCGGTTCAGCGGCTCCAGGTAGACGGTGGTGCCGGTGCGCGCGGCCACCTCATCCAGCCAGCGCAGCGAGGCGCTTACGGCTTTGCGGTCACCGTCCAGGCTGCGTGGAGAGGTCATTGGCGGCAGACGGAAGGTAAACATGCCCCAGGCAGCAGGCACGATAATGCCCTTTCCGCCGACTTCCGCCAGCGCTTCCAGAATGCGTTCGATCTGCTGTAATCCGTTCAGACGGCGTTCTTCGATGAAATCACCGATCCAGCCATCGTACCCGCCACATGCTGTCGTCACCGGCAGGCCCGTGGCTTTGATAGCGGCTTTCACTTCATCGAGATTTTCCACCAGCAGACGGCCGTCAATTTCGTAGCCATCAAAACCCATCGCTTTGATGTACTCGAATTTTTCCATGATGTTGGTCGGGAAAAAGGCCTGGTTTTGTGTTGCGATCTTCATGATTTGCTGTCCTTAGCTTAAAAAGTGACGCCCATTTTGATACTGAGTTCCGGATGCTGATCGACATACTTCATATAGCTTTCCGGGCTGGTGGTGAAGGTCACGACCGGGTCGATCAGATCTTCACAGTTCAGATAACCGTTCATCAGCAATTCCCAGCAGGTCTCTTCGATACGCTTGCGGCTCCAGCGCGGATAGTCCGGGTTCGGTTCACTGCAGGCGCGGGAGAAGACAATCTTCGCGTTGTTGAAGTGCGCTTCGCGCCCCAGGTTGAAGCCTGCCGCAAACGGTTTGGCGAAGGCCACGTAGGAGATGGTGCCGCCGTAGGCGAGCCCGCGCAGCGCGGACTGCAGCGCATCCGCAAAGCCGCTGGTTTCGATGATCACGTCCGCGCCCTGCTTCCCGGTCAGCTTTTTGATTTCCAGACCGACATCGGTACCGATTGGATTCAGGCAGTGGTCCGCGCCGTGACGGCGAGCGATCTCACAGCGGTGTTCAATCGGATCAACGCCGATAACCACTGACGCACCGGCTTTTTTCGCCAGCTGAATCGCAATCTGTCCGATGGCTCCCAGACCGACCACGACAACAAAGTCACCCACACGGACGTTGGCATCACGCACGCCGCTCATGGCGAACTGCGCCGGATCGTAGCAAACGGCATTCTTCCAGGACGCGCCCTGCGGCATTTTACGCAGCTTATAGTTGTTCACCGCGTTAACGATGACCGTTTCCTGCAGCGGGCCGTAGCAGCAGACGCTGTCGCCGATCTGGTATTCCGTTACGTCTGCACCGCATTCAATAATGTCGCCAACGATCATGTTGCCCAGCTGGAACTTACCGAATTCGATACCGCGCGCAGCGCCCTCTTCACGCGGCGTGAACATCTGCCACTCTGCGTTGAACTCTTCATCAATAAACGGGCTTGCCGCGCGGAAATCCACGACTTCCGTTCCGTGCTTCGGGGCGCCAAAGCGGGCGCGAATTTTCACTTCATGTGCTTCCACAGCACGGTCTTCATACTCCACCAGCGCCGCCACGCGTGGCGCTGTCGCAACTAACTTCTTCATAACTTGCTCCTGATAAAAAATTGGCCGCCTTAGCCCTTGACGCCACCGGCGGTCAAACCACTTTTAATAAAACGTTCAGAGAGTGCGTACATGATGACCACCGGAAGCGCCGTCACCAGCGATGCCGCCATCATGCGACCCCAGATATAATCTGGCGTACTAAAGAGCGTGTTCAGCCCGACCGGCAGGGTAAAGTTGCTGGCGCTGGACAGGAAAATGGAGGCAAACAGGTAGTCGTTCCATGCCACCATGAAGCAGTAAACAAACACCGACACGAGACCGGAAATGGCCAGCGGCACGGTAATGCGGAAGATGATTTGCAGGCGGTTCAGACCATCCATCATCGCGGCCTCTTCTATTTCGTCCGGAATGGTGTCGAAATAGCTGCGCAGCATGAATACCGCCGTAGGCAACGTCTGGGTCACCATGGTGATGATCAGCGCCAGTTCAGTGTCGTAAATGCCGAGCGCGGTGATGATTTTGAACAGCGGCACCACCAGCAAAATCCCGGAGAACATATAGACGGTGTAGAAGCTCGCGTTGATCGTCGCACGTCCTTTAAAACGCAGCTTGGACAAGGCGTAAGCGCTCAGCGTGCCGAGAAACACCGCAATTACCGATGACGTCAGCGACACCACCATGCTGTTGCGGAAGTAATCCACGAACGGGAAAATTAGCGGGTTAAAGATGTCAACGTAATGCTGAAGCGTCCACGCCTGCGGCAGAATAGTCGGATTCAGCGATATGGCCTCTTTCGCGCTCTTGAATGACGTCATCAGCATCACGAAGAACGGGAACAGCGTGATAATCAGAAATACCGCCAGCCCCAGATAGAAACCAATACGGCCCAGTATGCGTTTATTTGTTGCCATTGAGGTTTACCCTTTTTCTGGTCAGCAGAATGACGGCGAAGATGATCACAAACAGCACAACAGAAATGGCGGCTGCTTTGCCCAGATCGTTGAATGCAAAGGCAGTTTTATAGAGATACACGCCCAGAATATCGACCTTCGTAGTCAGCAGATAAACATCCGCAAACATGTAGAACATCCAGATGGTTCGTAGCGTCACCACCGTTGCCAGTACAGGCATGATGGCGGGCAACGTGACGATACGGAAACGCTGCCAGGCGTTGGCTCCGTCCATCTCTGCCGCTTCATACAGCGATTTATCAATGGTCTGCAAAATTGCCAGGAATGAGATAAAGGCATACGGGAAGTAGCGCCAGATGGCGAACAGCACCACCAGCACGAAGCTGCTACCAGGGTTGTCGAACCAGAGCGGCGCCTGGTCATACAGATGCAGCAGATCGACGCCCAGATAGTTCACAATGCCGTAGCCGTTGTTGAACATGTATTTCCAGGCAAATACCAGGGAAATAGAGGGTGTCACGTAGGATAAAATCACCAGCGAACGCGCCGTCTTCCGGAGACGAAACTCACGGTTAAAGAAGATGGCGACGGCAAGCCCCAGCCCGGTGCTGCCGAGCACGACCAGCGCCGTATACCAGAACGTCATCCACAGCGAGTGCCAGAACGCAGCATCCCCCAGAATGCGGATGTAGTTATCCAGGCCAACAAACACCGCATCAATACGCGGGTTAAGCGGCAGGCGTAAGAAACTGATTTCAATATTGGAAATCATTGGCCAGGCCACCAGGCCCCCCAGCAAAATCAGGCTGGGGGCCAACAGCAGCATGGCGAAAGGCATATCTGAACGACCAGAAAACAACGTCTTCATAATTTCCTTCCGCAGAGCGCTCCTATCGTTGTGAAATCAGGTCAGTCAGTCGCGTCTGGCTCTTGCTAAGCGTTGCGCTGAGATCTTGTTTACCCACGGTGACGTTATGCACCATGGAGCTGATAATGCCGGACCCTGTCACATCGCCCATGCCCGTGAAGTTTTTGTCGCCAACAGCGCCAAACACCTGTACGTTCGGGAATTGGGCGATCAGTTCATAAGGCAGTTGCCCAAACGCTTTAATCACCTCGTTGTTTTTCCAGGTATCCGTTCCTACGACCAGCGTGTTCACCGGCAGCGCCGCGCCCGGCGACATCATGACCCAGTCGGTTGCGTTTTGAGCCTGCTCCATCCACGTCACAAACTTTTCAGCCGCTTGCGTTTCTTCTTCGGTTTGTCCGCTGGTGATCGTCAACGAGGTGACCATGCCATAAACGGCAGAGGACTTTTCTGTCGGGACAACGAAGCCAAGGTTGGCAGGGTTACCATCCTGGAATACCGCCGGCAGGATGTAGGTGGAATAGACGGCCATCGGTGCAGAACCGTTCATGAAGGCATCTTTGATCTCCATGACGTCGTTCGAGCCCGGCATGGTGGTCGCGGCCAGCGCTTTATAGAACGCCAGCGCTTTTGCCATTTCAGGGGTGTCAATTTCAACGTTTCCGTTGGCATCAAAAACGTTCGCGCCGCCGGAAAGCGCAAACTGGGAGAACGCCTGCTCGGTCATGACGCTTTCCGCGGTGGGCAGCGCAATACCGTAATGTTTGTTGGCCGGGTCGTTAAGCTTCTGGCTGGCTTTCAGCAGCTGTTCCCAGTTATGCGGTTCCTGAATACCCGCAGCGGCAAGCACATCTTTGTGATACCAGACGCCGGACAGCCAGGCGCTCATCGGCACCCCCGTCCAGGCTGTGCCGTCTTCAGTACGCACAACGCGCAGGATCCCGTCATAGAAGGTCTTTTCGCCTACCGCTTCAATGGCTTCACCGATAGCCTTGCGATCCAGCAGTTGTTCCTTATCCATGACTTTCGCGTAATCATGGCTGACTTCAATCACTTCAGGCAGCGCGCCCGTTCTGGCGAGCGTAATCACTTTGGTGTTGTAGGCATCTTCTTCCACCGGCACCTGCTTCACCGTAATGCCGGGGTTTTCTTTCTCGAATTTTTCGATCAGTTTCGTAATAACCGCCTGGCGCTCCTGCTCTACTGACGAGTGCATGAACTCAATGGTCACAGCAGACGCTTTATCATCTTTACAGCCTGATAACAGGGCGCACGAAACCAGTGCTGATAACAGCACAATTTTGGGCATTTTCATTTTAGGGTCCTTTTTAGTTTTCTTTAATCCACATAACCTGCCATGGATTGAGGGTCAGCTCTTTACCGCTAACAACTTGTCCTGATAGTAATTCCATACCAGTATGCGTGTCCCCATTAACGGTATGAACGTTATTACTAAAATTAAACAGGGCTGTAATTCTCTCACCGTTTTCAGCCACGCGAACAATTTTAAGAATTTGTTCATCCAGTGATTCAAAAAATGCCTGGGCATCAGGGTGAAACGCACTTTCCCCACGACGAATCGCAATAAACTCGCTTAAACGGGAATAAATTTTATGACGAATGCTATTTTTATTATTAAGTTCGAGATCAACCTGACCTGCAGTATATTTCTTGCGGTTTATCGCGCGGTTATAGCCGAGGCGCTCGACCCCTTCATAATCGTTACGGGAGCCAAGAATACTTTGAATATACACGGCAGGTACACCTGGGAAACTTAACAGCACCGCATGCGCCAGAATAAAGCGCGAAATGCGTTCATCATCTGAACTGTTTTGCGCGCTTAACGCGTCAAGATAGGTCACATTAATTTCGTAAGGACTGCGCGTACCGTCAGGATTATTTTTCCAGTTGACCAGCGCCCCTTCCTGCTGAAGTTTCTCAACCAGTGCGAGGATTTCTGATTCCGGCAGAATGCCGCGCAGTGGGTTCAGACCGATACCGTCATGAGACGCCAGGAAATTGAACCAGGTCGTTTTTGTTGAAGGCAGCGCCAGCGATCCCGCCCACTGACAGAGAGCGTTAACATCCTGACGGTGCACAGCATGCAGCACCAGCGGCGGCAAGGAGAACTGGTAGACCATCTGAGCTTCATTTTCACCGTCACCGAAATAAGAGATATTGTCCTTATGCGGAACGTTCGTCTCAGTAATGATCACGGTACCCGGCGCCACGGCCTCGGTAATAGCACGGAAAAGCTGGATAAGGCAGTGAGTCTGTTCCAGATGGATGCAGCTTGTTCCAGGGATCTTCCACATAAATCCGACGGCGTCCAGACGGATATAACGCGCCCCTTCCGCCAGGTAATGGAGCAGCACGTCAACCATCGCAATCAGCACCTGAGGCGAGGCGAAGTTAAGATCGATCTGGTCATCGCTGAAGGTGGTCCAAAGATGACGCACGCTGCCATCATGCAGCGTAAATGGCGTCAGCAACGGTAATGCACGAGGACGCGTCACCGCAGATAAATCAGTTTCTGGATCGACAGCAATAAAGAAATCTTCGTAGCCAGGTTTCTGCGCAAGATAATTAGCAAACCATTCACTTTTTGCTGACATATGGTTGCAGACGAAATCAAACATTAAGCTGGCAGACTGTTTTAAATCAGCAACGTCTTGCCAGGTCCCGGTTTCAGGCGCAACGTTGTGGTAATCAATAACGGAAAATCCGTCATCAGAGGACCACGGATAAAAAGGTAAAAGGTGGACATGGGAAAACGTGCGAGCAAGCCACTCATTATAAAAGCGGGTAAATACCGGCAACGCTTTCTCCCCTTTCGCGGAGAACTGATCGGCGTAGGTGATCAGAACGACATCTTTTTCATCCCAGCCTGATTTACGCTTTTCTGTAATATCAACAGCAGCTTGTTCAAGCTTTGTTAATAACACTTTAAAATGTGCTTCAGAAAATGATTCACCGTAAATATGATTGATAAGTTTTTTAATTTTTGCGTTCACATTATTTTCCATGGTAGCGGTCCCACGAAGGGCAATCTACTCCCCTGAAAAATATCTGTCAACGAACCGGGAGGCTGAAAAACGCAATTACAAAGCAGCTCTGTGCAGTAATGTGAGCTGCCGCAAAGAAAGTGAGGGAAAGGGATGAAATGTCGTTAGCCCTTCCGGGGAGAGAAAGGGCTAACGCGAGCGTGAATTATCGGGATAAGTAACGGCGTGACAGCCGCTTTGCCGCTTTTTGCAACAGAGGTTCAAGCGCCACGGCCAGCAACATTCTAACCGGCTTGCGGGCAACAGATTTGATCGCCCAGCCCGCCACACCTGCCGGGCCGTAACGTAACGCCGTCATCAGAACCAGTTTACCTGCGATTTTCAGGCCGGGTTTTACCTTCTGACCGGCCTGTTGCCAGTTTTTCTTCATGTATATTCTCTCTTAAAGCTGACGAAAACGACTTCTCAGCGTAAAGGTATCGGATGTGACATAGCGTTCCATTTCACGTAACCGCTTCTCCCCTTCAGCCAGCCGATCGTCAACCGCATTGAGAAGATCGTTACTGGTAGGCGCGCCTTCCGCAGCCAGTTCGCCTTCCGGCATCGGGTCAAGTACAAACGACAGCACGATGTAGGCCACGAAAGTGATAAACGCCAGGCCGAAAAATATCGACAGCACCGTGACCACACGAACCAGCTTTACCGGAACGTCGAGATAATGGGCCAGCCCGGCGCAAACGCCGCGCACCATGCCCTGCTGTGGAATTCGCCACAATTTTTTGTTCAGATTCAGTCCTGACATTAACGGTCCCTCCAGTTAGGATGTTCTGCATCCAGGATTGCTTCCAGCGCCTGAATGCGATCGCGCATCTTGTTAGCCTGGTCGGTAAGCTGCGCAAGACGTTGTTGTTCGCTCTGGGATAAATCGTTCCCTGAAGAACGGTTGCTGTAGTGCAGCCATAGCCAAATCGGCAAAACAAACAGCACGAAAATCGTCAGGGGAATGGCCAGGAAAAGCGCGCTCATGTGTACTCCTTGTCGTCGGATGCTTAGCGGCACGCTCAGGTGCCGCAACATTATTATTGGTTATCTTGCTTCATTTTGGCTTTCAATGCCGCCAGCTGCTCGCTGATTTCATCGTCCGCTTTCAGATCGGCAAACTGTTGATCCAGCGACTTTTGCTTACCGATGCCGTGGCTCTCTGCTTCCGCTTCCATCTGGTCGATACGACGCTCGAATGACTCAAAACGCGCCATGGCCTCATCCAGCTTGCCGCTGTCCAGCTGACGACGCACGTCGCGGGAAGAGTTTGCCGCCTGATGACGCAGGGTCAGCGCCTGCTGACGCGCGCGGGTTTCGCTCAGTTTATTTTCGAGCTCACCAATCTCTTTTTTCATGCGGGTGAGCGTGTCTTCAACCAGGGTGACTTCATGCTCCAGCGTAGCGATCATGTCCGCCAGCTTCTGCTTTTCAATTAACGCCGCGCGAGCAAGATCTTCTTTATCTTTGCGCAGGGCGAGTTCCGCCTTTTCCTGCCATTCATTGAGCTGAGCGGTGGCCTGCTCGATACGGCGCGTTAACTGCTTTTTCTCAGCCAGCGCACGGGCGGAGGTAGAACGCACTTCAACCAGCGTGTCTTCCATCTCCTGAATCATCAGGCGCACCAGCTTCTGCGGATCTTCTGCTTTCTCCAGCAGTGAGTTGATGTTGGCGTTCACGATGTCGGCAAAACGAGAAAAAATACCCATAATCAAATCCTCATAGTTCTGTTATCGGGCTATGCCCTGCTGTACTGATAATACAATTCCCGTGCCAGTTTTTTATCCTATTGATTTTACACGGTGTGATTGATTTTTATTCACCACAGAACTATGCTGACCTGGTGAATATCGCTAAGGAGTGGTTAATTTCATCATGGCTCAATACAAAGATAACTTACTCGGCGAAGCCAACAGCTTTCTTGAGGTAATGGAACAGGTTTCTCGCCTTGCGCCGCTCAACAAACCGGTACTCATTATCGGCGAGCGCGGCACGGGTAAGGAACTGATTGCCAACCGTCTGCACTATTTATCCGGACGCTGGGACGGCCCCTTCATTTCTCTAAACTGTGCGGCGCTGAATGAAAACCTGCTCGATACCGAGCTGTTCGGCCACGAGGCGGGCGCGTTTACCGGCGCTCAAAAGCGCCATCCGGGACGTTTTGAGCGCGCCGACGGCGGCACCCTGTTCCTTGATGAACTCGCCACCGCGCCGATGCTGGTGCAGGAAAAGCTGCTGCGCGTGATTGAGTATGGTGAACTGGAGCGCGTCGGCGGCAGCCAGCCGCTGCAGGTTAACGTGCGCCTGGTCTGCGCCACCAACGCCAATCTGCCGGAGATGGTCGCGGAGGAGAAATTCCGTGCCGATCTGCTTGACCGCCTGGCCTTTGACGTCGTTCAGCTTCCGCCGCTGCGCGACAGGAGAAGCGACATCATGCTGCTTGCTCAACAATTTGCGATTCAGATGTGCCGCGAGCTCGGTCTCCCTCTTTTCCCCGGCTTCAGCGATCATGCGCGGGAGACACTTCTGGCCTACCGCTGGCCGGGAAATATCCGCGAACTTAAGAACGTTGTTGAGCGTTCTGTTTACCGCCACGGCAGCAGCGAGACGGAGCTGGACAATATCATTATCGATCCTTTTCAGCGCAATGCGCCGCCGGTTTCCTCCCCGTCATCGTCAGGCGATACTCCCGCGCTGCCCCTTGATTTGCGCCAGTTCCAGCACGAGCAGGAGCAACAGCTGCTGGAGCAAAGCCTGAAGGCGGCGAAATATAACCAGAAACGCGCGGCCGAACTCCTGGGCCTGACCTACCATCAGTTACGGGCATTGCTTAAAAAACATCAAATGCGCTGACAATATCGGCACTTACCCGCAGACATTTTTACGAAGCAGGCGTAAGTGCGATACACTTTGCAGATCGAACCTAAAAACCTTAAAAATTATGCGTCTGGTTTTATCGTCCTTTTTTGCACTCGGTCTGTTCAGCGGCCTGGCGTTTGCTGCGCCCGGGCAGTCTACGCAGCCTGACATTCGTGACAGCGGCTTCGTCTATTGCGTCAGTGGCCAGGTGGATACCTTCAACCCGCAAAAAGCGGGCAGCGGCCTGATTGTGGATACGCTCGCCGCGCAGCTTTACGACCGTCTGCTTGATGTCGACCCGTACACCTATCGCCTGGTGCCTGAACTTGCGGAAAGCTGGGAAGTCCTGGATAACGGTGCAACCTACCGTTTTCGCCTGCGCGATGATGTCGCGTTTCAGCGTACGCCGTGGTTTACCCCTACGCGCAAGCTGAACGCGGATGACGTGGTCTTCACCTTCCAGCGTATCTTTAACCGTAACCACCCGTGGCATAACGTCAATGGGGATAATTTCCCCTATTTCGACAGCCTGCAGTTTGCCGACACCGTTAAAAGCGTGCGCAAGCTGGACAGCCGGACGGTTGAATTTACGCTGACGCGCCCGGATGCCTCCTTCCTCTGGCACCTTGCGACCCACTATGCGTCCGTTATGTCCGCCGAATACGCGGCGAAGCTGACGAAAAAAGATCGTCAGGAGCTGCTCGACCGCCAGCCGGTCGGTACCGGCCCGTTCCAGTTGGCCGAATACCGCGCGGGGCAATATATTCGCCTGCAGCGCCACGAACATTTCTGGCGCGGTACGCCGCTGATGCCGCAGGTGGTGGTCGATCTCGGGTCTGGCGGAACGGGACGGCTCTCGAAACTGCTCACCGGGGAATGCGACGTGCTCGCCTGGCCCGCTGCCAGCCAGCTCACCATTTTGCGCGACGATCCGCGTCTGCGTCTGACGTTACGCCCGGGGATGAACATCGCTTATCTGGCCTTTAACACCGATAAGCCGCCGCTGAACAACCCTGCCGTACGTCACGCTCTGGCGCTGGCGATCAACAACCAGCGTCTGATGCAGTCGATCTACTACGGCACGGCGGAAACCGCCGCCTCAATTTTACCGCGCGCCTCGTGGGCCTACGACGGTGAGGCTAAAATTACGGAATACAATCCGGCAAAAGCGCGTGAACAACTGAAAGCGCTGGGCGCGGAAAACCTGACGCTCCAGCTTTGGGTGCCCACCAGCTCCCAGGCGTGGAACCCGAGCCCGCTCAAAACCGCTGAACTGCTGCAGGCGGACATGGCGCAGGTGGGCGTAAAGGTGATCATCGTACCGGTTGAGGGCCGTTTCCAGGAGGCGCGCCTGATGGATATGAATCACGACCTCACCCTGACAGGCTGGGCTACCGACAGTAACGATCCGGACAGCTTCTTCCGGCCGCTGCTGAGCTGTGCTGCGATAAATTCGCAGACCAACTACGCCCACTGGTGTAACCGGGAGTTCGACGCCGTGCTGCAAAAAGCGCTCTCTTCCCAACAGTTGGCCTCGCGCATTGACGCTTACGATGAAGCGCAAAAGATACTCGCTCAGGAACTGCCGGTGCTTCCGCTGGCCTCTTCCCTGCGCCTTCAGGCCTACCGCTATGATATTAAAGGCCTGGTGCTGAGCCCGTTCGGCAACGCCTCGTTCGCCGGCGTATCGCGTGAAAAAGAACAAGAGGTGAAAAAACCATGATTATTTTTACCTTGCGTCGGCTCCTTTTACTGCTGGTGACGCTCTTTTTCCTGAACTTTGTCGGCTTCAGCCTGAGCTATTTCACGCCGCACGCCCCGCTACAGGGCTCATCGCTGTGGGATGCCTGGCTGTTCTGGTTTAATGGTCTGCTGCACTGGGATTTCGGCGTGTCGAGCATCAACGGGCAGCTTATCTCCGAGCAGCTGAAAGAGGTGTTCCCGGCCACGATGGAGCTGTGCATTCTGGCCTTCGGCTTTGCCCTGATGGTAGGTATTCCCGTGGGCATGCTGGCCGGGATCTACCGCAACAAATGGCAGGATAAGTTTATCAGCGCCCTTGCCCTGCTCGGCTTCTCTATCCCGGTATTCTGGCTGGCGCTGCTGCTGACGCTGTTCTTCTCGCTGACGATGGGTTGGCTACCGGTCTCTGGCCGTTTTGACCTGCTCTATACGGTTAAAACGGTAACGGGTTTTGCCATCATTGACGCCTGGCTGTCCGATTCCGTCTGGCGCCATGAGATGATCGTCAGCGCCCTGCGTCATATGGTACTGCCGGTGCTGACGCTGGCGGTTGCGCCGACAACCGAGGTGATCCGCCTGATGCGCCTGAGTACCATCGAGGTGTTTGAGCAGAACTATGTCAAAGCTGCCGCCACGCGCGGATTGTCGCGCCTGACCATACTGCGCCGCAACGTCCTGCACAACGCTCTGCCGCCGGTAATTCCGCGCCTGGGGCTGCAGTTTTCCACCATGCTTACGCTGGCCATGATCACCGAGATGGTCTTTAGCTGGCCCGGGCTGGGACGCTGGCTGATTAACGCCATCCGTCAGCAGGATTATGCTGCTATCTCAGCGGGTGTGATGGTGATTGGTTCGCTGGTCATTATTGTTAACGTGTTGTCCGATATTTTGGGTGCGATGGCTAACCCATTGAAGCATAAGGAATGGTATGCCTTACGATAACGTTTACAGTGAAAAGCGCACGCCCGGTGCGCTGCGTACCGTGTGGCGTAAGTTCTATGGTGACACCACGGCAATGATCGGCCTTTATGGCTGCGCCGGTCTGGTATTGCTTTGCCTCTTTGGTTCGTGGTTTGCGCCTTATGGCATCGATCAGCAGTTCCTTGGCTATCAGCTGCTACCGCCTTCCTGGTCACGCTACGGCGAAGTCTCATTCTTCCTCGGCACTGACGATCTCGGACGCGACGTATTGAGCCGTCTGTTAAGCGGGGCTGCCCCGACGGTGGGCGGCGCGTTTGTCGTGACGCTCGCGGCGACGCTCTGTGGACTGGCGCTCGGTATTTTCGCGGGCTCCACGCATGGC
Organism: Enterobacter cloacae complex sp. P47BA; assembly: GCF_014930485.1. Classification (NCBI taxonomy): domain Bacteria; kingdom Pseudomonadati; phylum Pseudomonadota; class Gammaproteobacteria; order Enterobacterales; family Enterobacteriaceae; genus Enterobacter; species Enterobacter cloacae complex sp. P47BA. The sequence goes on along the minus strand of NZ_JADBRF010000001.1, from coordinate 53,593 downwards.
CTGCGCTCGGCGGTGCTGAACCACATTCTGGACACGCTGCTGTCGATTCCGTCTCTGCTGCTGGCAATCATTGTGGTTGCCTTTGCCGGTCCGCATCTGTCGCATGCCATGTTCGCCGTCTGGCTGGCTATCCTCCCCCGCATCGTGCGCTCGGTTTACAGCATGGTGCATGACGAGCTGGAAAAAGAGTATGTCGTTGCGGCCCGTCTGGACGGCGCGACGACCTTCAATATTCTGTGGTTTGCCGTTCTGCCAAACATCGCCGCCGGGCTGGTCACCGAGATCACCCGTGCGCTGTCGATGGCGATTCTGGACATCGCTGCGCTCGGATTCCTCGACCTCGGTGCGCAGCTGCCGTCCCCTGAATGGGGTGCGATGCTCGGTGACGCGCTGGAGTTGATCTACGTGGCGCCGTGGACGGTTATGCTGCCGGGGGCGGCGATTATGGTAAGCGTGTTGCTGATCAACCTGCTGGGCGACGGTATTCGCCGTGCAATTAACGCGGGGGTGCAATAATGCCGCTTCTTGATATTCGCAACCTCACCATTGAATTCAAAACCGGTGAAGGCTGGGTTAAAGCCGTCGATCGCATCAGCATTACTCTCGCCGAGGGCGAGATTCGCGGGCTGGTGGGTGAATCTGGTTCGGGAAAAAGCCTGATCGCCAAAGCGATCTGCGGCGTGGCGAAAGACAACTGGCGCGTGACCGCCGACCGCATGCGGTTCGACGATATAGACCTGCTGCGCCTCTCTCCGCGCGAGCGTCGCAAGCTGGTCGGCCATAACGTCTCGATGATTTTCCAGGAGCCACAGTCCTGCCTCGATCCGTCCGAGCGCGTAGGCAAACAGCTGATGCAGAACATTCCCGGCTGGACCTATAAAGGCCGCTGGTGGCAGCGTTTCGGCTGGCGCAAGCGCCGCGCCATTGAGCTATTACACCGCGTCGGGATCAAAGACCATAAAGACGCGATGCGCAGCTTCCCGTATGAGCTGACCGACGGTGAATGCCAGAAGGTGATGATTGCCATCGCCCTGGCTAATCAGCCGCGTTTGCTGATTGCGGATGAACCCACCAACGCGATGGAGCCGACCACCCAGGCACAAATTTTCCGCCTGCTGTCGCGCCTGAACCAGAACAATAACACCACCATTTTGCTGATCAGCCATGACCTGCAAATGCTCAGCAAATGGGCGGATAAAATTGACGTGATGTACTGCGGGCAAACGGTCGAAACTGCCCCGAGTGAGGAGCTGATCGCCGCGCCGCACCATCCATATACGCAGGCGCTTATCCGCGCTATTCCTGATTTTGGCAGCGCCATGCCGCACAAGAGCCGTCTGAATACCCTGCCCGGAGCTATTCCGCTGCTGGAATCGTTGCCGATAGGCTGTCGGCTGGGGCCGCGTTGTCCGTATGCTCAGCGTAAATGTATCGAAACGCCGCGCCTGACCGGCGCCAAAAATCATCTTTACGCCTGTCATTTCCCGCTGAACATGGAGAGAGAGTGAAATGGTCGAAACCTTGCTGGAAGTCCGCAATCTGACTAAGACCTTTCGCTATCGCACGGGGCTGTTTCATCGTCAGACTGTCGAAGCGGTTAAACCGCTGAGTTTTACCCTGCGTGAAAAACAGACGCTGGCGATCATCGGCGAAAACGGCTCCGGTAAATCCACGCTGGCGAAAATGCTTGCCGGCATGGTCGAGCCCACTGCTGGAGAAGTGTTGATTGACGATCATCCTCTGCAGTTTGGCGATTACTCTTTCCGCAGCCAGCGCATCCGCATGATCTTCCAGGATCCGTCTACCTCGCTTAATCCACGCCAGCGCATTTCGCAGATCCTTGATTTCCCTCTGCGTCTGAATACCGAACTGGAGCCAGAGGCGCGCCGCAAGCGTATCTTCGAAACGCTGCGTATGGTTGGGCTGTTACCGGATCACGAAAGCTACTACCCGCATATGCTGGCCCCCGGTCAGAAACAGCGTCTGGGTCTGGCCCGCGCGTTGATTCTGCGCCCGAAAGTGATCGTTGCAGACGAAGCGCTTGCCTCGCTGGATATGTCTATGCGCTCGCAGCTGATTAACCTGATGCTCGAATTACAGGAAAAGCAGGGTATCTCCTACATCTACGTTACCCAGCACCTGGGGATGATGAAGCACATCAGCGATCAGGTAATGGTCATGCACCAGGGGGAAGTCGTCGAGCGCGGCAGCACGGCGGATGTGATGGCCTCCCCGCTTCATGAGCTGACGAAAAGGCTGATTGCCGGGCATTTCGGTGAAGCATTGACCGCCGATGCGTGGAGAAAAGACCGTTAAGCGCGGCGGTAAACGCGGATTGCTCCGCTCAAATAAGGATTAAATAGCCTGCGTGCGCTATTTAATCCTTTTATTTTTTATCTCCATCCCTGCTCCATATTTTAAGCAATATCCATCAATAGTTCTTCTCCAGAATACCGGGATATTACGGAGGAGAAGAAATGAACACCACCACATATGTTCTAAAATATACGGAGTATCTCATCAGAAAATGCCGTTCATATTTCATGACGGACCTCAATTTTCATACTGCAAAACTCAAAAAGACATCAGGCATAACCCCTGACATTAAATCACCCACTACGTTGAGTGAAAAAATATGTCATCGCCTGGTCTATGACCATAATAATCTCTACACAATGCTTGCCGATAAACTCGCCGTCCGCGAATACGTTGCGTCCAGAACAACGCGAGTAAAAGCGGTGCCTTTGATTGGGGTATACCGCAGGTTTTCGCATATCGATTTTTCAACACTGCCCGATCAATTCGTCCTTAAGTGCAATCATGACAGCGGAAGCACAATAATCTGTACAAACAAAGACCAGTTCAATTACCGGCAGGCCCGAAAAAAGCTCACTCTCGCATTAAAGAAGAATTTGTATTACACCACGCGCGAGTGGCAGTACAAAAATATTACACCCGTTATACTGTGTGAGCCCTATGTCGATCTTTTCAATAATGCGGACAGGAACAGCACGCCGGAAATGCTGAGAATTCACTGTTTTCACGGGGTCGCACACTATGTTGAGGCCGATTTTACGGATGACCTCGGCAGAGAGTTTATCAACGTTTACGACCGACACTGGAATTTACAGCCCTTCCAGATGGAATATCCTAATACGCCGGTTGCGCCCGGCGAGCCGAAATTGTTCCGTGAGGCTCTGCTGGCCGCTCAGGAGCTGGCGAAGGGTCTTGACTACTGCCGCGTTGACCTCATGTTGAAAAGCGATGAAATTTACTTCAGTGAAATAACCTTAAGCCCAAAACGGGGCAAACTGCGAATTACCCCTCTGGAATGGGATACAAAGTTAGGCGATATATGGCAGTTGCCGCTATCGGCGGGCAGGCCAGGCTGACCTGCCGCCAGGACTCAGGCATCGGGCCAGGTCAGTTTGAACAGGGAGTGGTTTTGCTTCGATAAGGTATACGTTACATCGCCACCATGAGCCAGCATGATGGCTTTTACCACCGATAACCCTAAACCACATCCTTCAGGATTCACATCTCTGGCACCATTATCCCGCTGGAAGGGTTGAAATAAGAAATCATGAAATTCCCTGGGGATGCCCGGCCCGCCATCCTCAATAAGGATATAATTGCCTTTATCAGAGACGCCATTTTTTACGATGAGTTTCCGCGAAGTTGAATAATGTAATGCGTTGTCAAACAGAACGGCCAGACACTGATTGATGCGCAACGGATCGAACACGCATCGCTGTTCCCTCAACGCTGTTTTAATCGCAAACTGGTTGCGCTTGAACTCGGGCATGAAAGTATCAAGCGCATCCTGGATTGTGCCTTTGAGGTCCGTTCTGGATTTATACAGCGTATAACCCGCCCCGCCGTCAGAGCTGATCACCCGAAGATCTTCAATCAAACGGGTTAACCCCTCAGTCTGCTTGAGAAGATTATTAAAAAGCAGCGGATCCGGCTCAAAAACGCCGTCTACCAGCCCCTGAAGCCGCCCGCGTAAAATCGTGACCGGGGTTCTCAGCTCATGGGCAATGGCGGCGTTCCAGGATTTCCTCTGAATATCCAGCGTCTGGAGTTTTTCCGCCATTTCATTGAAATCCGTGACCAGATGATTGACCTCTCCCAGACGGGAGCTGGTGCAATAAGCACGGGCATCCAGCTGGCCCTGAGAAATTTTTCTCAGGCTGGACGCTACCGCGTTTAACGGGGTGAGTATTCGTGAAGAAAGTTTTATCGTTAAAAATATCGCGATTATCAGACTGATTGTTGTCGCGGTCCCGATCCACACCCAGTCCCACATCGTCATTTGCTCGTCATCGCCCTCAACGGCACCGCCGGGGAGGTGATCGAGAATAAAAGAGTAAAAAAACCAGGAGCCCAGTACCGCAATGGCAATGATCATAAACGTCAGCAGCAGCATATACGTTAAGATCTGCCGACTCAGGACAGAATCTCTGTTCATTTTTTCTCCCCGAGTCGATAGCCCATCCCCCTGATGCTCTCAGGAACGCCATAAAGGCCTGCAAGCTCCAGCTTTTTACGCAGCTTGCTCATATGGCTGTCTACCGTTCTGTCGAGCGTATCGCCTTCCGGCAGACACGCGTTAAGTAACTCTTCCCGGGAACAGACCTTTCGCGGGTATCTCACCAGGTAAGTAAGAAGTTTAAATTCCGTCGTCGTTAATACTGGGGAGACTACCTCTTCGCCCACGGTGACCTCAACGTAGAAATCGTCCGGGTAGACCGTAATAAAAGGCGTCCTGAGAGGCACGGCACCCGCCTGCTGGAGAGCGGGTCTGGTTCTGCGCAGCACGGCTTCAACTCGCGCGACCACTTCGGAAGGATTGAATGGTTTGATGACGTAATCGTCCGCGCCAAGCCTGAGCCCCATCAGCTTATCCACGTCCTGATCGAGTGCGGACACCATAATGACGGGCACAGAACTTTCCTGACGGAGCGTCGTGAGTACGCTCCAGCCATCGCATACGGGCAGATGGATATCCAGCAAGATAAGATCGGGTTTATGGAGCCGATTAAGTGCTATCGCCTGCTCGCCCTGCCGGGCTCTCAGCGTTTTCATCCCAGAACGCTCTAAGTATCTCATCAGTATATCGGCAATTTCGTTTTCATCTTCAACAACAAGGATTAGAGTATTTTTGTTCATTTTATCTCCGCGGGTGAAATCCCTTTGAGCACGCTATCAGATATCTTTAGCACAATAAGACACAGACTCCGGGAAAAAGTGCCGTGGCCGCGAAAATTTCCTGGATTAATTTAAGTGCCCGGCAATTTCTCCATACAGCCTACACATTCAGTCAATAAAGACTCGACAATGTCAGCCCACAATAGTTATTCGGAGTTAAACCGTCTTTCGTTTAACGTGGTAAATACCCCTGTCGCTTAATGGCTTTCTGAATTTGGCTGAGATAATGAACATGGAACTTTCGAAATACTTCTCTCCTAAAAAAATCGGCATATTTTCTCTCTTCCTGCTGCTATCGTGGGGATTACTTTATACCTGGCTGGTATTGATGCATAAAATGGATGAGAAAGTCGCCGCAACGCTACTCTCTTCCCCCATGATCTATGGCTGCATTGCCTTGTCGGTTGTCTCTCTGATAATACAAAACAAAGCAGGCGCGTTCACTGAATTACTTCTCATCGCCTTCTGGCTAATGGTGATTTTTGTTTATCTCATTATTACGTTCACTGTGCTGCTGAACGCTACGCCAGATTTTAACGATTTGGTGTTTTACTATGAGTGTTATTTAATTCTCTTTTTTGGCGGTTCACCGTTGTACCTCATCGTGAGAATGATTTAAACAACCGTGTTGTTTCGCTCCACACTCTCTCCATAAACCGCCCATGTCCGCTAAACAGGCGAGTTGTAGACTCTCCATCACACCATCTTGAACAAAATAACTCACTGAAATAGTCACATATCTGGAAGTTAAATTAATGCCTCATTTCTTTATTGAACGTCCCATTTTCGCCTGGGTCGTGGCGCTTTTTATCGTCCTGGCGGGCGCATTGTCTATCCCCCGGCTGCCGGTTGCGCAGTATCCGGCGGTGGCACCGCCTGGGATTATTATTTCTGTCACCTACCCGGGTGCCAGCCCCGATATTATGAATACGTCGGTGGTGTCGTTACTTGAGCGCGAAATATCTGGCGTCGATAATTTGCTTTACTTCGAATCATCCAGTGACACAACCGGTTCTGCGTCTATTACCGTGACGTTTAAGCCCGGCACGGACATCAAGCTGGCGCAGATGGACCTTCAGAACCAGATTAAAATTGTGGAGCCGCGTTTGCCACAGGCGGTCAGGCAAAATGGCATCAACGTCGAGGCGGCCAATTCCGGTTTTTTAATGATGGTGGGGCTCAAGTCCGCAACCGGTAAATTTGAGGAAGCCGATTTAAGCGATTACTTTGCCCGGCATGTCAGCGACGAGCTTCGCCGCGTACCTGGAGTAGGGAAAATTCAGCTGTTTGGTGGCGAAAAAGCGCTGCGCATCTGGCTGGACCCGATGAAGCTTCATAGCTACGGACTTTCGGTGAGCGATGTGCTTACCGCCGTTGGCCAGCAAAATGCCCTGGTTTCGCCCGGCAAAACGGGAGATGAACCGGCATCTGAAGGGCAAGGCGTAACGTATCCGATCACCGTGAAGGGGCAACTCACTTCCGTAGAGGCTTTCAGGAATATTACTCTGAAATCAGAGGCCTCCGGCGCAAGGCTGAAGCTGTCCGACGTCGCGCGCATTGAGTCCGGCCTGCAAAGCTACGCTTTCGGTATCCGCGAAAATGGGGTTCCCGCAACGGCTGCGGCGGTCCAGCTATCGCCTGGCGCCAATGCGATGAGCACGGCTGCAGGCGTACGCGCACGCATCGACGAACTTTCTCAGGTGTTGCCGGAAGGAATGACGTTTACAGTTCCCTTCGATACCGCGCCTTTTGTGAAGCTCTCCATCATGAAGGTGGTGCAGACATTTGTGGAAGCGATGGTTCTGGTCTTCCTCGTAATGCTGCTCTTTCTGCATAAGATACGCTGTACGCTTATCCCGGCGATTGTTGCCCCCGTCGCACTGCTTGGCACCTTCACGGTGATGCTATTGAGTGGATACTCCATCAATATTCTGACCATGTTCGGCATGGTTCTGGCGATAGGGATTATCGTAGATGACGCCATTGTGGTCGTGGAGAACGTTGAGCGCCTGATGGAAGAAAAACAACTCTCTCCGCGCGACGCGACCCGGGAGGCCATGAAAGAAATCACGCCGGCAATTATCGGGATCACGCTGGTGCTTACCGCCGTCTTTATTCCCATGGGTTTCGCCGAAGGATCCGTCGGGATTATTTATCGACAATTTTGTATTTCCATGGCGGTACCCATACTGTTGTCGGCATTTCTTGCCCTCACGCTTACCCCCGCACTATGCGCGACGCTACTTAAGCCTCACAGCGCAGCAAAGCACGTTGGTGGCAGGTTCGCAGCAGGGTTTAACGCCCGCTTTCGTACCCTCACGACGTGGTACGAATCCGGGCTGGGCGCGGTGCTGAGACGTACCGGGCGTATGCTGCTGTTGTACGTTGCGCTATGTGCTGCCCTATGTTTGGGGCTTTCTTCGCTGCCCTCGTCCTTTCTTCCGGATGAAGATCAGGGCTATTTTATGTCCTCAATCCAGCTGCCTTCCGATGCCACAATGCAGCGCACCCTGAGAGTGGTTAAAAAATTTGAAGAGGAAATTGCGGCCCGGCCGGATATTGAAAGCAACATTATGATTCTGGGATTTGGGTTTTCAGGCTCGGGACCGAATTCGGCCATGGCCTTCACCACGCTGAAGGACTGGAAAGATCGGCAGGGTACGACTGCACAGAATGAAGCCGACCATATACAGGCCAGCATGGCTAACGTCTCTGATGCCGTCACGATGAGCCTTCTCCCGCCGGCCATTTCGGATATGGGCACCTCCTCGGGCTTCACCTGGTACGTACAGGACAGGGCGGGACTGGGCTACGAGGCGTTAAAGAGAGCGGCCGATGCGCTGGTTGTGAAAGCTAATCAACGTCCTGAACTGAGTGACGTGTATATAGACGGTCTGCCGGAAGGAACAAGCCTGGCCCTTCAGATTGACCGGGAAAAAGCGGAAGCGCTGGGCGTTTCATTTGATGAAATCAACCAGACGCTCTCGGTCAACATGGGGTCGAACTACGTTAATGACTACACGAACAAGGGCCGTGTTCAGCAGGTCATTATTCAGGCCGACGCCCCTTACCGCATGCAGCCTGAGCAGATCCTGAAATTATCGGTAAAAAACCGTATGGGGCAGATGGTGCCAGTATCTACGTTTGCGACGCTTTCCTGGAACGTTGCGCCGCAGCAGTTGACGCGTTATCAGGGATATTCTGCTATCCGCATTACCGGCAGTGCGGCCCCGGGCAAATCCAGCGGCACTGCAATGAAAGCCATGGAGACGTTGTCACGGGATTTACCGCAGGGGATGGCCGGCGAGTGGGCCGGGAGCTCATTGCAGGAGAGAAAATCCGAATCTCAGCTCCCGGGTCTGATCGTTCTGTCGATACTGGTCGTGTTCATGGTGCTCGCCGCCCTGTATGAGAGCTGGTCAATTCCCTTTGCGGTCATGCTGGTCGTTCCCCTGGGGCTTATCGGTGCGGTGGTTGCCGTCTCCGTTGCGGGCATGACGAATGATGTTTTCTTTAAGGTCGGTCTTATCACCCTGATAGGCCTGTGCGCCAAGAACGCCATTCTGATTGTCGAGTTTGCAAGGCAGCTCCACCGGGAAGGACAACCCCTGCTGGCGGCAACAATACAGGCCGCAAGCCAGCGTATGCGCCCTATTTTGATGACATCGTTAGCCTTTACGTTAGGCGTGGTGCCACTGATGCTGGCGCGTGGCGCGAGTGACAGCACGCAGCACGCTATCGGCACCGGGGTGTTTGGCGGCATGATCAGCGGCACGCTTCTCGCGATCTTTTTCGTCCCGGTATTCTTTATTGTCATTGCGCGTTTCGTTGAAAACGCCAGGAAAGTGTGAATACCGCTGACGGATCGCGGAACCTTGCTGGTTGGATGAGGCGAAGCTGCTGCCGGGTGATATACTGGACGAATGCTGAAATTTTGAGCCCCCGCCAGCCCGCGCCTCACCTTTTGGGGCATTCCTCTTCGGAGATCGACGAGAAATATCGTGACACAAGGGGCCGTGAGTGGGCTATAATTTCGAGCTAATTTCGAATGATTTTGAAATACTGCCTGTAACGCTATGAATTACAAGGCAAAATAAGCAATGAATATAAGGATTAAAGCTATGGGTTTTCTTTCCGGTAAGCGCATTCTGGTGACTGGCGTTGCCAGCAAACTGTCCATCGCATACGGCATCGCACAGGCAATGCATCGCGAAGGCGCTGAGCTGGCGTTCACCTACCAGAACGACAAGCTGAAAGGCCGTGTTGAAGAGTTTGCCGCGCAGCTGGGTTCCAGCATTGTTCTGGAATGTGACGTTGCACAAGACGAAAGCATCGACGGCATGTTTGCTGAACTGGCAAAAGCATGGCCGAAATTCGACGGTTTCGTTCACTCCATCGGCTTCGCTCCTGGCGACCAGCTGGACGGCGACTACGTGAACGCGGTAACCCGTGATGGCTTTAAAATCGCGCACGACATCAGCTCCTACAGCTTCGTTGCAATGGCGAAATCTTGCCGCGCAATGCTGAACCCGGGCGCAGCGCTGCTGACCCTGTCCTACCTGGGCGCAGAGCGTGCTATCCCTAACTACAACGTTATGGGCCTGGCGAAAGCATCTCTGGAAGCCAACGTCCGCTACATGGCGAACGCAATGGGTCCAGAAGGCGTGCGCGTTAACGCCATCTCTGCTGGCCCTATCCGCACCCTGGCGGCGTCCGGCATCAAAGATTTCCGTAAAATGCTGGCACACTGCGAAGCGGTTACCCCGATTCGTCGTACCGTTACCATTGAAGATGTGGGTAACTCTGCTGCATTCCTGTGCTCTGACCTTTCCGCAGGTATCTCCGGCGAAGTGGTTCACGTTGACGGCGGCTTCAACATCGCTGCAATGAACGAGCTGGAAATTAAATAAGCTGTGGCTCTCTTCCCGCACGGGAAGAGAGCTTTCCCCCTCCGCACTCCCCTTCGTTATTCCGTTCTGCTATTTGTTATCACCTAACAATATTTTTCCCTTTATCTGCCTTACGCCAGGATATTGATCGCCATTTTGAGATCAAGGAACGCCCATGGAACAACGCCGTTTTTCCGGCAAAGGCCACTGGTATCACGAAACCCAGTCAAACCACGCGCAGCCGGATGTGCTGCCCCTGGTGCCCGAAGCCGCTAACGTCGACGATCGTTTTTTGCTCGATTTAGCCCTGCCAGATGAAATTGTCGCCGCCTGTACCGGCTGGCTCGCTCCTGCCAGATCCTTATGTCACCAGCTGTTCCCGCTCTCACTTCCCGTAAACCGCCTGCGAACGCTTAGCGCCTACGATCGGTTAAGTACCGCGCTGACGGTGGCGCAGGCCTGCGGCGTTCAGCGGCTGTGCAACCACTACGCCGCCCTCCTCGCCCCGCTGCCGGGCCCTGACTCCTCCCGCGAAAGTAACCGACGGCTGGCACAAATCACGCAGTATGCCCGCCAGCTCGCCAGCTCACCTGACATCATTGATGATAAGGCGCGAAACCAGCTTGATGAGGTAGGTCTGTCTATCTATGACGTTGTGGTAATTAACCAGATAATCGGCTTTATCGGTTTTCAGGCGCGCGTGGTCGCCGTCTTTCAGGCACTGCTAGGCCATCCCGTCCGCTGGCTGCCGGGCCATCATATTCAGCCGCACACCCTGCCAACGTCCTCCGACGCGTGGATCTCGCTTCTGCCCGTGGTCGAGCTTCGCTATGCCAGTGCGCATCAGCTTGAGTCCCTCTCCCGCTGGCAGGCAGAGCCCACGCTTGAGGCGCTGACGCCGGTCCTGTGCCATGAACCGACCTTGCTCGACCTGATGGGGGAGATCCTGATAAACAGCCGGGAAACGATTTCGCTGCCTCCTCCGGCGCTTTCGGCAGCAGCCGAATTGCTGACACGCTCGCCGGACCGCTTCAGCGCCGCACAATTTACCCCGCTCACGGAAGAAGGACTTACTGCCGTTCAGGCGATCAACCTGCTCAGCCAATGCGCGCTGGAGGGCTGGATCAATCGACTAAAAGTCGCGTCCGGCAAAGCGGAATAACCACACTCTTTCCCCAAAGAGCGCTTGCTGTAGCAGTGAGAATCGCGTAAAACTGTCAGCCGCTCAATGGCTACGAAAATAGAACATTATGTTTCAGGACAACCCGCTGCTAGCGCAGCTTAAACAGCAACTGCATTCCCAGACGCCGCGTGCAGAAGGGGTCGTGAAAGCCACGGAAAAGGGCTTTGGCTTCCTTGAAGTTGACGCGCAGAAAAGCTACTTCATTCCGCCACCGCAGATGAAGAAAGTGATGCATGGCGATCGCGTCATGGCCGTCATCCATACCGAGAAGGAACGTGAGTCCGCCGAGCCGGAAGAACTGATCGAGCCGTTCCTGACCCGCTTTGTGGGCAAAGTGCAGAGAAAGGACGATCGTCTTTCTGTCGTGCCGGATCACCCCCTGCTGAAAGATGCCATTCCCTGCCGCGCCGCCCGCGGCGTTGAGCATGATTTTAAAGAAGGTGACTGGGCCGTGGCAGAAATGCGCCGTCATCCTCTGAAAGGCGACCGCGGTTTCTATGCTGAACTGACCCAGTTCATCACCTTTGGCGACGACCATTTCGTCCCGTGGTGGGTCACGCTGGCGCGCCATAATCTTGAAAAAGAAGCGCCGAACGGCGTGGCAACTGAGATGCAGGATGAAGGCCTGGCGCGCCGCGATCTTACCGCGCTGGAGTTTGTCACCATCGACAGCGCCAGCACAGAAGATATGGACGATGCGCTCTACGCTGAAGAGAGCGCCGATGGCAAACTGCATTTGACCGTCGCCATTGCCGATCCAACCGCCTGGATTGTGGAAGGCAGCAAGCTGGACGAAACGGCGAAAATCCGCGCGTTCACCAACTACCTGCCGGGCTTTAACATCCCGATGCTGCCGCGCGAACTGTCTGACGACCTCTGCTCGCTGCGCCCAAATGAGGTGCGCCCGGTTCTCGCCTGCCGCATGACCATTGCCGCAGATGGCACGATTGAAGACGATATCGAATTCTTTGCCGCCACCATCGAATCCAAAGCCAAGCTGGCCTATGACAATGTCTCCGACTGGCTGGAAAACACCGGCAGCTGGAAACCTGAATCCGATGCTATCGCGGCACAGATTCGTCTGCTGCACCGCATCTGCCTGAACCGCGGCGAGTGGCGTAAGACTCACGCCCTGGTCTTCAAGGATCGTCCGGATTATCGTTTTGTTCTCGGTGAAAAAGGCGAAGTGCTGGATATCGTGGCCGAGCCGCGACGCATTGCTAACCGCATCGTCGAAGAAGCGATGATTTCCGCCAACATCTGTGCCGCGCGCGTGCTGCGCGACAGGCTGGGCTTCGGTATTTACAACGTTCATACCGGATTCGATCCGGCCAATACCGAAGCGCTCGCGGCCCTGCTGAAGAATCACGATGTGCATGTTGATCCGGAAGAAGTGCTGACACTGCCGGGCTTCTGCAAGCTTCGCCGCGAGCTGGACGCTCAGCCGTCTGGTTTCCTGGATAGCCGTATTCGCCGCTTCCAGTCCTTCGCGGAAATCAGCACCGAGCCAGGCCCGCACTTTGGCCTCGGTCTGGAAGCCTACGCCACCTGGACCTCCCCGATCCGTAAGTATGGCGATATGGTTAACCACCGCCTGCTGAAAGCGATTATTAAGGGCGAAACCATTGCCCGTCCTCAGGACGACACGACCCTACAGATGGCCGAGCGTCGCCGTCTGAACCGCATGGCGGAACGTGACGTTGGAGACTGGCTATACGCGCGCTTCCTGCAGGATAAAGCCGGTACCGATACCCGCTTCGCGGCAGAAATTATTGATATCAGCCGCGGGGGAATGCGCGTACGTCTGGTGGATAACGGTGCGGTCGCCTTTATCCCTGCCCCGTTCCTGCACGCCGTTCGTGACGAACTGGTCTGCAGTCAGGAAAGCGGCACCGTGCAAATTAAAGGCGAGACGGTTTACAAAGTCACTGACGTGATTGATGTAACTATCGCTGAAGTTCGCATGGAAACCCGCAGTATTATTGCGCGCCCTGTCGCCTGATAACCTGCTCAATTGTCGGTCATTTCCGTTCAGAAAGGCCGACAATTTTCTCCCTGTCTTTCCCCCCGCAAAAGCATCATTTTTCTTACTTTTTCCGCCCCTGCCCGCCCAAAATAGCCATAATTATCTACAGTTAAAGAGTGCTCCCCTGTTCGGGCACGTGGATTTTATACGCTCAGCATTTTTATCTGCCTGATGCGTTTTATTATAAAAAAGCTGCGAAAAACAATACCTTCACTGCGGCTTTGCCGCTATTTTCAACGGAAAAGTCGACGACTAATGAATAATTTGTTCGCTAATGCGTCGCGGCGGGAGAAATCATGATCGACGAACTTGAGCAAAATTTGCTGTTTCGTTACATGGGTACTCACAGCCCGTGGTGGCGATTGTCGGCTGACAGCAACGCTCTGCACCTTGCCGCCAGCGAAAATGCTGACGTGACTCAGGAGATCGTACTGGATGATGAACAGGCCGCACAGATCCGCCAGCTAACGGTAATGACCACCAGCATTTCCCTTAACCTCTCTCTTTACGGCGAGCAAGTTCCCGTCCATCTTGTCGGACGCAAAATCACCCGAAACGAGTGGGCCGGAACGGCTTCCGCCTGGAACGATACGCCCTCCGTGGCACGCGATCTGGCTCAGGGACTCTCCTTTGCGGAACAGGTTGTTTCTGAAGCGAATTCCGTCATTGTCATTCTCGATCAAAACGGCAATATCCAGCGCTTTAACCGCCTGAGCGAAGAGTATACCGGTCTGAAAGAACATGAAGTCATTGGTCAAAACGTGTTTGAACTGTTCATGAGCCGCAGCGAAGCGGCAGCCTCGAAGCGCAACATTGCGGGTTTCTTTCGCAACGGCAGCTCCTACGAAGTCGAACGCTGGATTAAAACGCGAAAAGGGCAACGCTTGTTTCTGTTCAGAAATAAATTCGTTCACAGCGGCAGCGGTAAAAATGAAATTTTCCTTATCTGCTCCGGGACCGACATTACCGAAGAACGGCGGGCACAGGAGCGCCTGCGCGTGCTGGCCAATACCGATACCATCACCGGCCTGCCCAACCGCAATGCGATCCATGAGCTGATTTCAGACGCCATCAATAGCCGCGGCGACACGCAGGTTGGCGTGGTGTACCTCGACCTCGATAACTTCAAAAAGGTTAACGATGCCTACGGGCATATGTTCGGCGATCAGCTCCTGCAGGCGGTTGCACTTGCCCTTCTGAGTTGTCTGGATGAGGGGCAGGTTTTAGCGCGGCTCGGCGGCGATGAGTTTATCGTTATGGCCACCAATACCTCTCAGGGCTCGCTGGAAGCGATGGCGTCGCGTATTCTGACCCGCCTGCGCCAGCCGTTCAGAATCGGTCTCATTGAGGTTTACACCGGTTGCTCCCTGGGGATCGCCCTCGCGCCGCAGCATGGGAACGATCGGGAAAGCGTGATTCGCAATGCCGACATCGCCATGTACACCGCCAAGGAGAATGGCCGTGGCAAATTCTGCGTCTTCTCCCCCGAGATGAACCAGCGCGTGTTTGAGTACCTGTGGCTGGACACCAACCTGCGTAAAGCGCTGGATAACGATCAGCTCCTGATCCACTACCAGCCGAAAATGACCTGGCGCGGCGAAGTCAGAAGCCTTGAAGCGCTGGTCCGCTGGCAGTCGCCCGAGCGCGGGCTGATCCCCCCTCTGGAATTTATCTCTTATGCCGAGGAGTCCGGTTTGATTGTGCCGCTGGGTCGCTGGGTGATGCTTGATGTGGTTCGCCAGGTGGCAAAATGGCGTGACAAGGGAATTAACCTGCGCGTGGCCGTGAACGTCTCTGCACGTCAGTTGGCCGACCAGACGATTTTCAGCGAACTAAAGCAGGCGCTTAAGGATCTGCATTTTGAGTACTGCCCTATCGACGTTGAGTTAACCGAAAGCTGTCTTATCGAAAACGAAGAGCTGGCGCTCTCGGTGATCCAGCAATTCAGTCGGCTCGGGGCACAAATTCATCTGGACGATTTTGGTACCGGCTACTCCTCCCTTTCCCAGCTGGCGCGTTTTCCTATTGATGCCATTAAACTCGATCAGGCTTTTGTCAGAGATATTCACAAGCACTCTGTCTCCCAGTCTCTGGTACGCGCCATTGTCGCAGTGGCGCAGGCGTTAAACCTGCAGGTGATTGCCGAAGGGGTGGAGAACGCAAAAGAAGATGCCTTTCTGACCAAAAACGGCGTCAACGAACGGCAGGGTTTTCTTTTCGCTAAGCCGATGCCCGCTGCCGCATTCGAGCGCTGGCTAAAACGATATCAAGCGCGACAACAACGTTAACGTCATACAGAGGTTCACTTTCGTATAGGTAATTTCGTTATGGCGTTTTTTCCCTTCTCTTTTGAACCTATTTTCTGCATCATTGAAATTATTAACTTTTCGCTCCTGGGGAGAGATGATGTCTACTATTGATCCACAAGCTGTAGCACAACGTATTGATACCGTGCTGGATATCCTGGTGGCGGGTGATTATCACTCTGCGATCCGTAATCTCGAGATCCTGAAGTCTGAACTTCTCGCTCAGGATGGCGCTGACAATGCCCCCGAAAACCGACAGCCTAAAGCGCCGTGGGAAGTCTAATCCCATTGTCTCAGACCTCGTTTCGCTTTATTAATTGGATGCTATGAATTCCCGACAACAACTCATTTTGCAGATGGTCATCGATCAGGGGCGCGTAAGCGTCGTTGAGCTGGCTAAAACCACCGGCGTTTCAGAAGTGACCATCCGTCAGGATCTTAACCTGCTGGAAAAACAGAGCTACCTGCGCCGTGCGCATGGCTATGCCGTGCCGCTGGACAGCGACGACGTTGAGACGCGCATGATGAATAACTACGCGCTTAAACGAGAACTGGCAGAATTTGCCGCATCGCTGGTAAACCCTGGCGAGACGGTCTTTATTGAAAACGGCAGCAGCAACGCTCTTCTGGCACGTACGCTTGCCGAACAAAAAGACGTTACCATCATCACCGTCAGCAGCTATATCGCCCATTTGCTCAAAGAGACGCGCTGTGAGGTGATTTTGCTGGGCGGCATTTACCAGAAAAAAAGTGAGAGCATGGTAGGCCCGCTAACCCGGCAGTATGTCCAGCAGGTCCATTTCAGTAAGGCGTTTATCGGTATTGACGGCTGGCAGCCGGAGACAGGCTTCACCGGCCGGGATATGATGCGATCTGACGTTGTGAATGCCGTTCTGGAAAAAGAGTGTGAAGCCATTGTGCTGACCGACAGCTCTAAATTTGGTGCCGTCCATCCTTACACCATGGGTCCAGCCTCACGCTTTAGCCGCGTAATTACCGACGAAAGGTTAAGCGATGAACATCGTAATAAACTGGAAGATGACGGTCTGATTGTCGATATTATTAAAACGCCCGCCTGAGTCCATTTGCGCCCGTATTCCGGGCGCATATGCCCCCTTCGTCTGAGAGGATTCCTATCCATCCTTTAAGAGTTTTTACCTGTTTAACCTGCCGTAAAGTCGTAAAATTAATGTTAGCGATATAACAGGAAGTGACTATCACCTGCGTGATTACGTAACGCCTGCGCGACCAGCTTTCACGGAAAAAAGAATTGAGTATTCATTTTGACTATACTTAATGTGTACATCTTTCCGTGAATCGATAATTCAGGAGAAAGTATTATGACCTTAACCAGCAAAAAATTAGCCGCCGCTGTTCTGGCAATCACTGTAGCAATGTCCCTGAGCGCGTGCTCTAACTGGTCTAAACGTGACCGTAACACCGCAATTGGCGCCGGTGCTGGTGCGCTCGGTGGTGCAGTATTAACGGATGGTAGTACGCTGGGTACATTAGGCGGCGCTGCTGTCGGTGGTATTATCGGTCACCAGGTTGGCAAATAATTATTCTATCAGCCTTCCCGTTAAGGCGATTTAGCATCGCATTTCAGGTCTGACTAACGCACGTATATAACACGAGCCACGGCATTTGCCGTGGCTTATTTATTTTAGCCGCCTGCCAGTTTAACTTTCATGCCTTTGGCTTCAAGGAGCGATTTAATTAAATCGCGTTTATCACCCTGAATTTCGATAATGCCGTCCTTCACGGCGCCGCCGCAGCCACATTTTTTCTTCAACTCTGCTGCCAGCTTGTTCAGCTCCGCATCATCCAGATCAATCCCGGAGATCAGGCAGACCCCCTTTCCTTTTCGCCCGCTGGTCTGACGCTGGATACGAACAATACCGTCACCTTTCGGACGTTCTGCTTTCGTTTTCGGTTCGTCTATGCGCCCGCTTTCCGTCGAGTAGACCAGCCGACTGTTGGAATCAGTCATTGCGCCCCCTTTTTCAGTGATGCGTTGATAGCCTTAAGCGTCTCTGCCGGGTTCGCAGACTGCGTCACCGGCCGGCCGATAACCATGTAGTCAACGCCTGCTGCCAACGCCTGCTCAGGCGTCATAATGCGTCGCTGATCGCCCACGTCGCTGCCAGCAGGACGAATGCCTGGCGTGACCAGTTTAAAATCTTTGCCCAACTCTGACTTAAAGCGTACCGCTTCCTGCGCGGAGCAAACGACGCCATCGAGAGCACAGCTCTGCGTCAGACGCGCGAGACGCTCGGCGTGCCCGGCAGGTGACAACGTCACGCCGAGGTCGCGCAAGTCGCTGTCGTCCATGCTGGTCAGCACGGTAACCGCAATCAGTAATGGCGCATCGTTGCCGAACGGCAGGAGTGCTTCGCGAGCGGCTGTCATCATTCTCGCCCCGCCCGACGCGTGGACGTTGACCATCCATACACCCAGTTCCGCAGCGGCGGCAACCGCGTGCGCCGTGGTGTTCGGGATATCATGGAATTTGAGATCGAGGAAAACGTCAAAGCCGCGCTGTTGCAGATCGCGAACGATTTGCGGTCCAAACAGCGTGAACATCTCTTTGCCGACCTTCAGGCGGCAATCGCGAGGGTCAATGCCGTCGACAAAGGCCAGCGCTGCGTCACGCTTATTGTAATCAAGCGCAACAACAACAGGAGAATCCGTAATAACGCGGGAAGTGGAGGAAGTAACAGACGTCATGACCAGCCCTTTTCGTCTATGGGCGCGCAGCGGCGCGGAACAGATAAACGGCCTGCATTCTACCTGCCGTCGCCGCAAATTGACAGAATCCATTTATGCCCCTGCCAGGCCAGCAAGCCGCACGGTGTTGAGAAAGCAGTAAAAGCTATCAGTATGTTGTAACTAAAATGAAGGCTTTTAAAAAAATTACTGCCCATCCAGGCCGCGAATTGGCTTGATGGTGGACCAGGCCCGGCAGGACGGACAATGCCAGTAGAGCGTGTAGGCGGTAAAACCACACTTCTGGCAACGGTAGCGCGGCTTGCTGCGCACCTGCTCGCCAACCATGTCGCGCAGTACCATCAGACTCTCTTTCGCGCGCCCTTCTTCCGCATCGTTCAGATGGTAGTCCATCAGCTTGTGGAATACGCGCATCGTGGGATGACGTTGCAGCTGACGGGTAATATATACCTGTGCGGTGTCGCTCCCCTCATACTGCTCAACCACGTCAGAGAGCATCAGCTCAGCGGTCGCGCCGGTATTCTCTTCCACGCAACGGCGCAGAAATGCCACCCACTCTTCCTGCTTGTCCAGCTGCTGATAGCAGGTTTGCAGCATTTCAAGCGTTTCGCTGACCAGCTCTTTGTCCTGGTCAATCACCCGCATCAGGCTTTCAACGGCTTTAGCGTAGTCGCCGCTGGCCATAAAAACGCGCCCCATCATGATAGAGATACGCGCGCTATTGCGGTCTGCGGCGGCGCCTTTCTTGAGCAACGCCATGGCTTTATCCATGTCGTCGTTGCCCATCTGCTGAAGGGCAAGCTCGCAGTAGAAATGCGCAATTTCAACGCGCTGCTTGTCTTTGCCCAGCTTCACCAGACGCTCGGCCGTATCAATGGCTTTCTGCCAGTCGCTGGTGGCCTGGTAAATCTGCAGTAACTGCTGCAACGCGCCGATACGGAAATCCGTTTCATCCACCAGCTGTGTGAACATATCTTCAGCGCGATCGTACAGCCCCGCGGCCATATAGTCTCGGCCCAGTTGTTGTACCGCCAGGAGACGTTGTTCGTAGGTCAGGGAGGCGCTTTCCATCAAGGTCTGGTGGATACGGATAGCGCGGTCAACCTCGCCGCGCGAGCGGAACAGGTTACCGAGAGTGAGGTGGGCTTCGACGGTCCCCGTATCCTCTTTCAGCATATCGAGGAACAGGTCTACCGCTTTGTCCTGCTGATTGCTCAGGAGGAAGTTCACCCCCGCAACGTAGTCGCGGGAGAGTCGGTTAGCCTCATCCTGTTTCGTTTGTTGCGCACTTCTGCGGCCCATATACCAGCCATAGGCTGCGGCTACAGGCAAAAGCAGAAACAACAACTCCAGCATAGTCGATTATTCCTTCACGACCGGCACACCTGAACTTTCCGGCATGTCGGACGCAGGCGCAATGTGCTGTTCAAGTCGTTTAATTTTACGTTCAGCGCGCGCAAGAGAAACACGAACTTTCAACCAGAAAAGACCGCAAACCAGCCAGCCGATGGCAAAGCCTGCAGCAAATAAGACCGCCAGCAGGCTGGAGACCCGATACTCACCCTGCGCCAGCAGATAGTTAAACGTCACCTGTTGATCGTTTTGTGCACCCAATGTGACTGAAATGACAAAAATCGCCAATACCAGTAAGAAAATGAGTAAATATTTCACATTACTTCCCGTTATGTGGTTCAAGCGAATAAAGTGTGTTCAACTCACCGCAATCAGCCTTATAAACTACCATTTTAGCGACGGGCGCGAAACGGAAAAAGTAACGCGCACGTCATGGATTTATGGGCAAAATGCACAATATCAACCGTCAGGCGTCGCTTTGCTCCCTTTCGGCGATCTCTTCTTTCTCTTCAGGTGGCGGCGTGAGCGGGCCGCAGAACCGTTCTGCAAGCCAGGTTGCCAGCGTCACCAGCATCCAGGAGATCAGCGTAGCGACCACCAGATCCCGCGGCCAGTGCATTCCCAGCAGCAAGCGGCTGCCCATCACCCCTGTCGCCCAAACCAGTAAAATCGCGATGGTCATAGTGCGACGTCGAGGCCAAAGCAGCCCAACGCCCAGCAACGCCCAGCTGGCTGCAAACATCGTATGGCCGGAAGGAAACGCGAATCCCGTCTCTTTTTGCCAGTGCTTACGCAGGAACTTTGGAATATCTTCCTGTTCTGAAAGCTGTTCTTTCACCAGCGCGCCGCGATCTTTACGCTTTAAATTGTAGAACTCTTCCACCGGAACATGGTGCGCTTTTTCCAGCCAGACGACAAAAGGTCTTGGCTCCTGAACGTGATCCTTCACCCAGGACTTCACGCCCTGTCCAATAACGATCGCGCCACCGAGGATAGCAAAGAGCATCAACGCCGCGCGCAGTCGAAAGCGCAGGCACCACAAGAACCAGCCGCAGAGGATAACGTGGGTAATAATTCCCCACGGCTGCGTGACCGTCTCCGTTACCCAGTATAACGTTTTCAGCCACGTGGCATTCTGCCCCGGCTGCCACATCCAGCCGGAGACCCACACGGCCAAAGGCATAATCAGTAAAATGGCCGCGCCTGCTGCCGTACGTCTGGCGATTGAAAGCATGTCTTCTCCTTTTTCGCTAAGCCTCACAATCATAACTGAAATTCATTCGATGGGTGGATATGTCGGATCGTGCGTTTAACGTTCATATAGCATGGCGCCCATTAGGCGAACGTGCTGAGCTTGTGGCAAAATGGACAAATACAGAAAGCAAAACAGGCGCAAGGCACGAAACGTGTCAGCCTACTCTGGAGAATCACATGCAGCTTAAACGTGTGGCAGAAGCCAAACTGCCAACCCCATGGGGCGATTTCCTGATGGTGGGGTTTGAAGAACTGGCAACCGGACAGGATCATGTCGCGCTGGTCTACGGCGACATTTCAGGGCAGACGCCGGTGCTGTCCCGCGTCCATTCGGAGTGTCTGACCGGCGACGCGTTGTTCAGCCTGCGCTGTGATTGCGGTTTCCAGCTCGAAGCTGCCCTTACCCATATTGCCGAAGAAGGCCGCGGCGTGCTGCTCTATCACCGTCAGGAAGGTCGTAACATTGGTCTGCTGAATAAAATCCGCGCTTACGCTCTGCAGGACCAGGGCTACGATACGGTGGAAGCCAACCACCAGCTCGGTTTTGCCGCCGATGAACGTGATTTCACCCTCTGCGCCGATATGTTCAAGCTGCTGGGCGTGGACGAGGTTCGCCTGCTGACCAATAATCCCAAAAAGGTGGAAATCCTCACCGAAGCCGGGATCAACATCGTCGAGCGCGTACCGCTGATTGTCGGCCGCAACCCGAAAAATGCCCACTATCTCGATACCAAGGCGGCTAAAATGGGCCATCTTCTGAAAGAGTGAAAGTAAAAAGCCCGGCACAGATGCCGGGCTTTTTTTATCAATCCAGCATTTTACGAATCACATAATGTAAAATGCCGTCGTTCTGGTAGTAGGTCAGTTCGGTTGCCGTATCAATACGACACCGGCATTCCAGTACCTCACTTTTCCCGTCTGCTCGCGTAAGCTTCACCGGCACCGTTTTGCCCGGCTGCAGGTTTTGC
Organism: Enterobacter cloacae complex sp. P47BA; assembly: GCF_014930485.1. Classification (NCBI taxonomy): domain Bacteria; kingdom Pseudomonadati; phylum Pseudomonadota; class Gammaproteobacteria; order Enterobacterales; family Enterobacteriaceae; genus Enterobacter; species Enterobacter cloacae complex sp. P47BA. The sequence goes on along the minus strand of NZ_JADBRF010000001.1, from coordinate 31,676 downwards.
AGGCCGCTAATATCAATCTGCTCTTCCCCCGTCAGGCCCAGCGTTTTGCGCGTGACGCCCTGAGGGAACTCAAGCGGCAGGATCCCCATGCCAATCAGGTTCGAGCGGTGAATACGTTCAAACGACTCGGCGATGACCACGCGAACGCCAAGCAGTCGCGGACCTTTCGCCGCCCAGTCACGACTGGAGCCGGAACCGTACTCTTTCCCGGCGATCACCGCCAGCGGCGTACCTTCCTGCTGATATTTGACGGCTGCGTCATAAATCGACACGACTTCCGTCCCCGGAAGATGGCGCGTCATCCCCCCTTCCACGCCCGGAACCATTTCGTTACGAATGCGGATGTTGGCAAACGTCCCACGCATCATCACTTCATGGTTACCGCGGCGCGATCCGTAGGAGTTAAAATCGCGGCGCTCCACGCCCCGGCTTTGCAGATAACGGCCCGCCGGGCTGTCGGCTTTGATGCTCCCCGCCGGAGAGATATGGTCAGTGGTGACGGAATCCCCCAGCATCGCCAGTATGCGCGCCCCGTGAATATCCTGAAGCGGTGCAGGCTCGGCCAGCATTTCATCAAAGAACGGCGACAGGCGGATATAGGTGGAATCGTCCTGCCAGTCATAGGTGTCCGAGCCCACAACGTTGATGGCTTTCCATTCCGGCGTGCCTTCAAACACTTCCGCATACTCTTTGCGGAACATCTCGGTGGAGACCTTTTCAACGGCCATCGCAATTTCACGTGAGGACGGCCAGATATCTTTCAGATAGACCGGCTCATTCTTGCGGTCGTGACCAATAGGATCGGTAGCCAGGTTGATATTCATGTTCCCGGCGAGCGCGTAGGCCACCACCAGCGGCGGCGAAGCGAGCCAGTTGGTTTTCACCAGCGGATGAATACGTCCTTCAAAGTTACGGTTACCGGAAAGGACTGCGCCAACCGTCAGATCGCCCTGCTTGATCGCCGTTTCAATAGGTTCAGGCAGCGGGCCGGAGTTACCGATGCAGGTGGTACAGCCATAGCCCACGAGGTTAAAGCCCAGCTCATCAAGATACGGCGTTAGCCTGGCCTGCGCCAGGTAATCCGAGACCACTTTGGAGCCCGGTGCAAGAGAGGCTTTGACCCAGGGCTGTGGTTTCAGCCCCAGCTCAACCGCTTTTTTAGCCAGCAGGCCGGCCGCCATTAATACGCTGGGGTTTGAGGTGTTAGTGCAGGAGGTAATGGCGGCTATGACAACCGCGCCGTCCGGGAGCTGATACTGATGTCCGTTCAGAACATAGTCGATTGGGCGATGGTCCTTCTTCGCCACGTTAACTTCCAGCTCGTTGCTTGCGGCAAACGCTTTTGGCACGTCGCTTAACGCTACGCGATCCTGCGGACGCTTCGGACCGGCGAGGCTCGCCTCAACGCTTCCCATGTCAAGCGCAAGCGTGCTGGTAAATACCGGCTCATCCCCCGGATTGCGCCACATGCCCTGCGCTTTGGTATACGCCTCCACCAGCGCCACCTGCTCTTCGCTGCGTCCGCTCAGGCGCATGTACTCCAGGGTGACGTCATCAATGGGGAAAAATCCGCAGGTTGCACCATATTCTGGCGCCATGTTGGCGATGGTCGCGCGGTCAGCCAGCGGCAGCGAATCCAGCCCGTCACCGTAAAATTCAACAAATTTTCCCACCACACCATGCTTACGCAGCATCTGGGTTACGGTGAGCACCAGATCGGTGGCGGTAATGCCTTCAGACAGCTTCCCGGTGAGCTTAAAGCCCACAACATCAGGGATAAGCATGGAGACCGGCTGACCGAGCATGGCGGCTTCCGCTTCGATACCGCCGACACCCCAGCCCAGCACGCCGAGGCCGTTAATCATGGTGGTGTGGGAATCTGTACCCACCAGCGTGTCCGGATAAGCCACCCACTCTTTGTCCTGCAATTCACTCCAGACGGCTTTACCGAGATATTCAAGGTTAACCTGGTGACAAATACCGGTGCCGGGTGGAACCACGCTAAAGCGGCTGAACGCCTGCTGACCCCACTTCAGGAAGACGTAACGCTCGTGATTTCGCTCCATCTCGAGACGCACGTTCTCGCCAAAGGCATCGTCATCACCGAAGTGGTCAACGGTTACGGAGTGGTCAATTACGAGGTCGACGGGTGAAAGCGGGTTCACTTTAGCCGTATCGCCGCCGAGGCGTTTAACCGCCTCACGCATGGCGGCGAGATCCACCACGGCAGGAACGCCGGTGAAGTCCTGCATCAGGACCCTTGCCGGGCGGTAGGCAATTTCTCTGTCGGCATGGGCATTCTTAAGCCACCCTGCCAGCGCCTGAATATCGTCGAGGGTAACGGAGTCACCGTCCTGCCAGCGCAATAGGTTTTCCAGTAAAACTTTCAAGGACTTGGGTAAACGCGAAATGTCCCCAAGCGTTCTGGCAGCCAGCGGCAGGCTATAGTAGTGCCAGGTTTTATTTTCTGCCTGTAACGTGTCCTTACTGGCTTCGCGTAGGGTTAACGACATAAGCTCCTCCTTAATTACAGAGATGTCCTGACAATCATCAGGGCCGTAATTAAAGATAACACAAAGATGTCGTAACGTTTTGATAACAACCCAAATTGATAAATTTAGGAATGGTCCAGAGGAGGGTAAAACAAAAAACCCCGCCGCAGCGAGGTTTTATGATTTAGTGGACGGCCAGCCAGATGAGCTGACTCCAGAACAGAATCGACAGGGTAAAAACGCCGATCCATGACCAGTATTTTTGAGACATCATGTTATTCATCATAGGGACACCAGGCATTATTTATTAAACGTTCCGAGGCAGGTCCTCGTGCTATATTGCTGATGTGTATTTATTAAAGAGTACAAAGGCGCATAGTCATTATTCAGACTAACTGCATCATTACGCAATAAACTAAATTATTGTTTTTTGGGTTCGTCTTCCGCGAACACATCAATAAAAGCCTGCTGCTGCGGCGTCAGTTTCCAGGATGCTGGCACTGCTGTTGCAGGCGCTTTGCGTCCCTTGTGAACAGTGTCATGATGCTGACACATCCGCTTTGCCGTTTCTGTACGTACCGTCACTGCCATATTCAACCCCAATATTTCCAGGCCAGGAGAGCAACCATCACCCAGAACAGGGCGGAAACGAGAAAGACCGCCAGCCAGGCTTTACGCTTGAGCGCAGGATCCCTTTGCGGTTCTTCACTTCCTGAAGGCATTGCTAACCTCATACAATCGATATCGCTTATCATTTAGGACCAAACAATTGGTACAATTAATCATCTGTTGAGATAAATCCTAAAGAAACTTTAGCCGAAAAGCCAGTGAATTTACGCATCAAGAGGCATGAAATATTCAATCTTTTGACCAGAAATAAATATTTGAAAAGAAAAATTTGCGTAGCCGTTAATTAGTTTCTATTTTTGTCGCCAATTCACGACATTAAAGCCACACAAATTAAAAGGATAATGACAATATATGGCAGGGGAAGTGCAGATGATGATAATTCTAATTTAGCTTTAGCCGATATTTCGGTATCTTTCCCTCAGGGAAAGATACCGGGTGTGATTATTTTTCGGGGAGTTTGATATCTTTAAACATCTCTTCGATATCTTCATTTGATCGTAATGCCACGGCGGTATCCACCACGTCACGCGTTAAATGCGGTGCAAAGCGCTGAATAAAATCATACATATAGCTTCGCAGGAAGGTACTGCGGCGGAAGCCAATTTTTGTCGTGCTGTGGCTGAAAATATCATGCGCATCAAGACGCACCAGGTCAGGGTCTGACACCGGGTCGACCGCCATGCTGGCGATCACCCCTACCCCCAAGCCAAGCCGTACATAGGTCTTTATAACGTCGGCGTCGGTGGCGGTAAAGACAATCCGCGGCGTTAACCCGGCCCGGTTGAAGGCGGTATCAAGCTCAGATCGTCCGGTGAAGCCAAACGTGTAAGTGACCAGAGGATATTGCGCCAGCTCTTCGATTGACACCGACCCTTTGCCCGCCAGCGGATGATCCGGGGTCACCACAATGGAGCGGTTCCAGTGATAGCACGGCAGCATGACCAGATCGTCATAGAGATGGAGCGCTTCCGTCGCGATGGCAAAATCTGCATTGCCCTTCGACACCGCCTCCGCAATTTGCGTCGGCGATCCCTGGTGCATATGCAGGGAGACGCGCGGATAACGCTCGATAAAGCCCTTGATAACGCCCGGTAGCGCATAGCGCGCCTGGGTGTGCGTCGTGGCAATATACAGCGAGCCTTTATCCGGCCAGGTATGTTCCCCCGCCACAGACTTAATCGCATCGACTTTGGAAAGGACTTCCCGCGCAATACGGATGATTTCCTGCCCCGCTGGCGTCACCTGGGTAAGGTGCTTACCACTGCGGGCGAAAATCTGAATACCTAATTCATCCTCCAGCATGCGAACCTGCTTGCTGATGCCCGGTTGCGAGGTATATAGCCCCTCGGCGGTGGAAGAGACATTAAGGTTGTGATTCACCACCTCAACGATATAACGAAGCTGCTGTAATTTCATGCCAGACCATCCGATTTAGCGCACGCGGTCAATCGCTTAAGACGATTTGATAATAAAAAAAGGGTTAACTATAACCACTATATCACTTATAGCCTGACTGTATAGTACGGAACAAAAAATAATAATAAGGTAATAAAAAAGGGCCGGAAGTCCGGCCCTTTCACGGGTAAGCTACGGTTAAGAAATATTATTTCTTGCCTTCAACCCATTTGCCATCGACAAAGAAGGCGGACCATCCGGTCGCTTTACCCTCTTTCTCTGCCGCAACGTACTGCTGCTTCGTTTTACGGCTAAAACGGACCACCGTCTTATTGCCTTCAGGATCCTGCTGTGGCGCATCGGCCAGATAACGCAGCTTCTCAGGCAGACGATCGCGGAAGCGATGCAGCTCTTCCACCAGCGGGGCGCGCGTTTCACGCGATTTCGGGAAGGTGTTGGCGGCCAGGAAGACACCTGCGGCACCATCACGCAGCACGAAGTACGCGTCGGATTTTTCACACGGCAATTCTGGCAGCGGAACCGGATCTTCCTTCGGCGGAGCAACCTCACCATTGCGCAGAATCTTGCGCGTGTTCTTACACTCGTCGTTGGTGCAGGCCATGTACTTACCGAAACGCCCCATTTTCAGGTGCATCTCAGAACCACACTTCTCGCACTCCACAATCGGGCCGTCATAGCCTTTAATGCGGAACTCACCCTCTTCGATCTCATACCCGTCGCACGTTGGGTTGTTACCACACACGTGCAGCTTGCGTTTAGGATCGATCAGATAGCTGTCCATCGCCGTGCCACATTTTTTGCAGCGGCGTTTCGCGCGCAGGGCGTTGGTTTCCGCATCATCACCTTCCAGCACGTTGAGAACTTCGTTCTCCGGCACCAGGTTGATGGTTGTTTTGCAGCGCTCTTTTGGTGGCAGCGCATAGCCTGAACAGCCAAGGAACACGCCCGTTGTCGCAGTACGGATCCCCATCTTGCGGCCGCAGGTCGGGCAGTCGATGCTGGTCAGAACCATCTGGTTAGGCAGCATGCCGCCCTCTTCAGGATCTTTCTCCGCTTTCTCAAGCTGGTTGGTAAAGTCGCTGAAGAAGCTATCAAGAACCTTCTTCCACTCCGCCTTGTGACTGGCCACTTCGTCGAGGCTGTCTTCCATCTGCGCGGTGAAATCGTAGTTCATCAATTCGCGGAAGTTAGCTTCCAGACGGTCAGTGACAATCTCACCCATTTTTTCGGCATAGAAACGGCGGTTCTCTACGCGAACGTAACCGCGGTCCTGAATGGTCGAGATGATTGACGCGTAGGTTGACGGACGGCCAATCCCGCGTTTTTCCAGCTCTTTAACCAACGACGCTTCACTAAAGCGCGCAGGCGGCTTGGTGAAGTGCTGGGCCGGAACCAGGTCGACAAGCGACAACTCGTCGCCTTTGTTTACCGCAGGCAGCGTACGGTCTTCATCACCTTTACGCAGTGCAGGCATCACTTTCGTCCAGCCGTCGAAGCGCAGGATACGACCGCGCGCTTTCAAACGGAAATCGCCCGCACCGACGGTCAGCGTAGTGGAATCATATTTCGCTGGCGTCATCTGACACGCGACAAACTGACGCCAGATCAGCTGATACAGCTTCTGGGCGTCGGCTTCCATATCCTTCAGCGACTCGGCTAAAACAGAGACATCAGAGGGACGAATTGCTTCGTGCGCTTCCTGAGAATTCTCTTTGCTGGCGAACTGGTTGGCGCTTTCCGGCAGGTATTTTTTACCGAAGTTGTCGCTGATGTAGCCGCGCACCATGTTCACCGCGTCCTGGCTCAGGTTCGTTGAGTCAGTACGCATGTAGGTGATGTAACCCGCTTCATACAAGCGCTGGGCCATCATCATGGTTTTCTTCACGCCGTAACCCAGACGGGTGCTCGCCGCCTGTTGCAGTGTGGACGTGATAAACGGCGCGCCAGGCTTGCTGCTGGTCGGCTTATCTTCGCGTTCCAGTACCTGGTAGCGCGCTTTTTCCAGCAGCGCCACGGCGGCCATGGTCTGATCGCGGTTTTCAGGACGGAAAGGCTTATCGTTGTGATGGCTTACCTGCAGCGGCAGCGCATCACCGCCCGGGGTGGTGACATTGGCGTCAACTTCCCAGAACTCTTCCGGCACGAAGGCTTTAATTTCGCGTTCACGCTCAACGACAAGACGCACGGCTACAGATTGCACGCGTCCTGCAGACAGGCCGCGGGCAATCTTTTTCCACAGCAGTGGAGAAACCATGTAGCCCACAACGCGGTCCATAAAGCGACGCGCCTGCTGGGCGTTCACACGGTCGATATTCAGCTCGCCCGGCTTCTCAAACGCCTGACGAATCGCATTCTTTGTAATTTCGTTAAACACTACGCGGCTGTAGCGTTTGTCATCCCCGCCGATCACTTCCCGCAGGTGCCACGCAATGGCTTCCCCTTCGCGGTCAAGGTCGGTTGCGAGATAGATGTGGTCTGCTTTTTCAGCCAGCTGCTTCAGCTCGTTAACGACTTTTTCTTTCCCGGGCAGCACTTCATATTGTGCATCCCAGTTGTGCCATGGGTTAACACCCATGCGGTTGACAAGCGCGCTACGTTCATCCTTTTTAGGCTTTTTAGCCCCTTTGGTGGAGGTAGAGTCTGCGCTCTTTTTGCTGGCTGAGCCACTGGTCGGCAAATCGCGGATGTGACCAACGCTGGACTTAACCACGTAGTCATTACCCAGATACTTATTGATCGTTTTGGCTTTTGCCGGGGACTCAACGATGACGAGAGCTTTACCCATATTCACCTTTACCTAATTTAATTCTTCCAGGAATACGCCGCACGTTGATTTCCCTTCCGCTGACGACGAGCCAATGATATTGCGACTGCGTCAGGGGATATCAACCCCTATGTCTTACCGAACGTCAGAATGGCGACATCCAGGTCATTGAGTTTTCGGGTATTTTTCTCACATCTCGTATGATTCGTGACGAATTCCCGGTCGAATGTCAAGCAATTCTGTTGCCAGAATGACGAAAGCGCACACTCTACCTGATAAAATTCGTTACGCAACTTTATTAGCATGCAAAAGCAAATCCCGCCAACCTGCCCTCTGCATCTTATCCCCTCACATTACAGGGAAAATTTGCCCCCAAAGCGCCCCCGGCGTAGACTATTGTCACTGTTTAAGGAGTGGATTATGCAGAATACGACCCAACCCATTGACCGAGCCTCTCTGCTTATCGAAGCAAACAAGCTTATTCGTGACCATGAAGATACGCTGGCAGGCATTGAAGCCACCGGCGTTGAGCAACGTAATGGCGTGCTGGTTTTCAGCGGCGAATACTTCCTTGACGAGCAGGGGTTACCGACCCCGAAAAGCACTGCCGTGTTTAATATGTTTAAATACCTGGCGCATACGCTTTCAGAGAAATATCACCTGGTCGACTAATGCAAAACGCGAGGCATATGCCTCGCGTTTTTGTTTACAGCAGCGGTTTTTATCCGCGCTGTAGCCAGCGAAGCAGCAGGCGGTCCGCGCTTTCCGCCGCACTGTTGGTAAAGCGGTCCATCAGCCGTTTGCGCTGTGTAAAGCGCACGCCTACCAGTTCCCGGCCTTCCATCAGGTTGAGCAGCAGGTCATCACTGGTACCTACTTCATCCACCAGCCCTTTTTCCTGCGCCTGGATGCCGTACCAGTGCTCACCAGTCGCCACCTGTTCAATATCCAGCGCTGGGCGCATGCGATGTACGAAGTCTTTAAAGAGATGGTGAGTTTCATTCAGATCTTCACGGAATTTTTGGCGCCCCTCTTCCGTGTTTTCCCCCAGCAGCGTCAGGGTGCGTTTGTACTGACCCGCCGTGTGAAGTTCGATATCAATCTCTTTATTTTTCAGGAAGCGGTTAAAGTTAGGGATCTGTGCGACCACGCCAATCGAACCTATGATGGAAAACGGCGCCGCAACGATTTTGTCCGCCACGCAGGCCATCATATAGCCGCCGCTCGCCGCGACTTTATCTACCGCCACGGTAAGTGGGATCTGCTTCTCGCGCAGACGCTGCAGCTGTGAAGCGGCCAGCCCGTAACCGTGTACCACCCCGCCCGGGCTCTCAAGACGCACCACCACCTGATCCTGCGGCGTTGCCACGGCCAGAACCGCAGTCACCTCTTCGCGCAGCGAAGCGACTTCATGCGCATCCATGCTGCCTTTAAAATCGAGCACATAGATGCGGGGTTTTGCGTCGCCCTGCGGCGTCGCGAGCTTTGCCTTCGCCTTCGCGGCTTTGGCTTCCTGCTTGTGTTTTTTCTTCTGGGCTTTCAGCCACAGCTTCTGCTGATGGCTATCGAGCAGCGAGAGGGACATCTCTTCCTGCATCTCTTTATACTGCTCGCTCAGGCGGGTGATGCGTAACTCCCCACGCTGACGCTTGCGCTGCGTCAGGTTGACAATCAGAACGGCAACCACGGCAATGGCAATCACCACCGTCGCGATTTTGGCCAAAAACAACCCATATTGAGAAAGTAATTCCACGCGTTCCACCTTGATTTAACCACGAATCTTTCACGGCAGTGTACAACAGCCCTGCCCCTGCGTCTCGCCCGTGACATTACCTCTGCGAGCCGTCTTCAGGAATCCCCGCGCTGCGGTTTAAATATTTGCAAATTGTTAATTTTGCAGCAATGCGTCCTGTAGACTGATTGAATTCTCACGCTAATTCGGGCATAAAGCCGAAAAGTCATTATGAAGGCGTGATTGAGACCCCGTGCGCCTGAGGAGTTACTGTGCATTATCAACCGCAAAAAAACCTGCTGCAGAACCGAATCATTCTTGTCACCGGCGCCAGCGATGGTATTGGTCGCGAAGCGGCCCTGACGTACGCTGAATATGGCGCAAGCGTAATTCTGATTGGGCGCAACGAAGAAAAGCTCAAAGGGGTCGCTCAGGAAATTGAGGCCGCAGGCGGGACACCTGCCCCCTGGTACACGCTCGATTTGCTGACATGCACCCCAGCGCTCTGCCAGGAGCTTGCTCACCGTATCAGTACCCACTACCCACGTCTTGACGGCGTACTGCACAACGCCGGTTTGTTAGGTGAAGTGCGTCCAATGGATGAACAGGATCCTGAAATCTGGCAGCAGGTAATGCAGGTTAACGTTAACGGTACTTTTTTCCTCACGCAGGCCTTGCTTCCTTTATTACTCAAATCCGAGTCTGGATCTCTGGTCTTCACCTCTTCCAGCGTAGGCCGCGAGGGACGCGCAAACTGGGGGGCTTATGCTGTCTCAAAATTCGCGACCGAGGGCATGATGCAGGTGCTGGCGGATGAGTATCAGAGCCGCCATCTGCGCGTAAACTGCATTAATCCGGGGGGTACGCGCACCAGCATGCGCGCCAGCGCGTTCCCGACGGAAGATCCGCTGAAGCTGAAAACCCCGGCAGACATTATGCCGCTCTATCTCTGGCTGATGGGCGACGACAGCCGCCGCAAAACCGGAATGACCTTTGATGCCCAGCCGGGCCGCAAACCGGGAATTTCGCAATGAGTGAAGAACGTCATCAGCAGCGACAGCAGCGTCTGAAGGAACAGGTTGACGCGCGCGTCGCGGCAGCTCAGGAGGAGCGTGGGATCGTCATCGTTTTTACCGGCAATGGTAAAGGCAAAACTACTGCCGCGTTTGGCACCGCTACGCGCGCCGTCGGCCACGGGCAAAAAGTGGGGGTCATCCAGTTTATCAAAGGGGAATGGCCCAACGGTGAGCGTAATTTGCTTGAACCTCACGGCGTTGAGTTTCAGGTGATGGCGACCGGGTTTACGTGGGATACGCAGAACCGGGAAACCGATACCGCAGCCTGTCTGGCCGTCTGGGAGCACGCTAAAAGAATGCTGGCCGATCCCTCGCTGAATATGGTGCTACTGGATGAGATCACCTATATGGTCGCCTACGACTACCTGCCGCTGGAGGAGGTGCTGGATGCACTGAAGAGCCGCCCTGCGCACCAGACGGTTATCGTTACAGGTCGTGGGTGTCATCGTGAGATTCTGGAGCTGGCAGATACCGTCAGCGAGCTGCGTCCGGTCAAGCATGCGTTTGATGCAGGCATCAAAGCACAAATTGGCATTGATTACTAAAGAAAAAGCCCAGTGAATTCACCGGGCTTTTTCAATTAACCGTTGTTATTCCGGCTGCAAGAGCGACGATTGCTGTTCACCTGGCTGTGGCGTTTCACCGCACGACGGATCTGATTCGCCTTCATACGACGACGATCTTTCTCCACCGCCACTTTAGAGGTGGTTTCCGGCGTCAGGCCAACCAGCTCGCGCAGGTAGTTAGTCTGGGTAAGATCCAGCTCGGTATAACCACCGCGCGGCAGACCTTTCGGCAGCAGAATGTCGCCGTAGCGAACGCGGATCAGGCGGCTAACCTGCACGCCTACCGCTTCCCACAGACGACGCACCTCGCGGTTACGGCCTTCGGTCAGGGTCACGTTGTACCACTGGTTAATCCCTTCACCACCGGTAAATTTGATGGTTTTGAACGCCGCAGGGCCGTCTTCCAGCTGCACGCCACGCGACAGATCGCGCAGTTTATTTTCATCGACCTGGCCGAAGACGCGAACGGCGTATTCACGCTCAACTTCACGGCTTGGGTGCATGAGACGGTTTGCCAGTTCACCATCGGTGGTGAACAGCAGCAGACCGCAGGTGTTCACGTCCAGACGCCCCACCGCAATCCAGCGGGCGCCGCGCAGTTTTGGCAGACGGTCAAACACCGTTGGACGACCTTCCGGGTCGTTGCGCGTACACAGCTCGCCTTCCGGCTTGTAATACGCCAGCACGCGGCAGATCTGTTCCGCGGACTCTTTCACGGAGATAAGATGACCGTCAATGCGGATCTTCAGCCCCGGTACGATTTCTACGCGGTCACCCAGCGTGGCGATTTTACCGTCCACACTCACGCGGCCCGCTTCAATAATGGCTTCGATTTCACGGCGCGAACCGTGGCCGGCGCGCGCCAGCACTTTCTGTAACTTCTCGCTCATTGAGCTTCCTCAGGTGTCGCCTTCACAGGCGTCGAATCAGGTCAAAAGCAGAGCCGAGCCCTGCTCTGATGGCCGCGTAGTATATCTGCTTACACCTTTACAAGAAAGGCTTAACATCACCCACGCCTTCACGAATCACTTCAGGCGCGTCTTCGGTCAGATCCACAACGGTAGTCGGCTGCTGGCCGAGATAACCGCCGTGAATAATCAGCTCCACCACCTTCTCCAGACGATCTTTTATCTCCTCCGGATCGGACTCGGTAAACTCGCTTCCCGGCAGCATCAGCGAGGTGGAGAGCATCGGCTCGCCGAGGGTTTCCAGCAGCGCCTGGGCAATCGGGTTCGACGGCACGCGCATGCCGATAGTCTTACGCTTTTCCTGCAGCAGGCGACGCGGCACCTCCTTCGTCCCTTTCAGAATGAAGGTGTAGTTACCCGGCGTGTTGTTCTTGATCAGGCGAAACGCCACGTTATCAACATACGCATAGGTCGACAGCTCAGAGAGATCGCGGCACATCAGGGTAAAGTTATGGCCGTCCGGCAGCTGACGAATACGGCAAATGCGTTCCATCGCTCCTTTATCTTCAATTTTACAGCCCAGCGCGTAGCCGGAATCGGTCGGGTAGACTATCACGCCGCCTTTGCGGACGATCTCCACGGCCTGGTTAATCAGACGTGGCTGCGGATTGTCCGGATGGATATAGAAAAACTGACTCATACTTCCCTCTCTTCAATTTGCTGCGGCTGCTCCCAGAGCTGCCAGACCGGCTCAACGCCAGCGGGTAGCCAGAGCTTGCGTCCCAGCTCGATCCACGCGCAGGGCTGGTGGAAATCAGAGCCCTGTGACCCTAGCAGGCCAAACTGGCGGGCGTAAGTCGCGAGCTGCGCGCGCTCGTTGGGCGCCTGCTGACACTGGGCGACTTCCATCGCCTCGCCACCGCATTCGGCAAAGTGCGCCAGCAGCCGTTTCAGCCATTTAGCAGAAAGATTATACCGCCCCGGATGGGCCAGCACGGCCTTACCGCCAGAATGATGAATGACATCAATAGCTTGTTTTATTGTACACCACTGTGGCGGAACGTATCCGGTTTTCCCGCGCGCCAGATACTTTTTAAAGACATCCGCCATGGTCGTCGCTTTGCCCGCTTCAACCAGAAAGCGGGCGAAATGACCGCGGGTGACCGCCCCGCCGTTCGCCAGCTTTTGCGCACCTTCCAGCGCGCCCGGAATATGCGCCTTCTCCAGACGCTCGCCGATCATCTCCGCGCGCTGGTTGCGGCGCGTTTTTTGTTCTTGCAAAAAGGCAAGAAGTGCCGGATGTTCTATATCAATGTTCAGGCCAACGATATGAATCTCATGGTTTTCCCAGACGGTCGAGATCTCGACGCCGGGCACCAGATTCAGCGCCAGCCCGCTGCGGGCAATCTCGGCGCGCGCTGCCGGAATGGCGTCGGTGGTATCGTGATCGGTTATCGCCAGCGTGCCGACACGCATTTCAACCGCGCGATGAACCAGGGCTTCGGGTGTCAGCAGGCCATCAGAGGCCTGAGTATGGCTGTGTAAATCATAAATAATCGCGTAGGTGGTATCGCTCAAAGCACTTCCCATAACAGGTTGGAGACATCCGAAAACGCCATGATACCGACTTAACGTGAAATTCTGAAATCAAGGGTTGACAATACGTCACCGAACTAGTTAACTAGTACGCAAGTTCACACGAGAAAGGTATCTGAAAATGACAGCACATTTCACTCTGCACGGTTGGTGGCGCACTTCCTGATCTTCGGGCAGTGTCACGCATCTGCGAAATGCAAACAGATACCCGCCCGCTACCCAGCGGGCTTTTTTTTGAACAGAATAAATGAGAATCACAACATGCAAACAGCCAAACCTCATCTCGAACTGTTGACCTGCGAGGCGGTCTATCGCCACAACCCGACCGCGCTGTTTCATCAGGTGTGCGGCGCGCGTCCGGCGACGCTGCTACTGGAGTCTGCGGATATCGACAGCAAGGACGATCTGAAAAGCCTGCTGCTGGTCGACAGCGCGCTGCGCATTACCGCGCTAGGTGACACCGTCACCATTAAGGCGCTCTCTGATAATGGCGCATCGCTGCTGCCTCTGCTGGATGCAGCTCTGCCCGCGGGCATCGACAATGAACGTCACCCGGACCTGCGAATTCTGCATTTCCCGCCGGTAAGCCAGCTGCTCGACGAAGATGCGCGCCTCTGCTCGCTGTCCGTGTTCGATGCCTTCCGCCTGCTGCAAAATCTTGTCACCGTGCCGGAAGATGAGCGCGAAGCAATGTTCTTCGGCGGGCTGTTTGCTTACGACCTGGTCGCCGGTTTTGAAGATTTGCCGGAAACCGAGCAGGGCAACCGCTGCCCGGACTACTGTTTCTACCTGGCCGAAACCCTGCTGGTGATCGACCATCAGAAAAAATATACCCGCATCCAGGCAAGCCTGTTCACGCCGTCTGCGTCTGAGAAAAACCGCCTTGAGCATCGCATCGCCCAGCTCCGGCAGCAGATGACGGAAGCGCCGCCTGCGCTGCCGGTACAGCACGTGGAAAAAATGACATGCGACGTTAACCAGACCGACGATCAATACGGGGCCGTGGTTCGCCAGATGCAAAAGGCTATTCGCGCCGGGGAGATTTTCCAGGTTGTGCCGTCCCGCCGTTTCTCGCTGCCCTGCCCGTCACCGCTGGCGGCTTACGACGTGCTGAAGAAGAGCAACCCGAGCCCATATATGTTCTTTATGCAGGACAATGATTTCACGCTGTTCGGCGCCTCGCCGGAAAGCTCGCTGAAGTACGACGCCACCAGCCGCCAGATTGAGATCTACCCGATTGCGGGCACCCGTCCGCGTGGCCGTCGTGCCGATGGCTCGCTGGACCGCGATCTGGACAGCCGCATCGAACTTGAAATGCGAACCGACCACAAGGAGCTCTCCGAACACCTGATGCTGGTTGACCTGGCGCGTAACGACCTGGCGCGCATTTGCACCCCGGGCAGCCGCTACGTGGCAGACCTGACCAAAGTTGACCGTTACTCCTTCGTGATGCACCTGGTCTCCCGCGTGGTGGGTGAACTGCGCAGCGACCTCGACGTGCTGCACGCCTACCGCGCCTGCATGAATATGGGCACCCTGAGCGGCGCTCCGAAGGTGCGCGCCATGCAGCTTATCGCCGAAGCGGAAGGACGTCGACGCGGGAGCTACGGCGGCGCGGTAGGTTACTTCACCGCCCACGGCGACCTTGATACCTGCATCGTGATCCGCTCCGCCTACGTCGAAGACGGTATTGCCACCGTTCAGGCCGGCGCCGGGATTGTTCTTGACTCTGTTCCGCAGTCTGAAGCTGACGAAACCCGCAGTAAAGCACGCGCGGTATTGCGCGCCATCGCTACCGCACACCACGCACAGGAGATTTTCTGATGGCTGACATTCTGCTGCTCGATAACATCGACTCCTTTACCTACAACCTGGCAGATCAGCTGCGTGCGAATGGTCACAACGTCGTTATCTACCGCAACCACGTTCCGGCTCAGACCCTGATTGACCGTCTGGCGACCATGCAAAACCCGGTGCTGATGCTCTCCCCGGGGCCGGGCGCGCCGAGCGAAGCGGGCTGTATGCCCGAACTGCTGACCCGCATGCGCGGCAAGCTGCCGATTATCGGTATCTGCCTTGGTCACCAGGCAATCGTGGAAGCCTACGGCGGTTACGTCGGCCAGGCGGGCGAGATCCTGCACGGTAAAGCCTCCAGCATTGAACATGACGGCCAGGCAATGTTTGCCGGGCTGCCGAATCCGCTCCCGGTCGCGCGCTATCATTCGCTGGTCGGCAGCAACATTCCGGCCGGGCTGACCATTAACGCTTCTTTTGAAGGGATGGTGATGGCGGTACGCCACGATGCGGATCGCGTCTGCGGGATGCAGTTCCACCCGGAATCTATACTGACGTCCAACGGCGCGCGCCTGCTGGAGCAAACGCTCGACTGGGCGTTGCAAAAGCTGGAGCAGACCAACACCCTGCAACCGATTCTGGAAAAACTGTATCAGGCCCAGACCCTTAGCCAGCAGGAGAGCCACCAGCTTTTTTCCGCCGTGGTGCGCGGCGAGCTGAAGCCTGAGCAGTTGGCGGCGGCGCTGGTGAGCATGAAAGTGCGCGGCGAAAGCCCGCAGGAGATCGCTGGTGCGGCCACCGCGCTGCTGGAAAATGCCGCTCCGTTCCCGCGCCCGGACTATCAGTTTGCCGATATCGTGGGGACCGGCGGTGACGGCAGCAACAGTATCAATATTTCTACCGCCAGTGCCTTTGTCGCCGCAGCGTGTGGACTGAAAGTGGCCAAGCACGGTAACCGCAGCGTCTCCAGCCGTTCAGGCTCGTCCGATCTGCTGGCCGCGTTTGGCATCAATCTGGAGATGAATGCCGAGCGTTCGCGTGAAGCGCTGGACGATTTGGGCGTCTGCTTCCTGTTTGCGCCGAAATATCACACCGGTTTCCGCCACGCGATGCCGGTTCGCCAGCAGCTTAAAACCCGCACGCTGTTTAACGTGCTCGGCCCGCTGATCAACCCGGCCCATCCGCCGCTGGCATTAATTGGTGTTTACAGCCCTGAGCTGGTCCTGCCGATTGCCGAGACGCTGCGCGTGCTGGGTTACAAACGCGCCGCCGTGGTGCACAGCGGCGGAATGGATGAAGTTTCGCTGCATGCGCCGACGCTGGTGGCCGAGCTTAACGATGGTGAAGTACTCAGCTATCAGCTTGAGGCGTCTGATTTCGGCTTAACGCCGTACCATCAGGAAGCGCTGGCAGGCGGTACGCCGGAAGAAAACCGTGACATTCTGACGCGCTTACTACAAGGTAAAGGTGAGGCCGCTCATGAGGCCGCCGTGGCTGCCAACGTCGCCATGCTGATGCGTTTGCACGGTGAGGAAGACCTGAAGGCCAATGCTCAAAAAGTTCTGGATGTACTGCGCTCCGGTGCAGCTTACGATCGCGTTACCGCACTTGCGGCAAGAGGGTAAAGAATGCAGACCGTTTTAGCGAAAATCGTTGCCGATAAGGCCATCTGGGTGGAAGCACGCAAAGCAGAGCAGCCGCTTGCCAGTTTCCAGAATGACGTCGTCCCGAGCAGCCGTCGTTTCTATGACGCCCTGCAGGGTGCACGTACCGCCTTTATTCTGGAGTGCAAAAAGGCCTCTCCCTCAAAAGGCGTTATTCGTGACGATTTCGACCCGGCGCGTATCGCCGGTATTTATAAGCATCATGCGTCGGCAATCTCCGTGCTGACGGATGAGAAATATTTCCAGG
The DNA here is from genome assembly GCF_014930485.1 of Enterobacter cloacae complex sp. P47BA. Taxonomy (NCBI): domain Bacteria; kingdom Pseudomonadati; phylum Pseudomonadota; class Gammaproteobacteria; order Enterobacterales; family Enterobacteriaceae; genus Enterobacter; species Enterobacter cloacae complex sp. P47BA. The sequence goes on along the minus strand of NZ_JADBRF010000001.1, from coordinate 14,791 downwards.
GCAGCTTCGATTTTCTGCCGATCGTCAGCGGCATCGCACCGCAGCCGATCCTGTGCAAAGACTTTATTATCGACCCGTATCAGATCTGGCTGGCGCGTTTCTACCAGGCCGATGCCTGCCTGCTGATGCTCTCGGTACTTGATGACGAACAGTATCGCCAGCTTGCTGCCGTGGCGCACAGCCTGAACATGGGCGTGCTGACCGAAGTGAGTAACGAAGAAGAGCTTGAGCGCGCCATCGCGCTGGAAGCCAAAGTGGTCGGCATCAACAACCGCGATCTTCGCGACTTGTCGATTGACCTGAACCGCACCCGCCAGCTGGCGCCGCGTCTGGGTGCGGGCGTCACGGTGATCAGCGAGTCCGGCATTAACAGCTACGCCCAGGTGCGCGAGCTGAGCCACTTCGCCAACGGTTTCCTGATTGGCTCCGCCATGATGGAACATGACGACCTCAATGCGGCTGTGCGTCGCGTGCTGCTGGGTGAAAACAAAGTCTGCGGCCTGACCCGCGAACAGGATGCGCTGGCCGCGTATGAGGCTGGAGCAATCTATGGCGGTTTAATCTTCGTCGACACCTCTCCTCGTGCAGTCAATGAGGAACAGGCCCGCAAGGTAATCGCGGCGGCCCCGCTGAGCTATGTTGGCGTGTTCCGCAATGCGGATGTCGCGGATGTTGTGGCAAAAGCCGACGCGTTATCCCTGAGTGCCGTTCAGCTCCATGGCGATGAAGATCAGGCGTATATCAATGCCCTGCGCGACGCGCTGGCACCGCAGGTTCAAATCTGGAAAGCACAAAGCGTGGGCAACACCCTGCCCGCACGTAATCTTCACCACGTTGACAAATACGTGCTCGACAACGGCCAGGGCGGCACCGGACAACGTTTTGACTGGTCGCTGCTGAACGGCGAAAAGCTGGACAACGTCCTGCTGGCGGGCGGACTAAGCCCGGATAACTGTGTGGAAGCCGCGAAAACCGGCTGCGCAGGCCTCGATTTCAATTCAGGCGTAGAGTCGCAACCGGGTATCAAAGATGCCAGCAAGCTGGCCTCGGTGTTTAAAACTCTGCGTGCATATTAAGGAAGAGAAGATGACGACATTACTTAACCCGTATTTTGGTGAATTCGGCGGGATGTACGTTCCGCAAATCCTGATGCCCGCGCTGCGCCAGCTGGAAGAAGCGTTCGTGAGCGCGCAGAAAGATCCGGCGTTTCAGGCAGAGTTTACCGACCTGCTGAAAAACTACGCCGGGCGTCCAACCGCGCTGACCAAATGCCGCAACCTGACCGAAGGCACCAAAACCACGCTGTATCTTAAGCGTGAAGATCTGCTGCACGGCGGCGCGCATAAAACTAACCAGGTGCTGGGCCAGGCGCTGCTCGCGAAGCGTATGGGTAAAACCGAAATCATCGCCGAAACCGGCGCGGGCCAGCACGGCGTGGCTTCTGCGCTCGCCAGCGCCCTGCTCGGCCTGAAGTGCCGCATCTATATGGGTGCTAAAGACGTTGAGCGTCAGTCGCCGAACGTGTTCCGTATGCGCCTGATGGGTGCGGAAGTGATCCCGGTGCACAGCGGTTCTGCGACGCTGAAAGATGCCTGTAACGAAGCGCTGCGCGACTGGTCCGGCAGCTACGAAACCGCGCACTATATGCTCGGCACCGCGGCAGGTCCTCACCCGTTCCCGACCATCGTGCGCGAATTCCAGCGCATGATCGGTGAAGAGACCAAAGCGCAGATCCTTGAAAAAGAGGGTCGCCTGCCGGATGCAGTCATTGCCTGCGTCGGCGGCGGGTCTAACGCCATCGGCATGTTTGCCGATTTTATCGACGAAACCCGCGTGGGGCTGATTGGCGTCGAGCCTGCCGGTCATGGGATTGAAACCGGCGAGCACGGTGCGCCGCTGAAGCATGGCCGCGTGGGGATCTACTTCGGCATGAAAGCCCCGATGATGCAGACCGATGAAGGGCAGATTGAAGAGTCTTACTCAATTTCTGCCGGACTGGACTTCCCGTCCGTTGGGCCACAGCACGCGTTCCTGAACAGCACGGGGCGCGCGGACTATGTCTCCATTACCGATGACGAAGCGCTGGAAGCCTTCAAAACGCTGTGCCGCAGCGAAGGGATCATCCCGGCGCTGGAGTCTTCCCACGCGCTGGCGCACGCGCTGAAAATGATGAAAGAGAACCCGGAAAAAGAGCAACTGCTGGTGGTGAACCTTTCCGGTCGCGGTGACAAAGATATCTTCACCGTTCACGATATTTTGAAAGCACGAGGGGAAATCTGATGGAACGCTACGATAACGTATTTGCTGAACTGAAATCCCGCCAGGAAGGCGCGTTCGTCCCCTTCGTTACCCTGGGCGACCCCGGCCCTGAGCAGTCTCTGAAGATTATCGACGCCCTGATTGAAGCCGGCGCCGACGCGCTGGAGCTGGGTATTCCGTTCTCCGATCCGCTGGCGGATGGCCCGACCATCCAGAACGCCACCCTGCGCGCCTTTGCGGCAGGCGTGACCCCAACCCAGTGCTTTGAAATGCTGGCGGCGATCCGCCAGAAGCACCCAACCATTCCAATTGGCCTGCTGATGTACGCCAACCTGGTGTTCAACCGTGGTGTTGACGAGTTCTATGCCGAATGCGCGCGCGTGGGTGTCGACTCGGTCCTGGTAGCAGACGTGCCCGTGGAAGAGTCCGCGCCGTTCCGCCAGGCTGCGATGCGTCACAATGTCGCCCCTATTTTCATCTGCCCGCCTAACGCCGATGATGAACTGCTGCGCCAGATAGCCTCTTACGGGCGCGGGTATACCTATCTGCTTTCGCGCGCGGGCGTGACTGGCGCCGAGAATAAAGCTGCACTGCCGCTGCATCATCTGGTGAAAAAGCTGGCCGAGTACCATGCCGCGCCTCCGCTGCAGGGCTTTGGGATTTCATCTCCCGACCAGGTCACGGCGGCGATTGAGGCTAACGCAGCCGGTGCAATCTCAGGCTCCGCTATCGTTAAAATCATTGAGAAGAACGTGGACAAGCCAGAGCAAATGCTGGCTGAGCTGAAAACGTTTGTCAGCGCAATGAAAGCGGCAACGCGCAAAGCGTAACCTCTCCACCGTCTGGCTTCGCCGCCAGACGGTGTTTCTTTAGCGCCGTCATTCTGGGCACTGCCACGCACATTCGCCTGCTTTTATCGCCTGGAACGAATTTGAAAATAAAGTTACTGACCGCAACAAAATAGCTCGGTGCGGCTTAGGATTCAGGTCGTGGACTTGCCTGTACCGGATATGCCATTATATGATTTGGTTAAATTTTTGTATTTATCTCCTGAATGAGGTTAATACATAATGGCATACGATTCAGGCGATAAGCGATGGTGTACTTGGATTATTTATTAACATTCATAGAAAGCAATCCGGCTCTGGCCATTGGATTTAATCTTATTCTGCTGGTCATCTCCGGTTTCTTTGCGCACCTAATGTGCAAATTTCTGCTCATAAAAATCGTTCGTAAGGTCTTCTTTGCCAGCCATAAACAGGATGTCCCGCTGGAAAAAGATCGTCGTATTGCCGAGAAGCTGTCGAATTTCATTCCGGTTATTATCGTTTATTATGTCCTGCAGTTTATGCCCAATATGCCGACATCGTTGGTGACGGCAATAAATACCATCTGTGGGATTTTATTCTTTATTTTTCTGTCGGTTTTCTTCAATGAGATGCTGGATATTGTCAACAGCTCTTATTTACGCAAGACGAAGCGTAAAAATCACTCTATCAAAGGCTACATCCAGATAGGGAAAATATTTATCCACATCATCGCTGCGATCATGATACTTGCCGTCATGTCGAATAAATCCCCTGCGATCATTATTTCCAGCCTCGGGGCCGTGGCGGCCGTACTGATGTTAGTCTTTCAGCACACCCTGCTTTCGCTCGTGGCCAATATCCAGCTTTCGTCAAATGATGTCCTGCAGTTGGGGGACTGGATTGAAATGCCCGATAAGAACCTGAGTGGCGAAGTGACCGACATAGCGCTGCACACCATTACCATCCGTAACTGGGATAACACGATCTCGCGTATACCGACCAAAAACTTCCTGACCGAAACGTATACCAACTGGCAGGCCATGTTTTCGTCAGGCGCGCGCCGGATTATGCGCAGCACCACTATCGATCAGCACTCCGTTAAATTTCTCACTCAGGAAACCCTGGCCCCGATGCTGGCCCTGCGCGGCACGAATGAACCGCTGGCAAAGCTCATCGACGGGCGTGATCCCATGGGCGTACCGGACAGTTGGTTTATGGATAATGGCCTGACAAATTTAACGCTTTTTCGGCACTACCTGATGGCATGGCTCGCCGATCGGCCTGATATTATCAAAGATATGTATATTGTCGTGAGAACGCTAAAGCCTACGCCGTCGGGTATTCCCCTGGAAATTTATTGCTTTACCTCTTCCGTACTGTGGATGGAGTATGAAAATACCCAGTCAGCGATATTTGAATACATCACCGCTGTCGCCGGTCAATTCTCGCTCCGCTTATATCAGCATCCGGCTGGTCATGATTTCTGGCGTTTATCACAGGAATACAGCCTTCGGGACCGTATCCCGCCTCCGGGTGAAGGATAATTGTCTCTGAAAACAGGTCGACAAGACAGAATAACAATTCTCCTGAAGTCTTAAAAAAACCCGCACTCGGCGGGTTTTTTGTTATCAGTGAAACTTAACTGCTCAGACTCGCATCTTCATCGCTATCGTAAGGGTCATTGATAACAGGCGCGACTTACAGCGGAGAAACATTACCCGCTGCCGGGCCTTTAGCGCCATTTTCAATGGTGAAGGACACTTTCTGGCCTTCATCAAGCGATTTGAAGCTGTCGCTCTGAATAGCAGAGAAATGTACGAATACATCTTTGCTGCCGTCGTCAGGCGTGATAAAACCAAAACCATTATCAACATTAAACCATTTTACTAAACCAGTCATTTTATTAGACATAGATAATTCCTTATTTTTTGAGCCACTAAGCGCGGCGATGATGGCCTGTATTTAGAGAGTAACTTATTTGGCACTTAGGAGGAGGCTCACGAAGAAGAGTATCTATTGATAACACCTGAACTGAGGACTGCTTTACTAAACTGCTTTTATAAGGTCTATATTCCAAACCGAAGACGCTATCCAGGCACAGAAAAATTTTTTAAGTAAAGTTTTTATTTTTTATTATAACCACTTAAACACCCGGACGGCTTAATGGTTATGAAAACTAAAGCCGCTGGAGCCATGTATTCGCATCCTGTAATAACCAAAGCATATCGCCGCTTTTAGTGACGGAGAGCTCCGTGAAAGTGGGGGAGCTTATCGGCACAGAGTGAACACCCCCTCACTATGTAGCTCAATATGCTTAAAATTCATGCCTATAGCGCACAAAGTGAAATAGATTTTCGTTCGAAGCCACTTATCATAGGTGTTTTGAATGAAAGTGGTGGTGTTAATGTCTGTACTCAAAAGCTTTTTCTTCTTTCTTTTCGCGTCAGCAGCCTGCTCCTTGCCCGTACTTTGTCTGTGGGCGGATATCTCTTTATTTAATCTGGATATACCGGAGATATCGCTGACCGAAATTGTGCAGGAATCGGTTTTAGGGGGCATCGTATTTATTCACTTCCTGCTGGCGAAGAAATGGGAATTCATGCGCTATTGCAACATCCTGATCGGCGGTTTTTTCCTCTCCATGCTGATTCGCGAACTGGATGCATTTTTTGATCTTCTGGCTCATGGAAGTTGGGTGTGGTTTGCACTACTTTCCGCCATTTGCGCTTTGCTTTATCCCGTTGTCCATTTCCGACTTACTCTTACGCAACTGACCCACTATACCCGTACCCCCTGGTATGGCATGATGCTCAGTGGTCTGCTGGCAGTCCTGGTTTTCTCCCGGCTGTTTGGAATGCACGAATTATGGTACGCGATACTCGATCAAAGCTACGTCAGGGTGGTCAAGAATGTCGTGGAGGAAGGCAGCGAATCATTCGGGTATATGCTCTGCCTTACCGCATCTGTAGGGTACTACTGCTCTTTCCGATCCCTCTCCCGCCAGAAATGATTCGGGCATTCGAACAGGTGATAAACGAAGCTCCGGTGTGTAAAACCGGAAGCCTCGTTTTGGCTACGCAAGCTTTGCCAGCGCCTCGCCGATGCTTTTTGCTCCGCCGTAGAGATCATGGCCGCTGATAATGTGCTCAGTGCTGTCAACCGTAACCAACAGCAGCGGAACCCCGCTGAAACCTTTTTGATTCATAAGACGCTTTACGTCAGCGATCCTGTCGTCCGTCAGGCTACGAAGCGCGTTATCGGCATCAAGCCGGCCGGCAAAGTTATTGGGGTTGAGGTCAACGTTATTTTCCCGAGCCCAGGCGATGCCGATCTCTTCCACCACATCACTTTGCGAGGTATCACGCCCCAGTACATAGCGAGCATGTTGCAGTGCACGAAGCAGCCCTGCCTCTGCCACCGGGCTGATTTCATGAAAAGCCGTAAGTGCCCGGTTCATAAACGTCGAATCAAAGCGCGCACCTGAGTTCAGGAACTGGTGATAGCTCTCACTGAATGGCTGACCGGTCAGCGAAGCGATACGCCGATCGTTTGTCCACGCATATTCTGCCCATTGGGCGGTGATGTGCCGGGCACCCTCATCACAAAAAAGACCGCTGGGCATTAACGTGAGTTTTTCGATGTAATGTTGTGCCAGATAATTCAGGGCGGGCGAGCTGGCATAACACCAGCCGCAAAGTGGGTCAAAAAAATACTGTAGATTGTCAATGCGCATGTGGTATCCCCTGGGAATCATTAGCCCTCATCATAATGAGATTCCTCAATGCGAAAAACAGCCCTCCAGTAAATTCAGTGTTTCATAGAGCGTACGAATGGACAGTATGTCTGTGCCCGAATGACCCCATCAGGCCAGGTCATTGGCGTCCGGTTTCTGCGCACGGTGGATCTTGTCACGGATCTTATCGACTGATGCTTTGATGTCAGCAATGATGTCAGCGTCCATCCCCAGGGTATCCACAATACAGCGCGTGATAGTGCTGGTCTCGCTTTTCAGCGCCTCCCCCTTCTCCGTCAGGTGGATAAGCACTTCGCGCTCATCCTTCGGATTACGTGTCCGGGTGATCAACCCCGCAGTCTCCAGCCGCTTCAGTAAAGGGGTCAACGTGCTGGACTCAAGAAAAAGAATTCCACTCAGTTCCTTCACTGTTCGCCCATCCTGATTCCACAAGGTAACCATCACCAGATACTGGGGATAGGTCAGGCCAAGCTTATCAAGCATGGGACGATAGAGCTGAGTAAAAACATGTCCTGCAGAGTAAAGAGAGAAACAGAGCATACCGTGCACATCTGGCAGGGAATCCTCGAAATTAGTGTGTTTAGTCATATGTCCTCCAGTCCCCTTAAAATAGTTTGCATACGATTTAATTGCAAGCGATTGACAAAGACAAAAAGGGCTGCCATATTCATTTGCACACAAACAAATCGCACACAAACAAATAACGCAACACATAACAGGAGTACAAAATGACAACTTTCATCACCAAAGACGGAACAGGCATTTTTTACAAAGACTGGGGTTCAGGTCAGCCTATCCTCTTCGCTCACGGATGGCCGTTATCGTCTGATGCCTGGGATCAGCAAATGCTGTTTTTCAGCCAGAATGGTTTCCGGGTTATCGCGCATGACCGTCGCAGCCATGGGCACTCAGACCAGACTTTCCACGGCAACAATATGGATCAGTATGCGGACGATCTCGCTGAGCTGATTGAGTCGCTGGATCTGAAGGATCTCATTTTAGTGGGTCACTCCACAGGGGGCGGCGAAGTTGCACATTATATCGGCCGTCATGGTACCTCACGCGTGGCTAAAGTCGTTCTGGTCGGCGCAGTCCCTCCTCTTATGCTCCGGACGGATGGCAATCCAGACGGTACTTCGATTGAGGTGTTTGATGCTATCCGCGAAGGCACGGCCAAAAACCGCTCACAGTTTTACTTTGACCTGACAATTCCGTTCTATGGCTTTAACCGTGACCATGTCCCCACCAATGACGGGTTACGGGAAAACTTCCGCAGAATTGGCCTGCAGGGCGGCATTAAAGGGCAATATGACTGCATCCATGAGTTCTCTGAAGTCGATTACACACGCGACCTGCAGCAGATTGATCGCCCTACGCTGATTATTCATGGCGACGATGACCAGATTGTCCCCATTAAGGCATCCGCACACCGCGCCGCTGAGATCGTTGCGAATGCGACGCTGACGATATATGCCGGTGGTTCACATGGATTGGCTGAGACAGAGGCCGATCGCTTTAACGCTGACGTACTGGCCTTTATTCGCGGCTAACCAGGTGGCCTGTTCCAGACAGGCCCCCCTACGCATACCCTTTAAACTGTATTGAAAAGAGGAATGATCATGTCCAAATTTGCTGCCTCCCTTGCCGTTGCCGCCGTTCTGCTGTCTGCCAGCGCAATCGCCGAAACCGCTAAGCCGACCGTTGTCCTGGTTCATGGTGCCTTTGCCGACTCTTCTAGCTGGAATGGCGTTACCCGGATCCTGCAAAAGGATGGATATAATGTCGTTGCTGCGGCGAATCCGCTGCGCAGTGTTTCGGGTGATGCGGCTTACGTCTCTTCTGTGGTGAACAACATTAAGGGGCCGGTCGTCCTTGTCGGGCATTCCTATGGTGGCCAGGTTATTACGAACGCGGCCCGTGATACAAACAATGTCAAATCGCTGGTTTATGTCGCCGCATTTGCTCCCGACGCGGGTGAAGCCGCGGCCGACCTGGCAGGAAAATTCCCTGGCGGCACGCTTGGCCAGGCGCTCGCCGCACCGGTGAAGCTGGCTGATGGTAGCGTCGATCTCTCCATCGATCAGGCGAAGTTCCACCAGCAATTCGCGCATGACGTTTCAGCTGAAGAAGCGGCGCTGATGGCCGCAGGGCAAAGACCGATTACCGAAGCGGCTTTAACTGAAAAATCGGGTGCGCCAGCCTGGAAAAAACTGCCCTCTTACTTCATTTACGGTGACGGCGACAAGAATATCCCCGCCCAGGGTTTGCGATTCATGGCTGAACGCGCGGGATCAAAACACACCGTTGTGATTAAAGGCGCATCCCATGTCGTGATGGTTTCACATCCGCAGGATGTCGCCACACTTATCGAGGAAGCGGCGAAGTAAACATCATTCTCCCGCCCCGAAAGCCCCCCCTCGCCTGAGGGGGGGCCATATCCGTAATGCCCTGGTTTTAATCCCGCGCAGAGTACAACGTATCGCAAGATTTAATGACTGAAGTCATAAAAAATGACGCTATCCCGGAGAGTAGGTTTGGAGAGGTTTTAGAGTAACCCAAAAAGTTATATATTCCAGCCCGTTAAATCCAAATACACCTTCTGAGTTCAGAGGCTTACTCATGTCATGGCAATCCTTCAAACAGACTTACCTGGTTAAGTTCTGGTCACCTGCTCCGGCCGTCATCGCGGCAGGCATTCTCTCTACTTATTATTTCGGCATTACCGGCACCTTCTGGGCCGTCACCGGTGAATTCACCCGCTGGGGTGGGCAACTGCTGCAGCTCGCAGGCGTACATACCGAAGAGTGGGGATACTTCAAACTTATTCACCTGGACGGTACCCCGCTTACCCGCATCGACGGAATGATGATTATCGGCATGTTCGGCGGCTGTTTCGCTGCGGCGCTGTGGGCAAACAACGTTAAGCTGCGCATGCCCAAAAGCCGCGTTCGCATCATGCAGGCGGTAGTCGGGGGTATGATTGCCGGGTTTGGCGCCCGCCTGGCGATGGGCTGTAATCTGGCCGCGTTCTTTACGGGGATTCCGCAGTTCTCCCTTCATGCCTGGTTTTTTGCCGTGGCCACGGCGATTGGCTCTTACTTCGGAGCAAAATTCACCCTTCTGCCGCTGTTCCGCATTCCGGTGAAAATGACAAAAGTCAGCGCGGCGTCCCCGCTAACCCAAAAACCGGAGCAGGCAAAGCGCCGTTTCCGCCTCGGAATGCTGGTCTTTTTCGCCATGGTGGCATGGGCGCTCTGCACCGCCCTGAACCAGCCTAAGCTCGGTCTGGCGATGCTGTTTGGCGTGGGTTTTGGTCTGCTCATTGAACGCGCGCAGATCTGCTTCACCTCCGCGTTTCGCGATATGTGGATCACCGGACGCACGATGATGGCGAAGGCGATTATCGCCGGGATGGCGGTCAGCGCCATCGGCATCTTCAGCTATGTTCAACTGGGCGTCGAACCGAAAATCATGTGGGCCGGTCCTAACGCGGTCATTGGCGGCCTGCTGTTCGGCTTCGGGATCGTGCTGGCTGGCGGATGTGAAACCGGCTGGATGTATCGCGCCGTCGAAGGCCAGGTGCACTACTGGTGGGTGGGGCTGGGTAATGTGATTGGCTCGACGATCCTGGCGTACTACTGGGATGACGTGTCACCCGTCCTGGCCACCCGCTGGGATAAGGTTAATCTGCTGAATACCTTCGGACCTCTCGGCGGCCTGCTCGTCACCTACGCCCTGCTGTTGGTCGCTTTTTTACTGGTCGTCGCACAGGAGAGACGTTTCTTCCGCCGTGCGAGCGTTAAAACAGAAACGCAGGAGAATGCAGCATGAAAGAGATCGTGCCTGATTATCGTCTGGATATGGTTGGCGAGCCCTGTCCCTATCCGGCGGTGGCTACGCTTGAAGCGCTGCCGCAGCTTAAGAAAGGTGAAATTCTGGAGGTGGTCAGCGACTGCCCGCAGTCCATCAACAACATACCGCTGGATGCGAAAAACCACGGTTATACGGTGCTGGATATCCAGCAGGATGGTCCAACCATTCGCTATCTGATTCAAAAATGATCGCTAAGGGCCTCGTCAGGGGCCTTTATCGTATTGAATTATAAGACATCTTGATCCACGACAAAAACGTTATTTATGACTTAAGTAAAATCTCATTTCCCTTTTGAAGGAGGTTTTCGCGGTTTGATGTATTTACGAGCTTTACTGGTCTTCGCCTTATTGATTCCCTTCCACGCGCTGTCCCTGAATTTCTCTTCTACTTTCCTGCGTCTTAATTGTCCGCAAAGAGGACTTGTCGAGGTTATTCTGCACGTTTATGACCACACTCAGGAACGGTGGCGCGGCCATTTTGAAACCGGTGCGGGGCATAAACGTGCGGGTGATACCGAAATGATCCCGTTTGCCAACGGCGATATTCTCTTCCATTCCGTATCCAGCGACGCTTTCAGCTATTTATATGATGGGGAAACGATCCTGAGGCACTGCGTAAAGCTCGATGAGCGGCCGGTTTATCCGTCGTTTTGACGTGAGCAAAGCAAACTGGCCACCCTGTGGCCAGTTTGACGGGGGATCAGAAACGATAACCCGCAGAGAACATAAACACCCACGGATCCAGGCGAGTGCTGATACTTTGCTGCTGACCGCCCGCCTTGAAGCGTACGTCCGTATCAATATCCATATACCAGACCGAGGCGTTGATCAGCCAGTCGCGGTTAATCAGATAGTCCAGACCAACCTGCCCAGCCATACCCCACGAGTCTTTCAGGCTGAGATCGGAGAGTCCTGCTTCTTTGCCGGTATCGTTGAATTTCTCATCGAAGAAGGTGGTGTAGTTCACACCCGCGCCAATATATGGACGCACCTTGCTGCTGGCATCGCCAAAGTACCATTGCGCCATCAGCGTTGGCGGTAAATGGTGAACCGTGGCGATATCACCGGTCGCACCAAGACCGACACGGTGACGGAACGGTGTTGCCGCCAGAAGCTCAACCCCAACGTTATCCGTCGCCATCCAGGTGAATGTTAAACCTAACTGGGTGTTGTTACTGACGTTAAAACCGCCCATACCCAGCACGTTATCCGATCCTTCAGTTGGGCGAACCGTAGCCGAACCGGCACGAATAAAGAATTCGCCTGCTTCATGCGCGTACGCGCCGCCAGAGAGACTGCTTAATACAAGGGCTGCCACCGCTAATTTTTTCATATCCGCTCCATCGTTGTGGTTTTAATCGCGGATGAGAATATACTCACAAAAGAGTAATAAGTGATCTGCCACAGATCACATTAAAACCAGTAAGTTAACATTCATTGATCTGGGTTAATTTTTTGTGGCGCTTTGAAAAGCAATAAGTTGTTTCTATGTCAATTTTTGGCATTTCACAGTTACAAAATTTTCTCTTTTCCCCCTCTTGCTCTTCCTCTGTCGGCTGGATAATTTATCGCTCTCACAAGTTGATTTGATGCGTTCTTTTTTGCAGGTGTGCCATGAGTGAAGTTAACCCGTGCATGACGTGCGGAGCCTGTTGTGCGTATTTTCGAGTCTCTTTCTACTGGGCTGAAGCCAACGATGGCGGCGGTACCGTTCCGGTTCATCTTACTGAGCCGTTAACCCCCTTTCTACGCTGCATGAGCGGCACCAATCAAAAGCAGGCCCGCTGCGCGGCCTTACAAGGTGAGCCCGGGGTTTCGACCCGGTGCGCAATCTATGAGGATCGCCCCAGCCCGTGCCGGGAATTTGCCATGTCGGGGGAAGATGGGCAGGTCAACGAAGCCTGTAATCGCGCCCGCGCGCGCTTTGGATTACCGCCGCTTTACAAAGATATGCTTTTCCATACAAGCCTTGATGCTGCCACAGCAGGTTCATCCGGTGTACAATTGCCGGCTAATTAACACCTGCAATACTCAAGGAGAGTGCATGTCTATCACGGCGAAGTCTGTCTACCGTGACACGGGAAATTTTTTCCGCAATCAGTTCATTACCTTTTTACTGATCGCGTTGCTTTGCGCCTTTATCACTGTGGTGCTGGGTCATGCGTTCTCACCGAGTGAAGAACAGATTGCCAGCCTGAGCCAGGGCGACCATCTTGCAGGAAGCGTTGGGCTATTTGAACTGGTGCAAAACATGACGCCAGAGCAGCAACAAATTCTGCTCCGGGCGTCTGCCGCATCCACGTTTTCTGGCCTGATTGGTAACGCCATTCTGGCGGGCGGCGTTTTGCTGATGATCCAACTGGTGTCGGCGGGCCACCGGGTCAGCGCCTTGCGGGCGATTGGTGCCAGCGCGCCGGTCTTACCTAAGCTGTTTATTCTGATCTTTTTAACCACCATGCTGGTGCAGATGGGAATTATGCTGGTTGTGGTGCCGGGCGTGTTACTGGCTATTGTGCTCGCTTTTGCCCCAGTAATGGTCGTTCAGGATAAAATGGGAATTTTTACCGCGATGCGCAGCAGCATCCGACTCGCATGGGCTAATATGCGTCTGGTGGCTCCCGCAGTCATTGCCTGGCTGCTGGCAAAAACGCTCCTGCTCCTGTTTGCTCCGAATTTTGCGGTATTAACCCCGAACGTCGGCGCGGTGGTCGCGAATACACTGAGCAACCTGATTTCAGCGGTGCTGCTTGTCTATCTGTTCCGCCTGTATATGTTAATTCGTCAGTAACCCTGATGCCGGGTGCATGACAGGGCCCGGCTCAACAGAGAAGATGGAATCACAGAATGAAGCAGTTTCTTGATTTTTTACCGCTGGTGGTCTTTTTCGCGTTTTACAAACTGTATGACATTTATGCTGCCACCACGGCGCTGATTATTGCGACAGCGGTTGTGCTGATCTACAGTTGGGTGCGCTACCGTAAAGTTGAAAAAATGGCGCTGGTGACGTTCGTCCTGGTCGCCGTATTCGGTGGGCTAACCCTCTTCTTCCACAATGATGAATTTATCAAGTGGAAAGTGACGGTGATCTACGCGCTGTTTGCGGGTGCGCTGCTCATCAGCCAGTGGGTGATGAAAAAGCCGCTGATCCAGCGCATGCTCGGCAAAGAGTTGACGCTGCCACAGGAAGTCTGGTCGCGCCTGAATATTGCCTGGGCCGTGTTCTTTATCCTTTGCGGTCTTGCCAATATCTATATCGCTTTCTGGCTGCCACAGAATATCTGGGTCAACTTTAAGGTCTTCGGCCTGACGGCCCTGACGCTGATATTCACCCTGCTAAGCGGCATTTATATCTATCGCCACATGCCGCAGGACGACAAGCACTGATTGCTGACTGACCAGAACGTGTTCGACAGGCGTTCTGGTCTATTCTCTCCGCTGTGAAATCATAGTAGCATCCCGCCTGAAGTCTTCCGTTATGAGTTAAAACAATGACAACAAATAACGCCCCTCAGGGCGAACTGGTTTTACGCACACTGGCAATGCCCGCTGACACCAATGCCAATGGCGATATTTTTGGCGGCTGGCTGATGTCGCAGATGGATATGGGCGGCGCAATTCTGGCAAAAGAGATTGCTCACGGACGCGTGGTGACCGTGCGGGTGGATGGAATGACCTTCCTGCGTCCGGTTGCGGTAGGTGATGTGGTTTGCTGTTACGCCCGCTGCGTAAAGCGCGGCAATACATCCATCTCCATCAATATTGAAGTCTGGGTGAAGAAAGTCTCTTCTGAACCGATTGGACAGCGCTATAAAGCAACTGAAGCGCTGTTTATTTATGTCGCTGTCGATAGCGACGGTAAACCTCGTCAGCTTCCGCCAGCCTGAGTGGCAGGCAAAAAAAAGCCTCCTTTCGGAGTAATGCCGATCAGTTAAGGATCGGTTGACCGATCCAGTGGCTGTGTAAGAATCCGGAAATGTTTACCCGTTTCCGGATTTTTTATGCACATTGGACAGGCTCTTGAGCTGGTATCACGTTACGATTCTCTGCGTAACCCTCTGACTTCTCTGGGCGACTATCTTGACCCGGAACTGATTTCC